>AXWR01000005.1 GCA_000482765.1 Meiothermus taiwanensis DSM 14542
AAGGGGCCCAGCTGATGATGCCGCTGTTGGTGGCGTTGGTAACTTCAAACCCTACGATATCCACGTAGCTACCGCGCACATCAATACCGAAGAGATTGCCCTGGGCGTTCAACTTGGCGCCCCAGCGGGTATCGGAGGCGATGGTGATGCGCTGGCTGGGGGTACCGGAGACGGTAACCTGGACGGACTCGTTGTAGGAGCCTGGGAGCACCCGCAGGACATCGCCGGGCTTGAGCCGCTGGACGGCGAAGGAGAGGGTGGCCCAGGGGCGGTCGCGGGAGCCGTCGTTGGTGTTGCTGCCGCCGGGGCCCACGTAGTAGGTGGGGCCGCTGGGCAGGGTGTAGCCGCCGTAATCTGTGCCAGAAGAACCGCCACCTGAACCACCACTGCCTGGGCTACCAACCTGCAGGTTCAGGCTGGCGCTGGTGCTCAAGCCCTCAGCGTCGTAGGCCCTAATAACCACAGCGTTGCTGCCGCTCACCAGCGGAATCCAGAAGATGATGTTACCGCTCTGGGTGGGCTGTATCTCGACGTCCTGCTCGGAACCGCCGTTTACCTGGCGGGTCAGGCGGGTTACGGCCTTGTCGTCGCTGACGCTTACCTCGGCCCGCGTACCGGAACCGCTTATGCTGGCCCCGTTGGATGGACTAAGAATGCGTAGGCTGGGGGCCTGGTTGGTGGTGGAGGAGGGCGCCTGTTCATTGGTTGAGCAGGCCGCCAACAACCCGACCAGTAAAAGGGAGGACAGTTGCCGCATCAGAAAAAGCTCCTTGAATAAAGGTGTTACCTTTCTGGGGTTGGAGCGCTGGGCTTTGTCAAACCCCATATCGTTACAAACGATATGGGGCTATTGAAAGAGTTTTTTCTGATTAACGTTAAGTCAACCTTTAAAAAACTTTAGCGATGTAACGCAATACGTTACGGCGGTAAAAGGGGCACTGTTGCCGCAAACAAACAGGCCATGCGGGGTAAAGTCCCTATGCTGAGGGGCAGCGAATGTCTCTATCTGTAGATGGTGGAAGGGTGTGTATGCCGAATGAACCGTTGTTGGCTTTGCTGGTAACACTGACCGCTGTTGTGTTGGTAGGGTTATCCATGCCGTTGGCCCGTTACCTGGGCGTGGTAGACCGGCCGGGGGCCATCAAGATTCATACCCTGCCCACCCCGCGCTTTGGTGGGGTGGGGATAGTGGCCTCTGTGCTGCTTTGGGGCTATTACACCCAAGTAGTGGCTGGCTGGGCTTTGCTGGGACTGCTGGTTATAGCTATTACGGGCGGTCTGGATGATCGCTTCGGCCTTTCACCCAGGCTGCGTCTGCTGGCCGAGTTGGTGGCTGGGGTTGCGCTGGGTATGCACTTCTGGGAGGTTTTGGGATGGGGGGGGATGGGTTTGGCGGTGGTGCTGGTGCTGCTCATGTCCAACGCGATCAACCTGATTGATGGCATGAACGGCCTGGCCGCCGGCAATGCCCTCATCTCTGCGCTTGGAATTGCCATCTTGCTGTGGTCAATTCCTGCTGGGGCTGGGCTGGCCGTAATTTTGGCCTCGAGCTTGCTGGGGTTTCTCTTCTGGAACTACCCCCGGGCCAAGACCTTTATGGGTGATAGCGGCAGCCTATCCATTGGCTATCTACTGGCTATGCTGCTCTTGATGGCGGCAGCCCAGGGTGGGGCCACCTTTCTGGCCGCGCTGGTGATGGTGGGTTTCCCCCTGTACGACACCGCAGCGGGTATTATCCGGCGCTGGCGGCGGGGCAGGCCCATCTTTGACGGGGATCGGGATCACACCTACGATCGACTAGATCAGCTCTACTTGCGGAACCCAGCCAAGACTGTGGCGGTGGTCTGGCTGGTCAGCGGGGTGTTGGTGCTGGCAGGCCTGGTGATAGGCAAGTTGAGCGTTGGGATGGGCTTGGTTTTAGGGGTGTTGTTGGCGGCTGTTCTGTTCTTGGGCGCGCACAGGCTGGGCTCGTTGTAGGCTGCCTACTCGGCCAGGCGCTCCTGCAGGGGGTTGTCTTCAAGGGCCCGGCGGCATTCTCGAAACACGTACAGCGCCAGCACCGAGAAAGGTATATCGAGCTCGAGCGCTTCCTGCACAGCGTAGTAGCGTGCGGGGTCGGCGGTACGCACACGGGGCCCCAGCGCAGCCCATAGCTTGAGCAGGGCTTCGCGGCTCTTTGGAGGGGCTTCCTCAAAGCGTTTGAGCGGGTCGGTGGGCGTGTTCATTTTCAATAGGTAGGGCCGGGCAGACTCCATCGCACCCTAGGTTAGACCCACCTGAGTTTTTCAACAGTATTCCAGATTAAGCACCGACCAACCGTTTGGCTGAGAGGATTTTGGGTAATTCGGTCTCGAGCGAGCGTTCTTCCAGGGCGAAAGCGTGGCGCATGTGGACTGGATCGGCGGTATTGCCCATCTTTAGTTGAAGGTACTGGTCGCGTGTAATGGGGCTAAAGGGCAGGGGGGAGATGAGGGGAACCACCCAGTCCATCAGGGTTAGTGGGATGGAGAGCAGGGGTTTGCGTGAGCCCAGGGTGTCGCGCACCAGTAGCAGCAGCTCGCGGAAGGTGTATTCCTTAGGCCCCACCAGGTTGTAGCTGCGGTGTATGGTCTGGGGGCGGTTCAGGGCCTGCTCGAAGGCCCGGGCCACATCCCCCACCCAGATGGGCCGGAAGACAAAGCGACCATCGCCAATCAGGGGGATGAAGGGGAGGGGGGCGGTGACCAGGCCCTTCAGGATGCCCCCGAAAAACTCGTCGCCCCGGCCAAAAATTAGGCTGGGGCGCAGGATGGTCCAGTCGAGCCCCGAGGCCTGTACCAGCTCTTCGCCCTCGGCTTTGGTCTCGTAGTAGCGGCTGCCGGTGCCGCGGGCGGTGCCCAGCGCCGACATATGCACAAAGCGGGAAATGCCCGCGGCCTTGGCGGCGGCCAGGCTGTGGCGCACCCCTTCCACGTGGGCCTGGCGGAAGGTCTGGTCGCCGCGCTCGCGGATGATGCCCACCAGGTAAATGAGCGCTTCCTGGCCCTTAGCGGCCTCGAGCAGACCCTCGTTCCTGGCGGCATCGGCCACCACGTAGCGCACGCCCTCGAGGGGCCCCGCCCCCCGCCTCGAGGCCACCGTCACCTGGTGGCCCTGCTCCAGCAGGTGCTGCGCCATGTGGGTGCCCACATAGCCGCTGCCGCCGACAATCAGTACCTTCATCGCCACCTCAAACCGCTTGCAGCATCCGGCTTTCAGCCTCCAGCTCCAGGGTTTTGCGGTCTACCAGGTAAATTTTGCGGTAGCCGGTATCCAGGACGCCTTCGTGGCGCAGGTCGGAGAGCAGTTTGCTCACCGACTCGCGGGTGGAAGCGGTGGCATCGGCAATCTCTTCATGGCTGGCGGTGACATAGGTTCCCCGCTCATCCTGCCCCTGGGCGGCGGTGGCAGCCAGGTAGAGCAGATAGCGGCAGATGCGGCTGCGCAAGCCGCCGCCTCGGTGAGGGCTTCGGCGGTGTACTTGTACTGCCGCTCGGAGAGGGCCTCCTCGCCGAAATAGTCGCCGGGCAGCACGTGCCGCAAGGTGAGCTGGCGACCGTCGGGCAAGATCTCGATGATACGTACCAGGCCACGCTCGAGGTGATACAGCGTGTCCGCGCGGTCGCCCGCCCGGTAGATCACTTCTTTCCTACGTACCTTTTTCATACGGCCTCCTTGTTCCCAATCTTGCGCTTCAGCCCGGATGAACCCCAAATCAAAGGCCTGCTTACCACAAGCCCTGCTCCTTCAAGGTGTGTGAAAGCCGGTCGGCTAGCTCACGGGGATCGTTGCCCATATAATGCGCGCCCAGCCGCTCCACCAGGTGGGGGTCGTTGGCTGCAGCCCGGCCCCCCACCACCACCACGGGGGCCAGGTGGCGCAGGGCCTCGTGCGGCAGCGACTCCAGGGAAATGGGCTGCGCCGCTGAGAGCACCACGGCCTTGGCCCCGGTGCGTTCGGCAAACGATCGGAGGTCGGCCAGGGGGGTGTTGGGCCCCAGGTAGTGCACGGTGTAGCCGGCCCGGCGCAGGAACAAGGCGGTGATCAGGCTCCCGATCTCGTGCTGCTCCCCCGGCAGGGTGGAGACCACCAGGGTGGGCCCCAGCGACCCCCCCATCAGGTTGAGCAGGCCCTGCAGGGCACCCCGCAGGTAGGTGCTGGCGAAATGTTCTTGCGCGGTGCTCACGCGGCCGAGGTGCCAGCCGTCGCCGATGCGGCGCAGGCAGGGCGCGATGACCTCCATCACCACGGTTTCCATGGGGTGCAGCTTGTAGGCCTCCGAGAGGGTGCGCTCGGCGGCCTCGGTGTCGGCCCGCAGCAGGGCCTCTTCGAGCTCCATGGAGAGGGCCTCGGGGGGGCGCGGGCCCTCCTGGGTCAGGCCCTCGAGGTAGCGGCGGACGGCCTGGGCCGGGGTGACCCCCTCGGCGATCCACTTTTTGATCTGGCGCAGGGCCTCGAGGTCGGTATGGCTGTACAGCCTGTGTCCACCCGGTGAGCGATCGGGCCGGGGGAAGCCATACCGACGCTCCCACTGCCGCAGCAGGGCGCTGGAGAGCCCGGTGCGCTCCTCCACTTCGGCAATGGTGTAAACCCCCAGATCGTTCCGCATAAGACAAGCCCTTTGTTGAAAATAAGAATATCTTACTGTATAACTTATGTCAAGGCTTTGTGGGGATTTATGTCTAATCTCTGTCTAAGTTTAGGAATTTATCCGAGATGAAGGAGTCCATGCAAAAATTACCCGATCAACGCTCTAAAGCCCCGCTTACCCTGGCGGCGCGCACCAACCTGTGGCCGCTCACCGCCCTGGGCTACGAGGCCTGGCGCCGACGGGCGCTCAGCCTGCTTTCCGGCAGGGCTTTTCCCTTAGAAGAGGAGCTCTCGCTCATGCTCAAGCGGATGCAGCCGGTGGCCGGGCGGGTTTTTCTGGATCTGGGCACCGCCACCGGCCTGTACGCCCGGGCCTTGCTGGGGGCGGGCGCCGCCAGGGTCTACGCCCTCGACCTTTCGCCGGCCATGCTGAGGGTGGCGCTGGGGAAGGCCAGGGGGTACCCCGGTTTTGTACCCCTGCTGGCCAGGGCCGAGGCCATCCCGCTATCCCCGGCCTCGGTGGATGGGGTGGTGGTGGGGGGTAGCTGGAACGAGTTTCCCGATCCCCAGCCGGTTGTACACGAACTGTACAGGGTGCTGAAGTCAGACGGGCGGCTCTGGGTCATGTTCAGCCACCGCTCGCCAAGCCCTTTGCAGCGCCTGCTAGAGGCGGCCGGGCTGCGCTTTCCCACCCTTTCAGAGCTTATGGATTCACTCACAAAAAGTGGTTTCAAGGTAGACGGTTGGCGCGAGGGGTCGGTAGGATTTGTGGCAGGGACAAAAGTCACTATGCAAAGCTCGGTGCAATCTTAGCCAAACGGTGTTTTGAGGAGATGCGTATGGAACCCAACTGGCAGGCTGTATCGGCCATTATCCGCCGTCACTCGGCCACGTTCTACTACGGTAGCCTGCTGTTCCGGGGTGAGGCCCGCAAAGGGGCCTGGGCCGTGTATGCAGCCTGCCGCATTGGGGACGACGCGGTGGACGAGTCGGCCAGCCCCCAGGCCGACCTGAACGAATGGTGGGCGGGCATCGAGCGGGCCTATGCCGGGGTGCCCAGAACCGACTGGGAGGCGGCTTTAGCCTGGGCTCTGGCGCGCTGGGAGATTCCCAAGCAGGCCTTTGCCGATATGAAAAAGGGCTTTCTGGCCGACCTGCACCCGGTGCGGCTCGCGACCCTGGAGGAGCTCTTCACCTACTGCTACCGGGTGGCCGGCACCGTGGGCTTGATGATTGCCCCCATCGGCGGGGCCGGGGAGGCTGGGCGGGAGGCGGCCATCCAGCTGGGCCAGGCCATGCAGCTCACCAACTGCCTGCGCGACGTGGGCGAAGATCTGGCCCTGAACCGGGTCTACCTGCCTGCCGAGCTGATGCGCAAATACGAGGTCTCCCTCGAGGATCTGCGCCAGGGCCAGATCAGCCCGCGCTACATCGGCCTGATGCGCGAGCTGGCCCAGGAGGCCCGCCGGCTCTACCGCGAGGGGCTGGCCGGCCTCAAGTATCTGAAAACCGGGCGTGGGGCGGTGGCGCTGGCCGCTTTGCAGTACCAGGGCATTCTGGACAAGCTGGAGCTAAACGGCTGGGACAACCTTTCGCGCCGGGCCTCGCTTTCCACCTACGAGCGGGTGATGCTCCTGCCCAAGGCCATCTGGCTGCGGGGAGCCTGAAGCTTCGGGCGGTGGGGCGAAGTCCTTAAGCCCGGTGCTATACTTGTATAGCAATGCTGGCTATCCGGCTGCCCAAGGAGATAGAGGAACGCCTCGAGGCCCTTGCCCGGAAAACCGGGCGCAGCAAGAGCTATTACGTGCGCCAGGCCATCCTGGAGCACCTCGATGACCTCGAGGACTACTATCTGGCCGTAGAGCGGCTCGAGCAGAAGTTGCCAGGCATTCCCCTAGACGAAGTGGAGCGCCGCCTTGGGTTACAGGATTGAGTTCGACCCACGGGCCGAGAAGGAGCTGGCGAAGCTGGATCGTGAGGTGGCGCGCCGCATCGTGCGTTTTTTGCGCGAGCGGGTGGCCTTGCTGGATGATCCCCGTAGCCTTGGGGAGGCCTTGCACGGGCCGGAGCTGGGCCGGTTTTGGAAGTACCGGGTGGGTGATTATCGCCTGATCTGCCATATCCAGGATCAAAGAATCACTGTGCTGGTCTTGCGGATTGGGCATCGGCGGGATGTCTACCGCTGAAATAGGCCTTCTGCGGTATCATGCCCCCGAGATGCCGGACTTCGATGTAGCGGTGGTGGGGGCGGGGCACAACGCCCTGGTAACGGCGGCCTATCTGGCCCAGGCCGGGTACCGGGTGGGGGTCTTCGAGCGGCGCAGGGTGCCGGGCGGGGCGGTCTCGACCATCGATTACCAGGGCTTCCGCTTCGACCTGGGGGGCAGCGCGCACATCCTCATCCGCCTGACCCCGGTGGTGGAGGAGCTCGAGCTTTACAGGTACGGCCTGGAGTACCTCGAGCTCGACCCCCTTTTTCACGCTTCGGATGCGCGGGAAAGCTGGTTTGTTTGGCGCGACCCCGAGCGCACCGCGGCCGAGCTCGACGAGCGCTACCCAGGGCAGGGCCAGGCCTACCGCCGCTTCCTGCGCGACTGGCTGCCCTTCGCCCAGGCCGTCAAAGAGGCCTTTCTGGCCTCGCCCAGCCCGCTCAACCTGGGGCAGAAGCTCCTTTTGGGGGCTGGGTTCAGGCGCGACTGGCAGAAGCGCCTGCCGCAGATCCTGCGCCCTTACGGCGATGTGGCGCGGGAATACTTCAGCGAGGAACGGGTGCGGGCCCCCCTGGTCTGGATGGCCGCGCAGTCCGGGCCGCCGCCCTCCGACCCCTTGTCCGCGCCCTTTTTGCTGTGGCACCCGCTCTACCACGTGGGCGGGGTGGCCCGGCCCCGGGGGGGCTCGGGGGGGCTCTCGCTGGCCTTGGTGCGGGCCATCGAGGCTAAAGGGGGGAAGGTGCACCTAAGCAGCCCGGTGGCCGGGATTGTGCTGGAGGGCCGGCGGGCCGTGGGCCTGCGCCTGGAGGACGGACAAAGCGTGAGCGCTCGAGCGGTGGTGGCCGGGGCGCACATCCAGAAAACCCTGGCCCTGCTGCCCGCCGAGCAAACCCCCGAGGTGGCCAAAGGGCTGCGGGTGGGCAACGGCTTCGGCTTTGTGCTGCGGCTGGGGCTTTCGGAAAAGCTTAGCTACCAGACCCACCCCGGCCCCGAGGCCCGCATCGGCCTGGGCCTCCTCATCACCGACGAACTGCAGCTCAGCCGGGCCTACGGCGACTACCTGGCGGGCGAGCCCACCCGCGACCCCCCGCTCATCGCCATGAGCTTCAGCGCGGTAGACGAGACCCTGGCCCCCCCCGGGGGCGAGACCCTATGGCTGTGGGCCCAGTACTACCCCCACAAGCTGGCCTCGGGGACGTGGGAAACCCGCGCTATGGAGGCCCGGGAGGGGGTGATCCGCAGCTTCGAGCGCTTCGACCCCGGAATCCGCCGCAAGATTGTGGCCGAACTGGTGCAGACCCCTTTGTGGCTCGAGCAGGAGTTTGCCATGCCGGCGGGGAATGTGATGCACCTCGAGATGACCCCCGACCAGATGTTCATCTTCCGCCCCTGGCTGGGGGCCCACGAGTACAGGTTTCCGGGGCTAAAAGGCCTCTACCTGACCGGGGCCAGCACCCACCCCGGCGGGGGCATCATGGGCGCGAGCGGGCGCAATGCCGCCAGGGTGCTGCTCAGGGACTTGAGCCGCAACCGGGTTTAGGGGGAGGCCAGCCAAACCTCCTTCCTACTTTGTAACCCCGGCTAGCCAGGTTTTCCCACGGCGGCGTAGCCTGTTACCAGGTGAGCGCGGCTTACGACTACGACTACATCATTCTTGGGGCCGGGGCGGCCGGTCTGAGCCTGGCCTACCATCTGGTGCAGGTGGGCCTGCGCGACAAGCAGATCCTGCTGCTCGAGCGGGCCCCCAAGACCACCAACGACCGCACCTGGAGCTTCTGGGAGGTGGGGGAGGGCCCCTTCGAGCCGGTGGTCTTCCGCCGCTGGGATCGGGTCTGGTTTCATGGGGAGGGCCTCTCGGAGCGGCTTGAGATTGTGCCCTACGCCTACAAGATGATCCGCGGCCTCGATTTCTACACCTTCATGCAGCGCTGGATGGCGCAGCAGCCCAACATCCGCCTGCACTACGGGGAGGTCACCCGCCTCGAGGAGGCCCCGGAAGGGGTGCGGGTGGTGGCGGGGGGGCAGGTGTTTACGGGCCGCTGGGCTTTTAGCAGCCTGTACCAGCCCGCGCCTTTGCAGCCCGGCTACCACTACCTGCTGCAGCACTTCAAGGGCTGGGTGGTGCGAACCCCCCGGCCGGCCTTCGATACCGGGGCCGCGACCTTTATGGACTTTCGGGTTCCCCAGGAGGGCGCGGTGCGTTTTGCCTATGTCCTGCCCTTCGATGAGCGGACGGCTTTGGTGGAGTACACCCTTTTCTCGCCCGAGCTGTTGCCCCCGGAGGCCTACGATGCAGGGCTGCGGGCCTACCTCGAGGGCCTGCTGGGCCTGGCAGAGTACGAGGTGCTCGAGACCGAGTTCGGCGTCATCCCCATGACCGACGCGCCCTTGGCCCGCCGGCCAAGCCCCCACGTCATGAACATCGGCACCGCCGGAGGCTGTACCAAGGCCTCTACCGGCTACACCTTCCGGCGCATTCAGCAGCAGTCGCGCCGCATTGCCGAGGCGCTGGCCCAGACCGGCCGGCCCTTTTTCCCCGAGCCGGCCTTCAACCGGCACGCCTACATGGACAGCGTGCTCCTGAACGTGCTGGCGCACCGGCGCACTCCGGGTAAACGGGTTTTCAGCGACCTGTTCCGGAAAAACCCCCCCCAGCGGGTGCTGCGCTTTTTGGACGAGGAAACCAGCCTGCTGGAAGATTTGCAGATTATGTCCAGCGTGGATATTCCCGCCTTTCTGAGGGCTGCGCTGGCGGTGGGAAGGTCGCGCTGGCCTCTGGCAAAGTCGCGCCGGATGGAGCCTGGGCGAGGGTAGCGGTGGATGTGCTGATCACCACGTTGTGGGCTGTCTTGCTGGCGACCGTCCTTCTGCTTCGGGCGCGGCACCTGGGGCCCGCTGCGGTGGCAGGCCCGGTCTGGCTGCGCGGGCTGGGTGGGCTTGGGGGTATGGGCCTGGCCCTGCTGGGTGCGGCGCTGCTGGTGCTGGGGTGGGGCGGGTTGCTTGGGGCTGCCCTGGCCGGCTGGGGCTGTGGGCTGGCCTTGCTGGCGGTCTGGGGCGGCGATCTGCTCTGGGCAGGCCGCAGGGTTTTGCTGCTTGCGAGCGGGGCCGCCGCGCTGCTGGCGGGCGGGGTGGGCTGGCTGTTCTACCAATCCCCTGCGCTTGTAGTCTGGGCTTTGCTGGTGTCCACGGCCACCGCCCAGGCCCTCTGGCTCATCGCGCAGCCCGAGGCCCGGGCCCGGCTGCGCGGGCTCCGACAGCACCTGCAACCCTGGAGGGTGCTGCTGGCTTTGGCGGTGCTGGTGCGCATCCCGGTGCCGCTGTGGCCGGAGGGCTTTCCCCTCATCGGCACCGTGCAGATGCTGCTCATAAGCCTGGCGGCCCTGCTGTGGGGCTGGGGGCGGGTGGGGGTGCGAATTGTGCTGCTGGCGGTGCTGGCCTTTGCGCTGGGGCTGGGGGTGGAGCTGCTGGGCAGCCAGACCGGCTTTCCCTTTGGGCTTTACACCTACCAGGGCGCACCGCAGCCTGCCATTGCGGGCGTGCCCCTGATCGTGCCGCTGGGCTGGTTTGCCCTGGTGCTCTCGGCCCATGTGCTGGCCGGCGGGCAGCCCTGGCGCACCGGCCTGCTGGTGGTGGCCTGGGATCTGGGGCTGGAGGCCCTGATGCCCGCCCAGGGTTACTGGACCTGGCAGGACCCCAACCCCCTGTGGTACGGCGCGCCCATCCAGAACTACCTGGCCTGGTTTGTGGTGGGGTATGCCATCTCCTGGATGTACCGACGGCTGGGGCCCAGCCTGCACCAGGACGGTGCTTTTGCCTGGGCCTACCGCCTCGAGGCCCTGTTTTTGCCGGTGGGGCTGGCCCTGCTGGGCCTGTGGCCGGGGGCGCTGGTTTGTGGCCTGGCCATGAACGGGCTGGCCTGGCTGGAATACCTGCCGCTGGGGGGGCGCGGCGGCCTGAAACGGTTCAGAGGGCAGATATGATGCGTCCCTGGGAACGCTTGCTGACCGTAGCCTTCAAGGCCCTGTTTCGCCGCACGCTGCAGCGGGGCCTGCGGGGGGTGTGGGTGCGGGGGGCCTTGCCGGGGCAGGCCTGTGTGCTGGCCGGCAATCACCACTCCTGGTGGGATGGCTATCTGCTGCCCGTCTTGTTCTGGGGAGCCGGGCGGCCTTTCAGAATTGTGGTGGGGGAGCGCCGCTTGCGGGAGTTTGCTTTCTTTCGCCACCTCGATACGGTCTCGGCCAGCAAGCCCAGGGATGCGCTGGCGGCCCTCAAGCGAGGAGAGGTGCTGATCGTCTTCCCCGAGGGTGAGCTGTGCCCGCCGGGGCCGCTGGGCGAGCTCAGCCGGGGGGTGGTCTGGTTCGCCGAACAGGCCCTGGTGCCGGTGGTGCCGGTGGCCTCGAGGGTGGTGCTGCGCGGGCACGAGTACCCCGAGGCCTACCTGGTCTTTGGTGCGCCCATAGAACCCGATTTGAAGCTGCTGCGCGAGCAGCTGGAGCAGATGCTGGCCGGGCTGGACGATCAGATTCGCAACGCGCCCCCCGAGGAACCGCTGCCGGGCTTCGAACTTTGGCTGGCCGGGCGCAGGAGCACCCACGAGCGCATGGCGGCCTGGGGGGCGGCGCTGGGTAAACTGATTGCGCTGGCCGAGCGTAAAGGCGCTTCGTAAGCGTATGCTGTCTATCCTCGGGGTGCTTGGATACGGGGTGCTGGCCTGGCTGGGCCTCAAGCTTGCGGTGCTGCTTTTGAATATGCGCCTGTTCCCGGTTCTAAAGCGGGAGGAGCCCCACGGGCCGCGCCCTGCGGTCTCGCTCCTGGTGCCGGCCCGCAACGAGGCCCACAACCTGCGGGAAACCCTGCCGGGCCTGCTGCGGCAGGGGGTGCAGGAAATTCTGGTGCTGGACGACCACTCCAGCGATGCGACCGCCCAGGTGGTCGAGGAATATAGCCGCCAGGATGCCCGTGTGCGCCTGCTGGTGGGCCTGCCCAAACCCGAGGGCTGGCTGGGCAAGACCTGGGCCTGCTACCAGCTGGCCCAGGCCGCCCAGGGCGAGGTGCTCATCTTCACCGATGCCGATGTGCACTGGGGCCAGGGCGGGGTGCAGGCGGTGCTGGCCCGCATGGAGCGCGAAGGGGCCGGGCTGGTCTCGGTGTATCCGCGCCAGATGACCCACAGCCTGGCCGAACGGGTGATCCTGCCCCTGATCGATGATGTGCTCCTGTGCTACCTGCCCTACCCCCTCCTGCGAACCCCCTTTCCTTCGGCGTCGGCGGCCAATGGGCAGGTGATGGCCTTTACCCGGCCGGCCTACCGGGCCTCGGGGGGGCATGCTGGGGTGCGGGGGGAGGTGCTGGAGGACGTGCGCCTGGCGCAAAAAACCAAGGCCGCGGGGCAGCGCCTGGCCCTGGCCCTGGGGGGTGGCCTGGTGGCGGTGCGGATGTACCGGGGCCTGGGCGAGATGGTGGAGGGCCTGGGCAAGAACCTGATCGAGTTTCATGGGCGCAGCCGGGCGGTGCTGGCCCTCTCGTACCTGGGGCACCTGCTGGCCTATACCCTGTGCTGGCCGCTGGCCCTGTTCAATCCGCTGTGGCTTGGGGTGGGGGTGCTGGGGCTGCTCGAGCGCCTCTTGCTGGGCCTCAAAACCGGGCGTCCGGCCTGGGAGGCGGTGCTGGTGCCGCTGGCCCCCTTGCTCAGCACGCCCATCTACTGGCGTTCTGCACAAGGCAAATATACCTGGAAAGGGCGAGAATATAGCCGATGAAGGCCATCGTGATTGGGGCGGGTTTTGCCGGGCTGGCGGCGGCGCTGCGCCTGCGCAAGGCGGGCCTCGAGGTCACGGTGCTCGAGCAGCTCGAGGCCCCGGGCGGCAAGGCCATCGGCTGGGAAGGGGTGCCCACCGGCCCCACCGTCCTCACCCTGCCCGAGATTCCCCGCCGCATCTGCGAAGCCTTTGGGGCCAGACTGCCCGAACTTGAGCCGGTTTCGCCCCTCACCCGCTACACCTGGCCCGATGGACGGGTCTTCGCGCCGGAACTGAACCTCGAGGCCACCTTAGCCCAGCTCTCGCTGCAGGAAGCCCGGGATTACCAGCGCTTGTTGCAGGCGGCCCGCACGATCTACGAAGGGGCCAGGGATACCTTCATCGAAGGGGCCCCCCCGCACCCGGCCCGGCTGCTGCGCTACGCCCTGCGCGACGGCCTGAAGGCCCACCCCACCCGGTCGCTGGCGGCCCTGGTGCAGTCCGGCCCCTACCTGACCCCCTTTTTCCTGCGCTTTGCCACCTACCTGGGGGCCAACCCCTACCGGGCCCCGGCGGTGCTGCACAACATCGCCTGGGTGGAGCTGGGGCTGGGCGTGTTTCACCTGGCGGGGGGGATGCGGGCCCTGGCCGACCGGCTGTACGCTCTGGCCCTGGCCCAGGGGGTGCAGTTCGCCTTTGGACACAGGGTGCTAAAGATCTGGCACAGGCGGGGCTGGGTGGAGGGGGTGGAGACCGACCAGGGCCGCTTCCAGGCCGACCTCTACATCTCCGCCGCCGACCGGCACTTCACCCTCCAGTGGCTGGGCCTGCCCATGCCGGGCTATGCCCTGGGGGTCTCGGGTTTTGCCCTGCTACTAAAGCTGTCCGAGGCGGTGCCGCTGGGCCACCACATTTATTTTTCCTCCGACTACCGGGCCGAGTGGCGGGAGATCGCCGCCGGGCGCTGGCCCCGGGATCCCACCCTGTACCTGCACACCGATGGCCAGGCCGCCTTCTTGCTGGTGAACGCACCCCCGATGGGCCGGGCCAGGCCCCCGGAAGCCGAGGACTACGCCCGGCTGCTGCTGGGCAGGCTCGCCCAGGTGCACCCCCTGCCCATCGCCGCCTGGCGGGCCATGAGCCCCCAGGACTACAGCCTGACCGCCTACCGCGGGGCCCTGTACGGGCGGGCGCCGCACGGGCTCTTGGGGGCCCTGCGGCCTGGCTGGGGGGTGGCGGGTCTGCGCAATTTGGCGCAGGTGGGCGGAACGGTTCACCCGGGCGGGGGGGTTCCGCTCTCCTTGCTTTCGGGCTGGAACGGGGCCGGCTGGCTCCTGGAAGGGGGTGGGCTTGCTTAGGGGGCTGCCAAAGCCCCGGGGGTATCCCTGGGGGGTTTTCGCCCACCTGCCGCGCTGGGCAGGGGAGCCGCTGGGCCTGCTCGAGGAAGGGGCGGCCCTGGGGCCCCTGTTTGCCCTGGGCCTGGGCCGCCCGGCGGTGGTGGGGTACAGCCCGGAGTGGAACCGGCGGCTTCTGAGCGACCTGGAAACCTTCCGCTCCAAAGGCAGCTTTTCCAGCCTGGTGCCCTACCTGAACGGCGGCATCATCACCACCGAGGCCCCCCTGCACAGGGCCCGGCGCCAGGAACTCAACCCCCATTTCCACGCCAGGGCCCTGGGGGGGCTCGAGGCCCGCCTCCGCACGGCCCTGCAAGAAATCCGCCCCCAGGGCGTGTTCGAGGCCAACCGCTGGGCCTCCGAGGTGGCCCAGACGGCTCTCAATCTGGCCTACTTTGAGGGGCAGTTTCCAAAGGCCGAGCTGGCCCGGTTTTTGGCACCGCTCAAACGGCCCTTTCCCGCCCCCTTGTGGCCGCGGCCCCTGCTGTTTGCCCGGGTGCGCCGCCGGGCGGCCGAGCTGCAGGCGCGGGGTTTGGGGCTGGCTGCCCACCTGCCCCTGGAGGAGGTGCTGATCGGGCTGGCGGCGGGCTACGACACCACCGCCCACACCCTGGCCTGGGCCCTGTGGCACGCGGCCTGCCACCCCGACTGGCATCACCCTGCGGGGCATCCCTTGCTCATCAAGGAGACCCTGCGCCTGTACCCGCCGGGCTTCATCGGGAGCCGCCGGGTGGCGCGGGCCCTCGAGTTCGACGGAATCTTCATTCCACAAGGTGCGCTGGCGCTTTACAGCCCCTACCTGACCCACCGCCACCCCGACCTGTGGCAGAACCCCCTGGTGTTTGACCCCGCGCGCTTCGAGGGGCGCATTCCGGCCTGGGGGTATCTGCCGTTTGGTGGGGGGGAGCGCATCTGTCTGGGGATGCACTTTGCCCAGATGGTGCTGGGGGTGGCCCTTTCGCTTTTCGGGCCGCTCGAGCCCCTGCGGGGCGACCCCCAGCCCAAACCCGGCCTGACCCTGGCACCCCGGGGTGCGCTGTGGCTGCGCACAGTTCAGTAGCAGCTCCAGTCTTCCCTGGTAATCTCCATCGGTACAAACTCGGCTTTGGGGGCCAGGCCGAAGTTGAAGCGGGGGGTTGGGGTGGGGGGGGTCTCGAGGTAGCGAAAACCGGCTTTCTGGAAGGCCCGTTGAGCCCGCAGGTTGTGCCGGTAGGTGCGCAGCTTGACTTTTTGCAGCTGCAGGGTGCAGAAAGCGTACTCGAGCACCGCCCGAACCGCATCGGTGCCGTAGCCCTGCCCCCAGCGGTCTTTGGCACCAATCAGAATGCCCAAGGTGGCCTCGTTGCGGCTCATCTCGTAAAGCTCTACCGTGCCCAGCCACTCCCCGTTCTCGTCCAGGATGCCAAACCCCATCCGATCGCCCCGGCTGACCTCGCCCATCACCACCCGCTTGAAAAGCCACAAGGGCATCCTGAGCGGACGGCTTCCGTTCCACTCAGCAATTTCCGGATCGCGGAAGCACTCATAAAACCGCCGCCACTCGGTCTCGGTAAGGGCTTCGGTAAAGGGTTTGAGGGTTACTTTGCCGTAGCGGGGCCAGGTGTTGCTGAGCGTCACATATTTAGCATACGCCAAGGCGCTGGGGCCGTCTTAGGCAATTCAACCCGTGGCCCGAACCAGATTCGGTTAGTTCGTCACCGAATGGTGGCGAACTAACCCGACCGAAGGGAGTGCTCTAGATTCAAAAAGATAGCCGCTGGAGGTCTTTGTTTTGGAGGACTATCTTTTTGAATCCGGTATTACGGGTACAGGCCCAGCAAGGAGCGGGCTTCCAGCACCCGTGTGGCCGCCACGATGTAGGCGGCGGTGCGCAGGGTCACTTTTTTGTCCTGCGCCACCTGCCAGACCGCCTCGAAGGACTGGCGCATAAGGCGCTCGAGCCGGGCGTTGATCTCGTCTTCCGTCCAGAAAAAGCTGTTGAAATCCTGCACCCACTCGAAGTAGCTCACCGTTACGCCACCGGCATTGGCGATCACATCGGGTATTACCAGAATCCCCCGCTCAGCCAGGATATCATCGGCGGCGGGTGTGGTGGGGCCGTTGGCACCCTCGGCCACAATTTTGCACTGCACCTTCCAGGCGTTGGCCTCGGTGAGCTGCTTTTCGAGGGCAGCCGGCACTAGAAACTCGCAGGGGGTGGTGAGCACCTCGGCGGCTGGAATGGGCTCGGCCTTGGGGTAGCCCTTGACCCCGCCCATCTGCCGGACGTAGGTGGTGAGGTCGTAGGGGTCGATGCCGCCGTCGTTGCGGATGCCGCCGGTAACGTCTGAGACCGCCACAATTTTGGCCCCGTGGTCGTGGAAGATGCGGGCGGCGGCGTTGCCCACGTTGCCAAAGCCCTGCACCGCGACCCGGCTGCCCTGCAGGGGCAGCCCGATTTTTTCCGCAGCGGCGGCAGCGGTTACAAACACCCCGCGGCCGGTGGCATCCTGTCGCCCCAGTGAGCCGCCCACCGCAATGGGTTTGCCCGTCACCACCCCCGGTGCGGTGCGGCCCACGTTCATGGAGTAGGTGTCCATCATCCAGGCCATCTCGCGGGCCCCGGTGCCCATGTCGGGGGCGGGGATGTCCTTGTCTGGGCCGATGATAATGCCAATTTCGGAGGTGTAGCGCCGGGTCAGGCGCTCGATCTCGCCGGGGCTTAGCTTGCGGGGGTCTACCCGAATGCCGCCCTTACCGCCCCCGTAGGGCAGTCCCACCGCGGCGTTCTTGATGGTCATCCAGGCTGCGAGGGCCATCACTTCGGAAAGGGTGACGTCCTGGTGGTAGCGGATCCCGCCCTTGGCCGGGCCGCGGAAGGTGTTGTGGTGAACCCGGTAGCCTTCGAAGTGGGCCACCGAGCCGTCGTCCATCTGGACGGGCACGTCCACGATTAGGATGCGCTTGGGTCGCTTGAGATCCTCCACCCAGAAAGCCAGCTTGCCCAGGTAGGGGGTGACGCGATCCACCTGGGCCAGATAGATTTCCCAGGGGCCGATGTTGTCGCTGCATAGATAGGAGAGAGGTTCAGATTTCATGTGTTCCTCCGAAAATGGATAGGTGGTTGGCTAAAAACTCTTTATGGATACACCCCCCGCAAGCGGGTGGCCTCGTTGATGCGCTCGAGGGCCAGGGCATAAGCGCCGGCCCGCAGGTCGCCCTGCAGGGGCTTGGCCCGCTCGAGCACTGCCTGCAAGCTTTGGTGGATAAACTCACGCAGCTTTTGCTGCACCTCTGCCTCTTCGAAGAAAAGCATTGAGAGATCCTGTACCCACTCGAGGTACGAGAGCACCAGACCCCCGCCATTGGCCAGGATGTCGGGCACTACCTGAACACCTTGTAGCTTGAGCAGGTACTCGGCCTCGGGGGTGATGGCCCCGTTGGCCCCCTCGATCACCACCTCGGCGGCAATTTGCCGGGCGTTGTGCTCGTGAATCACGCCCTCGACGGCCGCGGGAACCAGGTAGTTGACCTTGAGCGTGAGCAGCTCGTGGTTGGTGATGAATTTGGCCCCGGGGAAGCCCTCGAGGTGGCCGTGCAAAGCATAGTGCTGCTCGAGAGCCGCCACGTCCAGCCCCTCGGGGTTGTACACCCCGCCCCGGCTGGTGGAGACCGCTACCACCTTCAGCCCTTCCTTAGCGGCGTAGCGCGCCACCGCGCTGCCCACCTGTCCAAAGCCCTGGATGGCTATGCTGGCACCCTCTACCGGCCAGCCCTTGACCCGGGCCAGGTCGGCCAGGGCATACACCAGCCCCTGCCCGCCGCCCTCATCCCGCACAGCCACCCCACCCAGCGGGGTGGGCTTGCCGGTCACGGCGCTGAGAGAAGTCTGGCCGCGGGTCATGGTGAAGGTGTCCTGAAACCAGGCCATCACGGTGGCGTTGGTGCCCACATCGGGGGCCAGCACGTCTTCGTCCGGCCCGATGAGTTCGATAAGCTCGGTCACATAACGGCGCGAGAGGCGCTCGAGCTCCCGCCTGGAGAGCTTGGTAGGCTCCACCGCCACGCCCCCGGCCGAGCCACCAAAGGGCAGGCCAAATACCGCCGATTTAAGGGTCATCCAGGCGGCCATGCCACAGGTCTGGCCCAGCCCCACCTCGGGGTGGTAGCGCACCCCTCCGAGGGCCGGCCCGCGGGCGATATTGTGAATGACCCGGTAGGCCGTAAAGTTGCGCACCCCTCCGTCGTCCATCACCACCGGCAGCGAGACCCCTACGATGCGCTTGGGGTGGGTTAGGTACTGGATGGTGGCAGGGTGAATCTTGGCCACCTGGATGGTGGTCTCGAGGCGGCGCAAAAAACTATCCCACAGGCTCGAGTCGCCAGGGGGGCGGTAGGCGTTTCTGAGTGACATGACGCAACCTCCGTTGTGTGGGGCCTGTGCTCTGGATGCTGGCCCCTAGCGCGGTTCTCCTGCTTTCAAGCGTCGCAAGTTTTTTGAAAACCGCTCTGTTTTCAACGCCTAAGAGACTACCATATGCAGAATGTCAAGAGTATTACCTGTTTCGAGGAGTTCGTCGAGGGAGGCTGAATCTGGTATAAGGTGGGTGCTATGAGCG
Organism: Meiothermus taiwanensis DSM 14542; assembly: GCA_000482765.1. Taxonomy (GTDB): domain Bacteria; phylum Deinococcota; class Deinococci; order Deinococcales; family Thermaceae; genus Meiothermus; species Meiothermus taiwanensis. The sequence continues at coordinate 18,549 of AXWR01000005.1, forward strand.
AAGCCCGCACCCTAGAGCTGGTTTTTCCCGAACACGCCAACCCCGGTGGCAACGCCTTTGGCGGTTTTGTGCTGGGTCTGATGGATAAGGTGGGTTCCTATGCGGCCATCCGCCACGCCCGCAAGCGTTGTGTGACGGTGCGGGTGGGCGAGGTGGTGTTTGAGGTGCCTATTAAGGTGGGCGATCTGCTGGAGGTGGTGGCCCGGGTGGTACGGGTGGGCCGCACCTCGCTTACGGTGGAGGTCGAGGTTTACCGCGAGAACCTACGCGAGCCCAAGGTGCTGGCTACCAAAGGCAACCTTACCTATGTGGCGGTGGATGAGCACGGCAAGCCCACACCCGTAGAAGGGTAGAGCCTATTTAATCCGCACCAGCTCGCGCTTTGCCAGGCTTTCTAGCTCGTCGCGGTAGGGCGAGTGGGGAAGAACCCGTAGCGCCGCAATAGCCTGCTCTACCCGCGCAGCGATGGCATTGATGACCTCGAGGTCGGCCCCCGAAAGCACCGCCAGCTCCTGCAGGCGGGCGATATCCCCCGGCTCAGCAGCCCGGCGCTTGAAGATGGCCCCCACCTCTTCGGGGTAGGCTTCCAGAAGCCGCAGGGTGATGAGGGTTACCTTGCCCTCGCGCACATCCCCGCCGGCGGGCTTGCCCAGCACCTCGGCTGTGCCCATCAAGTCCAGGTAGTCATCGCGCATCTGAAAGGCCTGACCATAGAGCGAGCCAAAACGGGCCAGGGCCTCGCGCTCTGCCGGGGGCGCATCCCCCAGCACCGCGGCCCCCTCACAGGCCACCCGCATCACCGAGGCGGTCTTGCCGTCGATGATGCGTTCGTAGTTTTCCAGCGAGTAGTCGTGCAGGGCGGCCACCTGAAACTGCAGCACCTCGGCCTCGGAGAGCTGCCGGGCGGTCTCGGCAAACATGGCCACCAGCTCCATGCGCCCGGTCTGGGCTAAAAGCGCCATGAGCCTCGAGAGCAGGTAGTCGCCCGAGAGCACCGAGACTGCGTTGCCGTACTTGCGAAAGGCGGCCTCCTTGCCGCGCCGGGTCTCGGCGTCGTCTACGAGGTCGTCGTGCAGGAGCGAGGCCGAGTGCAAAAGCTCCACCGCCAGGGCCAGCTCCATGGCATGGGGCACACCCCCCAGGGCGTTGCTGGCTAGAAAAACCAGCCGGGGACGCACCCGCTTGCCCCCCGCGGTGACCAGGTCTTCCTCGATGAGCCGGACGAACTCCACCTCCGAACGCACCACCTCACGCAGGCGCAGCTCAAAGTCTTCTAGCAAGGTGGGTAGGTCGGGGGTAAAGTCCTTGATGCTCATCTAAACGATTATAGCTTGGAAACAGAGCAGAAAAAACCAGCCTACCCAAGTTTTAAGTTTTTTACGGATTAATGAGTACTGGAGCAGGTAGCGTGACATCGCGCACGGTGCCGTTCAGGCTCTGGGCTTGGTAGCCGGTAATCTCCAAGGTGCCTGGGTTGGCGGCAAAAGTAAGGGTTTGGGCCAGTTTAGGGCAGGCATCGGCGGTGGTTGGAGGCAGGCACTCGGCTACACCAAACCCGGATAGCTGGGAGGGCGTGCCGTTGATGTAGATGCGGGTAACATAGGCGGACGGACTGCCGGGTATGGGCTGCACCTCAAACGAGACCTGGTAACCACCTGCAGCGGGCCCAAACGATACCGGGTGGAAGCGTAGGGTGGGAATCCCAAAGTCGGTTACAAAGTTGCTACAGCCGGCCAGTGCAAAAGCCGCTATTACCAGCGCGATGAACCTTTTCATCCGATCATCTCCTCTCTCCATTTGGGGTTTAAGACGAAGAACGAGAGCCTGCTCAGTCCGGTGAGAAAATCTACGTTCTCCACCGCGACTTCCTTGGGCACCTCCAGAACTGCTGGAGCGAAGTTCAGGATGCCCTTGATACCTGACTCTACCAGACGATCGGCCACTGCCTGGGCCGAATCTGCAGGAACCGCCAGAAGGCCGAATTCGATGCGCCTTTCGGCTATGGCCCGCGGCAGGTTATCCATGCTTTCGACCTGCAAACCCCGGAAGGTGGTGGTAATTTTGGAGGGGTCGCGGTCGAACAGGCCCCTTAGCTCGAAGATCTCGCTGAAGCCGGGGTAGTCGGCGATGGCCTGGCCCAGGCGGCCCATGCCCACAATGCAGAGGCCCCAGCGGCGGTTCAGGCCCAGAATTTGCCGGAGCTCCCGGCGCAAAACCTGCACCGTGTAGCCCACCCCCCGCGTGCCGTAGCTGCCGAAGTACGAGAGGTCTTTGCGCACCTGAAAGGCGGTGACCTGGGCCTCCTCGGCCAGTTGTTCGGAGGAGGTGCGGTTGATCCCCCGGGCCTCGAGGTCTTCCAAAATCCGCAGATAAGTGACCAGGCGGGAGATGGCCGCACTGGGTACTTTAGCCATAGAACACTCCTATTTGCTGCATCTAGCGAACCTCCAGAACCTCGAGGCCCCGGGCCCGCAAATCGGTAGCCGCCGCGGTGGTGTCCTCGAGGGGGCCGACCCGAACCTTGACCAGGCCGCCTTCCTCCACCAGCACCACCGGGTAGCCGGCCTGCCGCACGGCCTCGATAACCGCCTGGGCGCTCTGGGCCTTGCGGAAAGCCCCTACCTGAAGGTAGCGGCCAGCCTCTGGAGTGGTTTCTGCGCGGGGTGTAGGGGTCGGAACCCGGCCCACCTGGGGCTGGTACTGCTCGAGGGTGCCAGCAACGGCGCGGGCCCGATCCTGGGTGCTGTAAGGGCCCACCCAGACCCGGGTGAGGTTGCCGGCGGCCTCGAGGCCCACCGGGTATCCCTGCTGGCGCAGGGTTGTGGTCAGGCGTTCGGCGTTTTCGCGGTCGCCAAAGGCGCCCACCACCACCCGCCAACCGCCCCCTGCATCGGCGCTTAGGCTCGGGCGCTCGCTGCTTGGAGCAACGGAACGGGTTGTTGGTTGTGGGCTTGTGGGGCTGCGATCCGTCACCTTGGGAGGGGCCGGAACGGGCTTGCTGCTCGAGGATGAGGTGGTGGGGGCTTGTGGAACAGGTAGGAGCGTTACCACAGGCTCGGGCTCGGTCTGGGGCTGGGGCTTCGATTGAGCTGGAGCTGGGGTTTGTGGCTCGGGCGGTGGGGTTGCAGGGGCCGTCTGGGGTTGGGGTGCAGCGGTTGGTGGGGGGGCCGGATTCCCCTGCGGGCCGCTAAACGGATTAACCCCGACCAAAAAGAACACCACACCTGCCATAATGGCTGCAACCAAGAGGAAGATCAGCGCATCCAACCAGTTTGCTCGAATCCAACCCATGCCATCAATCTACCGCAATAAATCGCGGGCTGGGGCGTAACCCAGGTCGGCGGAGCGCTGCCAGGCCCGTCGGGCTTCGGCCACGCGGCCCAGCGAGCGCAGGGTGAGGCCCAGGTTGTACCAGGCCACCGCGTTGCGGCCATCCAGGGTTACCGCCTGGGAGAGCACCCGCTCGGCATCGGAGTACCTTCCCGCCGAGTAGAGCGCAGCCCCGAGGTTGGCCGCGGTGGCGGCGCTAGGGGCCAGGGCCTGGGCTTTTTCCAGCGATTCGGCGGCGGCGGCATAGTCCTTCAGGTTGAACTGCGCAACCCCCAGAAAGAACCAGGCCTCGGCGTTATCGGCTTTTTGCTGGGTTACCTGTGACAGCAACTCGGCTGCCTCGCTGTAGCGGCGCAGGGTGTATGCAGACTTGCCTTGCAGGAACAGGGCCTCGAGCCGGTCGGTACCCTGGCTGGCTTTGGCGGCCATTTCGGCGAAGCGGGCGGCTTCAGCGGCCTGGCCCAGGCGGTCGTGGGTGGTGGCCAAACCCAGCAGCACCCTGGGCTCGTCGGGGTTCTGGGCATAGGCGTTCTGGAAGGACTCCAGCGCCCCCCGGGCGTTGCCATCGCGCAGGCGGGCCACACCCAGGTTGTAGTGCGCCGCCCACAGTTTGGGGTCGAGGCGGACGGCCTCCTGCAGGGTGGCCTGCTGCTCACGGCCCTGCTGCAGGGTGGATTTCTTGAGCAGCAATTGGGCCCGCACGGCGTTGTCTTTGGCGGCCTCCAGCCCTCGGTCGATCTCCCGCAGGGCCCGCAGGGGCAGGCCCTGGGCCATGTAGATATCGGCAATCTGCGAGACGGCCTGGGTGTTGGCCGGGTCTTTGGCTAGAATCTGGTACAGCACGGGTAGGGCCTCGAGGGGCTTGTTGGCTTTGACCAGGCTATCGGCCAGCAGCGAGGTCAGCTCGAGGTCGCCAGAGGCTTTTTCCAGCGCCTTGCGGGCAGCAGTTGCAGCGGCCTCATGCTGGCCCTGGGTGCGCAGGGCCTTAACCTGGCCTATATAGGCCGGTTTGAGCTCGTTGAGGCCAAGGCCAGCCTTCTCGCCCACCTCGATGGCCTTGCCAAAGGCCTCGGCGGCCTCGGCGGCCTGGCCCTGGCGGTCGCGCACCACCCCCAGGTTGAACCAGCCCTCAAAGCGGTTGGGGTCGAGAACGGTGAGCTGGGTGAACTCGAAGGCTGCCCCCCGCAAATCACCCAGGCGGTATAGGGCCAGCCCCAGTCCGAAGTGCGCGCTGTAGTTGGTGAAGTCGCGAGCAATCACAGCTTCAAAACCCTGCACGGCCTCGTTCAGACGCCCGGCCTCGAGGGCGGCCTGGGCCTGCTGCAGGGTCTGCTCTATCGCAGGAGGCTGGCTTTGTTGCGCCCAGCTCAGCGAAACAAATAGAAGCGCCGCGCACAAAAGTTGTTTCATAGCGTCTCCTTCAAGTTAAAACTCATCTTGCGGCCCATTGTAGCACGTGAAGAAAGGGCACAAGCGGCAAATGAACCTCGCGTTCTTATAGCAGTCTTGACCAAATGGGCGTTCGCGGTTAATATGTAAAAGCTGTCACATGCGGCGACCGACGCGGGGTGGAGCAGTCTGGTAGCTCGTCGGGCTCATAACCCGAAGGTCATAGGTTCAAATCCTATCCCCGCAACCAGAATCAAAAGCCCCCGGCGCCGGGGGCTTTTTTACTGCACCTGTTCGATGCGGCCCAGGGCCTCGGCCGGGGTGCGGGCCCCGATAGCGAAGAGGGCAACCCGCAGTTCGTGCAGGAAGTTTTTGATCCATGCCACCACCGCCTCGGGGCCCTGTAGGGCCGGTTCCAGCAGCGGGCGGGCCACCGCCACCACCTGCGCGCCCAGGGCCAGGGCCTTGGCGGCCTCGGTGCCGTTGCGGATGCCCCCCGAGGCGATGAGGGGTTGGTGGGGCAGCACGCTCCGGCACTCCACCAGGGCCTGCGCCGTGGGGATGCCCACCTCCACCAGCTCGGGGTGCAGGATGCGCCCGTGGTGCACCAGCTCCTCCACCCGGGCCCAGCTCGTGCCGCCGGCGCCGGCCACGTCCAGCGCCGCAAAGGGCAGGGGGGCCAGCTGCTGGGCAATTTCCTTCCCAATTCCGTGCCCTACTTCCTTGAGAATGACCGGGAAGGGCAGTTGGGGCAGCAGGCCCCGCAGCTTATCCAAAAGACCCCTAAAGTCGGTGTCGCCCCCCACCTGCAGGGCTTCTTGCAGGGGGTTGATGTGCAGGGCCAGGGCGTCGGCCTGTACCAGCTCGACCGCCTGCTGAAGCTGCGCCAGGCCGTACCCCTTGTTGAGCTGTACCAGCCCCAGGTTGCCCACCAGCAGGATGCTAGGGGCCAGCGCGCGCACCTGGAAGCTGGCGCGGGCCTGGGGGCGCTCGAGCATCACCCGCTGGCTGCCCAGCATCATGCCCACCCCCAGCTGCTCGGCGGCCTGGGCCAGGGCCCGGTTGATGCGCCCCCCGTGGGCCTCGCCGCCGGTCATGGCCCCGATCAGAAAGGGGGCCCGTAGGGTTTTGCCCAGAAACCGGGTGGTCAGGTCTACTTCCTCCAACGCCAGCTCGGGCAGCGCCCGGTAGCGCAGGCGGTAGCGCTCAAACCCGGTGGTGAGCCGGGTGTATGCCACGGGCTCCCGGAGGCAGACCTCGAGGTGCTTGCGCTTGCGGGTTTGAATATCGGTCGCATTGCTCACGGCTAGGGTGATTGTACAGGCTTTGGGGAGGCCCCCGGCACGATATAGTAACCCTTGATGATCGTACTGGTTCCCGAAGCGGTGGAGGCCCGGTTGCTGCAGGGTTTTCCGGAAGGGGTGGAGATCGCTTTTTTGCCCAAAGAGGGGCCTCTGTCGGAGAAGGCCCTCCAGGCCGAGTTCGCGGTGGCCCCTTATGGCGGGGCCCGGCGCTTCTTCGCCGAGCTCCCCAACCTCAAAGAGCTCAAGGTGGTGCAGACCCTCACCGCCGGGGTGGACTGGATTCTGCCCTACCTGCCCCCCGGCCTGGTGCTGTGTGACGCTGCCGGCGTGCACGACATTCCGGTCTCGGAGTGGATTGTGGCTGCGATACTGAGCGCCATCAAGCGCTTTCCCGAGTTCCGCGATGCTCAGCACGAGCAGCGCTGGGCCTACCGCTGGGTGGACGACCTCGAGGGCTCCACCGTGCTCTTCCTGGGCTATGGCTCCATCGCCAGAGCCACCGAGGAGCGCCTGGCTCCTTTTGGGGTCTCGTTCCTGCGGGTGGCCCGCACGGCCCGCCCGGGCGTGCACACCTGGGCCGAGCTGCCCGAGCTGCTCCCAAAGGCCGATGTGATCGTAAACCTGCTGCCCTACACACCGCAGACCGATAAGCTCGTGGGGGCAGCCCAGTTGGCCCTGATGAAGCCGGGGGTGCTGTTTGTGAATGCGGGGCGGGGCAAAACCGTAGACCAGGAGGCCCTGGTGGAGGCCATCCGGGCCCAGCGGGTGCGCCTGGTCACCGATGTGACCGCCCCCGAGCCCCTACCCGAAGGACACCCGCTGTGGTCGCTGCCGGAGGTTTTTCTCACCCCCCACATCGCCGGCTCCACCCCCAAGCTGTTCGAGCGGGGCTTCCGGCTGGTGCGGGAGCAGGTGGCCCGCTACCTGCGGGGTGAGCCCCTGCTCAACGTGGTGACCGATGGCTATTGACCTTTTGCTGGCCCTGGTGTTTGCGCTCCTGGCCTGGGCCATGGCCCTGTGGGTTTCGGCGGAGGTGAGCCTGAGCCCGGCCCAGAACCGCCTGCAGAGCCGCATCCACCTGAGCCTCACGCTGGCCACCCAGCTGCTCTACCTGCTGCTGGTGCAGACCGTGGGCTCCTGGCGCGATGCGCTGCTGGTGATCTCGGTCATGCTGGCTTTGGCCTGGTACGCCATGCTGGGCCTGACCAGAGCCCTGCGCCAGAACACAACCGAGGCAAAGGGGTCGCTGATTGGGCGCCTCGAGCTCTCCGGACACCGGGCCTTTGCCTTTGCTGCCCTCATCCTGATGGGTGCCGGGGCGCTTTTTGCGCTTTTTGACCCCACCCTGGCGCTCACCATCGCCCTGCCCCTGGGTGTGGCCCTGTTCTGCACCCTCTGGGTGCCCCACTGGGTTCGCAAAAGAGCCTAGCCGCTACGAACGCCGGGTGGGTCGCAGCAAAAACAACGCCAGCGAGATGAGCAAGAAAGCAATACCGGCCTGCAGCGGAATGGGGAAACTGGGAATGTACTCCACGTTGCAGGGGATGGGGCCTTTACAGACGTTGGGGGCCAGGCCGGGCACCCATAGCTCCAGAAGATGGTAGCTGCTCCAGAACAGGCCCAAAAGCGACAGGGTGAGGGCATAGGGGCGGATGTGGGGGTCGTTGCGCCAGGTGGCGATGCCCAGGATGAATACCAGTGGGTACATGGCGATGCGCTGGTACCAGCACAGGGTACAGGGGATGAAGTTGCGCACCTCCGAGTAATAGAGGCTGCCCAGGGTGGCGACCAGCGCCACCAGCCAGGCGAAGGCCAGCAAGAGGGCGTTTCTGTCGAGCGGGGTGGATTGGGTCTGCATCGGGTTTATTCTAAGGCGTAGCGTATGAAGCGGCTTAGGACGCGGCCAGGCAGCTCGGCCTCGGTTCCGGCCAGTCGCACGAAGGGCCTGGGGTGGATGCGTCCTATCAGGGCTGCGCCCACCCCGTTCCCCAGCCGTGGGGGAACCACCCCGGCCAGGAGACCGGTGTCCTGATGGGTGAAGATGGCGCCCGCAGCGTCGCCGTACAGATAAGCCACAAAGGCCTGGCCGCTGGGGGCCTGTAGCAGCTTGCCAACCTGCTGGGCCAAAGCAAAGCGCCACTGGGGGGCCTGGTAGGCCTCGGTGAGCAGGCGTGCGATGGTCCAGGCTTCCGACCAGGGCACCTGTTCTGTCCAGTAGGCGCGGGGGCTGGGTTCGGACTGGCAGAGCTCAAACGCAGCCGTAGCCCGGTAGCCCAGATCCAGCAGCCTCGAGACCTCGGAGCCCTCGAGCACAGTAAAGGCCGGGGGCGCTCCAACGGCCCGAAAGCGGGCCTCGAGCTCCTCTCGCGCGGCCTCGGCGTAGCCGAAGGCGGTGTTGGCCAGCAACAGAGGGAAGCTGGGCTGGAGCAGATAGGGGATGCCCGCAACCTCCCCGGAATGCTGTCTCGAGGCCAGCGGGCGGTACAGGGTGTAAAGCTCGCGGGGGGTCATGCGCCCAACAAGGCCTCGACAAACTCCCCGGCGTCGAAGGGTTGCAGATCCTCGGCTTTCTCGCCCACCCCGATAAACTTGATGGGCACGCCCAGCTCGCGCACGATGGGCACCAGCACCCCCCCCTTGGCGGTGCCGTCGAGCTTGGTGACGATCACCCCGGTCAGGCCCACGGTCTGGTGGAATTTTTTGGCCTGCTCGAGGCCGTTCTGCCCCGTGACGGCATCCAGCACCAGCCAGACCTCGCCGGGCTCGCCGGGGTCGGCCTTGGCGATGGAGCGCTTGACCTTGGCCAGCTCCTCCATCAGGTTGTGCTTGGTGTGCAGCCGCCCGGCGGTGTCTACCAGCAGCAGATCGATTCCCCGGGCCTTGCGGGCCGAGGCCGCGTCGAAGGCCAGCGCGGCGGGGTCGGAGCCTTCGGGGCCCTGAATCACCGGGATGCCCAGCCGTTCCCCCCACAGCCCCAGCTGGGCCCCGCCAGCGGCACGGAAGGTATCGCCGGCGCAGAACATCACGCTTTTGCCCTTGCCCTGGTAGTACTGCCCCAGCTTGGCGATGGTGGTGGTCTTGCCCACCCCGTTCACCCCCACCATCAGAATCACCTTGCCGGCAGGCTCCACGGTGGCCTTTTTGGCGTTGGGGTTGAAGCCCGCCTTGCGGATTTTGGCCCGGAAGCGGTCGGGCTCGAGCTGCACCGTGAGGGCCTGTTTTAGTGCCTCGCGCAGGTCTTTTTTGCCCGACTGGCGCACTTCTTCCAGAACTTCCTGGGTGGCCTCCACGCCCACATCGGCGGCAATCAGGGCGAACTCGAGCTCCTCCAGCACCGCCTCGGGTTTCTCGCTCCAGGGGATGGCTTTGACCAGGTTGTCGCGGGTTTTGCTCAGGCCTTCTTTGAGGCGCTCTAGCCAACTCATGGTTTCAGTCTACCGCTTCGCTTGCTGGCCGCTAAACCGACTCTGCTATGATGTGCAGGTTGTTATGGTTGTACCGCCCACCCCCGAGAACCTCGAGCGCGCCGCCCAGATCATCCGCAGTGGGGGGCTGGTAGCGTTTCCGACCGAGACCGTTTACGGCCTGGGGGCCAACGCCCTGGATGCCCGGGCTGCGGCCAGAATCTTTGAGGCTAAACAGCGCCCCAGCTTCGACCCGCTGATCGTTCATGTGGCCGACCGGGGGATGCTGCAAAAGGTGGTGCGGGAGATTCCAGCGGTAGCCGAGCAGCTTATGGAGCGCTTCTGGCCGGGCCCCCTCACGCTGGTGCTGCCCAAGTCGGAGCAGGTGCCGGGGATTGTGACCTCGGGGCTCCCGACGGTGGCGGTGCGCATGCCGGCCCATCCGGTGGCCCAGGCGCTCATTCGACAGGCTGGGGTACCGGTGGCCGCCCCCAGCGCCAACCCCTTCGGTTACCTGAGCCCCACCCGGGCCGAACACGTTCTGCGAACGCTGGGGGAGCGGGTGGATCTAATCCTGGATGGGGGGCGAACCGAGTTTGGGGTGGAGTCGACCATTGTTTTGCTGGCCGAAAAACCGACCGTGCTGCGCTACGGTGCGGTGGCGCTGGAGGAGCTGGAGAAGGTGCTGGGTGCGCTGGAACTGCAGGTAGGGGAGCGGGAAAAACCCCTGGTTCCGGGCCAGCTGCCCCAGCACTACGCCCCCCACACCCCCATTCGCATCGCTCCGCCCGAGGATATACCCCCGCTCCTTCGCAAGCGGGTGGGCTACCTGGCTTTTCAGGAGGTGCCCAAGGGGTTCAAGGTGGTCAAGGTCTTGTCCCCAACCGGTAGTCTATTAGAAGCCGCCGCCCACCTGTTTGAAGCGCTGCACCAGCTCGACCGGCTGGGCCTGGAGGCTATTTATGCCGAGCCGATACCCGAGGTGGGCCTGGGGCGGGCCATTATGGATCGGCTGCGCAGGGCCTCGAGCGCCCCGGCGGGTTAATTGGGTGAGATATAATCGTACGGGGCTAGAAGATGCGAGGGCGCAACGTTTTCCTTTTGCTGCTGATTGTCGCTATGGCGCTATTCGCTTGGCGAAACTGGGCCGTTTTTAGCGAGGAGAAAACACTCTCGCTCTTCTTGACCCAGGTCACCGCTCCGTTTGGTGTGGTGATGCTTACCATCATGGCGGTGCTGGTGGCCGTCTACTTCATGTACACGGTGGGCCTCGAAACCGCCGCCCTGCTCGAGGTCAAGCGGTATGCCCGCGAGCTCTTGGCGGCCCGCAAGCTGGCCGACGAGGCCGAGGCCAGCCGTTTCTCGGAACTCAAAAAGTGGCTCGAGGGTGAGCTGGCCGGCCTCAAAGCCCAGAGCCCGGCGGGCCTCGAGGCCCGCTTGCAGTCCATCGTGGAGCGCATAGACCGGCTGGAGGACGAACTGCGGGAGGATATCGAAAAGGCCGGTAATACCCTGGCCGCCTACATCGGCGAGCTGGAAGACCAGATAACCGGCCAGGACAGGCACCCGCCCCCCCCGCGTTGAGCAAACTGATCAAACCCGCTAGACTAGTTCCTGCTTGGGGGCCGTTAGCTCAGTTGGTTAGAGCAAGCGACTCATAATCGCCAGGTCGCGGGTTCAAGTCCTGCACGGCCCACCAAATTCTTTAGCCAGGTTACCGCTCCTGCTGACCTTGGGTTGCTGTCGTCAAAGCAGGGAGCAATTTGAGGGCGCAGGTGAAGCAAGTTATCGCTAAGGCCGGCAAAGGCAAAAAGGTGCGCAACTTTTATCCGGGCCTGTTCGCCGATGAGCTGGCTTCGGCACCCGGGCAGGCCGGCCTTGTGCGGGTTTTCTCCGAAGAGGAAGGTTTTTTGGGTGTGGGGTACTACGACCCCCAGAGCCGGGTGGCGGTGCGGGTGTACCGCTTCGAGGACGGGCCCCTGGACAAAAAGTTTTTCCTGCAGCGCTTTGCGCGCGCACAGCAGAAACGAGCCCAGATGGGGGATTGTTATCGCCTGGTGCACGCCGAAGCCGATGGATTGCCGGGGCTGGTGGTGGATCGTTTTGGCGGCGTGCTGGTGGTGCAGGTGCGCAACCGGGCCATGGAAGCCCTGCGGGCGCACTGGCTGCCGGCCCTGATCGAAGCTTTGCAGCCAACCGGCATTTACGAACGCTCCGACGTGGACAGCCGCCGTCAGGAAGGACTCCCGGAGCAGGTGGGTGTGCTGTACGGCCAGGTACCGTCGGTGCTGGAGGTTCAGGAAGATGGCCTGGTCTTCCAGATTCCCCTGGCCCTGGCCCAGAAAACCGGCTACTACCTCGACCAGCGGGAGAACCGCCGGCGGCTCGAGCAGATGGTGGGGCCTGGTGAGCGGGTGCTGGACGTTTACAGCTACGTGGGGGCTTTTGCGCTACGTTCAGCCCGCAAGGGGGCCTATGCGCTGGCAGTGGATAAAGACCTCGAGGCTTTGGCGGTGCTGGATCGGGCCGCTTCGATGCAGGGCCTGCGGGTGGATATTCGCCAGGGCGATGCGCTGGCGGTCTTGGAAGACCTGGCTCGAGGCAAAACCCCGCCTTTCCAGCATGTCTTGCTCGACCCCCCCACCCTGGTCAAGAAGCCCGACGAGCTGCCCAGGGTCAAGCGGCTGCTGGTGGATCTGCTGCGACCGGCCCTTCGGCTGCTGGATCGGGAAGGCTGGCTGTGGCTTTCGAGCTGCGCCTACTACCTGGGCCTGGACGCGCTGCTGGAGGTGACCCGCCGGGCCGCCGCCGATGAAGGCCGCCGTCTGCGGGTGCACGCCGTTCACTACAACCCGCCCGACCACCCCTGGAGCCTGCATGTGCCGGAGTCGCTGTACCTGAAAACGGTGGTTTTTCAGGATGATCCGCTCTAAGCGGAGAACCTGGCCTGCTTCCCTGGTGAAAAATCGTTGCCCTGGGGCGGCCGCAACATCCGGATTCACGAGGGAGGGGTTATGCTCGTACCGTGTCGGTAAGCCTGCCCATCCGGAACGACATCCATATTGAGGTAGAGGTGGTTTACGCCCAGGCGCACTCGAGGCCCGGGCAGCACATCTTCGTCTACTTCATCACCCTGGAAAACCGAGGCCACGAAACCGTCCAGCTCCTGCGCCGGGAATGGTTCATTCAGGACGCTCGGGGAGGGCTGGTGCACGTGGAGGGTGAGGGGGTGGTGGGTGAAAAGCCCATCCTCGAGCCCGGTCAGCTTTACAAATACAACAGCTTCTGCTCCATGGCCCATCCCCCCGGCTCGATGTGGGGTTTTTATACCTTCCAGAACATGCTGGGCACGCTGTTTCGCGTGGAGATACCGGCCTTTGCCCTGCGCCTGCCAGACGATATACGCACGCTCAACTAGGCCAGTACGCCGGCAGACTCGCTGGCGTCTTCGGTGAGGCGTAAGAAAAACTCCTCGAGGTCGCTCGAGCCGTGCTGGTGTAGGAGTTCCTTAGGGGAGCCCAAAGCCAGCAGACGGCCCCGGTGCACCAGGGCCACCCGGTCGGCGACCTGCTCGGCCAGGTGGAGCTGGTGGGTGGCATAGAGCACCGCCCGCCCGTCCTTGGAGTACTCCCGCAGCAGATCCTTGACCAGCCGGGTGGCGTGGGGGTCGAGCCCCACCATCGGCTCGTCCAGAATGAGGGCCGGTGGGGCGTGCAGAAGGCTCATAGCCAGTGAGAGCTTTTGCCGCATGCCGTGCGAGTAGGTCTCGATCAGCGAGGAAGCGAAGCGGTCGAGGCGGAACTGCACCAAGAGCGCCTCGATGCGGGCCTCGGCCTGGGCCCTGGGCAGGCGGTAGATCCCGGCGGCAAAGCGCAGGAGCTCGAGGCCCGAGAGCTTGCCGTACAGGTAGGGTCGGTCGGGGACGTAGCCAAACTGGGCCTTGGCCCGCACCGGGTCTTTCCAGACATCCACCCCCCCTACCAGGGCCCGGCCCCGGCTGGGCCGCAGCAACCCCACCAGCGCCTTGATGGTGGTGCTTTTGCCCGCGCCGTTGGGGCCTAAGAGGGCCAGGGTCTCGCCGGGGCGCACCTCCAGGTTCAATCCGTCCAGGGCCACAAAAGAGCCGTACCGCTTGCTGAGGTCTTCCAGCCGGATCATCGCCACGGTTAAAGCCTAAGGCCGAAAGCCCTTCGCAAAGGTGCAAAACCCGCTTTTGAGCCTTCGGCCTGTGTGCAACGATGTTATCGAAGCTCTTCCAGCGCCCGCCGCAAAATGGCGTCCTTGTTCAGATCCACCTCGGCCTGACCGCGCTCGGCGGGCAGGTTGACCGCGGGCCGGGGCTGGCTGAAGTTAAACTTGCCCTGAGCGTCGGCCTTGGTGGTAAAGGTCTGGCCGCCGATGGTGATGGTCACGGTCTCGCCGGGCTTGGCCCCGGTGCCCTCGAAGGCCACCGGTACTTCAAAGCGGGTGTCCTTGACCTCGATGTCGGGCTTGATGCCCTGCTTGTTAATACCCCGGCGCTTGGGGGTGAGCCATTCAAAGGTCACCAGGGTCAGGTCGCCGCCGTTGGCCAGGTTAATCACATTCTGCCCCACCCCTTTGCCAAACGAAGTCTCACCGATCACCTTGGCCCGCCCGGTGTCCTGCATGGCCCCCGCCACAATCTCCGAAGCCGAGGCCGAGTTGCCGTTGATCAGCACCACCATGGGCCCGCTCCAGGTGACCTGGCCGTTGGCCTCGCAGTAGAGCCGGGTCTCGTTGCGGGTGCGGGTGTACACGATGGGCCCTTCGCGGATAAAGGCCCGGGCCACCTGGCAGCCCTGATCCAGCAGACCACCGCCGTTGTCGCGCAGGTCGAAGACCAGCTTTTGCACACCCCGCTGCTTTAGCTCGTTCAGGGCGGCGTTGAGCTGCTCAATGACCCGCACGTTGCCGAAGGTTTCCAGGGCTATGTACCCCACGTTGCCGGGCAGGATGGTCTTGGAGACCGAGATGATCTCCACCCGCTGCCGGATCATCTCGAAGCGCAGGATGGCATTGGTGCCTTCGCGGCGGATGCCCACGGTGACCCGGGTGTTTTGCGGCCCCCGGATCCGGGCCACAATTTCGTTCAGGTCGAGCTTGGTGACATCCTGACCATCGACCTCAACGATGACGTCCCCGGCCCGGATGCCGGCGTTGAAGGCCGGCAGGCCCCGGATCACCCCCTGCACCCGTGCGCCGCCGCCGTTCTCGTTGGGGGCCAGGGTGGCGCCGATGCCAAAAAACTCACCCTGGATATCCTGGTTGCGCAGGTTGGCCCGTTGGGGTGGCGAGTAGCTGGTAAACTCGTCGTCCAAAGCGCCTAGCATGCCCCGTATGCCGCCCTCGAGCACGCGGTTGAGCTGATCGGGCTCGAGACGGGTGAGGTACTGGTTTTGCAAAAGCTGATAGGTTTGGATCAGGGCTTGCCCGTAGGGGTTGCGGTTGAAGGTCTCGGCCACCCCCCCTGAAAGCTGGGCATAGACAAGGGCGGCCAGGATGCCACCCAGCACAATCAACCAGGCTCTGCGCTTCATGGTCTCGTTCACCTAATAGCCCAGTGTAGCGGTTGTAGATGAGAGCGAAGTGTTCGCGTGCAAACATTGCTCGAGGCTTCAAACGGCACCATGTTGTACCCTGGATACCGATGATCCACTTTCACCGGGTGATGCTCGAGTACCCCCGCACCCAGACCAAGGCCCTCTTCGACCTGAACCTGGAGATCAAAAAAGGTGAGTTTGTTTTTCTGGTCGGGCATTCCGGTGCGGGTAAATCCAGCCTGCTCAACCTGATTCTAAAGCGCCTCGAGCCCACTTCAGGGGCGGTTTATTTTGCCGGAGAGAACCTTAAGTCGCTCCATGGCGACCGCATCGCCCTGCACCGCCGGCGGATCGGGGTGGTCTTCCAGGATCACCGGCTGCTGAGGGATCGAACCGTTGAAGAGAACCTGCTGTTCACCCTGCACGTGCTGGGGGTGCCCAGAAGCGAATGGGATCTGCGGGTGACCCGCGTGTTGCGCCAGGTGGGGATTGTTCACAAGAAGCGAGCCTACCCCGACGAACTTTCGGTGGGGGAGGCCCAGCGGGTGGCTATTGCCAGGGCCCTGGTGGGCGACCCCCAGGTTTTGCTGGCCGACGAACCCACCGGCAACCTCGACCCGGCCAACGCCCTGGCGGTGCTGGAGATTTTCAAGTCGGTGCACGCTCGAGGGGCCACCGTGCTGGTGGCCACCCACTCCCGCGATCTGGTGGAGGCCTATCCCCAGCGGGTGGTGGTGCTCAAGGCCGGCCAGTTGGTGCGCGATGACCGGGAGGGAAGGTACAGCCTGGCCTGACAAATATCCCTTGCCGGGGGATGGTAGTATGGAGTTACCAGGCGGGTAGGCATTTTGAAAGCCTGAAGCAGCGTTTCGGGAATCCCGGACTTGGCGGAGGTTTCCGAGTGCCTTTGCCATCCCGAAACTCCGCCTGGGAAGCCAACTCGGGACACGATTGGAGGGCAGTCATGAACGTTTACAAACTGGTTGGTCGCCAAATTGAGATCACCGAGGCCCTCAAGAACTACCTGGACAAGAAGATGGCCCGCCTGGATCGCTACTTTGACGACAACGTTGAGGCCAAAGTGGTGCTCTCGATGGCCCAGGGCCCGCGCATCGAGCGAAAGGCCAAGGCTGAGATCCAGGTCAATGTGCCGGGGGGTATTGTGCGGGTGGAGGAGGCCGACCCCGATATGTACGCGGCCATCGATCGCTCGATTGACCGCCTCGAGTACCAGCTCAAGCGCTACAAAGAACGCCACTTTCAGCGCGCGCGCCACGCGGTTCCGGAAGCCGTTCTGGCTGGAAGCGCTCGCAGCGAAACCGAGGAAGAAGCCGAGCCTCGCATCGTGCGCACCAAACGCTTTCACATGAAGCCCATGACCCCAGAAGATGCCGCCTTCGAGATGGAGGCGCTGGGACACGACTTTTTTGTTTTCCGCAACGCCGATACCGAGCAGATTAACGTGATTTATCGGCGTCGCGACGGCAATTATGGCCTGATCGAGCCCACCGCCTGAACCCCTGCCGCGCTGGGATGCAGCCGAGCAAGGCCCATCCTGGTTGCGCTGCTCAAAGGCGGGGTGGGCAAGATCCATTTGGCCGCGTTTTTGTAGCTTCGTGGCGATCGATCTTTCGGTAGTATCGTTTAGGCTTGTCAAAGTGAACGATACTACCGAAATGGGGGTAGCCTACGAAAAGGCGTTGCTGGCCAGACCCCGGGCTGCGCGGGCCTGGGGAGAGGCGGCGTTTTCCGCTGCTTCCCATAGGGTTCAAGCGGGGGTGGGGCGCCTAGTCGACCGCCTGGACTACCCGTGCAATGCGCTCGAGCGCTTCTTGTACAAGCTGGCGGCTGGTCGCAAAGTTTAGACGCAGCCAGCCCTGGTACTGCGGCCCGAACATCCTGCCGTCGTTGAGGCCGACTTTGGCCTGCTCGAGGATGACCCTGTGCGCCGCCTGGGCCAGGGGGGTTTGTGAGAAATCCAGCCAGGCCAGGTAGGTGCCTTGCGGGGGCCGGTAGCCAACCTGGGGTAGGTGCTGCTGCATGAACCGGGTGATGAGGTCGCGGTTGCCCTTGAGGTAGGCCCGCACCTGCTGTAACCAGTCCTGGGCGTGCTCGAGCGCGGCCCGCCAGGCCGCCATGGCGAGCACGTTGGGGTGGCCCCCAAGGCCCTTGCTGACCTGGGCCAGGGCGCTCAGGATCTGCTTGTTGTGGCTGATGGCCACCCCGCCGCCCAGGCCGGCGGTGTTGTACGACTTGCAAGGCCCGGTGAGGGTTACGGTGCGCTGGGCAATCTCGGGGCTTAAGGAGGCAATGGGGATGTGCTGGCCCTCGTAAATCAGATCGGCCCAGAGTTCGTCGGACATCACCCACAGGCGGTGGCGCAGGGCAAACTCGGCCAGTTGCTCCAGCTCGTCGCGCCGGAAGACCCGCCCGGTGGGGTTCTGGGGGTTGCACAGCAGCAGCATCCGGGTGCGGGGGGTTACCAGGCGCTCGAGCTGCTCAAAGTCAATCTCCCAGCCGCTGGGGGTGGGTTGCAGCGGATTGTGCCGGGCTACGCGGTGGTGTTCGCTGAGCACGTTGAGAAACGGGGGGTAGACCGGTACCTGGGTAATCACCTCATCGCCGGGGCTGCTCAAGGCCAGCACGCTGGCGTAGATGGCCGGTACCACCGAGGTGGTAAGCAGTAGATTTTCGGGGGTAAGACCTTCCAGGCCATGCTGGCTTTGCTGCTGAATAATGCGCTCCAGCAGCCGATAATCCCCTTTCATCTGGGGATAGCCCACCCGCTCCTGCAGCCGTTCCACAATGGCCTGTGTGATGGCCGGGCTGATGGGGAAGTCCATATCGGCCACCCACATGGGCAGTACGTCCTCGGGGTAAAAGTGCCACTTGCCGCTGTAGCCGTAGGGATCGCGCAGGGTGCGGGGCGATAGCTCGTCGAATTGCATGGCTATAGCTTATCCCCAATCGGGCCGGCTGGGCTGCACCCACCTATAGCAAAATACGCTGTACATGGGTATGCGTGGGAAACAGATTCGGTGAACCAACCCGACCGAAGTTATCCGCGTAGCGGAGGGCGATATCGCCCCTTGGAAGGTATACGCTTTCTTCGCTGAGCGTAGCGAGGGGTGTGCTCTAGGATGCAAAAAGATAGCCTCTGGAGGTCTTTGCTTTGGATGGCTGTCTTTTTGAATCCGGTATCACAACTCCGGCGTGGTGGAGTGGGAAGGAATAACGATGTCTTCTATCTCCTCTTCCAGCACAATCTGATTGCGTCCACCGGCCTTGGCCCGGTACATGGCCTCGTCGGCGCGGCTTAGCAAGGCGGCGATGCTGTCGCCTTGCCGGTAGCAGGCCACCCCAAGGCTTAGCGTGACCCGCACGCCCGATATGGGGCTTTCGCAGATGGCTCCCAGCAGCCGTTGCGCCAGCAAGTAGGCCTGTTGAAGGTTGGTCTCAGGGGCCAGGATCAGAAATTCTTCACCGCCCCACCGGGCCAGGCTATCGCTTTCGCGCAGGTGCTGCGCCAGCCTTCCGCCTACTTCCCGCAATACCTGATCGCCCACCGAGTGGCCGTAGGTGTCGTTGATTTGTTTGAAATGGTCGAGGTCGGCCAGCAGAAGCGCAAAGGGGCGATTGTAGCGGCGTGCCTGACTCAGCTCGCTTTCCAGTTTTTGCTGCATGGCCCGGCGGTTGATTAGGTTGGTGAGGGGGTCGGTGTGGGCCATCTGGTGCATCTGGGCGTAGTGCCGTCGCAGGTAAGCAAACATGTACAGCAGGGCCAGGTAGGCAATGTTGGAAAAAGTGAATTGCAGTGCGGTATTGATGGAGGTGACATTGATGGAAGGGCTCATGAGCATGCCAGTAGCGCCTGCCAGCAAACCCAAAACCAGATACACCAACGAAAAACGCAGGGCCTGTCTACGATTAAGCAGATTGAAGGCCATCAGGTAGACCATGGGGAACCACAAAGCCGCGGGGGTAATGCCGTCGCGTTGGTGTAGTTTGTAGGCGGCCTCATAAAATAGACTGACAATCTCGTAAATCGCTATTATGCCCAGGGCAATCTGCCAGACCCATCGAACGTTCTGCGGATTGCGCCAGAGGTGAAATTCCAGGGCGATAAACCCCACGGCCATTGGTAAAAGCAGATACCGATCGGGCAGCGATAGTTTATCGGAAGTGACCGACAGACCCCAGGCAGTTAGGGCGGCTGCAGCCCCGAGGGGAAGTAACCACAGGGTGAGGCGAATACGCAAGGTCTCGAGGGGATCGGCCACCTCGAGGGTCGCGTAGGGGTTAGGGGCTGGGCGGGGCGGCATGGCCGGTACCAATAGATGAGGACAATCTAACATCAATGCTCGAGGCTTTGTGCTTCACCTGACACATCGTGCATTCTTACTTGAAAGACCCGTCCCCTACAAGTTGGTTGGTTTCGATTCTGGTAGGCTTGGGCCCGGTATGTCAGCGCTCGAGTCCGACTGGTGGAAACTGGGCTTGCGGGTGGCCGGCGTGGATGAGGCCGGGCGGGGTGCGTTGGCCGGGCCGGTGGTGGCGGCGGCGGTAATCCTGCCGCCTCTGGCGGAGCCAGCCCTTTATCCCTTTCGCGACTCCAAAACCCTCACCCCCAGGGCGCGCGAGCACCTGGCCGAGCAGATCCGCGCGGTGGCCCTGGCCTGGGGGGTGGGATGGGCCGAGGTGGCCGAGATAGACCGGCTTGGCATTCTACGGGCCACCCACCTGGCGGCTGCTCGAGCCTTGGAGCAGCTTACAGTACCTCCGGAAGCCTTGCTTACCGATTACCTGCGCTTGGAACAGGAGTGGCAACAGTATCTGCGCACCAACCCATCCCGACCCGACGCACCGCACCTGCTGCGTGCACCGCCCAAAGCCGATCGGCATAGCCCGACGGTCGCGGCGGCCAGCATCCTGGCTAAAGTGGCGCGGGATCGGTATATGGAGGCGCTCGAGCAGCGCTATCCGGGCTATGGCTTTGCCCAGCACAAGGGCTACGGTACCACCTCGCACCTGCAGGCTCTAAGGGCCCTGGGCCCCTGCGGGGCGCACCGCCGAACTTTTGCTCCGGTGGCCCAAGCCGGGCTTTTTTAGCTTTTGTTTAAACAAGGCCACTGCCAGCGGCGGTGGGGTACAATAGGTCTCGTAGGAATTATGCGTGCAAGGCTGGGGCTGGTTCTTTTGGTGGCATTGATCTCCGCGTGCTTCCCCACGCGCTCGAGCATTACGGTGGGGTTGCGCTTTGGTTTCGAACTAAGCCCTGTCATCACCCGCTTTGAGCCGGATCGGGGGGTGGCGGCTGATTATCGGGTTGGGGATAGCGTGAGCTTTATCATCAGCCTGACCCGGCCGGGCTACGTGGTTCTGGTTGGCATAGATTCCGATGGGCTGGCCTACGAGTTCGATCGGGTTTTTCTAAACCCTGGCACGCATAGGCTTTCGGGGCCGCCTGGCTTCCGCTACGAGGTGCGTCCGCCCCTTGGTTTGCAGCGGGTGCGGGCCATTTATACCGATACCCCCCATCCATCCGGCTTTGTGTTCCGGGGTACCTACAGCCTGGCGCTTTGGGATCAGCAGACCTCTATTTACATTCAGCGTTCGGGCTCGAGGGTACGCGATGTAGCCGAAACGTATTTCTACATTCGCTAGTATCTACTTGTACTTGTTTGAGATCCTAGGGGCCAGCTGGCGTGCCAGCCATGGCAGGTGGAAAAAACGTTGGATTTTTAGGGATTGCTGCTATTTTCGCATAACTGCTATATGTGCTATTGAGGGAACCGCTTTTACTGCAGCTCGGGTTGTGTGCAAAAGAATGCTGAACTCTTTCATAAGCAGGGGTTTTTGAAACCGCTATTGATGCCCTATACTGGCTAGCATATAATCACCTCGCACCAGACGTGCAAGAAAACATACCTTTTCGCTAAGGAGGGAGCTTTAATGAAGCGACGTGACTTCTTGAAGAAGGCAGGGGTCGGTGCTATAGCTGCCAGCACCGTGTTTGGCCCGGTCTATGCCCAGACCATGCCGCGCTTGCGCTGGCGCATGGCCACCAGCTGGCCCCGCTCGCTGGATACCCTGTTTGGCTCCGCCGAGATTGTAGCCAAGCGGGTAGCCGAAATGACCGATGGGCGTTTTGAGATTACCCCTTACCCGGCCGGTGAGATTGCCCCCGGGCTGCAGGTGCTGGACGTGGTGCAGGCCGGCAACGTCGAGATGGGCCACACCGCCAACTACTACTACATAGGCAAAAGCCCATCACTGGCCTTCGACGCCGGGGTGCCGTTTGGTCTGAACCCTCGCCAGCAGAACGCCTGGCTCTACTTTGGGGGTGGGCTGCAGGCCATGCAGCGGGTGGCTGCCGACTTCAATGCCATTACCTTCCCGGCGGGCAATACCGGGGTGCAGATGGGGGGTTGGTTCCGCAAGGAGATCCGGGGCCTAGAAGACCTCAAAGGCCTGCGTTTCCGCATCCCTGGGCTGGGTGGCCAGGTGATGGCCCGTCTGGGGGTTACGGTGCAGACCCTGGCAGGGGGCGAGATCTTCCTGGCCCTCGACCGCGGAGCCATCGACGGAGCCGAGTGGGTGGGCCCCTACGACGATGAAAGACTGGGCCTGCACAGGGCCGCCCGCTTCTATTACTACCCCGGCTGGTGGGAGCCCGGTTCCACGCTATCTGTCTTGGTCAACCTCGACCGCTGGAGAAGCCTGCCCAAGGAATACCAGGAAATCGTCAAGGCGGCCTGCGCCGAGGCCAACGAGCGAACCCTGGCCGAGTACGATACCAAAAACGCCCCGGCGCTGGCGCGCTTGCAGCGGGCGGGGGCTCAGCTCAGGCCCTTCCCTACCAGCGTGCTCCAGGCGGCCAACAGAGAAGCCACCGCTCTTTACGAGGAGATCGCTGCTAGGGACGCTACCTACCGCGGCATCTACGAGAACTGGAAGAAGTTCCGCGATGAATCCCGCCGCTGGTTTGGGTTTAACGAGTTCCGCTACGAGGACTTCGTCCGCACTTTGCGCTAACCTAGGCTTCTTCGAACCCCTACAGCGCTGCTGTAGGGGGTATTTTTACGCAACCCGCCCAAGCGCGGGGCATCCAGAGGTCGTTGCTTTTATGCGTTTGTTGACGGAAGCCATTCTGCTCGTTACGATGGGCAGGATCAAAAAGGAGTTGGTAAGATGCACGAAAGGCACTTTTACCTAGGGGAGGTCGGGTTTGAAGGGGCTACTCCTCGTTTCTAGGTTAATTGATGGCCTCAACGAATGGGTGGGGCGGGTGGTGTTGTGGCTGGTGGTACCTATGATTGCCATTGGTGCATACAACGCCATCGGCCGCAGCCTCGATAAAAGCATAGGAACCCGGCTGGCCTCCAATACCTACTTCGAGCTGCAGTGGTACCTTTTCTCCCTGATTTTTTTGTTGATGGTGGGGTACGTGCTCAAGCACAACGGCCATATCCGGGTGGATGTGATCTATGCGCGCCTGGACGACCGGGGCCGGGCCTGGGTCAATATGCTCGGGTCTATTTTGTTCGTGGTGCCTTTTGCCTTGATCCTCTTCTATGTGTCCCTGCCGCTGGTAGCCTTCTCGGTACAGGTGCGGGAAGTCTCCTCAGACGCGGGCGGGCTACCCCGCTGGCCCCTGAAGCTAATGCTGCTTCCAGCCTTTATACTGCTGGCTCTACAGGGCTTTTCCGAGTTCATCAAGAACCTGGCGTATCTGCGCGGGGCCCTGTCCAGGCCACCTCATGAGGCTGAAGGGGAGGTGGCCTAGATGGTACTTTCTGGCGGAGGGGTCGAGCTTCTGGGCGGGGCGATGTTTATTGCAGCCCTGGTGCTGATCTTTACCGGCTACCCGGTGGCCTTTGCCCTCGGTGGGGTATCCCTCATCTTTGGGGCAGTGGGTATTGCCATTGGTGAGTTCGACCTTCGCTTCGTGGGGAGCCTGCCCCAGCGCATCTTTGGCATTATGTCGAACTACACCCTGCTGGCCATTCCATACTTTATTTTCCTGGGGCTCATTCTGGAAAAATCCAAGCTGGCCGAGCAGCTTTTAGACACGGTGGGGCAGCTTTTTGGGCCTATCCGGGGTGGGGTGGCTATTGCGGTGGTGCTGGTGGGTACGCTGCTGGCGGCCACAACCGGCGTGGTAGCGGCCACTGTGGTGGCGATGGGCCTCATCTCCTTGCCGGTGATGCTCAAGTACGGCTACAGCAGGCCCCTGGCCACGGGGGTAATTGCGGCCTCGGGCACCCTGGGCCAGATCATTCCGCCCAGCATCGTGCTGGTAGTGCTGGGCGACCAACTAGGGATTAGCGTGGGTGATCTGTTCTTGGGAGCGCTGATACCGGGGTTGATCCTCTCGGGTGGGCTGATTCTGTTGGTGGCTTTGGTGGCCCTTTTCCGGCCTAAGCTGGCCCCCGCCTTGCCACCGGAGGCCCGCCCCTACCAGGGCTGGGAGCTAATCCGGCGGGCTTTGGTGGCCCTGGTGCCACCGGTGCTGTTGATTTTGTTTGTGCTGGGCAGCATTTTCTTTGGCATCGCCACCCCTACGGAGGCCGGAGCGGTGGGCTCTATTGCTGCGCTGTTGATGGCGGCTGGCTACCGTCGCTTGAGCTGGAAGGTGTTTCGTGATGCCGTGGTCGAGACGGCGCGCTTCACCAGCATGGTGATCTTCATCCTGATTGGGGCGACCGCCTTCAGCCTGATTTTTAGGGGCCTCGAGGGCGACAAACTGGTGAAAGACATCCTGGTGGCACTACCTGGCGGAGAAATAGGGTTCATCGTTTTTGTGATGGTGCTGGTCTTCGTGCTGGGCTTTTTTATCGATTTCTTCGAAATTTGCTTCATCGTTGTGCCCCTGATTCTGCCAGCGGCCACCGCCATCTGGACAGCCCAGGCCGAGGCCTTGCAGATGGCCGGTAACTACGACCTTTCCACCGAGGCTTTTGTGCAGCAAAAGCTATTGTGGTTTGGCATTGTGCTGGCCATGAATCTGCAGACCAGCTTCCTCACCCCACCCTTTGGCTTTGCCCTCTTCTACCTGCGCGGGGTGGCCCCGCCGGAGGTCAAGACCACCGATATCTACAAAGGGGTGGTGCCCTTCATCCTTGTCCAGCTTCTCGTCCTGGTACTGGTGATCGCCTTCCCCAGCCTGAGCAGCTGGCTGCCCTCGATGCGGGGCGTGCCGGGGGGCTAGGGGATCAGCAGCACCTTGCCGGTGGTCTCGCGTCCTTGCAGCGCCCGGTGGGCCTGGGCAGCCTGGGCCAGCGGGAACTCGGCTCCGATTCGGATTTTGAGCTGGCCTTCCAGGGCCCAGCGCATCACATCCCCGGCCCGCCACTCCAGCTCCTCGCGGGTCTGGGTGTAGTGCCACAGGGAGGGCCGGGTCAGGTAGAGGCCGCCTTTCTGGTTGAGAACCTGTGGGTTGAAGGGGGGCACCGGCCCGCTGCTCTGCCCGTACAGCACCAGCATGCCCCGGATGCGCAGGCTGTTCAGGCTACCCTCCCAGGTAGACTGCCCCACCCCGTCGTAGACCACGTCCACCCCTTTGCCGCCGGTGATTTCGCGGGCTTTTTGCTCGAAGCCTTCGTAGGGCAGGGCGTAATCGGCCCCGGCTTCCCTGGCCAGGGCCCGCTTTTCCTCCGAGGAGGCGGTGGCGATGACGGTGGCCCCAATCCGCTTGGCCATCTGGATTAGGAGGAGCCCCACCCCGCCAGCCCCGGCGTGCACGAGGCAGGTCTCACCGGTCTTGAGGGGATAGGTGCTGTACACCAGGTAGTGGGCGGTCATGCCCTGCAGCATGCCGGCCACAGCAATTTTGGGGTCCAGGCCCGCGGGTATGTGCACCAGCTTGTCGGCAGGCACCACCGCGTACTCGGCGTAGCTGCCCTGCACATTGGAGTAGACCACCCGGTCGCCGGGCTTTACGCGGGTCACCCCTGGCCCGACTGCTTCAACCACACCGGCCCCTTCCTCGCCCACCGTGAAGGGGGTGGGAACGCTGTACAGGCCAGCGCGCTTGTAGGTGTCGATGAAGTTGACCCCGATGGCCTGAAGCCGTACCAGGGCCTGGCCTTCGCCGGGGGTCGGAACGGGAATATCCTCTAGCTGCAGGGCCTCGAGGCCGCCGGGTTGGTGTACGCGGATGGCTTTCATAGCTATAGATTAACCCGATTTTGCCGCAGCTTGAACGGTAAAGAGCCCCGGGCCGGAGCGCCGCCCAGCACCTTGACCAGAGCCCGCAGGGTGGGGGCGCGGAAACCATAGGTCACGAAGGCCGGTTTGCGCAGGCGCAGGATGTGGTAGGGGTTCCACAAAGCAATGTGCGCGGCCCGTTTGCCCAGGGTGAAAGCATGCTTGAGGAGCCGGGTCTCCGCCTCGCCCAGGCTGCCACGACCGACCGAGACCACCAGCAGGTAGTCGGCCCTGGCAGCGGCCTGTTCCAGCCCGCTTTGGAAGGCATCGGCCTGTTGGGGGTCGTAGACAAACTGGCTGACCCTGGCGAAGCGGGTCTTGAGCAGTTCGACAAAGTCCTGAACCGCGAGGGTCTCGCCGTAAGGGCCGGCCTCGGAGGCGCTGCCCGCCGAGATCACCAAGATCCCATCCGAGCGCCGGGGGCGCGGCGGCCGGCGGTAGGCGGTAATGCTCCGCAGGGCCACCTGCTCCATGAGGGCCTGGTCGCGCTTCTGCTGGGCTGCGGGGTAGGGCTGGGCCTGGCCGGGGAAGCGATGGGCTGCCTCCAGCAAGCGCAGCTGGCTTTGCCGGGCCTGCTCCTCGGGAAGCGAGCCGTTTTCCAGGGCTTGCTGGATGGCGGTGGCCTGGGCGATGTGCACCTCGGGCAGGCCCAGCGACAGAATCATATCGGCCCCGGCCTGCAGGCTTTTTACGGCCGCCTCGCCGATGGGGTAGTTTTTGCTGATGGCTTTCATATCCAGCGCATCGGTGACGATGATGCCTTGAAAGCCCAGTTTTTTCCGCAAGAACCCGGAGAGGATTTTTTGAGAGAGGGTGGCCGGGTGCTGTTTGTCCAGGGCGGGGAAGCGGATGTGGGCGCTCATAATCGAGCTGATCTGGGCTTCCACGGCTTTGCGGAAGGGGTAGAGCTCGGTGCGCTCGAGCTCCTCCAGCGTTTTATCCACCACCGGCAGCTCGAGGTGCGAGTCCAGGAAGGTGTCGCCGTGTCCGGGGAAGTGCTTGACCGCGGCCATTACCCCGGAGCGCTCGAGGCCCCGGGCCCAGGCCAGCGCCAGCCGGGCTACTTTTTTGGGGTCGGAGCCAAAGCTGCGGTCGCCGATCACCGGGTTTTGGGGGTTGGTGTTCACGTCCACTGAGGGGGCAAAGTTCCAGTTGATGCCCAGCGAGATGAGGGTGCGGCCCACCGCCGCCCCCACCGCTTCGGCTGTCTTGATGTCCCCCACCGCACCCAGGGCCATGGGAGAAGGGGCCAGGGCAAACTCCAGTACCCGCTGCACCGCTCCGCCCTCCTGGTCGATGGCAATCCAGGCCTGTGGCCCCAGCACTGAGCGAATATCGGCCACCAGCTTGCGAACCTGCTCGGGGTGCTGGATGTTTTTGCGAAACAAGCACACCCCCCCAAAGCGGTAGCGCTCGAGGTGGGCGCGGCTGGCGGCATCCAGGGTGGGGCCGGGGAGATCGATCATCATCAGGCTGGTGGCTAGGTATAGGTTTTCCATGGTTACCTCTGCATTGTATGACCCTGAGGCCGAGGAGGCTGGTAAAGCGATGAGAGCTGCTGGTTCCGGGCCGGAAACAGTTTGCGGTGGGGCCGGGATGTGTGGGTGCACACCCCGGGGTTTAGTATTTCTGTAGGATGTCTGTGCGGTTTGCATAGATTGAGGCGCAGATTTTCACCCGACCTATGAAGCCTGTTCTGCCTGTCGACACCCAGTCTGCAACCCTCGAGCGGCCCCAGCGGCGGGGTTGCAGATGGGCTCAGGCGTTGCTGGAGATGCTCGACCAGATGAGCACACCCGGCAGTCCAGCCGCCGTTGCCAGGTTGCTAGCGGGTGGTTCTTGTGGGCCTCGGAACCCCTGCCCGGGGGATATGATACCGGCGGACGAGCTCCGGACGGCCTGGAAATGGCCCACGGCAAGGGCCTGCGGAGAAAAAACCATCAGGCCACCGCTCCGGGATAGGAACTGCAGATGACGCAACTTGTCGGAACACTGATAACCCCCAACCGCTCTTATCCGGCTCGCCTGGTATTTTCTGAGCGCATCGAGGCCCTCGAGCCGCTGGAGGCCGATCGGGAGGATCCGGGGCCTTATATTTTGCCGGGTTTTATAGACCTGCACGTGCATGGGGGCGATGGGGCCGACTGCATGGATGGGGAGCAGGCCGTGCGGCGGATGGCCCGCTTTCACGCCCGGCATGGCACCACCGCCCTGCTCGCCACCACCGTCACGGCGCCGCTGGAGGAGCTCGAGGCCGCTTTGCGGGGCATCGCCGCGGTGGCGCAGAACCCCGGCCCTGGGGAGGCGCGGGTGCTGGGGGTGCATCTGGAGGGGCCGTTTATCAGCCCGGAGAGGCTGGGGGCCCAGCCGCCCTACGCCCTCCAGCCCAGCCTCGCGGCCATGCGCCGCCTGCTTTCCCTGGCCCCCGTTCGAGTGGTGACGCTGGCCCCCGAGCTGCCGGGGGCGCTCGAGCTAATCCGCTTCCTGGGCGAGCAGGGGGTGCGGGTGCAGCAGGGCCACACAGCGGCTAGCTATGCCCAGGCCCTGGCGGGTTTTGAGGCCGGGGCCCAGGGCTTCACCCACTTTTTCAACGCCATGACCCCCCTGCACCACCGCGAGCCGGGGGTGGTGGGGCTGGGCCTCGAGCGCGCCCGCTGGGCCGAGGTCATCCCCGACGGACTGCACGTGCACCCGGCGGCCCTCCGGGCCATGGTTCGAGCCATCCCCCAGACCTATGCCGTTACCGATGCGGTGGCGGCCGCCGGGATGCCCGAGGGGGCGTATCCGCTGGGCCGGCATACGGTTTACAAGAAAGGCCAGGGGGTCTTCCTGGCCGATGGCACCCTGGCCGGCAGCGCCCTCACCATGAACCAGGCCGTCCAGAACCTGGGCCGTTGGGGCTACGGCCTGCAGGACATCCTTCACCTGACCTCGAGCCGGGCCGCCCAGTACCTGGGCATGCCGCATGGACTGGAGGTGGGCAGGCCCGCCGACCTGGTGGTGCTGGACGAGCAGCTGCGGCTTGTGGAGGTGTATGTGCGAGGCCAGAAAGTGGAGGTTTCTGCATGAGAGCGGTCGAAACCAAGATGTTCCAAGAGGCTCAGCAGGCCCCCGCGGTGGTGGAGCAGGCCCTGCGAGAAAACAAGAGCGAGATGGAGCTGCTGGGCACCTTCTTGCGCCGCCATACCCCGCCCTTCGCGCTGACGGTGGCTCGAGGCAGCTCCGACCATGCCGCCCTGTACGGCAAGTATCTGATCGAAAGCTTGCTGGGCCTGGTCTGCTCCTCGGCCATCCCCTCGGTGCACACGGTTTACGGGCAGCGCCTGGCCCTCAACCGGGCTTTGGTGATCGCCATCTCGCAGTCGGGCCAGAGCCCGGATCTGATCGAGGTCACCCGCCAGGCCCGGCGCGATGGGGCCCTGACCCTGGCCCTGGTCAACCAGGAGCACTCCCCCCTGGCCCAGACCGCCGAGGTGGTGCTGCCGCTCTGGGCCGGCCCCGAGGAAGCGGTGGCAGCCACCAAAAGCTACCTGGCCACCCTGGCCTTGCTGACCCAGCTGGTCGCAGCCTGGGCCGAGGATAAACCCCTCAAAGAAGCCCTGGCCATGCTGCCCGAAGCCATGTACAAAGCCGCAGAGGCCAGCTGGCAGGCCGGACTGGAGCCGCTGGTGGAAGCGGAAAACGGCCTGGTGGTGGGACGCGGTTATGCCTTTGCGGTGGCCCACGAGCTGGCCCTCAAGCTCAAGGAGACCAGCGCCTTTCACGCCGAGGCCATGTCGGGCGCAGAACTTTTGCACGGCCCGGTGGCCCTGGTGGAACCCGACTTTCCCCTGCTGGTACTGGTTCCCAAGGACAAACCCCTGCCCGGCCTGCTGAGCCTGCTGGAAAACCTGCGCGGTAAAGGCGGACACCTGTTGGTGGCCTCCTCCGAAAGCGAGGCGCTGGAACTGGCTCATACGCCATTGCCGCTCCCCACCCGGCTTCATCCGGTGCTGGACTCCATTCTGCTGGCCCAGGCTTTCTACCCATTTGCCGCCGAACTCTCGGTGGCCCGGGGCTTTAACCCCGATGCCCCGCGCCACCTGTCCAAGGTGACCCGCACGCGCTGAGTTGGGTAGGATACAGCTATGGAAATTCGCAAGATTGGTGTAGTTGGTGCAGGGCAGATGGGGGCGGGCATCGCCCAGGTGGCGGCCCAGGCGGGGTATCAGGTGGTGTTGCGCGACCTCGAGCAGACCTTCCTCGAGCGCGGCCTTGGCAGCATTCGGCGTTCCATCGGCAAGCTGCTGGAAAAAGGCAAGCTTGACCAGCAGGCCCACGACGGGGCCCTGGCCCGTATTACCACCACCACCCAGCTATCCGACCTGGCGGACTGCGACCTGGTGATCGAGGCCATTGTGGAGCACGAGCCCGCCAAGCTCGAGCTTTTCCGCGAGCTCGACGCCCTTGTCCAGCCTGCGGCCATCCTGGCCTCCAACACCTCCTCGATCCCCATCACCCGCCTGGCCTCGGCCACCCGCCGGCCGGAGCGCTTCATCGGGATGCACTTTATGAACCCGGTGCCCCTGATGGAGCTGGTGGAGGTCATCCGGGGCTACCTGACCGACGAGGCCACCACCCAGACCGTGCTGCAGGTGGCCCGCCGGATGGGCAAGACCCCGGTGGAGGTCAACGACTACCCCGGTTTCGTCTCCAACCGCATCCTGCTGCCCATGCTCAACGAGGCCATCCAGTGCGTGATGGAGGGGGTGGCTACGCCGGAGGCCATTGACCAGGTGATGAAGCTGGGCATGAACCACCCCATGGGCCCCCTCACCTTAGCCGACTTCATCGGCCTGGACACCTGTTTATCCATTATGGAGGTGCTGCACCGGGGGCTGGGTGACGACAAATACCGGCCCTCGCCCCTGCTGCGCAAGATGGTGCAGGCCGGGCTCCTGGGCCGCAAGAGCGGGCGGGGTTTCTACCGCTACGACGAAAAGGGCAACAAAATCGGATGAACCGGCTGGATCACCTGGTGCTGGCCGCCCAGACCCTGCAAGAGGGGGTGGAGTACGTCCAGGACACCCTGGAGGTGGTGCTCCCACCGGCGGGGGGCCAGCACCCCTTGATGGGCACACACAACCGCTTGCTGAACCTGGGGGGCGGCGTTTATCTGGAGATCATCGCCGTTGATGCCCAGGCCCCGGCGCCAAGCCGCCCGCGCTGGTTCGAGCTGGATCGCTTCGCGGGGCCGCCGCGCCTTTTGACCTGGGTGGCCCGCAGCGAGGCCCTCGAGCGCTACGCGGCGCTGGGGCTGGGCCCGGTGACCAAGGCCAGCCGGGGCGACCTCGAGTGGCTCATCACCCTCCCCGAGGACGGGCGCCTGCACTGGGGTGGGGTGGTGCCCTACCTGATCCAGTGGGGCCAGCGCCACCCCACCGATACCCTGCCGGACGCAGGCTGCCGCCTGCTGGCATGGGGGCTGCACCACCCCCAGCCCGGGGCCGTGGCCCCGGTGCTGCGACAACTGGGCCTCGAGCCTCCCCTGGAGGTGGCCCCCCAGCCGGGGCTCTGGGCCCTCATCCAGACCCCCGCCGGACGCAAGGTGCTGTCTAGCCAGGCTGGGGGCTCTGCCGAATGAAAAACCGGCCCAGCCAGTCCAGGAATCGGCTGATGGGGCCTTTCTGCACGCTGCGCTGTACCGAAAGGGCCGCCTCTTCGGGGCCCACATCGTGCCCGATGGCCTGGGACAAGAAGTAGCGGTGGTCGGAGATCCATAGGTACAGGTCGGCCTCGGTGCGGCCCGGAAAGTTTTTCAAAACGCCGTTCTCGCGAATCTCCAGAATGGTGGGCAGGTAGAGGTTGTCGTACCAGTCGACAACCGCCTCTTCCCAGCTAATCGAACGCTTCTGGTCGAGGCCCATGAAATACTGATGGGTGCGGATGTGATCGAGCAGCACGTCGTAGCGGCCGGGCCGGCTGAACAGGATGGGTTCGTGGTTGGGGCGCAGCTCGGGCAGCCGGGTCTGCTCCAGAAACGCGGCGTACTCCCCTTTGAGAATCACATCCTTGATGGTGTCGTGGGGCTCGAGGTCTACCGGTACCTCGAGCTCGATCACGTAGGCGTCTATGTAGTGCTGGCCCTGGGCTTTGGCTAAAGCGGTGCGGTGGTTGCCGTCTTTTACGAAGTAGGCATCGCCAACCTTGTAAACGTGAATAGGGGGAAACTCCACACCCTCGAGCTGGGCTTGCCGGAGCTTGGTCCAGCGATCTAGGGTGAAGGGTTCTTTGGGCATGAACTCGGCGTCGAAATCGCCATAGCGATCCACCGAGCCGATAATTTTATCCACCTCTATGGTTTGTAGTCCTTTGTACGACTCACCCCGGGGGCGCAGACTGGAAACCGCGCTGTAGGGCAGCAGATCGTTGGGCTGGCCGCGCAGGCGGCGCAGAATATCGTGAACCAATACACGGCGTGACAACGCCTCGGCTTCTATCTGGGCTTGACGCTCTGAATCCATGGCTTCACCCTAATGCGCTCCGAGAGGTGTGAATGGCCGGTTTATCGCTGGCAGTCCGGCGAAGGGCTGTGCTGTGGTGGATTGAGGTTGAAGCGCCTTATCCAACCCCTTTTGAGTATAACCCAATACCCCATCTCCCCGGATGCCTATGTCTTAATCGAGATGCTGTAGAAAATCGGCGCGGCCACCCGTCCCTGGGAGCGGGTGGCCTGGGTTACAATCCTGGACAGAAGCCCTAGGCCGCCTCTTTGGATAGCCGCTCGAGGCCGCTGGGGTTCTCCAGCACCAGCTTGCCGTAGCCGGAGCGGATGTAGCCCTCGCGGGTCAGCTCGCCGATGACTTTGGTCACAGTCTCGCGCACCGAACCCACCGCCGAGGCAATCTCGTCGTGGGTGGCCCGCACCCCAATCCGGCCGTTTTTCTCCATAAAGGCCACCGGCGTGCGGGATAGCTCGAGCAGGGTGGCCGCGATGCGGTTCTTAAGGCGCTGGCCGGAGATGCGTTGAATAGTCTGGTAGGTCTGGCTAAGGGCCCGCACCAGGCCCTGTACCAGCTCGTGCATCTCCTGCGCAGAAAGCTGCCCGGGTGCCAGGGCATCGATTTTGGTTTCGGTCACAGCCTCGGCGAAGTAGGTGCGCTCGGCGCCGGAGATGACCTCTTCGCCAAAATACTCACCGGGGCGCACGAAACGTAACGTCAGGGCGTTGCCCTCATCGTCCACGCTCTGGAGCCGTACCAGACCTTCCCGTACCCGGTAGAGCTGATCCTTGGGGCTGGGCTCGCCCGGATAGAGGATGATCTCGCCAGGATCGAAGGTTAGGGTATCAAGGATGCTGGTTTGCATGGCTTCATCACTCCTCAAAACCGAATATAGCAGGCCGGGGTTATTTTGTAAACAATCATGTTGATTTATTTGAGGTGAGTGAGATTACATATTTTGGAAAAATGCGCAATACCGGCCTGCTACCCTGCTATACGCAGGGGCTCAGGGGCCTGGATGTGGGCGGGCTTTACCACCAGCCCCGGCGTTTCATCCAGAACGCCAGACTGCCGCCGATCAGCAACAGTCCGCTCCAGAAGTAGATTCTTCCTGCGGGCCAATGGTACTCGGTAAAGGCCTCGAAGTTGGTGCCGTAGATGCCGGCCCACAGGGTCATGGGCAGGAACAGCACCGAGATGACCGTCAGGGCCTGAACCACCCGGTTGAGCCGATTGTTCTGGGCCGAGAGGTACACCTCCAGCACGTTGGATAGCTCGTCTCGAGCGGCATCCAGCCCCTCGTATACCCGACCCATGCGGTCGGTGAGGTCGCGGAATAGGTAGGCCTCACCGCCCAGGAGGGGGAGGCGTTCCAGGTGCAGCAAGGCCTCGCGGGCCTGGGAAACTAGGCGGCGGGTGCGCAGCACCTCGCGGCGGGCGGAAAACACCCGGCGGGGGATCTCGGGGGTGTTGTCGCCATTCAGGGCCAGCTCTTCCAGGTCTTCGACCCGGTCGGTGAGGGCATCGGTGTACTCGAAAAAAGTTTGCACGCCCTGGTCGAGCAGGCGCTGCCACAAGCGCAGGCACGAACCCCCACGGAAGCTGTTCCAGATTTGCTCGAGGTAGTCTACCGGCTCGTTGCGGTAGGTGAGCAGCACCTGGGCCTCGGGGAAATAGAAGTACGAGACCCGCTCGGTGCGGCTGTGGGCGTTGTGGGGGGACTCGAGGGTACGAAAGATCAGGAAAAGGTGCTTGGGGTACTCCTCGAAGCGGCTCCAGTGTCCGATCTCCTGGGCGTCGGCTAGGGCCAGGGGGTTGAGGGGGTACTGCTTCCCGATGAGCGCTAGTTCCTCGGGCGTGGGGGTTTCGACATCCACCCAGACCTGGGTTTCTAGCAGGCCGCAAGGGGCCCCGTCGGAGAGTTGCTTGGCCCGAACCATGGCCTATAGCTTATCGCGTTTCACAATTGCCTGCCCCACGCTGGCAGGCAGTTTATCCAGTACAGCAAAATACGCTGTACGATGACTTTTGAATCTGGTATTGGCAATACGTGCGTCATCACGGGCTAGGCAGCGACAACGAGCCATCCAGGCAAAACCGTCCTCGACCCTTCTTGGGTAGGGGAAAGCCTTCCAGCCCTGACCGCGCCCAGGACGGTTTCGTCAGCTGCAAAATCTGATGTGGAAGGTCAGTTTGCCAGGCTGCCGATTGCAGGTAAGGGGTCTTGGTTGCGATATGGAGGCCTCGAGAACCTGAAGTTGGGGGCTTTTTACCGCTGAAGCTGGGGCTAAGCGCCGAGGCTGGTGCGGGTAACCGGTTAGACTAAGCCCGTATGCGCCTACTTGCCATCTTCGCCCACCCCGACGACGAGTCGTTTTTCTGCGCCGGAACCTTAGCCAAGTATGCGGCTTTGGGGCACGAAGTGTACCTGATCTGCGCCACGCGCGGGGAGCAGGGCCGGATCCGGCATCCGGCCCTCGATGCCTCGCTTTATCCCAAGGGTGAGGCTTTGGGTAAGCTGCGCGAAAAGGAGCTCGAGGCCGCCTGCGCCATTCTGGGCCTGCGCCCACCCATCTTTCTGGGCTACCAGGACTCGGGGTATCCGCTCGAGGTCGCCTTAGCCAACCCCAGGGGCTTCATGCACCAGGACTTGCAGCAGATTGAGGATGTCCTGCTGGGGTACATGGCCCAGCTAAAGCCCCAGGTGGTCATCGGGTTCGACCCGCAGGGCTACTACGGCCATGCCGACCACATCCACCTGCACCGGGCCACCCTGGGGGCCTTCTGGCGGGCCGGCAATGTGATGCCCGAACCGCCCAAGCGGCTTTTCTTTCCGGTACGCACCCAGGAGCGGGTGGCCCAGACCAAGTTCGACCCCGCGCGCTATGGGGTCTCGCCCTGCTCGGTGGCGGTGCGGGTGGACGTGCGCCCCTTAGCCCCGACCATCCGGGCGGCGGTGCTGGCCCATGCTTCGCAGGCCGGGCCTGAGGAGAACTTTGCCCAGGTGCTCCTGGACTGGCCGGGCCTGCTGGAAGAGGAGACCTTCGTGCTGGGCGGGCTGCGGGGTTCTTTTCCGGCCATGCCGGTGAACGATTTGCTGGCCGGGTTTTAACTGGCGCAGTCCACAGCAAGATTACCGGCCGAATACTACCTCGGCCTTGATCTGGACGTTGAGCGCCCTGGCAATTTCGATGAGCCGCTCGAGACTGGCCGAGGCATAGTGTGTGGCTTCATAACGCTGAATCTGTTGCTTTTTGAGCTTCAATCGTTTTGCAAGCTGCTCCTGGGTAAGGCCCGCTGCGATCCGCGCCTTGATGAGGGCTTCAGGTAAATCTTCCAAGGAAGATACCTGGACGGAGCGAACTTCTCGACGGCGGAGGGCCTCGTACTGGGCCATCTGTTCACGCAAGTCTTCAATCTGGCTTTGCAGCGCCTCGAGCCGGGCCTGCCGCAGCTTAGGATGCTCGTTTCCTAAGGGTGCACGTTGCAGCTGCTCCAGGCTTTGCTCGAAGCGCCTGAGCCAGGCCCCGCTGATTCTGTACTCGCGCTCGTTCTCGATCCTCATGGAAACCCCTTTCCCAAATCAATGGCCACAATGCCCTTGCGGCTGCCGTTCCTATCCGACTGAAAAAAATCGAGAAAGGGCGTACCATCCCCTTTGGCATCCGCACTGGCCGGGAAAAACTCCCCACCGTACTTGGCTTTTTGAGCAGCGCGACGGTTGGAGAAGTCGAGCAGAACAGGATCTAGTTTATTGAAATCTACACCGCTCGGTTCCCAGCAGGCGTCAAAATCGGCGGGTTGGTCTTTGGTCGTTACAAAACTTCCATTCAGATACACTCTTTTGCAGCCAGCTTGTTGGAGGTTCAAAAGCGCCATTCTTAGACCCCCAAGAAGCGCTCTGCGGTGCTCGTTCCAGCCAAACTTAAGTTCTACTTCTTGCCAAGTTGCCAAGTGGATACCCGGAGGAAGACTCCCTCCTTTGTTGAAGTCCGGAATCATAGATCTCCTTTTCCGGCTTGTGGGTTTTCACTTGGTTCTCTTGGTCTGACTTTTTTTGGTTCACTCAACCCAAAAAGCCTAAGACAACAGTAACATTGTCTTTGTAAAAAATCAATGCACGCTAGGAATTTGGCGCTGCGAGTGCTAACCTCAGACTTCGGTTGCCTGCCTGCCATGATGGATTACCGCCAAGTTCTGCAACGGCTTTCCTTCCTGCCCGATCTCTACCTGGTGGGCGGGGCGGTGCGCGACATTCTGCTGGGCCAGACGCCCGAAGACCTGGACTTTGCCACCTCGGCGCCCCCGGAGGAGGTGATGCGTCTGGCTAAAGCCCAGGGCCTGGGGGCGGTTCCCACCGGCCTCGAGCACGGTACCGTCACCATCCTGATCGACCACCACCCCTACGAGGTCACCACCTTTCGCCGCGACGTGGAGACCTATGGACGAAAGGCCAGGGTGGCCTGGGGTCGGTCCATCGAAGAAGACCTGGCCCGGCGCGATTTCACCATCGGGGCCATCGCCATGGATGCCTCGGGGCAGGTGATCGACCCCTACGGCGGGCAGCGGGATCTCGAGGCCGGCGTCTTGCGGGCGGTGGGCGACCCGGCCCAGCGCTTCCGGGAAGACTACCTGCGGGTGATCCGGGCGGGCCGCTTTGCCGCGCGCTACGGCTTCGAGATCGAGCCAACAACCCTGCAAGCTGCGCAGGAAGCGGCCCCGGAGGTGCTCGCGCACGTGGCCGTCGAGCGGGTGACCGCCGAGTTTGACAAAGCCTTTCAGAACGGCACCCCCAGCCGTTTTCTGCGCTACCTCTACGACCTGGAAATCCTGCAACGGCTGATCCCCGAGTTTGAAGACACCCACCTGCTCTTGCAAAACCCCCGCTGGCACCCCGAGGGGGATGTGCTGACCCATGTCTTGCAGGTGGTGGATCGCGCCCCGCCGCCCTACCGCTGGCACGCCCTGCTGCACGACATCGGCAAGAAGGATACCGCGCGCTGGAGGCCCGAGGGTTGGTATAGCTTTTACGGGCACGAGCGGGTGGGTGCCGCGCTGATACCCCGCATCGCCCGCGACCTGCGCCTGCCCAACCATCTGCGGGATGAGCTGGTGGTGACCACCGCTCTGCACATGGTGCCGGTCTTTACCAAGCCCACCCCTGCGGCCATCCGCAGGTTCCAGGCCCAGGCCGGCCCGCACCTGATGGCCCTAAAAGCCCTGTTCGAGGCCGATGGGGCCGGGCGCCGGCCCAAGGAGGCCTGGCAGTTTTTCGAGCCCCAGCCGGTGCCGGTGCAGCCGGTGCTGCTGGGCCGTCATCTGGTCGAACGGGGTCATAAGCCGGGGAAGGCCTTTGGCCGGATGCTCAAAGCTGCCTACGAGTGGCAGCTCGAGACCGGCGAGACCGACCTGGAGAAGCTCTACCAGGTGGCCCTGGGGGCTTTGAAGGGGGAAGCCTGACCCTATTTTTTAGGCTATGCTGGGGATATGTCGGTTCCTGTGGTCTTTCTGCACGCTTTCCCCTACAGCCCGGCCATGTGGGCAGGGCAGCTCGAGGCCGTCGAGGGGCATCCGGTGCTGAACCCCGACATCCTGGGGTTCGAGAGCCTGGAAAGCGCGGCTGCCCACGTGCTGGTCGAGCTGGACGACCTGGGCTGGCAAAGAGCGGTGTTTGTGGGGCTTTCCATGGGGGGCTATGTGATTTTCAGATTGTGGAACCTCGAGCCCGAGCGCTTCGCGGGGATGGTGCTGGCCGACACCCGCGCCACCCCGGACACCCCCGAGGGGGCCCGCCTGCGCTTAGAGCAGGCCGAGCGCATCCGCCGGGAAGGGATGCAGTTCTTCCCGGAGGCCACCCTCAAGGGGCACCTGGGGGCTACCACCCATGCCCGCCGCCCCGAACTGGTGGCCCAGGTGCGGCAGGCCCAGCTCGAGGCCGACCCCGGCCGGGTAGCCAGGAGCCTCGAGGCCCTGGCCCACCGGCCCGACTCGCTGCCGCTGCTCCCCAGCATCTCGGTGCCGGCCCTGGTGCTGGTGGGCGAGGAGGATACCCTCACCCCGCCCTCCGAGGCCCGGCAGATGGCCGCCCAGATTCCCGACAGCCGGATGCTGATCCTGCCCGAGGCAGGGCACCTCTCGAACCTGGAGAACCCCAAAGCCTTCAACACAGCCCTGCGGGGCTTCTTGGCCGAACTTCACTGAGCGGGGCTGGCCTGGCTCAGGTGCAGGGCCAGGCAGTCGTCCAGGGCCAGGGGCGAACGGGTGTTGAGCCGCGCGCGCAGGGCTTCAGCAGGCCAGATTTTGCCCAGCACCCGGCCCAGTTGGGCGCGGTAGGGGGCCGGCAGGCCCGCACAGGTCTGGAGTTTTTTCCAGGCGGCTTCCTCCTGCCCCAGCCCCAGCAGTGCCTGGGTCTCCAGGCCCAGCTTCCAGCTCTGCACCCCTGGGTCTTGCAGATCACCAATCTGCACCACCTGGGCCAGCGCCTCGGCCCACTTCTCCTGCCTCGCCAGGGTCTCGGCGTAGCCCAGGCGGGCCTGGGCCTGGAAATAGGGATCGCTTTGCTGCAAGCAGCCCTGCATCATGGCCTCGGCCTTGGGGGCCGGCATCAGCAGGGAGAGTTTCAGGGCCACATCGATGGACAAGGCGATGTAGCGGTCGCCGGGGAGTTTTTTGCTGAGCAGCTCTTCGTGCAGCTCGCGCAGGATTTTCACGCTTTCGGGGGCTTTTTGACCGCCCACATAGGGCGGTAGGTAGGGCAGTCCGCTGGCCCGTACCCAGTAGGCCACGGCAATGCGGTACAGGGTGCGGCGGTGGCGGTAGTGGGCCTCCTCGGGGCGTTCGCGCACCTCGCGCAGGTAGGCCTCGGCCTCGGCCAGAAGGGCCAGGGCCTCCAGGGGGCGGCCTCGAGCTAGCTCGAGCACGCTGGCCTCGCTCATGGCCCGGGCCCGGATGAACTCGTCGGAGGCCTCGCGGATGGACTGGTACAAGTAGCGCTCGGCTTCTTCGAAGTTGCCGATGCGCCGCAGGGCTGTACCGAAGCGGGCCCGCACCCTTGCTATCTCTTCGGGGGGCGCCCCTGAAGCTTCCAGGGCTTGCAGACCCTGGCGCATCTGGGCCTCGGCCTCGTAGACCCGTCCGGTGCGCAGAAGCAGGTCGCCCGACTGGTAACTGGCCCGTCCGACCAAGAGGGGATCGTGCGAGACCTGCCGTAGGGCTTCCAGGGCCTCCTCAAAGCGGCCGGCGTCTTTGGCAACCAGGCCCTGCCACAGCCGCACCCGGTCGGCCAGAAAGGGCTGAATGGGTAGTGAGAGGGCCTGCTGGACATAGGCTTCGGCCTGGGCGTAGTCGCCTTGCCAGCGCTCCACAGCGGCCCAGACCAGCAGTCCTTCGGCCCCGATCTCGCCTGAAAGGGTCTCGGGCGGGGGCAGCAGCTGCAGGGCGGCGGGGAAATCCCCGGCGTCTACCCGGGCTTCGGCGGCCTTGACCCTGGCCCAGGCCTGCACCGCGGGATCGGTGGAGTGGAAGAGTAGCTCGAGGGCCTCCAGGGCCTCGGGGTGGGCGTACTGGCCCAGCACGGCGCGGTAGCGTACCACTGCCATGGCCAGCTTTTCCCGCTCGAGGGTGGGCCAGGACTGTGAATCAGCCCACAGGGTGGGCAGCAGCGCGAGCCGGCTGGGGTCTTGTGAGAGCAGCTCGAGCAGCTTATCCAGCCGCTGGGCGCCGCGTGCGTGGTGCAATTGACGGAACAGGTCACCCCTAAAAAAATCCAGGGCCAGGGTGTGCAGCCTGCGGGCTTCTTTTTCTGGCACCTGGGGCAGCAGGCTGCGCAGGGCTGGGCGTACCTTGCCCTCACCCATGGGGGCCAGCAGCGCCCGCTCGGCCTGCGAGAGGTGCTCGAGGCTTTTGCCGATGGCCTTTTCCAGTAGGGGAACCGGGATGCCAGGGTCGGCCTCGGGCGAAAGAACGGCCAGCGCGTACAGGATGGGGCGCAGGGCGGTGTCCTGGGCCAGGTTGTAGCCGGCCAGGGCCGCGGGGGGGCTGCCCTGGGTTTGGGCGGCCTCCAGCAACACCAGCCGCGATAGCTCGGCGAAGTTGCGCCCGGCCTGGTTGACCAGGGCTTCTACCCGCTCGGGCGGCAGGTCGGGCAGGCGGTCTTTCACGTAGCGGCGGGCCTCGGCCCGGCTGGGGGGCGAGAGCGGATGCCAGGCCAGGTTGGGCGGGGGCTCGGAAAGCCCGGCCAGAAAAGGAATGGTCAGCCGGCGCAGCAGCGGCTCAATCCAGGCCGCCAGCCCCACCGGGTTGCCCTGGGTATCGCGCAGGCTCAGGCCACCGATCTGCCCCTCCTTTTCGGCCCGCAAGAGCAGGGGTTTCCCGCAGGCGTTGAGGGCGCCGGCCAGCTCGCTGCGCAGCTCATCCTGCAGAGCGGCCTGCAGGGCATAGGGCTGGGTGGGGGAGAGCTGCGAAAGGATGCCCTCGAGCTCCAGCCCCAGTTTTTCCGCCAGGGGGTGGAGGTGCTGGGCCAGCTCCCCCCCCAGGTTGACCATCAGGCAGCCCGGCACAGCCCGCTCCACTGCGGCCAGCAGCACACCCTTGCCGGTGGCCGCGCCCCCCACCACCACCATCTGGGGTTTTTCACCCTGCTCCAGGGCTCGCACAAAGCGGCGAAACAGCCGGCGTTTGTCGCGTCCCAAGGCCCGCCGGGCCGATTCCAGGGCCAGCTCTGAGGGGAGGCTGGGGGGTTCCAGCCCCGATTCGCTGTACAGGTCGCAGATGACCTCGAATAGTCGCAGTTTTTCCTCGGGGCTACCCAGATCTTTGTACAGGATGTTGCGCACCGTCCCGGCCCTTCCACCGCGTTCGGCCACAGCGGCTTCCAGCCAGCGCAGACTGCCTTTTTTGCCGCGGTGATCCCGTCCGCTCAGGTGAGGTCGAAGGGTCTCGAGGTGAACCTGCCAGAGTGTACTCACTTCACCCACAATATCTACACCATACTGGGGTGTAGTGTAGTGCGCAAGTAAATTTGTAGATTTTATTGCGCCAGCTCTACTTCCAGGTTCTTATTTTTGGGCACATTAATCAGGGTGCTCAAGGTGCGGTAGCCGGGTGCTTCAACCTGCAGGGTGTAGTCGCCGGCCTCGAGCAGGAAGCTCGAGCGTCCCTGGCGGCTACTGGCAATCTCAGTGGTGCCTTGCAAAATGCGGATGGTGGGTTCGGGGGCGTTCACGGTTACGTTGAGGAGGCAGGGGCAGGCCGGATCGACCTCGCGCACACTGCCCGAAGCAACGGATG
The DNA here is from genome assembly GCA_000482765.1 of Meiothermus taiwanensis DSM 14542. Classification (GTDB taxonomy): domain Bacteria; phylum Deinococcota; class Deinococci; order Deinococcales; family Thermaceae; genus Meiothermus; species Meiothermus taiwanensis. The sequence goes on from AXWR01000005.1 coordinate 59,516, forward strand.
GGGTTGGGGTGGTTGGCTCGGCAGTGGGCGGCGAGGGTTCGGGCGTGGGCTGGGATGGGCCGGCCTCGGGGGGGGTGGGGGCGGGGTCGGTTTGGAAGTTGTTGAGCGGGTTGGGGATGGTGCCTGAGGTGAGCAGGTTGGGGCTGCTGCTGTTCAGGAGCACGATGCTGCCAAAGCCGGTAAGTGCCAGTAGCACGGCCAGACCGGTGCTCCAGCCAGCCAGGCGGCTGCGGAGGTTCAACAGGGCCCAGACCAGCAACAGCACCCCCAGGATGCCCAGCCCCCAGAAGACGGTTGTGCCGTACTGCTGGTGCAGCCAGGCCCCGCCCAGCCCAGCCAGGCCCAGCACCAAACCAAATCCCATCCAGGCCAGTCCACCGCGCGGTAGGCGGGTGAGGCCCCAGAGTGTAATAAGCACACCCAGAATGCCCAGAATCCAGAGTAAAAGCGCGTTCATGTCAGCTCCTTTCGTAGATTGCTCGAGGTGGGGTTGGCTCCGACACCTGCTTAGACTCTAACACCCACCTGCTAGGGCATGGTGTAACCCTGGTTGCGGGGCCAGCCAAGGTCTTAGGGCAACGGTATACTCGAGCCACTATGAAGCTCGTACGGTTCGACGCAGGTCAATGGGGGGTACTGGAAGGCGAGACCATTCACGAAACCGATGGCCCGGCGGGCAACCCCACGGGCCGTCATTTTGACCTGGGGGGCGTGACCCTGCTGGCCCCGGCCACCCCCACCAAGATTGTCTGCGTGGGGCGCAATTACCTCGACCATATCCGCGAGATGGGCCACGACTTCGGGGGCGATCTGCCCAAGGAGCCCGGCCTGTTCCTGAAAGGCCCCAACACCCTGGCCCACCCGGCCAACCCGGCCCGCCCCGAGCGCTCGGGCGATGTGGTGCCCTACCCCAGCTTCACCAACCTGCTGCACTACGAAGGGGAGCTGGCGGTGGTGATTGAAAGCCGCATGAAAAACGTACCCGAGAGCGAGGCGCTCGAGCACGTGCTGGGCTACACCTGCGCCCTGGACGTGACCGCCCGCGACAAACAGAAAACCGACCTGCAGTGGGTGCGGGCCAAGTCCGCCGACAAGTTCTGCCCCCTGGGGCCCTGGCTGGTGACCTCGCTCGACCCACAAAACACCACCCTGCGCACCTACGTCAACGGCGAGCTGCGCCAGGAGGCCCACACCAGCCTGATGATCTTCCCGGTGGCTAAAATTCTCTCCTACATCAGCAGCTTTATGACCCTCGAGCCCGGCGATGTGGTACTGACCGGCACCCCCGAGGGGGTGGGCGAGCTCAAGCCCGGCGACCACGTGGAGGTCGCCATCGAGGGCATTGGCGACCTGCACACCCGAATTGGAAACTAAACCGCTGCTTTAGGCCCGATTTGGCAGCATACTGAACCTGGGGTGCTTCGCGCACCAGAGTACAAAGTTGCCTGGCAGTTTTGCCGGGGGATGGGGAGGTGTATTTGCCGAGACCGGAGACCCTTCTGCTGATCACTAGTATCCTGCTGCTTCTCAGCGTGCTGGCCACCAAGCTGGGTGGGCGGCTGGGGGTGCCTGGGCTGCTCTTATTTTTGCTCATCGGGATGCTGGCTGGCAGCGATGGGCCGGGGGGTATCTGGTTTGACAACTACTACGTGACCCAGTTCATAGGCACGGTGGCCCTTGTCTTCATCCTCTATTCGGGTGGCCTTTTTACCCGCTGGAATACGGTGCGCCCGGTGCTGGGGGCTGGCCTGTCGCTGGCCACTTTTGGCGTGTTATTTACCATGCTCCTGACGGGCGTATTCGCTCACTGGGTGTTGGATCTGGGCTGGCTCGAGGCCTTCTTGCTGGGTGCCATAGTCTCCAGCACCGACGCCAGCGCGGTGTTTGGGGTATTGCGCGAGCGGGCCGTGCGCCTGCGCAAGCACCTGCGGCCTTTGCTCGAGTTCGAATCCGGCACCAACGACCCCATGGCGGTGTTTCTGACCGTTGGCCTGACCGCCCTCCTGACCCGCCCCGAGATGAGCGCCTGGCAGATTCTGCCCATGTTCGTCCAGCAGATGCTACTGGGCTTACTGCTGGGTTATAGCCTGGGGCGGGCGGTGGCCTGGATTTTGCAAAACATCCGGCTCAGCTTCGATGGGTTGTATGCGGTTTTGTCGGTTACCTTAATGCTTTTGGTGTTTTCCCTTACCGCCGTGCTGGGCGGCAGTGGATTTGTGGCGGCTTATGTGGCGGGGGTGGTGGTGGGCAACAGCGACTTTCCCCGCAAGACGGCGCTGCTGGCCTTTCATGAGGGCAACACCTGGCTGATGGAGATTGGGATGTTCCTCACCCTGGGCCTGCTGGTCTTCCCCTCGCAGCTTCCCTCGGTGGCGGTAGGGGCTATTCTGCTGGCGCTTTTTCTGATGCTGGTGGCCCGACCTGTGGCGATTTTCCTGAGCCTGCCCAATCGTCGCTTTGCCCTCAACGAGAAACTCTTTGTTTCCTGGGTGGGCTTGCGGGGGGCCATCCCCATCGTGCTGGCGACCTTTCCTTTGCTGGCTGGGGTCGAATCGGCGCAAAAGATATTCAATGTGACCTTCTTCGTGGTGCTGTTTTCGGTGCTGGTGCAAGGAACCACCCTACCCCTGGCCGCCCGCTGGTTGCGGGTGCGCGCCGAGGATGAAGCGGTGGCCTCACCGCTTCCCGAAGCAGTAGGTAGCCGCTAGCCTGTGGGGGTGCTTCTTCAACTCGGGGGAAGCTCAGCATCCACAAAGAGGGTCTTGGCCTGGGTGTACAGCACCTGGCCGGGGGCCGCTTTGCGGGGCCGCCAGACGTGTTTTTTGGCGGTATAGTCCACCGGTACGTTTTTCTCGCCCCGGGCCTTGGAGTGGTGGGCCGCGAGCTGTGCGGCATAGAGCAGGTCGGGCAGGGGTGCGGGGCGGCCCTGGGTGCGCAGAATCACGTGCGAACCGGGGAGGCCCTGGGCGTGGAACCAGAGGTCTTCGGAGTGGGCCATGCGGGTCAGGAGGTCGTTTTCTTTGCTGTTGCGCCCCACCCAGACCTCGAGGCCGCTGGGACTCACCAGGCGCAGGCCCACCTGGGGGCCTTTCTCACGGCTTTTGCGGCCCAGGGCCTGCAACTCCTGGCGGGAGCGCTGCTCGAGCCAGGCGAGTTCCTGCTTTAGCCCGGCGATCTGGGCCTCCAGGGCCGGTATCTGCTCCAGGGCCCGCTCGGCATTGGCCTCGAGGCGCTTGGCCCGGGCGTAGAAGCGGCTGGCGTTCTGGATGGGGGAGAGCCCGGCTTCCAGCGGAATTTCCACCATCTGGCCGGAAAAATCCTCCAGCGTGGCCTTCCGCCCTGGCGGAAGCTGGTGGCCGTAGGCCATTAGCAGATCGCCCCAGCCCCGCAGGCGCTGGGCCTCCTCCAGGCGCTCCAGGGCGTTGTGGGCATCCTCCAGGCGGGCTTGCAGGGTTCGCATCTGCCGCTGGAGGGCCTCGCGCAGGGGTTTGCGCAGGGCCTCGGCCTCTTCCTGCGCCCAGGCGGCCTGGAGGTCAGGAGGGGTGGTTTGCAGGCTGGGCTGCTCGACCAGGCTGTGGATAACCCTGTGGATAAGTGGTAGATGTTCGTGGCTGAGCCGAGTTTCCGGGCTCAGGTGTGCGCGTCGGCAGAGTTCGGCCCCCAGGGCTTTACCCACCCCGTCCAGGTTTTTGATGAGCTGCGCGAGGGGCTGGCCCACAAAGGGCTTCAGTTCGTCCTCCTGCAGGGTGCGGGGGTCGAGCTTGTGGTAGGGTGGGGGCGGGGTGTAAAAAAGCCCGCTCCGCAGTTCGCGGTAGCGGTTGATGGCGGGCGTAACCGGGCGGTCTATGCCGATAATCCGGCCCTCGAGGTCACAAACCATCAGGTTGGCGTTGCGGCCCGTGAGCTCGAAGACCAGCCGGGTGGGGGCGGTGTCCACAAAGCCCTTCTCCCCTTCGAACTGCAAAAACACCACCCGGTCGAGCTTGAGCTGTTCAATTTTTAGCAAACGCCCCTTGCAGCGGGCCTCCAAAAGGCGCTGGAAGGGAGTCTTGGCCTCGCCCACCACACGATCCGCTTCCAGTGCCAGAAGGGGATGGGGCGGGCGGTAGCGCAACAGTAGATTGCCCAGTCCTTCCAGGAGCAGGGCGGCGGTGCCCTCGTCGGGGAAAGCCCAGCCCAGGCTGCGCAAGGGCAACCTCCCCGCCAGCCCGCGCACCACCGCATGAATCAGCAAGCCTTCCACGCTCAGGAGTCTAGCGGACTCTCGACCCCATGCCCACCCTAATTGAGCCCGTGGGTTTGCACATGTAGAGAGTTTCCGTAAAGGCTGGTCGTTGCGATAAAAGATCAGGCAGCCTTGACAGGCTCGGATTAATCTCTAGAATAATATATAGATTTCGTGGAGGTGACACATGGGTTCCATATACCTGCCCGATCAACTGAAGGCCAGGTTGGTTCGAGCAGCCCGGCGTCGCGGTTACCTGGTTGGGCGTGGGCGTCAGTCTCAGCTGGCAGAGTATCTGGCCTATCTCATTCGGCTGGATGAGCAGGCTGGAGGGGCTGAGCGGCCACGGCGCACGCTGGATCAGGCCCGTGGGTTACTGTCGGTTGCTGGAAAGCCGGCGCCTTCGGATGAAGCGATCCGGGATATTCTGGCAGAGCGGCGAATGCGCAAGTAGGTTCGTTATTCGAGACCAACCGCGATGCGAATTCTCCTGGATACAAATGTTGTACTCGATGTGCTTCTTGGGCGAGAGCCGTGGCAGGCTGAGGCATCGGCCATCTGGCAGGCGGTCGATGAGGGGCAGGTTGTCGCGTATGTGCCGGCTTCGGCTATCACCGATATCTACTACGTTGCCCGGAAACTGACGGACCTTGTTCGGGCGCGACGGTCGGTGCAGGTGTGCTTGGATGCCTTCCATGTGTGCGCTGTCGATCGATTTGTGCTCGAGCGAGCTCTAGTCTTGAGCGGGTCGGATTACGAGGATAATGTCCAGATAGCCTGTGCTGAGTTGAACGGGTTGGATGCGATTGTGACCCGAGACCCGGACGACTACGAGGGTTCGCCGATCGCCGTCTGGTCTCCCGCGCAATGCCTCAAGAACTTGCGGGGCAAAAGCCACCGCAGGTCTCCTTGATTCGCTCCTTTTTGTGTACCGGCCACAGCGTACCCTTGAGCGGAGCAGCCTCGGTTCACCCGCCACGCAGCAGATGCGAGCCGTTAGCCCCCCCCAACCCGGCGGAGCTGCACCAAAAACGCCGTATGCCCCACCTGCTGAAACTTGGGGTGGGCGATGGGGGGTCGCACATCCCACTCCCGGTGCTGCACCTCCAGGGTACGCTCGTGCAAAAACGGCAGTTGTAGGGTTTTGATTTGCTCGAGCAGTGTAATTACCTGGGTCAGGTTGGGCAGGTAGCAGACCAGAAAGCGGTCTGTTTTCAGTGCCGGTGCAATGTTGTTCAGCGCTTTCCAGGGTTCCATCAGATCTAGCGCAATGCCGTCAAAGGAGTTGGGTGGTAACTCGGCCTGGGCCAAGTCGCCCTGGACAAAGGTAACGTTGCCCCAATCCTCAAATTCGCTCAGGTTGCGTCTGGCCCGCTCGAGGTGTCGGGGGCGGGACTCATAGCTCCAGACCTGGCCCGTAGGCCCCACCGCCCGCGCCAGGTACAGGGTCAGGCCGCCCGAGCCCGAGCCTGCCTCCAGCACCCGCATCCCTGGGGCCAGGTCGAGCAGAAAGCAGATAGTAGCGGCGTCTTTGGGGTAGGTGGGGGTGGCTTCGCGGGGCATCTGGAGCACGTAGTCTTCCAGGGTGGGGCGGTGGATGCTGAAGCGTTCGCCTTGGGGGGTGGCCACAAACCGGCCGACCCCGGCCTGGATAATGGCCTCGTGACGGATGGAGCCCCGGTGGTAGTTGAATGTACCGCCTTGTTGTAAGCGAAACAAATAGACACGGCCCCGCCGGTCTTGTAGCAAAGCCCAGTCGCCATAGTTCATGAGGTTTAGCGTAGCGGGTTTGCGGGTTGGTTTGTCAAACGCTTTGCAAGGCCCAAGGCTCTGAATTTGGGCACTCCCAATGGGGGGTGGCTGTGTAGCACCAAAACACCCAAGGCAGTTTTGTTTTTGCGATCTTCTGGTAAGCCGCAGGTCTCAAGCGGGATTTCCATCTACCATGAATGGGCCAGTAGACTGAAATTATGCCGCTCAAGCGCCAACTGGCCTGGGTGATCGGACTGCTGGCCTTTATTCCCAACCTGGTTATAGTTCTGGTTTTCTGGGCTTCTTTTCAAGGAAGATCGCTGGAAACCTCGCTATTTTTGCTGGTCTGGTTGTCGGTGCTGGCCCTGGCTGCGGCTGGGGTGGGGTATTTCCTGGCCAATACCCTTCTGCACCCAATCGACGAGCTAACCCGTAGCCTCTACTACCTGCGGGGAACCGGTCGCACCCTGGCCGAGCTTTCGCTTCCCTCGCCCAAGCAGCCACCCCCCGCCGAGATAGCCCAGTTGCGCGAGGGCTTTGAAGAAGTGCTCGATCACCTGCGTGAGCTGTTGGAAGCGCGTGAAGCCACCTATGCAGCCCTAACCCACGATCTTAAAACGCCCTTGCTGGCAAGCCTGCGAACGCTGGAGTATCTGGAAGAAGCCGACAAAATTGGGCCGGAAAAGCGAAAAGAGCTGCTGCGTAGCTTGCGGGAAGAACTGAACCGGAGCTACCTGTTGGTGGAAAACCTGCTCACCGCCAGCCGCCTCGAGGCCCGGCGCATCCAGCCAGAAAACCTCAACCTGCGCTCCGTTCTGGAAGACTTCCGCCTGCGCTATGCCCAGCAGGCTCAAAAGCGCGGTCTGCGCTTGGAGATTGAGGGGGCTGGGCAGGCCAGGGCCGAGCGGCTCTTGCTCGAGCGGGCGCTGGCCAATCTGGTCGAGAACGCCCTGCGCCATGCCAAAAGCCGGGTGGTGCTGCGGGCGGGGGATGGCTGGCTCGAGGTCGAGGACGACGGCCCGGGATTGCCCGACAGTCTGGAAAACCTTACCCAGCCTTTCCGCAGCCAGCGCCTGCGCGGGGTGCGGGCGGGCAGCGCGGGGTTGGGGCTGTACGTGGCCCGACGGGTGGCTGAGGTGCACGGCGGGCAGCTGGAAAACCTGGCTTTGCCGGGAGGGGGAACCCGGTTGCGCGTCCAGTTGTCTTAGAGCGTTTTCCACGAATACCCAGCGCAGCAAAATACGCTGCACTGGGTAAATTGCCTGCCACCGTGGGCCAGGAACGCGATAAAGGCTCCTCGCAGCAACCGGTTTTTGCAGCCGGCATGCTGCACAAACCAACGTGTGATATTTGACCATGGGCGGCGAGTATCCTGAAAAGAAGCGAGTAACCTTCTCCAGCACGAATAAAGGATCGCTTAAAGCAGTTCCGCGCGGCGCATCAGCGACCTGATTAACGTAACGCATCAACCCCCATCTGGGGGTACTTGAATTCAAACGGCCCGTCCAAACTCGAGGCGGTATGGCGAGGTGCGCGCAGGCCTATAAGCAGATAAAAACGCCGGGGGGCTTTACCCTACTGGAGCTCATTGTGGTGATGGCCATCCTGGGGGTGGCCGCCGGCCTCGGTATCGCCCAGATACGCAACATCGGGCAGCGGCAACAGGCTCTGGCAACGGTGGATCAAATCCGCCAGCTTTTCTGGCAGGGTGCGACTGCGGCAGCCAGCCGGGGCGGCACCAACTTCTTGCTGGTGCGCAGCGGCAACACCCTGCAGGTGCAGTCCCAGGTGGATGGAAGCGTGCTGCGCAGCGTGACCCTGCCGAACGGGGTGAGCTGTAGCCTAAGCAATGGTACACTGGCCACCTTTACTTCTCCTGGGAAAGTAATTTTTTCTAGCAGCTTTCCGGCCAATCGTCAGTTCACCGTAACAGCGGCCGGACAGACCTTTACCCTGACGGCCACCCTGATTGGGGAGGTGCGACGGCAATGAGAAACCGAGGGTTGACCCTTATCGAGGTGATAGTGGCCGCGGGCGCGCTGGCGATTGTACTGGGAATCTTTACCACCCTGCTGGTGGGCAGCATGCGCCAGACCAGCGTTGTAGGGGGGCGGGCCCAGGCCAATCAGCTGGGGCTTTTTTTAGGCCGGCAGATCATCGAGGCCGATGAACGGGCCGTCCCTGACGAGGGCGAGAGTCTCACCTGGGGTTATGGCCAGTTGGCCAACGCCACCAGCGGCTTCCCCAGCCTTACCAGCGAGCAGCAGTTCGCTAACCTGGCCCTCTATCGTGCCAGCGTAACCAACCAGGGAGCCCCCTCCTGGGCCAGTAGCAGCTGGCAGATCAGCCAGTACCGCATCGAGATTTGCTGGCGCAGTCCGGAGGGGGAGCAGTGCGTCAACCAGAGTATCATCGGCCCTTCCCCAGCGCGGGTGGGAGCCGGGATTAACAGCGGTATCAACTAAAGGAGGTTGCTTTGCGTCCTCGAGGTTTTACAGTCCTGGAATTGCTGCTGGCCCTCTTGGTGCTGGTGATCGTGATGGCACTGGCTTTCAACACCAGCATCCAGGGATTGCAGCTTAACCAGTCCAACGAGGCGGTGAGCTCGGCCCAGAACAAAGCCCGACGGGTGCTGGAGGTGCTGAGCCAGGATTTGCGCACGGCGGCGTTTGCCATCGTGACCCATACCCCCTTCAACAGCAACACCACCAGCATCTCTTTTGCCCAGGTGGCAGGGGGAGCAGGTTATGCCGTTAGCGCTGTGGCTGGTAACAGCCTGACGATTGTGAGCAACTCCCCCACCATCGCTACCGAGATTCCGGTGGGCAGCCGGCTGGTTGTGATCGACGGCAACGGTAACGCAGTGCTAACCCGCACCACTGGGCTGCCCGTGCTGAGCGGTGTCAATACCTACACCATCCCCACTACCTGCAACAACCTGCCGGTTGCTGCTACCTCCCAGACCCTGGCCTCGGTGATTAGCTTGCTGGGCTATAGCTACGATGCGACCAACCGCAAGCTGATCTACCAGGCCCTGGGTGACGCAGCTTCTACCGATGTGGCCTACGATGTGAGTAATTTCCGCATTGACTATGTCTATCAGCGGCGCAATGGTTCTTCGGTGAGCGAAGAGCGCAACCCCAGCGGCTATCTGGTGAGCGGTCGGGTGCAGCCCTACTTTACCAGCAGTGGATCGGAATTTACCCTGCGGCGGCTGCAATTCACCCTGGGGGTTCAACTACCCTTACGTGGGCGCAACGTGGAACGAACCTACACCGGACAGGTGGACATGATTAACAACCTCTACTATCAGGCCAAGGTGGTGAGCATATGCAACCCATGAGAGATCGCCAGGGCATCGCGATTGTGGTAGCCCTGACCGTAATTCTGCTGCTGAGCGTGGTAAGCACCTTAATGTTCACACGTTCCATCAACGATCTGCGTACCAGCCGGGATAACACGGCCATGGCGCAGGCCATCAACCTGGCCCGGGGCGGGGCGGTGGCGGCCACGGCCCTGATGTCCAGCGAGGTGCGGGCCAGCCTTGAGGGCATCGTACGATCGGCAGACCCCAGCCTGGGGGGTATCAGCACCAGCGATATCTGGTATTACGGTGGCAACGCCACCCAGCCCATCGCCTCCACGGTAGCGGCCCGGCTGGCTTTGCTGGCCAACACCCTCCAGACCAGCCTTAATGCGGCCATCTGCAACCGGAACTTTGCGCCGGATGGTTCGGGCGCCACGGTGCAGGTGCGCGTGCACTTTACCACTGCCCCGGCCTGCGGCCAGGCCTTTCCTGCTTCGGCCCAGCTTCCTTCCGGGTATGTGGTAGACGACGACAACAACCCGGCCACGCCCTTGACCCGCCAGGTGCAGGGGTACGCGCTGCCCTACGTGATGGTGGTCACGGCCTCTCCTGGAACCCCCTACCAGCGCAACGTGATGGTGCAGGGTGAGTACCGCTTCCTGCTAACAAACGGCAGCTTTGCTCGTTACGCGCTGTTTACCAACCGGCATCGTACCCGCTCCAATAGCTCGGTCTGGTTTACCAGCAACACCCTGTTTGATGGGCCGGTGCACACCAACGAGCGCTTTAACTTCTCCTTTAATCCCTGGTTCGGCGGTTATGTGACCAGTGCGGGCTGCACCAATGCTGGGGCCAGCAGTTGTGCCGGCTCCATCAGCCCTGGTGCATTTTTTGGTTCGGGCAACAACACCACCTTCTTATCCCCCAGTCAGATGACCAACCCCAACGCCCCTTCCTGGACCAGCAATGGGATTACTCACGCCCCGATTTTTGAGGGCAACCCCCGGGTGAACTGGCAGGAACCGTTTATCCCCATGCCGGATAACAACCAGAACCAGCGCAATGCGGCGCAGACGGGGGGTCTGTACTTCAACTCCGATATCGCCCGGATCACCCTGTACGCAGGGGATGCCAGCGGGACACCCCCCACCTGCAACGCCTCGGGGGTTTGTACACCGGCCACCTCACCCTATCAGTACATTGAAGTCTGCTTAACAGCAGCCTGCACCGGAACCAACCGGCAGCTGTACCGTTACGATGCCAGCGGGACGCTCTACCGCTTCAATGGCAGCTGGCCCGGCGTGTTGGTGCGGGTAGGTTTCAACGGCATGATCTTTGCCGATGGAAGCATCGATAACCTCACCGGCCCGGCCCGTTCCGATGCCAGTAACCCCAACACCGCACCCCCAGCGCTGGCCAGCTTTGCGCAGATTACCGTAGCCAACGCGGGCAGCGGTGAGAACATTCGCATCCAGGGCGACCTCAAGTATCAGAGCCCGGCCTGCAGCGGTACGCCGACCCGCAACGGTGGCACGGTGACGCGGGCTACCTGCAACAACCTTTCGGCCGACAATATCCTGGGGGTGTATAGCCAGGATGGGGATATCCTGCTGGGCAACGGCACCAACACCTCCTTGCAAGACCTGACCATTCATGGGGTGTTGATGACCTCGAGGGGCGAGGTGGCGGTGCAGAACTACAACAGCATCGCTCCGCGCGGTGCGATCCGCTTGCAGGGGGGTATTATCCAGTACACCTATGGGGCCTTCGGGCAGTTTAACAGCTCCACAGGCCAGATGATTCAGGGCTATGCCCGCCAGTTCACCTACGACCCCCGGATGCAGGATCGGGCCCCGCCCTTCTTCCCCACCACCGGGGTGGTGCAGGTAAGCGTGGCCACCCCCCTCAGCTTTGGCCAGCGCGAACAGGTGTATTAGCCCTGCTTTCCTTCCACAGCCCCAGCTAAGGGGCTGTGGAAGACTTTTTATTGCGACCTGCTAATCTAGAGGCTAGATGCGCCTGCTGATCGCCGACGACCACCCTTTGTTTCGCATGGGCCTGCGTGCGGCCCTCGAGCGCGAGGGTTTTGCGGTGGTGGCCGAGGCGGGCGATGGTCAGGAAGCCGTTAAGCTGGGCCTGGCATTGTTGCCCGATGGGGTGCTGTTGGATGTGCGCATGCCCCAGATGGATGGCATCACGGCTACCCGGCTACTGCGAGAACAGCGCTACAACGGGCTCATTGCCCTGCTAACTACCTTCAACGAACCTGTGCTGGTTCAGCAAGCCGCCTACGCCGGTGCCGACGCCTACTGGTCGAAAGAGTTGCCCCCGGAGGCCTTGGCAGAGCGCCTGCGAAGGCTGGGCCTGGGGCTGGAGCCCCGCCTGCGGGCCCCCGAGCTGCCCAGGTTAACCGCCCGCGAGCAGGAGGTGTTGCAGTGGATGGCCCAGGGGCTTTCCACCAAAGAAATTGCCCGCCGGCTTAATATCTCGCCCGATACGGTGAAGGATCATCTGGCGCGGCTTTATGAAAAGCTCGAGGCCCGCAACCGTGTGGAGGCGCTCGAGCGGGCTCGTAGCCTGGGGTTGTTGAGCATATAGGTAAAGCTTCGTGGATGGGTGCTCGCCTCGTGCAGGGTTTATAATCTGAACCGAAATTGTAGGCATTCGGATTTTTCACCTTGTAGTTGGGGAGGGGGTTTATGTCAGACACGAGGGGCCTTGCATTGGTTTCAACACTGGTGTTTATGTTCATCGTTATTGTGCTGGTTAGCATTGCCACGCTGTCCTCCCTTAGCAACCGCCGCAACGCCCAGGATGCCCTGCGCACCTCGCAGGCCCAGTTTGCCGCCGAGGCGGGGCTCGAGCGGGCCGTGGCCCGGCTGTGGCACCAGGTGCTGGCCGGCGCGACCTCCCGCAGCGTAACAGCCTATGGCATCGAGTTAGACCGGATGGGGCTGACCAACGGCACCACCATAGCCAGCCTGTTTGGCCCTCCGCAGAGCCTGGGGGATGGCTCGAGCTTCGTGGTGCAGGTCTCGCGCCAGGATGACACCCGCCCCGACCCCGACGCCATCGTGCTGACTGTGACCTCCACCGGCACCCTGCCCGATGGAACCACCCGCCGCCTGCGGCAGGTTTTCCGGGTAGACCGGGCCTATTTTCCATTCGACTATGCCCTGCTGACCAACAACGCCGAGTGCATTTTCTGCCATCTGGATGTGAAAAGCCTGGATGCCCTGCGGGGTAACCCCAACCCCAGCGACCCCAGCACCTGGTGGCGGCGGGCCAAGGTGGGGGTGCTGGAAAGCCTGATTATGCGCGACGAGGAAGAAGCGGGTGTGGTGCACGGCTCGCTGGTGACTCGAGGCACCATCTTCCGGCAGTACAGCGGTGCCATAGGCCCTTCCAACCGCTACTACACCACCATGAACCCGGGTGACACCCGCATTCGCTCAACCACCCCCATCAGCGCCACCCCGGCCGACTGCTCCACCCCCAGCAACTGCACCACCCCGCAAAACCTCTACTACAACTACCCCGACAGCAATAACCTGGCGGCGTTTGGCAACCGCTTTCCCGATGGTGAGCTGCCCGATCGTTTCCCCTTGCCCATTCCGGATACCAACCACAACCGCCTCATCGACGATGCCGAGTGGGAGGCTGAGGTGCGCTCGAGCCTGGCCGGAACCAACGAGAGCTACAGCGCAGGCACCATCACGGCCGCCATGATCCTCAACCCCGCCGGCCGCGTTGCCTGGCCGGGCGGGAGCGCGGTGCAGACCCGAACCTCGGCGGATCTGGGCCAGAACCCGACCCATCTGCTTCTGGATGGTTCGGTCACCCCGATTGAGCTGAGCGGTACGGTTTTTGTGAACGGGGACGTGGTGCTCAGGGGGCTTGTTCGGGGCCATGGCACCCTGCTAGCCCGTGGCAACCTCTACGTGATGGGTGATCTGACCTACGATTGCGGCACGGGGAATACCCCGATCCCCTGCGACTACAGCAACCCCAGCCGCCTACCCCAGCTCAACCTAATAGCCGGTGGCAATTTGCTGGTGGGCGACTTTATGAGCGTTCAAAGCGACATTGAAAGCCTAACCGAAGAGCAGATGCTCAGCACCCGTTCCAACCAACCCACCATCGGCTTCTGCAGGGAAAACCCCAGCGATGCCGCCTGCTACCCAGAAGAGCGCCCGCGGCCCAACCTGGCCCTTACCGAGATAGCCAACTTCAACCGGCGGGAGCTGCAACACTACCTACGCGACAATACTTACCGGCCGCGCCTTTATACATTTGCTGAGGATCGCATCTACTTCGCCACCGGCTGTAGTCATCAACCACAACGATATGGAGAATACAGCACCATTGCAGCGGGGGCTCGAGTTTCTTTCTGCCGCGGCGACACGGAGTTGAGCAGCACCACCCTCACGGCCGAACAAGCCCGGAGCATTCTGGCCCGTGCGGCCCGCTACGAGGTGACCTCGAGCATCTTCAACAACGCCGTTCTTAAGAACCTCTGGGCCAGTTCCATGAACGCTCGAGGTGTGGGCCCACTCCGCACCGATGGACTGCTGTATTCGGCCAACGCCATTTTTGGCCTTGCTCAGCGCAAATATACCAAACTGGGCGGGCGTTGGGATTTGCGCGGGGCCCTGGTGGCCGCCGATACCGGCATTCTGGTGCCGGGGCCCGGGGATGGCTCTTCGGGCCTGACCATTTACCACGACAGCCGCCTGCGTCCCCGGGTGCCGGGGGGTCAGCAAGCCCAGCTTAGAAGGGGCATATGGGAAGTGGTGGGTCAGTGAAGGCGCATTCACAAAAGGGTATCAGCCTGCTGGAGTTGCTGATTGGGCTGGCGGTGCTGGGCATCCTGCTGGGGGTGGGTTTTGTCTCGCTGAGCGCTTACCGACAAAGCCTGGTTATCCGCGAGGCGGCCACCCAGGTCGCGACCGAGCTGCAGCGGATCCGCCAACAAGCCCGCCGCCAGTCGCTCAACTTTTCCTTTCAGGCCGCGGAAGGCGGTAATACCTACAAAGTGGGCCCCACCCGGGAGCTGGCCTTGCAGGCCGGCAAACCGCTGCCACCGGGGGTGATCTTCCAGCATGTCCCTGCTGGTGGGGGCAGGGTTACCTTCCTGGCCCCATACGGCGTTGTTGACGCGGCCAACCGCACTTTTACCCTCCGCGGGCCGGGCAATCGGGTGCTGAACGTGCACGTTGTAGGCAGTACCGGAAAGGTGGTGGTGCGTGCGCCGTAAGGCTTTTTCCCTGGTAGAGGTGATGGTGGCCCTGGCCATCCTTTCCATCACCATCTTGATTTTGAGCTACTTTGGCTCGAGCTTTGCCCTCACCCGCAACGCCCAGATCGATACCCAGGCCCAGGCTTTTGCTCGCAGCTACTTCGACACCCTGCGGGCCAGCTGGTCGACAAGGGTGGCTTTTACCGCGGGAACACCCCCCTCCGTAGCGCTTCCCAGCGGCTTTAGAAACCTCACCGTTACCACCGAGGATCTTCAAACCATCGGAACCCAGGTGGTGCTGCGTCGGGTGACCATTCAATTCACCGGCCCGCAAAACCGGGCTTACCGTTTCGTCACCGAGGTGGCGGGGCCACCCCAGTAGAGGCGTTATGCGCAAAAACGGTCTTAGCCTCGTCGAAATGCTGATTGCCGCCGTTGTTGGGGTGGCCGTTCTGACCTTAATTGCCGCCGGGCTGCGCAGCAGCAGCGATAGCCTGCGTTTTGTACAAAACGCCCAGCTTCTCACCGAAGACCTGCGCAACGCCGGCAACCTGGTGAGCGATTATCTCTCGTCGGCGGCTTTTGTGTACCCCCCCGGCGTGACCCTTAGCATAGGCAGCCCAAGCGGCTATAGCGTGCGCAATCCGCGCACCGGCGACAACACCTGGCGGACAGGTCAAGATCCGGTGATTGCCCTGCTCCAGCCTCCTCGAGTGGAGAATGGGATGGAAGTGGTGAAATTCGTGATGATCTACCCCCTCAACCGAGGCTGGGTGGTCGCGCGGGCCACCGGGGCCGAGAACCCCGGCCCAGATCCCGCCAACAACGATAAGTGGCTGCTGTACATTTACGAGCGCAACCTGGTGGTGGACAGCAACCGTCTGCCCAATGGGCTACCCGCCATCATCCCCACCACCATACCGGGCAGCAGCGGCAACCTGCTGGCCGATTATGTGCAGCCGGGCGGTTTTGTGGTGAGTTTTGCCAACTGCCTGGGTTTCGACGAGGAGGGCTTGGCGAGGCCGGTGCCTTGCCCTGCCACGCCCCCTGCGCCGCTCCGGGCCGAGCACAGCGCAGCGCAGATGCGTTTTTCGCTGCAGGGCGAGATAAGGCAGGGTGGGCGCGATGCCCGCGTGCCGGCCAGCCCTCTGCGTTTCGAAGCGGCCCCCCGCAACCTGCCCCTGCGGCTCAGCGAGATCAGCCTGAACTAATCCCGCCCCGCCGACAGCACCGCCAGGAAAGCCTCCTGCGGTACGTCCACCTTGCCGATGGCCTTCATGCGCTTTTTGCCCTCTTTTTGCTTCTCCAGTAGCTTTTTCTTGCGGGTGATATCGCCGCCGTAGCACTTGGCCAGCACATCCTTGCGCAGGGCCTTGACGGTGGCGCGGGCGATAATCTTGCCCCCGATGGCGGCCTGGATGGGCACCGCGAACTGCTGGCGGGGGATGACCTCGGCCAGCTTGTCCACAATCTCGCGCCCGATGCCATAGGCTTTGTCTTTGTGGGCGATAAAGGCCAGGGCATCCACCGGCTCCTCGTTGACCAGGATGCTCACCTTGACCAGCTCGCCTTCCTGGTAGCCTGCCTGTTCGTAGTCCATGGAGGCGTAGCCCCGGCTAAGGGACTTCAGGCGGTCGTGGAAGTCGTAGAGGATCTCGCCGAAGGGCACCTCGTACACCATCTCCACCCGCTTGCCGACGTAGTGCATGTTGCCCATCTTGCCGCGCTTTTCCTGCAAGAGCTGCATGATGGAGCCCACGTATTCCTCGGGGGTGTATACCGTGAGCTTGACGTAAGGCTCGTAGATGGCCTCGATTTTGTCGGGGTTGGGCAGCTCGGAGGGGTTGTGAATCTCGATCTCCTCCCCGTTGGTGAGCTTGACCCGATAAATCACGCTGGGGGCGGTGGAGATGAGGTCGAGGTCGAACTCGCGCTCGAGCCGCTCCTGCACAATCTCGGCGTGCAGCAGCCCCAGAAAGCCGCAGCGAAAGCCAAAGCCCAGCGCCTCCGAAGTCTCCGGCTCAAAGGAAAGCGCCGCATCGTTGAGCTTGAGCTTCTCCAGGGCCTCGCGCAGGCGGTTGTAGTCCTGGGTGTCGGTGGGGTAGAGGCCGGCAAACACCACCGGCTTGGCCGGCTGGAAGCCTGGGTAGGGGGCGTCGCAGGGGTTCTGGGCCAGGGTGATGGTATCGCCCACCTGGGCATCGCCGATCTCGCGGATGGCGGCGGTAATCCAGCCCACCTCGCCGGGCCCCAGCCGGGCGACGGGCTCCAAGGCCCCGGGCCGGAAGACCCCCACCTTGTCCACCTCGAAGACCTTGCCGGTGGACCAGATGCGGATGCGGTCGCCGGGCTGGATGCTGCCATCCATTACCCGCACGTAGGGAATCACCCCCTGGTAGGCGTCGAAGATGGAGTCGAAGATCAGGGCCTGGAGGGGGTGCTCTGGATGGCCCTTGGGGGCCGGGATGCGGGCCACGATGGCCTCGAGGATCTCGTCCACCCCCTGGCCGGTTTTGCCCGAGGCAAAAATGCACTCATCGGCGGGAATCCCCAGCACCTCTTCCACTTCCAGCGCCACCTCCAGGGGCTGGGCGCCGGGCAGGTCGATCTTGTTGATCACCGGGATGATGGTGTGCTCGTGCTCCATGGCCAGGTAGAAGTTGGCGATGGTCTGGGCCTCCACCCCCTGCGAAGCATCCACCACCAGCAACACCCCTTCCACCGCGGCCAAAGCCCGGCTCACCTCGTAGCCAAAGTCCACGTGGCCGGGGGTATCGATCAGGTTGAAGATGTAGGTTTCTCCGGCTTTGCTCTGGTAAAACAGCCGCACCGCGCTGGCCTTGATGGTGATGCCGCGCTCGCGCTCGAGCTCCAGCGAGTCCAAAAACTGCTCGCGCATCTCTCGATCCGAGACCGCTTTGGTCATCTGCAGAATGCGGTCGGCCAGCGTAGACTTGCCGTGGTCTACGTGCGCGATGATGGAAAAATTGCGAATCCGTTCCTGCACAGCCTATTCATTGTAGCCGATGCCGCGGGAAAGTCTGTAGTTGCGGAAGGGCGCTGGGTGGGCGGGGCTGCCTAGCGGACTGGGCAGGAAAAGGGGGGCGGGTCGGGGCTGGTGGCGCCCACCTCCAGCCTGTAGGTGCCGGGTTCCCCTGCTGGTTTGAGGAAGAGGCCTGCTCCCTCCGTCCCGCGAACCACCCGCAGGGTGTAATGAGGCCCGCCGAAGATGGGTAGGGAATTCGAGGTCTCGCATTGCAAGCGCCACTGTCGAATCTCGAGCTGGGCCCGGAGGTAGCGGCCCAGATCCCCTATGTTTGCCAGCGGGAGTGGGTGGTTGGGCTGTAAACGAAAAACCACCCGTTCCCACCCGGCTTCCTGATCTCTTTCCAAAATGGTAGCGTTCAGTGCGATCAGGCCATAGCGCGAGGACAGAACGGTCTCGGTGATGGTGATGGGTTGTGGTGTAACGGTGGATCCTGTGTAAACGAAGCTACAGGCTCCAAGCAAGAGCGAACAGAGGAAAAGCACAAGCTTCGGTCTCATGGTTTTTTCTCTGCTCAAGTCAATCAGCCTGACAATTGGGGCCTTGCCCGAACCTCTGTTATCTGTTAATAGTACGACAGTGTGGGCTTTGGGCACCAGGTAAAGACATAAGACCTTCACCTCGAGGGCTACGTGGGCCTGGCGCCGTCCTTGGTGTACGAAGGTCTGCGGTACATACTTTCTGCATTGACGCCCTCTTCAGGGTTCTGTAAAGTTGAGCAGAACGCATAGATGGGTGGCTAAGGAGGTTTCCATGAAAAGAATCGGGATTCTAGGATTGGCGGTTTTGGCCTCGCTGGGGATGGCCCAGACCAAGATCGGCAACTGCGAAGTAACCGGCCCCAAAGGCCAGTTTCCCATCCGCCCGGCGGTGGCCGGCCAGCTCACGGTGCAGACCAACCTGCCGGGGCCGGGCTTCTGGAATGGCGACAGCCCCGCCACCATCAAAGACGGCTTCGAGTACTGCCTGGCCGCCAACATTGCCCACCGCGCGGGGCTGGACAAGGTGGTGGTGCAGAACGTGGCCTGGGACGCCCTGATTGCCGGCCAGACCCGCAACTTCGACTTTGCCCTCTCGCAGATCACCATCACCGAGGCCCGCAAGCGGGTGGTGGACTTCTCGAGGCCCTACTTCTCCTCGGATATAGGTGTGCTGGTGCGGGCCGCCGACAGGGCCAAATTTAACTCTCCAGCCAGCCTCAAGACCGCCCGCCTGGGGGTGCAGCAGGCCACCACGGCGGCCAAGTTCCTGAGCGAGACCCTCAAGCACCCCCAGAACCTGACCCGGGTCTTCCCGGATGTGGCCGCAGGCTTTACCGCACTGCGGGCCGGTCAGATTGACGCCTTCATCGTGGATACCTCCATCGTGCTCTCGGAGGCGGCCAAGTCGGGCGGGGCGCTGGTGGTGGTGGGGCAGTTCAGAACCGGTGAGAATTACGGGGCGTTATTTACCAAGGGCAACCCCAACCGGGCCCAGGTTGACAAGATTTTGGAGGCCCTGGAAAAAGAAGGCGTCCTCAAAAAACTCTCTCAGACCTATTTGGCCAAGGAATGGGGCATCGATCCCACCACGGTACCGGTCTGGCAGCCCTAGCAGCCAAGGTGGGCCGATAAACGCTCGCCGGCAACGGCGGGCGTTTTATACCGGATTCAAAAAGATAGTCATCCAAAGCAAAGATCTCCAGAGGCTGGCTTTTTTAAGCCTAAAGCGCTCCCTTCCAAGGGGCGGTATCGCCCTCCGCTACGCGGATAACTTCGGTCGGGTTAGCTCGCCGCCTTCCGGATCTGGTATTACTTGAGTAGACATAGTTCGCTGAGTAGTGCTATCTTGAGGCGTCTGGGAGTTTTCTGAGGTGGCCCATGTTGTTTTGTCCACGGCCTGGCGATGGGGGGATTTTCTGTGGCCAGGGGTGGTCGGATGATGTTTGGGTAGTTCAGCGCCTTGGTCCCGGGCCGGGTTACTTTGCAGTTGCCCGCGGTAAGGAGCAGTATGCAAAAAGGTAAGGTCAAGTGGTTCAATGCAGAGAAGGGCTATGGCTTTATCCAGCGCGAGGAGGGTGAGCCGGACGTATTTGTGCACTACAGCGCCATTCAGTCTCGCGGTTTTCGCACCCTGAACGAAGGCGATGTGGTAACCTTCGAGATTGAGCCTGGAAAGAACGGCAAGGGGCCTCAGGCTGCAAATGTGAGCGTGGTTGAGCCGGCCAAGCGTTTCTAAAGGTAACCAACCTGGAGGGAGGGGCCCCGGCCCCTCCCTCGCTCTTTGTGGGCCGGCTCGTTGCTTTAAGCAAGCAATACCGTCTTGGTTCGCCTGGAGCAGAACCGGGCCGCGCCGCACTAAATTTTTCTAAGCTTGCTTGCTCTGGATGAAATCGATGGCGTCCTGTACGGTGCGGATTTTTTCCGCTTCTTCGTCGGAGATCTCCAAACCGAACTTATCCTCCAGGCCCATGATCAGCTCCACGGTATCGAGGCTATCGGCGCCCAGGTCTTCGATAAAGCGGGCTTCGGGCACTACCTTGTCGGCATCCACGCCGAGTTTGTCCACAATTACCTCTCTTACATCGTCCAGGATTGCCATGTTTTAACCTCCATAGGTTAGGGTTTATTCTACCGTGCGGGATTCTACCACATCAAAACCGGCCTCGGGGCCAGGCGGGGCTCGAGCATTCTAGTGCGGGGTCATGCCGCCGTCCACACACAGGGTCTGTCCGGTGATGTAGGCGGCGTCGTCCGAGGCCAGAAAAGCCACGGCCTTGGCCACTTCCTCGGGCTTACCGAAGCGCCCGGCGGGGATCTGCTTGAGGTACTCGGCCACAACCTGCTCGGGCAGTTTGGCGGTCATGTCCGACTCAATAAACCCTGGCGCCACGGCGTTGACGGTGATGCCCCGGGCGGCGTACTCCTTGGCCACCGACCTGGTGAAGCCAATCAGGCCCGCCTTGGCCGCCACGTAGTTGGCCTGGCCGGGGTTGCCCAGAAGGCCCACCACGCTGCTGATGTTGATGACCCGGCCCCATCTGGCCCGCATCATCAGCTTGATGGCCTCGCGGGTGGTGTGGAAGATGGCGCTCAGGTTGGTGGCGATCACCGTATCCCAGTCCTCGTCCTTCATGCGGATCAGAAGGGTGTCGCGGGTGATGCCGGCGTTGTTGACCAGCACCTCCAGTCCACCCAGGGCGGCGTTGGCGTCGGCCACCAGCTTCTGAGCCGCTTGTGCGCTGCTCAGGTCGGCCCCCAGCACCACCACCTGGCTGGCCCCCAGGGCCCGGGCCTCGGCGGCGGTGGCCTCGGCGGCGGCCTGGTTGCCGGCATAGTGCACCGCCAGGGCATAGCCCCGCCGGGCCAGCTCCAGGGCAATGGCTTTCCCGATTCCACGCGACGAACCTGTTACCAGCGCTTTTCGCATACTTCCTCCAGATGTTAGCCTTGCCCCAACACGGCCAGGCTCTCGGCGATTTCTTGTGGGTTGGTTAGCGCACGTGCCTCCACCCCTTCCAGGGTGCGCCCCACCAGGCCGGTGAGTACTTTACCCGAGCCGAACTCGAGGTACACCCTCACCCCTTGCTCTTTCAGGTGCTGCAGAATCTCCACCCAGCGCACCGCATGGGTGATCTGTTCCAGCAGCAGCTCCCGAATTACCGGGGGGCGGGTCTCGGGCTGGGCCAGCACGTTGGAGTACACCGGGAAGCGGGGGGTGGAGAGCTCCACCTGGGCCAGGTCGGCGGCCAGACGCTCCCGAGCAGGCCGCATCAGCGAGGAGTGAAATGGGGCCGAGACCGGCAGGGGTATGACTCGAGCCCGTTGGCTTTTCAACACTTCAGCGGCCTCTGCAACCCCCGCGGCCGTGCCGGAGATGACGGTTTGCTCGGGCGAGTTGTAGTTGGCGATCTCCACCCCAGCAATGCCGGCGGTCAGCTCCTGGATGGTCTGGGCGGGAACCTTCAAAACGGCGGCCATGGCCCCCGCCCCCACCGGCACGGCTTCCTGCATGTACTCGCCGCGCCTGCGCACCAGGCGCAGGCCGTCCTCCAGGCTCAGGGTGCCGGCGGCCACATGGGCCGTCCACTCGCCCAGGCTGTGCCCCGCTGCGAAGCTGGGTAGCGCACCGCCCATTTCCAGATAGGCCTGGAAGGCCGCGTAGCCCACCGCCAGGAGGGCCGGCTGCTGGTTGGCGGTTAGTTTGAGTTCCTCCTCCGGGCCTTCCCACATCAACTTAAGCAAACCGGGCAAAGCGGCCTCGGCCCGCTCCAGGGCCTCGCGGGCCGCCCTCGAGCCTTCATAAAGCGCCCGGCCCATGCCAATTTCCTGCGACCCCTGTCCGGGGAACAAAGCTGCCATCATGCTGCACCTCCAGCGTGTTGCAAATGCGCCTGCCCTAGTCCGGCTGCCACCAGGTCATCACGCTGGCGGCCCAGGTGAGGCCCGCGCCAAAGGTCACAAAGAGGATGTGGTCGCCGTTGTGGATCTTACCTGCGTCCAGGGCCTCCTGCAGCGCGATGGGCATGGAGGCCGTGGAGGTGTTGCCGTAGCGGTCTACGTTGACCCAGACCTGCTCCGGGGGCAACCCCAGGCGCTCGCGGGCCGCCTCGATGATGCGGGCATTGGCCTGGTGGGGGATCAGGTACTTGATGTCCTCGGGTTTCAGCCCG
Source organism: Meiothermus taiwanensis DSM 14542 (assembly GCA_000482765.1). Lineage (GTDB taxonomy): Bacteria > Deinococcota > Deinococci > Deinococcales > Thermaceae > Meiothermus > Meiothermus taiwanensis. The sequence continues at coordinate 81,736 of AXWR01000005.1, forward strand.
GCTTTTTCGATGGCCTCGAGCGTAGCGGTGTTCATCACCCGCACCGCAAACTTGAAGACCTCGCGCCCGTTCATGTAGGCGTACTGGCGCATGGGGCTGCCGTCGGGCAGCTTGTCGGCGATGCAGCGCAGCATCAGCTCTTTACCCCCCGAACCGTCGGCCCCCAGCACAAACGACTTGAAGCCGTACCCTTCTGGCACCGGGCCGATGACCGCTGCCCCGGCCCCATCGCCAAACAGCACCGCCGTGGAGCGGTCGGTGTAGTCGAGGATTTTGGAGAGGGTCTCAGAGCCAATGGTCAGCACCTTGCGGGCCAGCCCGCTTTTTACCATGGCATGGGCCTGGGCAATGGCATAACCCCAGCCCGGGCAGCCCGCCAGCAGGTCGTAGGCGCCGGCGCTCAAACCAAAGCGATCCTGCACCAGGGCAGCCGTGGCCGGGAAAAGGGCGTCGGGGGTGTTGGTGGCCACGATGACCAGATCCACCCCTTCCAGCGCGCTACGCCCATGACGGCGTATGAGGTCTTCTACAGCTCGGAAAGCCAGGTGTGAGGTGAACTCCCCCTCGGCGGCCAGCCGCCGCTCACGGATTCCCGTGCGGCTGACGATCCACTCGTCGGATGTATCCAGGATCTTCTCAAAATCGTGATTGGTCATCACCCGCTCGGGGGCGTAGGTGCCTAGGGCAAGGATACCAATGTTCAACGTTGCCTCCTAAAGCTGCCCCAAAAGCATAGGGCACTTCAACAAAGATAACACCCCGACCCCCCCTTGTGCCGGAATGCAGTTTGAACCAAGTCTAGACGGCAGGCCCGGCGGATATGGCCACGGCAAGGGAAAAAAGCAAACCCAGCCGACGGATCGTGCCGGTCTGGGGATTTTTGCAGCCAGATTTAGGCTTGGACTTCCAGTACTTTCTTGCCGGCGTAGTAGCCGCAGCTATCACAGACGCTGTGGGGTGGGATCAAAGCCCCGCAGTTGGCGCACTTGATGAGGGTGGGAGCCGTGAGGGTGGAAACCGCAGCCCGGCGGATATCCCGGCGGGACTTGGAGACTTTTTTCTTGGGTACTGGGTGCTTGGCCATCTTGGGTCACTTCCTTTGGGAATACCAACCCCTGGGTGGGGTTGCGCTCGGCAAACCGTTCTCCAATCTACAGGCTGAAGCTCAAAAGGTCAACCCAAAAGCTCCACCCGATCCCCCTGCTTTAGGCCCAGCTGCTCCTGGGCATTACCCAGATGGATGGCCACCTCTAAAAGCCCGGCGCTGCCCACATAGGCCAGGGCGCTTCCTACCGGAACCTCGGCATAATGGGAGGCTACCGGAATGTGGTGGTAGCGGATGCGCACCTTTTTGCCACGGATCTGGGCGGGGGTGGCCAGCAGGGTGGTGATGGCATTGCCAAAGCGGTCAAATGTGAGTATCTCGCCGTGGTTGCCAAAGTTCAGATGAATGGGCAGGCGCACCAGCTCGGCGACCGGCAGCTCTGGGCCGAAGCGGGCCGGTTCAACCCCCGAGGCCAGGTGGGCCGCGACCGGCCCAAACACGTCGCGCCCGTGAAAGGTGGCCGATTTGCGGGGCAGGTGGTAGGTGGGGTTCTCCAGCAGGTAGGCTCGGCGCGGGGGGTCTTGCAGGTAGGCCAGGGTGAGCAGGCCATTGTCGGGGGCCACATAACAAAGGCGCTCGCCGATTACCAGGACGGCCCGGCGAGCGGAGCCCACCCCCGGATCAACCACCGCCAGCACCACCGAGTGTTTGGGCAGGTACGGCACCGATTCGTACAAAATGTAACTGGCCCGGTTCAGGTCGCCGGGTGGTAGGTTGTGGGCCAGGTCGTGAACAACCACCCCCGGCGCTGTTTGCCGCATGACTGCCTTGACCACCGCAGCGTAGGGGTCGGCCAGGCCAAAATCGGAGAGAAAGAATATTTCCTGCATCCCCACGAAGTCTATACAATAAAGAATGCCCTGCACAGCCACTTCCCAAAGCTCGAGCCGGGGGCAGGCAGGCGCATTCGGATCGTTCGTCACCGAATGGCGGTGAACTATCCCGACCGAAGTTATCCGCGTAGCGGAGGGCGATACCGCCCCTTGGAAGGGATAGGCTGCGTAGCGAGGGGTGTGCTCTGGGATTCAAAAAGATAGCCTCTGGAGGTGGATGACGACCTTTTTGAATCCGCTATCAGTAGACGAGCAGTGTGCGCACCCAAGGTAGGTTGGCAACCAGGGTCAGAATTAATCCGGCCAGAACCCAGGCTGTGGCCCCAGCCAGCGCCCCCTTGGTACGCAGGTAAAGCCAGCCCAGAAAGAGGCTGGATATCAGGAAGAAAATCGTGGGCCCGGGGATCGCCAGGGCATACAGCGCCGGGATCATCAAGCCGCTTAGCTCCTTATAGCGCTCCTTAAAGATCGGATACCCCACCCCGCGAATCACCACCTCTAGAAAGGCCAGCCCGAAGAAAATGGGATACATGGTGCCAAGCCCGCTCAGGCCTAGGGGCTTGGCGATGTAAGCGTACAAGCCCAGCAAGGCCAGCAAGACCAACCCCGCCCAGGTGCCTTCTATCCAGCTCGAGCGCGGCCCAAGGGCCTGGATCAGGCCCGGCTGCCCTACCATTCGATAGGCGATGAGCAGCGCGAAAGCACCCATTAAGAAGTAAAACACCGGGCGCACAACCTGTCCCTGGAAAGGGGTAAACAGGGCCAGTAAGTTCTGATAAAGCACCTGTCCGATGCCTATACTGGACAAGCCCGCTAAAGCAATGGCCAGCAGGAGCCACAGGTGAACCGAGCCGGGCCCAAAGCGCCGCTCGTTGCCCATTTCCACGGTGCGCATCGGTTCAATACGGCTTTCACCGTAGAGCACCAGCGCCAGGTAAACCAAAAATACAGCCAGCCACGGCCAGACCTTGCTGAGCAGGCTGCTGGGCAGGCTGACCCTCGAGGACAGCTGTCGCAAAACCAGGGCGCCTTTTTCGAACTCCCCCAGGCCGTAATAGACCATTGCCAGCAGACCCAAGGTCTGGATGTAGTCCTTTTCCAGGGGGCCCAGGCGGGGTAGGACTTCTTCAAGGGCCTCTGCTGCTGCGCGGGAATTGCCAGAAAGCCACATTAAGCGGGCTTGCGCTAGCTGTTCTTTAGGACTGCTCCCCAGCAAGCCCAGGGCTTCTTGGGGCCGTCCCAGACGCTCTGCAAGCCGGGCGGCTCCTAAGCGAGCCTCTGCCGAGGCGGTTATTCGGAGGTAAGTGGCGTAGGCCTCCTCGTAGCGGCCCAGGGCCTCGAGTACCTGGGCTCTCAGCAGCACTGCTTCGGTGTTGAGCCCCCGGGGCAGGCGCTCGAGCGCCTCGGATGGCCGCCCCTCCAACAGCAAAAAGCGAGCCTCCAGCAGGGCCACCTCGGGGTCTTGGGGGCCCAGTTGCTTCATTTGCTGAAGGAAGGGCTGGGCCGCACCCAGGTTGTTTTCCTCCAGGTAGATGCGTCCCAGCAGTTTGATGCTGGGCAGGTGATTGGGGTTGTCCACCAGCGCGAGCTGACAGGTTGCCTTGGCGCTATCCCGCACCCCCTGGTCGTATAGGGCCTTGCACTGGGTGTAGTAGCCTTCGGCGCCAAGCTGGGCCAAGGCCGTAAACGCAAATAGGGCGATTCCCACGGCAAAAGGAACCGCTCGTAACGCTACCATGGGGGTAGTGTAACATGCACATCCAGGGTTGCCGCCCACAGATGCACATCCGGTACAATCCGTGCGACTTTGTGGTAGGTTGTGTGCCGTTATACAGGGAGGAAACTGTGAGGAGTCTGGTGCTGGTTTTGATGGTGCTTTGGTCGCTGGCTTTGGCCCAAAATGTCGCAGCGGTTGAGAAGCTGGTGGACGACGGCAAGTTTCAGGAAGCGTACGAGGCTGGTTTACGCCTGGGTAATGCGGAGGGCCTTGTGCTGGCGGCCAAGGCGGCCAGCTATTTTGCAGGCTACCTGGCTAAAGACAACGAGAAAGCCGACTGGTTTGGTCGGGCCGAAGCCGCCGCCCGTCGGGCCATCCAGGCCGATGCGGATAACGCCGAGGCCTATTTTGAGCTGGCTCGAGCCCAGGGCCGCCTTTCGCAGTACCGGGGCATTCTGGAAAGCCTGGGCCTGGCTAGCAGCATCAAAGAGAACCTGGATAGGGCCCTGCGCCTGAACCCCCGCCATGCCGGGGCCAGGGTCGCGCTGGCCCTATGGCACCATTCGCTCATCTCCAAGAACGTGGGCTGGCTGTACGGGGCCAACGGCAACCAGATTATGCCGCTGTTCAACGAGGCCATCCAGCTCGAGCCCCAGACCATCATCCACAAGGTGGAGCTGGCCGGGGTGCTGGCGGCCCAGGGTAAGAAAGAAGAGGCCCGCAAGCAGTACGAGGCTGCTTTGGCCATTGCCCCCAAGACCGCCGCCGACCGCTTCGACCTCGAGCGCGCCCGGCGCGAGTTGGCGGCCTTGCGCTAGGGCTTGCTCGAGGGCTGCTTCTGTGCAGCCCCGCGCCTGGATCCCTTTCATACCAGGTAAGGGAGTGCTCTAGGACTCAAAAAGCGAGGCGGGGCCTGTACAACCTTGCAAAACCGGGCCCCGCGCATTTTTTTGAAGACGATTTGGTACAATTTCACACGGGCTAACCCCCTTTTGCAGTTCTCGATTTTTAAAAGGAGCTTTGATGAACGACCCTTTTAGCCGTATCCCCGGTTGGAGCCCCCATCAGCGTGTGGGCCTGTTCGTAGATACCCAGAACCTCTACCACTCGGCCCGCGACTACTACGGGCAGAACGTCAACTTCGAAAGCCTGATGCGCTATGCGGTGGCCAACCGCCAACTGGTGCGGGCCACCGCCTACGTGGTCGAGCGCGAACACGACACCTCGGCCTGGCCCTTTATCTATAAGCTCTCCACCATTGGCTTCCGGGTGCGCCGCATGAACCTGACCCTCAAGGAGACCACCGACGAGGGCAAGCCCATCTACGAAGGCAACTGGGATATGGGCATCGCCGCCGATATGGTGCGGCTTATGCACACCCTGGACGTGGTGGTGCTGGGCAGTGGCGACGGCGACTTTGTGGACATCGTGGAGGTGCTGATGGAACGCGGCATCCGGGTTGAGGTGATCGCCTTCAAGGAGACCACCTCGCAAAAGCTGATCGATGCGGTAGACCGCTTCATCCACCTGCCCGAGATCGAGAATGCCTTTGTGCCCAGCAAAGATCGGGAGCGAACCCTCATACCGCGCAGCGAGTCCTAACCCTCATTCCATGAACCTCGAGGACTTCGATTACCCTCTACCCCCCGAACTCATAGCCCAGAGCGGTGCCGAGCCCCGCGACACCTCGCGGCTGATGGTGATTGAGCGCAGCAGCGGCCAGATGGCCCACCGCATCTTCCGCGACCTGCCCCAGTACCTGCGGGCGGGGGATGTGCTGGTACTCAACCAGAGCAAGGTGATTCCGGCCCGCACCTTTGCCACCAATCCGCACGGAACGGCGCTCGAGGTACTGCTGGTGCGGGAAATTCCCTCCAGCCCTGGGCTGTGGGAGGCCCTGCTCAAACCCGCCAAGCGGGCCAAGGTAGGCTCCAGGCTGACCTTTCCCGATGGGCTCTTCGCTACCGTGGAGGCCATCGAAGCAGACGGAACCCGGCTGCTCAGGTTTTCCGGCAATGTCTGGGAACACCTGGAAAACATTGGGAAGATGCCGCTACCGCCCTACATCCACGCCTCGGTAGACCCGGCCCGCTACCAGACCGTGTACGCCAAGACCCCCGGCTCGGTGGCGGCCCCCACGGCGGGGCTGCACTTCACCCCCGAACTGCTGGACAGGGTGCGGGGGCTGGGGGTGGATATTCACTACGTCACCCTGCACGTGGGCCCCGGCACCTTCAAGCCCGTCCACGACGACCCCGACCGGCACGTGATGCATTTGGAGCCCTACGAGGTTTCGCCCCAAACCGCCGAGGCCATCAACCGCGCCAAGGCCGAAGGGCGGCGGGTGATCGCGGTGGGCACCACAGTGGTGCGCACCCTCGAGACCGCCTACAGTGCCGAGCTAAGCGGGGTGCGAGCGGGCAGCGGCGAGACCCAGCTATTCATTCGCCCAGGGTTCCGGTTTAACGTGATAGACGCTCTGATTACCAACTTTCATCTGCCCAAATCCACCCTGCTGATGCTGGTCTCGGCCTTTATGGGGCACGGGCTGATGAAACAGGCCTATCAGACCGCGGTGGCCGAACGCTACCGGTTTTATAGCCTGGGCGATGCCATGCTGATCCTTTAGACTTCGAGCGCCTCGAGCGCCTCTTCCCGAACGATAATCTGCGCCGGGTTCCCGATGGCGGTTGCGCCGGGGGGCACGGGTTTGGTGACCACCGCCCCGGCCCCAATCTTGGCCCCATCGCCCACCACAATTGGCCCCAGCACCACCGCATGGGCCCCCAGCAGCACCCCCTTGCCGATGGTGGGGTGGCGCTTCTCGCGGGTGAAGCCGGTGCCGCCCAGGGTCACCCCGTGGTACATCAGCACATCGTCGCCCACCTCGGCGGTCTCGCCAATCACGATGCCCATGCCGTGGTCAATCACCACCCGGCGGCCAATGCGGGCGCCGGGGTGAATCTCGACCCCGGTGAGCAGGCGGGTAAAGTGGGCCAGAATGCGGGCCAGCAACTTGAAATTGGCCCGCCAGAGCCAGTGGTTGAGCCGGTGCATCCACAAGGCGTGCATGCCTGGACTGAACAAAAAGGCCTCCAGAGGCCCGCGAGCCGCTGGATCCCGCTCGAGCACGGCCTGGATATCTTCTCTAAAACGTTCGATGATTTGCAGCATGGCCTGAACCCACAGCCGACACTATGCAGCAAGAGGTCAGCTTCTAAGTACCCAAGATTAATGCACCTGGGGCAGGGCGGCTGTGAGCCGATAGCCTATTGGTTTAGCTAAGCCCCAATCGAGACGTTCTCGAGGTTCAGGTTGGTGTACACGTTCTGCACGTCGTCGAGCTCCTCCAGGGCCTCCACCATGCGCAGCACCTTCTCGGCCTCTTCCTGGCTCAGGCTCATGGTGTTTTGCGGCACCATGGTGATCTCGGTGTCCTCGGGCTTGAAGCCTTTGGCCTTGAGGGCGTTGGCTACAGCGTAGACTTCCTGGGGGTCGGTGTAGATCTCCAGACCTTCTTCACTCTCCTGAAGATCAATCGCCCCGGCCTCGATGGCGGCTTCCTGCGCGGCCTCGGTGTTGGGCTCGAGCCAGATGTAGCCCCGGCGCTCAAACTGCCACGAGACCGACCCGGTAGCCCCCAGGCTGCCCCCGTGCTTGTTGAAGATGTGGCGCACCTCCGAGGCGGTGCGGTTGCGGTTGTCGGAGAGGGCCTGCACGATGATGGCCACCCCACCCGGCGCGTACCCCTCGTAAACGATCTCTTCGTAGTTGCTCCCCTCGTCGTCGCCACCGGCCAGTCGCTTCAAAAGGCGCTCGATGTTGTCGTTGGGTACATCGGCGTCCCGGGCGGCTTCGATCAGGTTGCGCAGGTTAACATTGGCCGCGGGGTCGGTGCTGCCCCCGGCCCTGGCCGCGGCGGCAATCAGACGCAGGTATTTGCTGACGATTTTACCCTTCTTTAGGTCGTTGGCGGCTTTTTTGCGCTTAATTTGTGCCCATTTGCTATGACCAGCCATACATCACCGTTCCTTAGTATACGTCAGCCCCCACCAGGGAAAGCAGTTTGCCCTTGGGTAGCTGTTTTGTCTGCAACAGGCCTTTAGCGCTTGGACTTAGAACAATTGCAGCAGTGGTCTATAATGACCTTTATGCGTCGCGTCGTCGTTACCGGAATTGGCCCGGTGGCCCCCAACGGCATCGGAGCCGAAGCCTTCCATAAAGCCCAGCTCGAGGGCCGGTCGGGCATCCGCCGCATCACCCAGTTCGATGCCTCGAGCTACCCTGTGCAGATTGCGGGCGAGGTGGACGTCAACCCCGAGGAATACATAGACAAGCGCGAGCTGCGCCGCCTGGATCGTTTCACCCAACTGGCCCTGATTGCCGGGCATCTGGCCTTGCAGGATGCAGGGCTGGAGGTTGAGAAAGAAGACCCCACCCGCGTCGGTACCCTGATTGGAACCGGCATCGGGGGCATGATTACCTGGCAGGAGCAGAGCAAGGTGCTCTTCGAGAAGGGCGGCACCCGTCTATCGCCCTTCTTCATCCCCATGATGATCGCCAACATGGCCTCGGCCCAACTAGCCATGAAATATGGCTTCATGGGGCCCTCCTCCACAGTGGTGACCGCTTGTGCGACCGGCTCGGATGCCATCGGCAACGCCTTCCGGGTGATCCAGATGGGGGAGGCCGATGTGATGCTCACCGGCGGCACCGAGGCGGTGGTCACCGAGATGGCCATTGGCAGCTTTGGGGTGATGCGGGCCCTCTCCACCCGCAACCACGAACCCGAGAAGGCCAGCCGTCCTTTCAGCAAAAGCCGCGATGGCTTTGTGCTCTCGGAAGGGGCGGCGGTGCTGGTGCTGGAGGAGTACGAGCGGGCCAAAGCCCGTGGCGCCAAAATCTACGCCGAGCTGGTGGGTTTTGGCCGTAGCGCCGATGCACACCACATCACCGAGCCCCACCCCGAGGGCGCGGGTGCAGCCCTGGCCATGCGGGCGGCCCTCAAGGACGCTAAAACCGACCCCGAGCAGGTCGGCTACATCAACGCCCACGGCACCTCCACGCCGGTTGGGGACAAGGCCGAGACCCTGGCCATCAAAAAGGTTTTCGGCGACCATGCCTATAAGCTCGCGGTCTCCTCCACCAAGAGCATGATTGGCCACCTGCTGGGCGCGGCGGGGGCCATCGAGGCTGTGGCTACCGTGCAGGCGCTGGCCAGCGGCATTCTACCGCCCACCATCAACCTCGAGGATCCCGACCCCGAGCTCGACCTCGATTATGTGCCTAACACCCCTCGAGCCAGGCAGGTAGACTACGCCCTCTCCAACTCATTCGCCTTTGGGGGCATGAACGCCACCCTGCTCTTTAAGCGGGTCTAGCCGGGCAGGCCCGATTGGCAGGGCCTCCTACAGAAGGCTTTGGCGGATCGCCGAGGCCGGGGGTTCGTTGTTATACCGGACTCATAATTATCCAGGCCCTTCGCGAGCATGCCCTTTGGTCGGGCTGGTTCGCTGCCTTCCGGCGCCGAACTAACCGAATCTGGTATTACAGGCCAGGCCCGGCTGCCATTCGCTTATCATTTTTTAGCGTATCATTGAGGAAATATGGCCCTACGACATGCGCTATTAAGCGGTATGGCAGCCTTCGCCCTGGTGGGTTCAGCGGTGGCTTCGCCTGCCCAGGATCTTTTCGACCAGGCCACCTTCTTAATCGGTTTTTACTACAACGGCCCGGCCAAGGTTCCCCCCTTCAGGGAGCTGCGGCGGCAGTACCAGCCGGAACTCGATCGGCTCTGCGCTTCTGAAGGCAGCCGCTGCGGTTTTGATAAAGCCAAACAGGTTATCGAGCGCATTGTGCGGGATATTGCCGATCCGTTTACGGTCTTGGTCACGCGAGATCAGCTCATCGATGACGAGCGCTATGGGGCCGGCCTGGGGCCCGCGGCCCCCAGGATAGGGGTCTGGGTACGCGAGACTCCCAGGGGGCTGGTGGTGAGCGAGGCCTTTCCCGGTGAGCCCGCCTACGAGGCCGGGCTGCGCCGGGGCGACCTGATTACCCAGATTGCAGACCAGCCCGCGACCCTGGCCCGGCTGAGTGCGGCTGAAGCAGCCCGCAGCCCCTTTAGCCTGCGTTATAGCCGGCAGGGTACGGCCCGCAGCGCGACCCTCACCCCACGGGTGGCCGAGGCCACCATGCAGCCCAGGCTGGAGATCAACAACAACATCGCCTATCTGCGCATCTATCACCTTTACAGCTCGGACAGCTACTCCACCGCCCAGCGCATCCACGAGGCCGCGCGCCGGGCGGAGCAGGCCGGGGCTCGTGGGATGGTGATCGACCTGCGCGATGCCCTGACCGGTTACGACTCGGAAGCCTTGCTGGCGGCGGCGGCCTTTACTGGCAAGGGGGGGTTCATTTACGACCGCCGCTTCCAGGGGCTGGACGAGACCCACACCGTGGAAAACGGCAGGCTCTACGTACAACCCGAGGGAGGCGAAAAGGAGGAGCAGAGCGCTCTCGAGCGGCCTTACCTGGCCCGCATCCCGGTGGTGGTGCTGGTTAATCGCCATACCTATAACTCTGCCGAGATGCTGGCCTACTTCCTGCAGGCGGCAGGTCGGGCCAAGGTGGTGGGTGAGCCCACCGCTGGTGCCCTGGGGATGTCGGGTAGCGCCGAGGGCCCCCTTATCAACGGCGATTTTATCGCGGTTTCTTCACTTAGAATGCGCAACCTGGATGGCTCGCCCTTCCCCCTCAAAGTCAGCCCCGATGTGCTGGTGGAGGACGACCTCGAGGCCCTTGTTGCTGGGCGTGATCCGGTGCTGGAACGCGCCCTGGAAATGCTGCGATAGGTGAATGCTATGCGCCAACTGTTTGCCACCCTGGCCCTGCTGCTGGGCTCGCTTTCCCTGGCCTCACCGGCCCAGGATCTCTTCGATCAGGCCAGTTTTTATCTGGAGTTTTATTACAACGGCCCGGCTACGCTCAACCTCAAAGAGCTGACAGCGCGCTACCAGAGCGCACTGGATCGTGCCTGTGCACCCCAGAAAGACACCTGCCCCTACGAGCAAGCCGTCCCCGTCATCGAGCAGATGCTAGGGGAACTCAACGACAACCACACCTACTACCTGAGTCCCGAGGAATTGCGGGGCTCCCGCGAAAGCCGTCAGGGTAACGCTCCTTCCCGCACGCTGCGCATTGGTGTAAGCCACCTGCCCATACCCGGTTCCCGCGACCGCCTCATTGTGGATGTGGTGGAGGGGGGGCCAGCTGACGAGGCCGGGCTGGCCTATGGCGACCGTATCATCGCCATTAACGGTCGGCTTCTGAGCGAGTTCCCCGACGATAACCAGGTCGTTCAGTTCTTGACGCAGTCGGTGCAGTCGGGGCGTCCGGTGGTTTTAACCATTCTGCGCGGCCCTGAGCGCCAGCGCCTCGAGATCACCCTGACCGGACGCGAGATTAACCTGGCCCGCTTCCCCTCCCTCAAAATACGACCCGATGGCGTGGGTGTGCTCAAAATCCCCAACTTTGATGCACAGGGCCAGGTGGGCCGCCGGGTGCATGAGTTGGTGCGTGAAGCCCAGCAGAAAAATGTGCGGGCCCTGGTGCTGGAGTTGCGCGGTAACAGCGGTGGCCTGCTCAACGAGATGATACTGACGGCGGCCGCTTTCCTGGACGATGCCTATGTGGCCCTGGTAGACCGCTACAATACCGAGCGCACCGAGTTTCGCATCCGCGATGGGCGGCTCACCATCACCCGCAACGGCCAGACCGAGACCGCCAACCTCCCTTTCCTGGCTCGCTGGCGCGGGCCGCTGGTGGTGCTGATTGATGGGAACACCGCCTCAGGGGGGGAGTACCTGGCCTCGGCCATCCAGCGGGCCAGAGTAGGGCCGCTGGTTGGGGTGGCCACCCTGGGCATCGGCAACACCACCACCCGCCCCTTCAATCTGATCAATGGTGGGGCTTTGAGCATCTCCTACAACCGGGCCTTTTTCGCCGACGGTACACCCTATCCGCCCCGGGCCATCCCAGACTTTGTGGTAGAGAGCTCCCTCGAGCAGCTCGCCAACACCGGACGCGACCTGCCCTTTGAAAAAGCCCTGGAAGCCCTGGGCATAAAGTCGGCTGATCGTTGAAAGCACGGCCCTGGCAGGTTGAAAATTACAACGCAACCCAGCCTTATTGCTTACAATCTGGTTGAACAGTATGAAAGTTTCTACACGCCTCGCTTTCCTGCCTGTGACCACCGATTCGGCTGTAATTGTGCACAACCTGTACTTGAATTGCCCCACCTACATTGCCCTGATTGGGGGGGATATGCCCACCCTCAACGATATCCAGCGTGAGCTCGAGACCCTCCGTCACGACACCCGGCGTCAGGCGGTGCTGCTTATGCAGGAGGGTCGTGCCGTGGGTTTCCTGGACTATAAGGTGGCCCACCCCGATCTGCACTCAGCTACCATCAGCCTGCTATTAATCGAGGAAAAGCTGCAGGGCCAGGGCTTGGGCAAGGCCGCTGTGGAGCAGCTCGAGGCCCAGTTGAGTGGCCGGATGGATCGGTTATATGCCGTGGTGTATGGCAACAACGAGCAGGCCAAGCGCTTCTGGGAACGGGTGGGTTTTGAACATCTGCGCGACAGCGGCCCGACCCTAAGCTGGTATGTAAAGTATCTAAAGTAGATGTTGGGGGCACGTCCATGCAGCTTGGTATTGCCGGCAAGCTGGCCCTGGTGACGGGTGCTTCGCAGGGGATCGGACGGGCCATCGCGACCACCCTGGCCCAGGAGGGGGCTCGAGTGGTGGTAACAGCCCGCAACCGTGAGAAGCTCGAGGAGCTGGTGCGCGAAATTAGGGCTGCTGGGGGGGAGGCCCACGCCATAGCAGCCGACCTCACGCAAGACCGTGCGCTCGAGCACCTGGTGGTGGAGACGCAAAAGCTAGGTACCGTGGAGCTTTTTCTGGGCAACACAGCGGGGCCCCGGCCCGGGGCGGCTCGGGATTTGAAGGTGCAGGACATTCGGGCGGCCGCAGAGCAGCTTTGGTATCCGATGGTGGCTTTGGTCAGTGCGCTGCTTCCCGGCATGCAGTCTAGGCAGTTTGGCCGAATTCTGTTCATCACCTCGCTGGCAGTGAAGGAGCCCATCGAGAACCTGGCCCTGTCCAACGCCCTGCGGGCAGGCCTGACCGGTTATGCCAAAACTCTGGCCAGGGAGGTGGCGCCCTTTGGTATCACGGTCAACACCCTGGGGCCGGGCTATACCCGCACGGAGCGGGTGGAGGAGGTATTTGCTTTCCGGGCTCAACAGCAGGGTATCAGCCTGGAAGCCGCGTACGCCCAGCAAACTGCCCAGATACCGGCTGGCCGGATGGCCCACCCCCAGGAAATTGCCGATGTGGCGGTTTTTCTGCTCTCGGCCCGGGCCAGCTACCTGACCGGCCAGGCCATCATGGTGGAAGGCGGGGCCGTCCGGGGATTGCTTTAGGGGGCTGGGAAGGATGCGCGTTTTTGTAGAGCGATACGGATCCCAAAAGACCCCCAGGGGCTATCTTTTTGCATCCTAGGGCCTTCCCTTCCAAGGGGCGGTAGGGCCCTCCGCTACGCGGATAACTTCGGTCGGGTGGGCTCGCTGCTTTCCGGCGGTGAACCGACCGAATCTGCTATGAGGCCGCAGAGCTGGCCTCATGGGCTTTGTAGCTCGACCACCCGGTCTACCAGGGAGAGCCAGCTTTTGTCGTGCGTGGCGATCACCACACCACCTCTGGAGCGCGCTTGCTGTACCAGGTGTTCCAGCAAACCCCGCCCTTGTGCATCCAGGGCCGCTTCGGGCTCGTCCAGCAGCCAGATATCGGGGTTTTGCAGGTGCAACCTGGCCATGGCCAGGCGTTTTTTCATACCGCTGCTGTAGCTGAGTACGGGTTTGTCGTAGGGGAGGCCAAATTGGGCCAGTGCAGCGCGAATTTCCTTGCGACTGCCGGATTTTCCATCGAGCCGGAGCGCGTAGTGCAGGTTTTCGGCTCCGGTGAAGTGGCGGTGGAAAGCCGGTGGATTGGCTAAAAAACCCACCCTTCCATTTAGCTTGACCGAACCCTGGGTGGGCCGTACCAACCCAGCCAGCACCCTTAGCAAGGTGGTTTTGCCCACGCCGTTGGGGCCTACCAAGGCGACAACTTCGTGTTTAGCCAGTTGAAAATCCAGGTTGCGCAGCACCCAGTCCCGCCCGTAACGTTTGCAGACCGATGCGGCCTCGATCAACATAGCACTTAACATACACGCCGCTTAAGGGCTGATGAGGTTTTTCTCGAGGTTCCACAGCCACTCGGGTGTGATTTTTAGGAAGAAGCTATTGAGCTGCGTGAAAGTACCGGTGAACATCAGCAGGCCCACCGCCACCAGAACCACACCCGCTGCGGCTTCGACCCAGCGGGAGATGCGGCCTGCCTGACGCAGCACAGGGCGGATGCGGTCGGTGAACAGGGCTACCAGCAAAAACGGAACACCCAGCCCCAGGATGTAAGCCAATAGGAAGCCGATCCCACCCCCGGCCGCGGTGAGGGTGAGAATCCCCCCCAGAATCGGGCCAATGCAGGGAGTCCAGCCCAGTCCCAGAACGGCACCAAGCACAAAAGCCCCCCAGGGGCGGCTGGCGTCCCCTTGGTATCGCCAGTTAACGCCCCATTTGGGTTTTAGACCCAGCATATACAGCCCCAACAGCACCAGGATTGCGCCGCCTGCCCGACCCAGCAATTGCCGGTTTTCCGATAAAAAACCACCCAGCAGGGTGAAGGGGAGCCCCAGTAGCAAAAACAGCAGCGAGAACCCACCCACAAAGAAAAGGGCGTTGAACAGGGGTCGTCCCCGTTCTCCACCCAAATACAGCAGGTACGTGGGCACCAAGGGTAGGACGCAAGGGGAGAGGAAGGAAAGCAGGCCAGCTAGAAAAGCCGCCACCAGGCTCATAGCTGCCATCATAGAACTGAAGTGCCAGGACATTCATACAATGCAGGGTATGATTCGCTTGGCTGTAGGCTAGGATTATGTTGCGGCTGGTGGGGCTCGGCAAAAGCTATCCGGGGTTCCGGCTGCGGGTCTCCCTCGAGGTCGAGGCGGGGCAGACCCTGGCCTTGCTGGGGCCTTCGGGCAGCGGTAAAAGCACGCTTTTGCGGCTGATAGCGGGTCTGGAGGCCCCGGAGGTTGGGGAAATCTGGCTGGATGGAAGCGAGATCACCTTCCTGGCCCCGGAGGCGCGCCGGGTGGGGTTGGTGTTTCAGGATTATGCCTTGTTTCCGCATCTGTCGGTCTGGGAAAACATAGCCTTTGGTTTGCGGGAGGCCCGCTGGGATGGGGCCAGCATCCGGCAGCGCCTGACCGAACTGCTGGATCTGACCCATCTGGGGCCTCACGCGCAAAAACGCCCCCACCAGCTTTCGGGCGGTGAGCGCCAGCGGGTTGCGCTGGCTCGAGCCCTGGCCAGCCGGCCCCGCCTGTTGTTGCTGGACGAGCCGCTGGGGGCCCTGGATTTGAAGCTGCGGAATGAGCTGCTGTGGGAACTGCGGGCCATTTTACGGCAGACCGAGGTGCCGACCATTGTGGTGACCCACGATCAGTCCGAGGCTTTTGTAATCGCCGATCAGGTGGCCCTGCTGAGGAACGGTGCTGTTGTGCAGACCGGCTCGCCCGAACAGCTTTTTCGCAACCCTAAAAACGCCTGGGTGGCCGGCTTTCTGGGCCACCGCAACCTGCTGTCGGCCCAGCAGAGCCAACAGGTGGGGCTGCCGGCCCGCCCGCACCTGTTGCCGCCGGAGGCCATCACCCTGGGCCATGGGGAAGAGGCGCGGGTGGAAGAGCGGGTTTTTAAGGGTTTTGTGGTGGGCCTCGAGCTGGTCTGGCGAGGCTGTAGGCTGTACCTGGAGGGCCCCGAGCTGGGGCTTCGCCCTGGCGATACCGTCCAGCTACAGGTCGATTGGTCTAAGGTGGTTGTGCTGGAGGACGGCCCGGGGGCTGAGCATACGTCACTCGAAGCCCCTCGAGCCCACTAAGCGCCCTGTACCCCATGCAACGCTTCACCATTCTGCTAGGAGGCCTGGTTACCCCGACCGAGCGGCTCAAAGCCCAGGTGGCTGGGAGCCGGGTTATTGCTGCCGATAGCGGTATGCGCCACGCCCAGGCCCTGGGGCTCGCGGCCGAGCTATGGGTGGGTGATTTCGACTCGGCCTCCCCGGAGCTTCAGCAGGCCTATGCCCAGGTGCCCCGCGAGGTTCATCCAGCGGCCAAGGACTTCACCGATGGTGAACTGGCCGTCCAGGCCGCCCTGGCCCGGGGGGCCGAGCAACTTGTTTTGGTGGGGGCCATGGGGGGCCAGACCGACCAGACCCTGGCCCATCTGCTGCTGGGTATCCGGCTGGCTCAGCAGGGGGTGCCGACCCTGCTGACCTCGGGCAACGAGGAAGCCCATCCTTTATTGCCGGGAATCCTGCGGCTGAACCTGCCGCCCCATAGCAGGCTAAGCCTGTTGCCGCTGGGAGGTTTTTCCGGTCTGAGCCTCCGTGGGACGCGCTGGTCTTTACACAGAGCCAGCGTGCCCTTGGGGAGTACCCAGACCCTTTCCAATCTGGCTTTGGGCCCTGTGGAGATCGAGCTCGAGGCCGGCTATGGGGTGGTGGTGGCCTACCCTGAACCGGCAACCTTGTGAAAATCGTCCAGGAAGAGCCCCAGGGCTTCAGCCAGACGTTCCTGCTCGAGCATGGCGTGTTCGAATACCTGGGGCTCGTCCAGCAGGGCCGGCAGGCGCAGCCATCCCAGGTAATAGCGCCCGGCCAGGCCAGGTTCCTTGAGCCGAAGCCGCTCGGTGTGCGAGAGGAGGGTTTCGAAGGCTTCGGGGCTGCACAACAAGGGGTGCCGTTGGGGAGGTAAACGCTTCAGGAAGGCCTTAAGCAGGCCGGGGTTGGACCAAAAGCCAAAATTAAGGTCGTCGGAGATCTGTTCAATGCGTGATAAAAGCGCAGGATCGCCCTGGCGGCCTACCAGCTTGCGCACCAACTCACTGCGACGAAGGCGCAGGGTGGCGTATTCGCTCAGCGAGTAGAGCCTGCCCGGAAAGAAGTCCAGGGCCTCGCGCAGACGGTGCGCGATGACGTAGTCCTGGTACTCCCTGAAGGGATCCACGCCTCTATTGTGCGACAAGATGGGGGCTTAATGAAAGACGTTGTGGGATATAGAACGCGCCCCGGGAGCCACTTTTTGCGCCCGAACGCGCTTGGGCGGGGCTTCACCCAATTTGGTTTACCGACACGGTATATTCAGGTATGGATACCCGGGGTTGGGTGCTAAAAGCTATCGAGACGCTGCGCTTTGCCAGCGAGAAGGACATAATGCACTGGCTGGACGAAGAGGGTGAGACCCTGTCCAGGGATGAGCTGCGGCGCACCCTCGAGCTGCTGTTGCAAGAAGACCGGATCGAGCTAAAAAACGATCTCTTTCGCCTCAAGCGCAAGAGCAGTAGCCAGTCGGCTTTCGATAACCTGTTCAAGGATTGACACCGGATTCCTAGAGCAAAGACCTCCAGGGGCTATCTTTTTGCATCCCAGGGCATTCCCTTCCAAGGGGCGGTAGGGCCCTAACTTCGGTCGGGTTGGTTCGCCCTGCCTGGGGGGCAGGTATGATAACCCCACCCCATCCAACTCATGGGCCGGATGGCAGAATTGGGGCATGAGCCGGCAATTGTTTTCGCGGGGGGTTCTGGGGCTGGTGACCATCGGGCTGCTGGCCCTGGCCCAGGCTTTTTCTACCGAGCGCATGCAGGCCGACCTAGAGGCCCTGTTATCCCAGGGGCCGCGGGTCGCGGGGCTGCCCGCTACCACTGCGGCTGGGGAATACCTGGCTGCTGAGCTGCGCAAGGTGGGCTACATGGTGGAATTCCAGCCCTTCACCTACAGCCGTACCCGCGACCAGGGCTCGAGCCTCCAGGTGGGCGCGGCCACCTTTCCGGTCAGCAGCATCGCGGGTAGCCCGGGCCGACGGGTGGAGGGGCCGCTGGCGGTGGTGCCGGGGGCGGGGCTGGCCGCCGATTTCGCCAACCTGAACCTGCAGGGGGCCATTGCAGTGGTGCGCCGGGGTGGGATTCCCGGCCTCGAGAAGGCCCGGCTGGCCGCCGAGCGGGGGGCTGTGGGCATTGTCCTGCTGACCGAGGAGCCCAGCGGCACCCGCTTCACCTTTGGCGGCAACAGCCCCATTCCGGGGGTGACCCTCTCGCAGAGCGATGGCGCTGGGCTGTTCAGCCAAGCAGGAACCCGCGCCGTGCTGGACGTGCGCATCCTGACCGAGGAGGTACAGGGGCGCAACGTGATCGCCAGGCGCGGTAGCCAGAATCCGCTGGTCGTTGTGGGGGCCCACTACGACTCGGTGCCGGGCAGCCCCGGGGCCAACGACAACGCCTCCGGCACCGTGACGGTGCTCGAGCTGGCCCGCCAGCTGGCCGATAGCCCCCTTTCAGCGCAGATCTGGTTCATGTTTTTTGATGGAGAAGAGGATGGGCTGTGGGGCTCGAGGCGTTTTGTAGAACAGAACCCCGAAATTGTGCGGGGCCTGAAGGGCATGCTCAACCTGGATATGGTGGGCGTCAACGTGAATGGCACCCTGGGCATCGGCGGGAGCGGTGAGCTGCGGGCGCTGGCCGATTGCAACGCCCTGCAGGTGGCCTGTGGCAGTGCGCCGGGCGGGGGCAGCGACCACGTACCCTTTGCCCAAGCCGGGGTGCCGGTGCTCTTCTTCTTCCGCGGACTCGACCCCAACTACCACCGCCCCACCGATACTTTCGCCGACCCCGTGCTGATGGCCCAGACCGGTCGGGTGGTGCGGGGGGTTCTGGAAAGGCTGCTGCGCTAGCCCCCTTCAGGGCATCCAGTTTCCGCCGCACACAATCACCGCAATGCGCTCGGGTAGGTCGTAGCTCATCAGGGCCGGCCCCAAGGCCAGCCCGGCGGTGGGTTCCACCACCTGTTTGAGCCTTTGCATCATCAGGCGCTGGGCTTCCAAGGTAACCTCGTCCGGCACCGTCAGGATGCGGTCTACGTGGCGCTGCATGACCGGAAAGGTCTTCTCGCCAACCACCAGGGTGCGCACCCCGTCGGCCACGGTTCTGGGGGCCTGCGACAGCTTCACGCGCCGCCCCGCCTGAAGGCTCTGCTGGGCATCGTTGGCGGTTTCGGGTTCCACCCCGATCACTTCACACGCGGGCCGCAGGCTCTTGATTACCGTGGCAATGCCCGAGATCAGCCCGCCCCCACCCACCGCCACCAAAACCGCGTCCAGATCGGGCACCTGTTGCAAAAGTTCCAGGGCCTGGGTGCCCTGGCCGGCCATCACCCGCAAGTCGTCGAACGGGTGGATGAGCGCAAAACCCGTCTCCTCGGCCAGCGCGCGCACCACCTGCTCGCGGTTCTCTACCGTCACCCCCTGGTCGTAGACCTCGGCGCCGTAGGCCCTTGTGGCCGCTTTTTTGGTGGGGGAGGCGTCCTCCGGCATCACCACCAGGGCCGGCACCCCCATCACCTGGGCCGCATAGGCCACCCCCTGGGCGTGGTTGCCCGAGGAGACCGCGATCAGGCCCCTGGGGTTTTGTAGCTGGAGGGCCGCGTTCAGGGCCCCCCGGGCTTTGAAGCTGCCGGTTTTTTGCAGGTGCTCGGCCTTGAAAAAAAAGCGGCGGCCCAGAAGCTTGTCCAGCCCCTGGCTGGTAAATACCGGGGTACGGTGGATGTGGGGGGCAATGCGCTGGGCCGCGTGTTGGATATCTTGCAGGGTTAGCACAGCCCCATGCTAATACCAGATTCGGTTAGTTCGTCACCGAATGGTGGCGAACTAACCCGACCGAAGTTATCCGCGTAGCGGAGGGCGATACTGCCCCTTGGAAGGGAGTGCTCTAGGATTCAAAAAGATAGCCTCTGGAGGTCTTTGCTTTGGAAGATTATCTTTTTGAATCCGGTATAACAGGAGCCTGCGTAACGCTCAGCGCCCGCGTAACGCTCAGGGTGTGCCTTGTCCCAAGGGTGTCTGTTCTACAGTGGTTGTATGCGAATACTTGCCGAGGCGATCTACGAACTCGAGCCCGGCTCTATGCTGGTCGGCCAGACCCCCGCCTTGCGTGAACTGCTCAAGATCTGGATTCACCGGCACCACACGGGTTTCGATCTATACGTAACCAGCATTGTGGAGACCGAAGAGGAAACCTTGCCAGAACGGATGCGCAACACCGTTGGGCGGGGTCTGGCCTCCAGCTCGGAGGTGCTGGAGGCTTTGCACTGCCTCGAGGACATATACCCGGTGGCCTTCCATGTGCTAAAAAACCTGCCCGTTGGCGTACGCAAGGCCACCCCGGAGCTGCTGGCGCTGCTCGAGGAGCAGGTGGCTCGCGTGGCCCGCAGCACCACCACCGGCGAGTTTGGCCCCGACGATCTCCCCGCCCAGGTGGTAAAGCTCAAGGCGGTCTGTGCCCTGGACGATTATGCCTCCGACGACGATGTGTCGGGTCTGGTGCTCACCGACCCTTGACCGGAGGCGGGCCGTGGCCCACAATGCCCCTGATGGAAGGGGTGCGGCTGGCGGTCAAAACCTTAGGATGCAAGGTTAACCAGGTCGAATCGGATGCCCTGGTGGGCCTGCTTAAACCTTTGCAGCCGGTGGTGGTGCCCCCCGAAGCAGGGGCCGATCTGGTGGTCATCAACACCTGCGCGGTCACGACCTCTGCCGAGGCCGACGCCCGCAAAGAGGTGCGCCGGGCCCGCCGGGCCAACCCTGCGGCCTTCATCGTGGTGACGGGCTGCTATGCCGAGCTGGCTCCCGATCAACTGGCCGAGCTGGGGGCCGACGCGGTGGTGCCCAACAACCGCAAGGCCGAGCTGCCGGGCCTGATCTTGCAACACTTTGGCCTGCCCGCCGACCCCATCACCACCCCGCCCAACGAGTTCTGGGGGGCCGGCGAGCGGGGCCTGTTGAACAACTACGTGCGGGCCTTTCTCAAGGTGCAGGACGGCTGCAACGCGGGGTGTGCCTACTGCATCATCCCCCGCCTGCGCGGGCGCGAACGCCACCGCGGGCACCGCGATGCGCTTTCGGAAGCCGAGGCTCTGCTGGAAGCGGGGGTGCAGGAAATCGTGCTGACCGGGGTGCGGCTGGGCTCCTACAAAGGCCACCCCCGCGGGATTGCCGGCCTGGTAGAGGAACTTGCTCTGATGGGGGCCAAGGTGCGCCTGTCTTCCATCGAACCCGAGGACACCGGGGACGAGCTTCTGCAGGTAATGCAGCGCTTTGCCCCCCAGGTGCGCCCCCACCTGCACCTGAGCCTGCAGACGGGTTCGGGGCGGCTTTTAGCCCTGATGGGCCGCCGCTACGATAAAAACTACTACCGCGCGCTGGTGCAGAAAGCCTACGACTGGATACCTGGGTTTGCCCTCACCACCGATGTGATTGCGGGTCTCCCCACCGAGACCGAGGCCGAGCACCAGGAGACCCTGGCCTTCCTGGAGGAGGTGCGGCCCAGCCGCGTGCATGTCTTCACCTACACCCCACGCCCCAAGACCCGCGCGGCCTCGCTACCGCAGGTGCCCATCGAAGTCCGTAAGCGCCGCAACAAAGAGCTTCAGGCCCTGGCGGCCCGCCTGGCCGAGGCGCGGGTGCGGCCCAAGCTGGGTGGTACGGTGGAGGTGCTGGTCGAAAGTTTCCGCGGGGGCAAGGCCTACGGTCATACCCCCGACTACTACGAGGTCGAGTGCACCGGACAGGCCCGCATCGGCCAGACCGCCTGGGTGCGCGTGGAGGCCATCGAGGGTTACACCCTGCAGGGCCGGCTCGAGGCCATCAAGGAAGAACCAGCCCGCTACCTGCTGCCCGTGGTCTGAAAAGACTAGGCCTTGCGGCGCCGCTCCACCAGCCAGCGCAGGACGAAGCCCAGGCAGATAAACACCGTGGCAAACTGGGCCATGGCGGCCACCGGTCGCTCCACCGTGCCGCCCCCCAGTAGGGTGATGAAGTCCGGGATGCCGCGCAGCGAACCCAGCAGGCCCAGCAGCGAGAGCCCCAGCGCGATGTTCATGGCCAGTGGCTGTTGGCTGGGGGTTCTGTTGGCCCAGATGCCCATCAAGGCAATCAAGAGGCCCAGAATTCCGGGGATTAGCGCGGTGGGGGTGAGCTTGGAGCCCATAACCGCCAGGGTGGAGACCAGTATTAGAAAAACGCCCGTCCAGAGGGCCCTTGCCGGTAGTGATCCCATAGACTTACCTCCCCACTATTTTGCCAGGCCCCGCTTCAGAAGCGTTATAGTCTAGGCGATATGGAGAACCCCACGGTTTTCGGTAAGATCATCCGCCGCGAACTGCCGGCCGACATCGTGTACGAAGACGAGGAATTTATCGCCTTCAAAGACATCCGCCCGCGCTCGAAGGTGCATATTTTAGTCTGCCCCAAAGAATATATCCCCACCCTGGCCGACTACCCCGACACCCCGGAGGGTGCGCTCAAGCTGGGCAAGCTGATGCTCACGGCCAACCGCATCGCCAGGCAGCTGGGCCTCGAGGGCTACTTCATCCGCATCCATGTGGGCGAGAAAGGCGGGCAGGAGGTGTTCCACGTCCACGTGCACCTGCGCTCGGATGCCTGAACTATCTTTTTAGCTCCAGGCGGTCAATCATCTCGTTCTTCTCATTGTAGGCGGTAACTAAAAGCCGCTCGGCGCTGGCCTCGAGGGTCAGGTAATTGGGGCTTTGGCGCCGCACTTTGCTTTGAGGGTGCACGCTCAGGAAACCCCGCAGCCAGGCCCCACCGCCGCCAGAAACGATGTGAACGATGCCCCTGGCCTCGAGCCGCTCGTAGCTGTGCTCGTGCCCGGCCAGCACCAGCGGCACGCGGTACTGGATGAGGAGGGGCTCGATGGACTGCCGCAGGCTGCGGGCGCCTCCATGCGGGCCCGAGGAGTAGAGGGGGCGGTGCAAGGCCAGAATTTTCCAGGGGGCCTTAGAGGCTTTGAGGGCAGCCTCCAGCCAGCGGCGCTGGGCCTGGCTAAAATGCTCCGAGTAGACCACGAAGACCTCGAGGTTTTCCAGCCGGAAAGTGTAGTAGGGCCCTTCGACCCCAAACAGCTCGAGCTGCTGGGCCAGGGCGGGTACATCGTGGTTGCCAAATGCGGGATAAATGCGTACCGGGGGCAGCTCGTCCAGATAGCGGCGCACGGGCTCGCCTCGAGGGTAGAAGTTGTCTCCCAAGGTCAGCAGGGCCGCGAAAGGCTTTTGCCGATGCTGCTCGTATATGGCCCCGGCGACAAGGGGGCGGTGCGGGGTCTCGGCCCCCCAGTCGCCCAGCACGGCCAGCCGCTGGGCCAGCCCCGGCAGGCCCAGGGCCAGCCCAAGGAAGAGAGCCAGCAGGCGCCTCATGCCTTGGGCGGCTCGCCCTGGCGGTTTAGCTGCGATTCTTTAATCCCGGCCTGCTCGAGCACCTGCTCGGCAATCAGGATGGGGGCCCCGGCGCGGATGGCCAGGGCCATGCCGTCGGAGGGGCGGCAGTCGATCTCGTACTCCAGGCCGCGCTGTTCCAGCACCAACCTTCCGTAGAAGGTGCCGTTCTTGAGTTCGACGATCTCGAGGCGCAGTACCTTCACCCCGAGCAGCTCGAGGGTGTTGTAGAACAAATCGGGGCCCAGCGGGCGGGGGGGTTTCTCGCCCGAGAGGTGCACCATGATGTTCTGGGTTTCCAAGGCCCCGATCACCACCGGCAGGAGCAGCTCGTTCTCGGCCCTGAGCATCACGATCAGGTTGCCATTTCCCGGATCTACCCCCATTCCTTCGATGCGTGCGGGTACCATGCTTTGAGTATACGCAACTGGCTCGAGGCCATGTGTGCTGCAGGTTATGCACAGTGCTTGTCAATCTTCCAGAACCCTATAAACTATGACCGTGAAAACCTATGCGGTGGAAGTAGCCGGGGTTCGTCGTGAGCTGCCGGTGGTGCAGGTGGGCCCCGATGTGGCGGTGGCCCTGTTCAACATGCTAGGCGATACCGAGGTGGTGGAGGAGGCAGCCGCAGCCCTGGCCAAGCGGATGCCCGCCGAGATCGAAACCCTGGTGACGCCGGAGGTTAAGGCGGTGCCCCTGGCCCATGCCCTCTCACGCCTGACCGGGAAGCCTTATGTGGTGGCCCGCAAAACCGAGAAACCCTACATGATTAACCCCGTATCGCGCACGGTGATTTCCATCACCACCGGCAAGCCCCAGCTTCTGGTGCTGGATGGAACCGACGTACCCCTTATCAAGGGCAAAAAGGTGGCCATCGTGGACGATGTGGTCTCGACGGGGAGCACGCTCAAGGGCCTTTCCGACCTCATCACCGACGTGGGCGGGCAGGTGGCCGCTGTGCTGGCCGTGTTTACCGAGGGTTCCCCCCGCGAAGATGTGATCGCCCTGGGGCATCTGCCGCTCTTCAAACCGGATTGAACGAATGCCCCAAGCGCGGGGTCAGGATGACCTTCGTATACGGCTATTCACACGTATACTCATGGTGTTCGAATAGGCTAAGTCCTTGGTGCAACAAGGGAGTGTAACTATGGAAACTTACCCCATCACAATAGGCAAAATCACCCGCCATGTACCGGTGGTGGAAACCCTGCCGGGCGTTCACATCCCCTTGGTTGAAATTATGGGCGATGTCGAACTGGTGCAGGCAGCCGCTGAAGGGCTGGTCAAGCACCTGCCGCCCGAGACCGATGCCCTGCTGACCCTCGAGACCTCCCCCATCGTGCTGGCCCATACCATGAGCGCCATCTGCGGCAAGCCCTATGTGGTGGTGCGCCGCAAGCGCCGCCCCTATATGCAAGACCCCATCATTCAGGAGGTGGAGTCGCTGACCCTGGGCGTAACCGAGACCCTCTGGCTGGACAGCCGCATGGCCGAAAAGCTGATGGGCCAGAATGTGGCCCTGGTCTTCGACGTGGTCTCCTCGGGAGGCACCATGAACGCGCTCGAGAAGGTGGCCCAAAAGGCCGGGGCCAACGTGGTAGCCCGCCTGGCTGCTTTCCACCAGGGCAACAGCAAGCTGCCCATCACCTTCCTCTCGGAGATTCCCATCCTGCAAACGGCTTAGCGCCAGGCCCTCCGCCCCAGGCCGGCGGCGGCTGGTCTGGGGCTTGCTGTTGGTGGGGTAGCTGTTCCTTATACCAGCACCGGCTCCTCGTAAACCCCGTACACCGCCCGGAGTTCGTCCATCATCTCACCCAGGGTGCAGTAGGCCAGGGCGCAGTCCACAAAGTAGGGCATGGTGTTGCGCCCTTCTTTGGCGGCCTGCCGCAGCGCTGCTAGAGCCTGCTGTACGGCCTGAGGGTCGCGCTCGCGCCGTATGCGGGCCAGCCGCTCGGCCTGCACGCGCTCCACCTCGGGGTCAATGAGCTGGATGGGCACCTGGAGGCCTTCGTCCTGGAAGGCATTCACCCCCACGATGATCCGCTCGCCCCGCTCCACTTCCTGCTGGAAGCGGTAGCTGGCGTCGGCGATCTCACGCAGGAAGTAGCCCTCCTCAATGGCCCGCACCACCCCGCCCATGCGCCGGATCTCCTCGATGATCTGCATGGCCTGGGTCTCCATCTGGTCGGTGAGCCACTCCACGTAGTAGCTGCCCCCCAGCGGGTCGGCGGTATGGGTTACGCCCGACTCGTAGGCGATGATCTGCTGGGTGCGCAGGGCAATCTTGGCCGATTCCTCGGTGGGC
This sequence comes from Meiothermus taiwanensis DSM 14542, assembly GCA_000482765.1. Taxonomy (GTDB): domain Bacteria; phylum Deinococcota; class Deinococci; order Deinococcales; family Thermaceae; genus Meiothermus; species Meiothermus taiwanensis. The sequence continues at coordinate 107,139 of AXWR01000005.1, forward strand.
AGGGCCAGGGCCTCGTCGTAGGCATCGGTGTGCAGGCTGTTGGTGCCGCCCAGCACGGCAGCCAGGGCCTGAATGGCTACCCGCGCAATGTTGATGAGGGGTTGCTGGGCGGTGAGGGAGACCCCGGCGGTCTGGGCGTGGGTGCGCAGCATCCAGCTCTGGGGGTTCTTGGCCCCGTAGCGATGCCGCATCTCTTTAGCCCAGATGCGCCGGGCAGCCCGGAACTTGCAGATCTCCTCGAAGAAGTCGTTGTGGGCGTTGAAGAAAAACGAGATGCGGGGGGCGAACTCGTCAATCTCCAGCCCGCGCTTGAGGGCCCACTCCACGTACTCGAAGCCGTCGGCCAGGGTGTAGGCCAGCTCCTGTACCGCGGTGGAGCCGGCCTCGCGGATGTGGTAGCCCGAGACCGAGATGAAGTTCCACTTGGGTACGTTTCGGGGCCCCCACTCAAAGGTATCGATGACCAGCTTGACGCTGGGCTCGGGCGGGAAGATGAACTCTTTCTGGGCGATAAACTCCTTCAGGATGTCGTTTTGGATGGTGCCGCCCAGCTTGTTCCAGTCGTAGCCTTTTTTCTTGGCGGCGGCCAGGTACATGGCCCAGATGGCGTTGGCCGGCGAGTTGATGGTCATGGAGGTGGTGACCTCTTCCAGGTTGATCCCCTCAAAGAGAATCTCCATGTCGGCCAGGCTGCTCACCGCCACCCCGCACTTGCCCACCTCGCCCTTAGAGAGGGGGTGGTCGGAGTCGTAGCCCATCAGAGTGGGCAGGTCGAAGGCGGTGGAAAGCCCGTTCTGCCCGGCGGCCAGCAGCTTTTTGAAGCGTTCGTTGGTCTGCTCGGCGGTGCCAAACCCAGCAAACATCCGCATGGTCCATAGGCGGCTCCTGTACATTGAGCCATAAACCCCCCGGGTGTAGGGGTACTCGCCGGGGTAGCCCAGCTTTTCGGCATAGTCGAAGTCCTTCAGGTCTTCGGGGGTATAAAGCGGCTCGGGGGCGATGTCCGAGAGGGTTTTGTGGGCCACCTTGCGCTCGGGCATCTTGGCCAGGGACTTCTGGTAGGTCTCCCGCATCCAGGCGTGCTTGGGTCTGGGTTGTGCCATGCCCCGATTATATAACGGATTTGAGGCAGCAGGAGGATAATCCGTCAGACAATTGGGGCTTCTATGCGATACGGCATTGAAGCGGACAAGCCTATGCCCAGCCCCTACGACAGGCGGATGTGGTTTGATGGGTGTATACGATAAAGGCCAGGTGGTGCTTTGTGCTTCACGGGCAAACCTGTAGAATAAATCGCTATGGCTGGCTTGCTTTCGTTTCGCGGCGAGGATGTGGGTATTGACCTGGGCACCGCCTCGGTGCTGATTTATATGCGCGGCAAAGGCATTGTGCTGCGAGAGCCCTCGGTTATTGCCATGGTCAGCGATACCAAAGAAGTTAAGGCGGTGGGGGCTGAAGCCTACCGGATGCTGGGGCGTACGCCGGGCAACATTGTGGCGGCCCGTCCCCTCAAAGATGGTGTGATTGCCGATTATACCCTAACCGAGCGGATGCTCACCCTGTTTATCAGGAAGGTTTTGCCCCCGCTGCGCTTTTTCCGCCCACAGGTGATGGTGGGGGTGCCTTCTGGGGTGACCGAGGTGGAGCGCCGCGCGGTGGTGCAGGCTATTGTAGAAGCCGGTGCCAAACGGGCCTACCTGATTGACGAACCCCTGGCGGCGGCCATCGGGGCTGGTATTAAGATTGCTGAACCCACCGGCAGCATGGTGGTGGACATTGGGGGTGGCTCCAGCGATATTGCGGTGATCTCGTTGGGCGGTATCGTGCGCTCGACGAGCCTGCGCATTGCCGGTAACGAGTTCGATGATTCCATCATTCGCTTCATCCGCAACAAGTACAGCCTCCTGATCGGGGAGCGCACCGCCGAGGAGCTCAAGATCAAAATCGGGGCGGCCAAGCGCGTCCCTGGAGAGCAAGATGCCGTGGCTGAGGTGCGCGGGCGCGATCTGATCTCGGGCCTGCCCAAGAGCATCGAGGTGACTACCGAGGATGTGGTGGAAGCCCTCAAAGAGCCCCTGGAAAAGATTGTCCAGGGTGTGAAGAGCGTTCTGGAAACCACCCCGCCCGAACTGGTGGCCGACATCATCGACCGGGGCATTCTGCTGACCGGTGGGGGGGCTTTGCTACGCAACCTGGACATGCTGCTGCAAGAAGCCACTGGTGTGCCCGTGGTGGTGGCTGAGAACGCCGTAGAGGCGGTGGCGCTGGGCACCGGCAAGGCCCTGGACATGCTGCATGTGCTACGGGATGCCCTGGTGACCTCCGATAATGTGCTAAGGCGGTAATTTGGCAATGCCCAGACGGGCTGTGTGGACTCATCCGCAGCGTCGCTTTGACAATAGAAGCGCGGAGTTGGGAAGTTTATGCTGCTCTCCGAAATTGCCCAGCGTCTAGGGGGTCGCCTCGAGGGCCCCGATACCGAGATTACCGCTTTAGCCCCGCCCGACCGGGCCAGGCCGGGCGAGCTGGTGGTGGTGCGGGAGGCCCGGTTTCTAGCGGTTGCTTTGCAGGCGGGCGCGGCTTTGCTGCTGGATGAAACAACCCAGTGCCCCCCATCCGTTGCCCGGGTTCGCGTGCCGTCGGTACAAAAGGCCTGGCCCCTGGTGCTGGCCCTTTTCAACCGACCTGAAATCTGGGCGGAGGTGGGCGTGCACCCCACCGCCACCCTCGAGGCGGGTGTGGAAGTAGACCCCACCGCTGCAATAGGGGCATATGCCCTGGTGTGCCGGGGGGCCAGGGTGGGGGCCGGCGCGGTGATAGCGCCCTACTGCTATATCGGTGAGCAGGCCGAGATAGGCCCCCGAACGGTGCTCGAGCCCCGGGTGACGCTCTACCCGCGCACCCGTGTGGGGGCGGACTGCCACATCGGTGCGGGCACTGTGCTGGGCGCTATTGGATTTGGCTTTCAAGATCAGCAGCGCCTGCCCCACACGGGCCGGGTGGTGCTGGAGGATGGGGTGGAGCTGGGGGCCCACTGTGTGGTACAGCGCAGCGTGGTGGGGGAGACCCGCATTGGTGCGCACAGCAAAATTGGCGACCTCACCGATATCGGCCACAACGTTCAGATCGGAAAAAACGTGGTTATGGTGGGCAGCAGCGCCATTGGCGGGAGCGCTGTGGTGGAGGATGGGGTGTTGATGGGGGGCTGGGTGGTGATCGCCGACCACGTGCGGGTGGGCCAAGGGGCCCGGTTGGCCGGTGGCAGCGCCATCTCCAAGAACGTTCCGGCAGGGGAGACCTGGGCCGGGGCGATTCCGGCGCAGCCGGCCCGCCGGCACTGGCGGCGGTTGGCGCTGTTAGATTGGCTGGCCGGTATGGAACGTACTTTGCGGCAGTTTTTGCAGCCGTCGCGCTGAACTGGAAGCCTTATGACCCTGCGCGGAATCGGCCTTCACAGCGGCGAACCCAGCACGGTGCGCTTTCATCCGTCCGAGGGGCCGGTGCGCTTTTGGGTGGGGGGGCTCGAGCTGCGCCCGCTGGCCTCGAGCGTGGTGGACACCGCCCGCTGCACGGTGCTGGGTGGGGATAACCTGCGCTTGATGACCGTGGAACACCTGCTGGCCGCCCTCTTTATGCGGGGCATCTGGGAGGGCCTGGTCATCGAAGTAACCGGCCCAGAGGTTCCCATTCTGGACGGTAGCGCCCAGGAATGGTTGGCAGCCCTGGAGGGTTTTCCGGCGCTAGGCCCCCAGCCGTTGCCGGTGAACGGTGCTATCCGGGTTGAGGAGGGGCGTAGCAGTGTGCTGGCCCAGCCAGCGGAGCAGTTTACCCTCGCCGTCACCATCCTTTTCCCGCACCCCAGGATCGGCTACCAGCAGGTGCAGTGCCCCCCCACGCCGCTCACGGCGCTGGCTCCAGCCCGCACCTTTGGCTTTCTGCACGAGGTAGAAGCGCTGCGGGCCCGTGGTCTTATCCAGGGTGCTTCTTTGGAGAACGCCCTGGTCTTCAGCGAGCAGGGCCTGGTCAACACGCCCCGGATGCTGTACGAGCCTGTGTATCACAAAGCCCTGGATTTTCTGGGCGACCTGTACCTGGCGGGCAGGCCCTACCAGGGGCGGTTTGTGGCCCACCGGGCCTCGCACCGCTTGCACGTGGAACTGGCCAGGCTGCTACAGGACGCAGGATCGCGCTGAGCCAACCCCCGCACCTGTGATTTTTCTGAGCGTTCTCTAAAGCCTGGCTGGGTGAAAAAGTGGTTGTAAACGGGGCTTAAGTGTATCATCCTGCTGGGGACGCAGGGTTTGTGCACGTATTCCGAGGATTCTATGGAGCTAAAAGTAGGTGTTGTGGGTGTCGGTGTGATGGGGACGTACCACGCTCAGGTATACGCCGGGTTGCCGGGGGTTCGTCTGGTGGGGGTGGTTGATCCCGATCCTTTTCGTCAGGCGGCCATCGAGCAAGACCTAGAAGTGCCAGCTTTTTCCAGCCCGGAAGAGCTGCTGGGCAAGGTACAGGCGGTCTCGATCGCCTCACCCACCTCTTTTCACTACGAGCAGGCCCGCATGTTTTTGGAGGCCGGCGTGCATGTGCTGTTGGAGAAGCCCATGACCCGCACCATGCACGAGGCACGGGAGCTGGTGAGGCTGGCTGAACAGCGGGGGGTGGTTTTGCAGGTGGGGCATATCCTGCGCTTTTACCGGGCGGTGGGCGACCTCATGCGCATGGTTAGGAACCCCTGGGTGCTCGAGGCCCGTCGCATAGGCAACAACCGCCGGATACGCGACATCGGGGTGGTGCTCGACCTGATGATTCACGACCTGGATCTGGTGCTCTTGCTCCTGCGGGAGAAGCCCCTGCGCTACAGCGTGGTGGGCCGACAGGTAGAGGGGCTGGACGAGTACGCCCAGGCCGTGGTGGACTTCCCCTCGGGGGCCCGGGCGCTGTTTACCGCCAGCCGGATCTCGCCCCAGGCCGAGCGCTCGCTGACCATTACCCAGCCCGGCGAGGTGCTGCGGCTTGATTTCAACAGCGAATACACCGAACTCTCGCTGCACCGCTCGCCGCCTGTGCAACCCGACCCCGACCGGGTGGAGCCCAACGGGCGCACCCAGGTGCAGACCGAGCGCATCGCCATTCACAACGACAACCCCCTCCGGCGTCAGCTCAAGCATTTTGTAGACCGGATTCAGAAGGGGGAGCCCTCGCTGGTGACCCTCGAGGACGACCTGCAGGCCCTCGAGTTGGCCCTCGAGCTCTCCAACGCCCTCCAGCCGGTGATGAGCCGCTGAAACCCATTTTCTGCCCCGGCCCCTTAGTATTAAGCCGTGGACATTTACGAGATCCTCAAACTCCTGCCGCACCGCTACCCGTTCTTGCTGATTGACCGGGTGCTGGAAGCCGACGAAAAGCGTTTTCGGGCCTTGAAGAACGTTTCCTTTAACGAGCCGCATTTTCAAGGCCATTTTCCTGGCTATCCCATCATGCCCGGGGTTTTGTTGATCGAGGCCATGGCCCAGGGCGCGGTGGCGGTGGTGACCAAACAGCCGGAATTCAAGCCGGGGGGGCTGGTGTTTTTGGTGGGGGTGGAAGAGGCCCGCTTTAAGAAGCCGGTGGTTCCGGGCGATACCCTGATTCTGGAAGGGGAGCTGCTGGCCTATCGGCGGGGTTTGGGGAAGGTAAAGGTTGAGGCCAGGGTAGAGGGCGAGCTGCGGGCCGAGGCCACCCTGAGCTTTGTGCTGCGCTCGGATACGGGAGGCGCTACCTCGTGAGCCGGGTTGCCATACACCCCACCGCGGTGGTTTCCCCCAAAGCCCACCTGGCCCCGGACGTGAAGATTGGCCCGTATGCGGTGGTGGAGGGCCCTTGTGAGATCGGCCCGGGGGTGGAGGTAGGGCCCCACGCGGTCATCCACCCGTATGTGCGCCTGGCCGCCGGGGTGCGGGTGGGGCCCCACGCGGTGCTGGGGGGAATCCCGCAGGATTTGAGCTTTAAGGGGCAGGAGACCTGGCTCGAGGTCGGGGAAAACACGGTCTTGCGCGAGGGGGTGATCCTGCACCGCTCCACCAAAGAAGAAGTGCCCACCCGGATCGGCGCGGGCTGCTACCTGATGGGCCATTCGCACGTGGGCCACGATGCCCAGGTGGGCAACGGCGTGATTCTGACCCAGGGCGTGGGAGTGGCCGGGCACGTGGAGATTGGCGATTATGCGGTGATCGGCGGAATGGCCGGGATCCACCAGTTTGTGCGGGTGGGCAGCCGGGCTATGATTGGTGGGCTTGCCAAGGTGACCCGGGATGTCCTGCCCTTTAGCCTGGCCGACGGCAGCCCGGCCCTGCACTACCGCCTCAACACGGTGGGGCTGCGCCGGGCGGGTATTACCGGCGAGCGCTACCGGGCCCTCGAGCAGGCCTTCCGGGCGGTGCGCGAAGGCCGTCCCCTCGAGGGCTTGCCCGATACCGAAGAGGTGCGCGCGCTCAAAGCCTTTTTGGCCTCGCCTTCCAGGCGTCACCTCGCGGGCTTTGTGCGGGGCGAGCCGGACTTTGAGGGCTGAAATCGAACCCAAGATGCTGGACGAAATCCTGCTGCTGACCAATGGCCCTGGCGAGCTTTCGACCTGGGTGCCGCCGGTGCTGACGCGCCTGCGCCAGCGGGTGCCCGGGGCCCGCATCGAGCTGTTCCTGATCCGCGACCAGTTCGCCGCCGGAACCGAGCAGACCAAGGCCGAAGCGCTGCAACTGGACGCCCTCTCGGGCCGCTCGGCGCTGTTGCGCAGGGTGCTGGGGCGCAGGGCCCCTGGCCGCGGGCTGGTGCTGTTGCTGGGGGGGGCGCCCCGCGACGCGGTCTTGCTGGGCCGGGCCACGGGCTACCCGGCTTTTTCCTATACCTTCGATGCCAGGGCCCATCACCCCGGCTTGCGGGCCGTGCTGGTGGACTCCGAGCGCACCAAGGCGGCCATGCAGGCTCGAGGTGTGAGCCCGGCCCGCATAGAGGTGGTGGGCAATCTGGTGGTGGACGCCCTCCACGAGGCACCGGCGGTGCCTGCCCCAGCCACCGATGTGCTGCTGCTGGCTGGTAGCCGCCCCTTTGCCGCCCGCTACCTGCTGGGGTTTTTGCTGGCGGCGGCCGAACAGATGGCTAAAGCGCGGCCCGGCCTGCGGTTTGCCTGGGTGAAGAGCCGCCTGCTGCCGGAGGCGGTGGTGGCCGAGGCACTTTCGGGTGAGCTGGTGAGGGAGCTGGGCGGGGTGGGGGCCCGCTGGGTGGGGGATCGCCTGCAAACCTCCGGGGGCCTCGAGGTTCTGGTGCTGGATGAACCCCAGCGCTATGCGGCCATGCGCCGTGCCCAGCTGGCGATTACCATCCCCGGAACCAACACCCTCGAGCTGGCCCTGGCCGGCCTGCCCTCGCTGGTGCTCTTGCCCTTGCACAAGCCGGAGATGCTGCCGCTGGAGGGCCTCTGGCACTGGTTGCTCATGCTGCCGGGGGCCAAAGCCCTCAAGCAAAACTTTATACGGCGTCTGGAGCCGCGCATCCCCCACCTGGCCCTGCCCAACCAGTGGCTGGGCGAGCGGGTCTTCCCGGAGCTGCGGGGGGTTTTCAGCCCGGCCGAGGTGGCCTCTGCGGGCCTCGAGCTGCTCGAGCGGGCGCAGGAAGTCCGGGCCCGGCTAAAGCGCCTGGAGGCCCGGCCCGGAGCCGATAAGCTGGTGGAGTATGTGCTGGCTCGTTGCTGAAGCCCAGAGGTGGCCTGCAAGTTCCCCTAGCAGTGATGTTGTTTACCTGTCCACCTGTGTTGCTCTATGAACCTTCTTAGGCTATTACGTCCCTTCTCCTTGCTTATTCTGCTGGCAGCCGGGCTGGCTTTGCTGCCGGCCGCGGCCCAGGCCTGGCTGCCGACCCTGGTGGTCAAGCCGTTGTTTGATCAGGTGCTGCCGGGGCAGTGGGAGCGGCTCGGAGCGGTTTTATGGGCGGGGGCGGGTTTGCTGGCGGTGTTGGTGGTGAGCGGGTACGTGCTCGAGGCCTTTATAGGCTACCTTTCGCTGAAAATTCCGGCGGTCTGGCGGGAGCGGGTCTTTGGGCGGCTCTTGGAGGCCGATCTGATGGCCCTGCCGGCCGCCTCGGGCGGGCTCACCGGGCGGCTGGTGGCCGATCTGAAGGAGCTGGAGGGCTTTTTGTTCTACAGCCTGGGGGGGCTGCTGGTGCAGGGGATCTTGCTCCTGGCGCTGCTATTCCAGCTTTTGCAGCACTACGCCCAGCTTACCCTGTACCTGCTCTTGGTGCTGCCGCTCATGGCCCTGCTCCTGGGCTGGCTTGGGGCCTGGGTGACCCGCTACAGCCGGCGCACCCAGGCTGCTATGGAGCGCCTGGCCGCCCGCATGGCTGAGGGGTTCGGGCGTCTGGAGCTGATCCGGGCCCTGAACCTGCAGGCCTTTGCCCAGGCACGCTTCCGCCACAGCAACCAGCAGCAGTACCGGTTGGGGCGCACCCGCGCCCTGATCGCGGCCCTCCACCTGCCCCTGGGGCAGCTCGCCACCACGCTGCTGCTGGGCCTGTTGCTGGCCCTGGGGGTGGGGGCGGTGCAGCGCGGGCAGATGACCCCCGGCGATCTGACCGCCTTCCTCACCTTGCTGGGGCTGGCCATCACCCCTTTGCAGGTGCTGAGCCGCATCGGCACCGGGTTTGCCCAGGCCGAGGGGGCCGCGGCCCGCGTGGTGGAGCTGCTCGAGCTGCCCCCAGCCCCGGCCATGGGGCAGCTCCGGCCCCAGAGCCTGGCGGGGGGCCTCGAGCTGCGCGATCTTAGCTTTGCCTACCCCGGCGGCCCGGCCATCCTGCACAACCTCAACCTGCGCATCGCGCCGGGCTCCTTCACGGCCATCGTGGGCCCTTCGGGGGCGGGCAAGAGCACCCTGCTGCGCCTGTTGCTGGGCCTGTACCGTCCGAGCGCGGGGCAGGTCTTGCTGGATGGCCTCGAGCTACACAGCTACGAGGCCGGTTGGCTGCGGGCCCGCATGGCCTGGGTTCCGCAGGAGCCCCTGCTGTTCGCCGGAACCGTACAGGAAAACCTGGCCGCGCTGGCCCCCGGCGCCCGCCCGGAAGCCATGCAGCAGGCCCTGGATACCGTGGGCCTGGGCCGGGAAATTAGCCTGCAAACCCCGCTCGAGGACGACGGGGGCGGGCTTTCGGTGGGGCAGCGGCAGCGCCTGGCTATTGCCGCGGCCCTGCTGCGGGAGGCCAAAATTCTTTTGCTCGACGAGATTACCAGCGCCCTCGACCGCAACAGCGAGGGGCAGGTCATGGCCGCCCTCGAGGCCGCCCGTCCGGGCCGCACGGTGATCGTGGTGGCGCACCGCCTGGCCACCGTGCAGCACGCCGATCAGATCGTGGTGATGGAAAAGGGCCGGATCGTGCAGGTGGGCCGCCACGCCGAGCTGATGGGTGTGCCCGGCCTCTACGCGGATTTCTGGAAAAGTTGACGGTAGCTGGCACGACCGGAAGGATGGACTCTATGCAGGAATACCTGAAAAAAGCTCGAGGGGGCCGGGTGGTACAGACCCCCTTTTTAGAGGCCGAGGCCCTGGACGAGCTGCGCCGCCTGGCCAGACAAGAAGGGCTTCGCCTCGAGACCTTTGGGGGCCTGCCCATGGCCTCGCGGCAGGTGGCGGTGCTCTTCCCCGAGCACATCCCCGCGGTATCCGACCCCACCACGGTGGTCTTCCTGGCCTTTGAGGGCGACCTCGAGGCCCTGGAAGACAGGCTGCGGGCGCTTTTGGAGCCGGGGCAGCTGGGGGATCTCGAGGAGACCCAGGAAGGCTTCTTGCTGGCCACCCTGCCCAGAGGCCTCAAAACCCTGCAAGAGGCCGGTTTCCAGGCCAAAGAGGCCACGCCCGAGCAGCTGCCCAAAACCCGTGAACGCACCCGCAGCGTGGTGGTGCCCAGCCTGCGGGTGGACGTGGTGGGGGCCAAGGGCTTTGGGGTCTCGCGCACCTACTTTGCCCAGGGGGTCAAGGCCGGCAAGGTCAGGCTCCGGGGTAAGACCGCCTCGGCCAAGGACGAGATAGCCGAGGGCGACCACCTGCTGGCCGAAGGGCTGGGCAGCCTGGTGGTCAAAAAGGTGCTGGGCCAGACCAAGCGGGGCAATGTGAAGCTGGAGCTCGAGGTGCGCCGCTAACCCGCCCCCAGCTTTTCCCGTAGCCAGGCCACAATATCGTCGGAGATCTGCGGGGCCAGCGGATCCAGGAGCATATCGTGCTGGCTCTGATAAACGCGATACTCCTTATCGGGGCCACCGATCAGGGCAAAATAGCGGCGCACGGCGGCTTCCGGTACGGTGTCGTCGTGGGCGGCCTCGAGCACCAAAGCAGGGGCCCGAACCCTGGGCAAAAGCTCGGGCACCCGCCGCTGGAGGGCTATCAGCTGCACCAGGGCCACGGTGGGAAAGTTGGGGTAGTTGGGGCTCTGCGCCTGCCGCCGGGCGACCTCGACGGGGTGGGTGCTATGGGCCCAGGGTTTGACGTAGTGCAGCAGCGGGGCCAGGTAGGCCAGGCGGTTCTTGAAGCCCAGGGCCGGGGCCAGGGCCACCAGGGCGGCGGTTTTGTGCTCGGCGGCCAGCCAGCCGGCCAGCAGCCCCCCCATCGAGAGGCCCACCACCGCCCTGGGCTCGGGGAGTGCCAGATAGGCTTCGCGAGCGGTCTGGAGCCAGTCCAGCCAGCGCACGCCGCGCAGGTCTTCGGGGCGGGTGCCGTGGCCGGGCAGGGTGGGCTGGGCCACGGTAAACCCGGCCTTGCGCAAGGTTTCGGGCAGCGGCCCCATGGTCAGGGTGGGGTGGGAGGTAAAGCCGTGCAAAACCAGAACGCTTGACATGGGCCAGCCCCAGCTTACCGCAGCGCGGTCTACTCCACCACCAGTGCCCGAAAATCGTTGAGGTTGTGGGCGGTCTCGCCGGTGATGAGCAGATCCCCCAGGGCCTGGAAAAACCCGTGCGCGTTGTTGTCGTGTAGCAGGGCCTTGAGATCGAGGCCCAACCCCTGGGCTTTGTGCCAGGTGTCGGGTGCCAGGATGGCGCCCGCTGCGGGGGTGTTGCCATCAATGCCGTCGGAGTCGGCGGCCAATGCCCAAACGCCCTCCTTGCCCAAGTAAAAACCCAGCCAGCCCAGAAACTCCTGGTTGCGCCCCCCCTGGCCCGACCCGCGCACCGTGACGCTGGCCTCGCCGCCGGAGAGCAGCACCACCGGGGGGCGGAAGGGCTGCCCGTGGGCGCGGATGCTCTGCACCAGGTTGGCGTGAAAGCGGGCGAGCTCGCGGGCCTCGCCCTGGAAGCGGTCGGAGAGGATGACCGCCGGGTAGCCCTGGGCCTGCCAGAAGCGCTGGGCGGCCTCGAGCAGAACCTGGTTGCTGCCAATCAGCCGGTTCTCCACCCGCTGGAAGAGGGCCTCGCCCGGCTTGGGCGACTCGGGCAGGACACCCTTTGCGCCTTGCTCCAGGTGGGCCCGTACCTCGGGGAAGTCCAGGCCGTACTTGTCGAGCACCGCCAGGGCCAGGGCGAAGGTGGTCTCGTCGGGGACGGTGGGGCCCGAGGCAATCGCCGAGAGGTCGTCGCCCGGCACGTCGGAGAGGTACAGCGCCCGGATGCGGGCCGGGGTGGCCGCGGCCAGCCGCCCCCCCTTGAGGGCCGAGACGTGCTTTCGCACCGCATTGATCTCCTGAATCTCGGCCCCCGAGCGCAGCAGGGCCTGGGTCAGGGCCTGTTTGGTGGGCAGGTCAATCCCCCAGGGCGCACACAAAAGCGCGCTGCCGCCCCCCGAGACCAGGAGCAGCAGAAGATCGCTGGCTTGCAAACGCGAGACTGCCTGGAGGATGATCTGCGCGGCCCGCACGCTCTGCTCGTCGGGCACGGGGTGGCGGGCCGGTAGGATCTGACCATGTTCTGCTTGCGGCCAGTCCCGGCCCGCCTCGGCCTTGGGCACCGCTATAAAGGGAACCTGGGGGAACCGCTCCCGGGCGGCCTCCAGCATGCTCATGGCCGCTTTCCCCACCGAAACGATCAGGGCTGGCACCTCCTCCGGTAGGTGCTGGGCGGTGAGGCGGGCGGGGTGGGTTTGCTCAAGGGCCTGCCGGAAGCTGGCGATGAGCAGCTCGCGCATAGGGGGCATTTTATCCGGGGTGCAGGCTTGCTTTAACGGCCTGGAAGGATGGGGCTTTGGCGGTAGGCCCGATCCAGGAGCTCGAGGGTGTGCAGCACCGGAATCTCCCGGCCCAGCTTGCGCAGGTGGCTTTGGATCTGGGTGAAGCAGCCGATGTTGCCGGTGACCACCAGCTCCGCGCCGCTGGCGATGATGTTGCGGGCTTTGCGCTCGCCCAGGGTGGCGGCAATCTGGGGCTGCTCGAGGTTGTAGGTACCCGCCGAGCCACAGCAAAGCTCGCCCTCGGGAATCTCGAGGAGCTCGAGGCCCGGAATGCTTCTGAGCAGCCGGCGCGGTTCGGCCCGCACCTGCTGGGCGTGGGCCAGGTGGCAGGCATCGTGGTAGGCCACCTTGAGGGGCCGCGAAAGCGGGGGCACAGCTTTCAAGCCCAGCTCGGCCAGGAAAACCGCGATGTCCTTGACCCTGGCCGCCAGTGCCTGGGCCTTTTCTTGTTCCGGTTCGCCGTGGAAGAGCAGGGGATACTCCTTGAGGCCCGAGCCGCAGCCGGCGGCGTTGGTGATGATCGCGTCGTACTCACCGGCGAAGGCCTCGAGGTTGGTCCGGGCAAAGCGCAGGGCCCTCTCTCGCTCGCCGGTGTGCATGGCTAAGGCCCCGCAGCAGCCCTGGCCTTTGGGGATGACCACCTCCACCCCGTTATGGGCCAGCACCCGCAGGGTGGCGTGGTTGAAGCCAGGCTGCAAGACCTGCTGGGCGCAGCCGGCCAGAAAGGCCACCCGGGCCCGCTTTTCCCCCTCGGCGGGAACCAGCTCGGGCAGGGGCTCGGCCTTGGGCAGTTGGTTGGGGAGCAGCTCGAGCGGGGCTTGCAACAGGGGCGGCAGGAGCGGCTTGAGGGGCTGGCCCAGCCGGCCCAGGGCGACCGCTGCGCGGAAGCGTGCGGGGTAGGGGAGGGTTTCCTGAAGGCCGATGCGGAAGAGCCTCTGGAAAGGGGAGCGGTGGCGCTTTGTCTCGCTCCAGGCCCGGTAGGTGGTGATGAGTTCGCCATAGGGCACGCCGCTGGGGCAGGCGGTGACGCAGCCCTGGCAGCCCAGGCACTTGTCGAGGTAGGGCTGGGCCTCCTCCAGGTTCAGGTTGCCCTCCAGCACCTCTTTCATCAGAAAAATGCGCCCCCTGGGGGAGTCCATCTCCTCGCCCAGCACCTGGTAGGTGGGACAGGCCGGCAGGCAGAAGCCGCAGTGCACGCAGGCCTCGATGGCGTGGGCCATGATTTCGCCCTGGGGGCCGAGCTTTTCCACATCAATTTTGTGCTGCATAGGGTTTCCTGGGCTTACTAGGGTGGAGTGGGGCTAAACCGGCCTTGAGGGTCGAGGGCGGCGGCCACCCGCCGGCCGAAGGTATGCTCCAAGTCTATTCCAATCCGGGCCTGATGCGTAGGGCCCTTTAGAACCAGACCCGATAAGTTCTGAAGCCGTAACAGGGCATCCAACCGGGCGGGTTCGTGGTTCCAGGCCAGGTACAGGAGATGGCCCGCGCTCATGTACCGGCGGGGGGCGCTGCCCAGGGCCTGCTCCAAAGCGGGGATCTGCCGGGGGGTGAGGGCTACTTTGACCAGGTGGCCCTCGCCCAGCTCGAGCCGCTTCAGGTTGCGCCAGTACTGGGCCTCGGCCTCGCCCTCCAGGAGGTCGCCGGCCCTGCCCACAAAGGCCCTAAGCCGCTCCAGCCGGGCCGGGAGGGCTTCGGGCAGGCCCCCCAGGCGCAGGGTCAGGGTGGCGGGGGGCACCAGGTCGAGGGCATAAAGCTCGATGGGGGAGCCCGCCAGCCGGTAGAGGGCCTCGAGGGCCTCTTCCAGCCTGGGGAAGGCCACCTGCAGGGTGGCGGTGGCCTTGGGGTAGGGGAAGACCTTGAAGGCCAGCTCGGTGAGAAGGCCCAGCCGCCCCAGGCTGCCCACCATCAGCTTGGGCAGGTCAAAACCGGCGGCGTTCTTGACCACCTTGCCACCGGCCCGCACCAGCTGGCCCTCGCCATCCACAAACTGCACCCCCAGGATGAAGTCCCGCACCCCCCCGTAGCGCTGCCGCATGGGGCCGGAAAGCCCCGCTGCCACCGTTCCTCCCAGGGTGGCCCCCTGCTCGGCCAGCGGGGGGTCGAAGGGCAGGTACTGCCCGTGCTGGGCCAGGAGCTCTTCCACCTGGGCCAGGGGGGTTCCGGCTTTAGCCACCAGCACGTACTCGCCAGGGTCGTACTCCACCACCCCCGAGAGGCCCTTCATCTCCAGGACGGTCTGGCCTTCCGCGGGCGTGGAAAGGGCCGGTTTGCTCCCGCCCCCGCGGGCCAGCACCCGGCGGTGGGCGCGCACGGCCTCCTGAACCTCGGCGGGGCTGGTGGGATGGAGCACGGTCATGGCAGGCTACTCCCTGGAAATAATACCGGCCCGCTCCAGGGGGTGGGGCCCGGCCTGGTGCAGAGCGGGGGCCTCGCCGCCGGGGAACATCTTGCCGCGGTTGGAAAGCTCAAAGGGATCCAAGGCCCGGCGGATGCGCCGCATGGCCTCCAGGTCGGCCTCGGAGAACATCTCGGGCATGTAGGCTTTTTTCTCCATGCCCACCCCGTGCTCGCCGGTGATGGAGCCGCCCAGGGCCACGCACAGGCGCAGGATCTCCCCCGCCAGCTCCTCGGCCCGCTCGAGCTCCCCCGGCACCCGCCCGTTGTACAGGATCAGGGGGTGCAGGTTGCCGTCGCCGGCGTGAAAGACGTTGGCCACCCGCAGGCCATAGCGCGCCGAGAGCCGCTCGATCTCCGAGAGGGCCTGGCCCAGCCTGGAGCGGGGCACCACCCCGTCCTGCACGATGTAATCGGGCGAGAGCCGCCCCACCGCCGAGAAGGCGGCCTTGCGCCCTTTCCAGATCTTCAGGCGTTCCTCGGCACTCTGGGCCACCCGCACCTCGTAGGCCCCCGAGCGCCGGATGACCTCGTCCAGGTAGCGGGCCTCGGCCTCCACCTGGGGTGCCTCGCCCTCGAGCTCCACAATCAACAGGGCCCGGGCCTCCCTTGGATAACCAGCCCTGACTGCGGCCTCGGCGGCCTCGATGGCCAGCGAGTCCATAATCTCCATGGCACCCGGCAGAAGCCCGGAGGCCACCACCGCGGCCACCGCCTCACCGGCTTTTTCCAGTGCGTCGTAGGCGGCCAGCACGGTGTGATAGGTCTCGGGTTTGGGTAAAAGGCGCAGGGTGATCTCGGTGGCAATGCCCAAAAGCCCCTCGCTGCCCACAAAGAGGCCCAGCCAGTCGGGGCCGGTGTTTTCCAGGCTTTCGCTGCCCAGCACCACGGTCTCGCCGTCGGGCAGCACCACCTTGGCCCCAAGCACGTGGTTGGAGGTCATGCCGTACTTGAGGCAGTGGGCCCCGCCCGAGTTAAAAGCCAGGTTCCCGCCAATGGTCGAGACCGGCTGGGAGGAGGGGTCGGGGGCATAGTAAAGGCCGTAGGGGGCGGCAGCGTTCGAGACCTGCAGGTTGATAAAGCCCGGCTCCACCACCGCGATGCGTTCCTGCGGATCCAGCCGCAGCAGTTTGTTCATTCTGTTGAGGCCAATCAAAAGCCCGCCATCAATCGGTAGCGAGCCCCCCGAAAGGCTGGTGCCGGAGCCCCGGGCCACATAGGGTATCCGGTGCCTGGCGCACCAGCGCACCGCCTGCACCACCTCCTCGTGGCTCTCGGGCAGCACCACCGCCAGGGGCCGGGCCCGGAAGGCCGTAAGGGCGTCGGATTCGTAGGGCACCAGCTCACCCGGCTTGTGCAACAAGCGCCCCGGCGGAAAAAACCTGCCCAACTCCTCTAGAAGGGTCATGCTTCCCAATTCTCACTCGAGCTCTCGCCCGAGTGCAACATTAGGGACGAGCGGGGGCAGATCCAGGCAGTGGTAAGTTTCAATCCTCACTCGAGCTCTCGCCCGAGTGCAACTTTATCAGCCAACCGAGAGCGAGCTTTCAACCCCCGGGTTTCAATCCTCACTCGAGCTCTCGCCCGAGTGCAACCGGATACGTCCTTCCGGGTTTGTCCCGGCTGTGGCTCGTTTCAATCCTCACTCGAGCTCTCGCCCGAGTGCAACCTCTGGATGCCCTGGCCGCATCGCTCAAGGCCCACATGTTTCAATCCTCACTCGAGCTCTCGCCCGAGTGCAGGGTGGGGGAAGGTAAAGGAAAAGCGGGTTTTCAATGTCCCCTGGCCGATTTCTCGGCTTGCGCGAACCCCCCTGGGTTTTGGCACCTGCTTGGGGTTCGCGCATTCTACCAGATATGCGGGGCTAGTTGCTTAGCGGAACGCAAAGGGGTTGAAACGGGTGTCGCGGTCGTAATAGTCTTCGTTTTCGGCGCGCTTTAGGAATCCCACCACGGCGTAAGTAAGGGGTGTAAAAAGCACCTCTATGCCAACTTTGAAGATGTAGTTCGAAACAAACACCGTCCAGAGCAGGCTGTTGTCCCAGATGCCATAAAAGGCCACCAGCAGGAAGATGGCGGTGTCCAGGCCCTGTCCTACCAGGGTAGAGCCGATGGTGCGCAAGGCCAAAAAGCGCCCCTGGGTGGCTACCTTAAGCCGCGCCAGAATATAGCTGTTGGCAAACTCACCCACCCAGTAGGCCACCAGGCTCGCCAGCACGATGCGCGGCACCAGACCCAGGATGGTAGAGAAAGCCTCGGCCGACTTTTGACTAAACTCATCGGTGGGTGTGGGCAGTGCGCTCACAAGGCCAAAGGTGAGGGCAGAAAGCAGTAATAGGAAGAAACCAGTCCAGATCACCCGGCGGCTTCTTTTGTAGCCGTAAACCTCGGTGAGTACATCGCCAAAGATATAGGCCAGGGGGAACAGCAGGGTGCCCCCGTCAAAGGTAAAAGGGCCAAAAAGCACCACTTTGGTCGAGGCGACGTTGGAGACCACCAACACCACTACGAAAAGGGCTGTGATGAGATCGAGATAACGATAGCTTTTCATACGGCTCATGCTATGCCTGTGAGGTGATGAAGGGTAGGTTGCGGTCGAACTGGCTACGGTCGAGGCCATAGCCATACACGAAGGCATCTTCGATTTCAAAGCCCAGGTAGTGAATGGGCACTTCAATCTGACGGCGGGAGGGTTTGGAGAGCAAAGCGGCAATTTTGAGCGAGGCGGGCTGGCGGGCCTCCAGCATCCGCAGCAGGTAGTTGATGGTAATGCCGGTGTCCACAATGTCCTCAACCACAATCACATGCCGGCCTGCAATCGGGAGGCGCAGGTCTTTTATGAGCTCCACCTCGCCGCTGGTTTTCTGGCTGTCGCCGTACGAAGAAACCGCCAGAAAGTCCATGGTTAAGGGCATGTCAATGGCCCGCACCAGGTCGGCCATAAAGATAAACGCACCGTTTAGGACGCAAATTAGATGGGGTTCCTGGCCCTGGTAATCAAGCCTTATTTGTTCGCCCAGCTCGCGTATGCGCCTGGAGATTTGAGCCTCGCTTATCTGTACTTTGCCGTTGCCGGGTCGAAAGACGTCCACTGTTAGATTCTACGGTACTCTTTTGAGGTCGTACACCGGCTTGGGCTGTGGGTTTTTGAATTGGGGATTGAGGCTGGGCACTGGCGTATAGCAGCTTAATTTCATCGGGGGTAAGGTAGCGCCACTCGCCGGCCTCGAGCTCCCCCAGCTCAATCGGCCCCACTGCAAGCCTGACCAGCCTTTCCACCGGATACCCTACCTTGCTCAGCATCCGGCGCACCTCGCGCTTGCGTCCTTCGGTCAGTACCAGCTTAACCCCATTCTTGGCCGGGTGGGCCTCGAGGGCCTGGGCCGGCCCATCCCCCAGCATCACCCCCTGCACCAGTTGCTGGCAGGCTTTGACGCTAACCCGACCGTTTTTGCACCAGGCCCGGTAGAGCTTGGGCACCTGGTTGCGGGGATGGGTGAGCAGTTGGGTGAGGTGACCATCGTTGGTAAGCAACAGCAGCCCTTCGGTGTCCTTGTCCAGCCGCCCGACCGCATGCAGGCCGGGGTGCTTGGGAACCAGCTCATAGACGATTTTCTCCGCGTGTTCGTCCTCGTGCGTGGTGGTGTAGCCCCTGGGCTTGTGCAGGGCGATCACCACCTTTTTTTGCGGCAGCCGCACCCGCTCGCCGTCGAGATGCACGATATCGCCGGGCTGAACGACCGCTCCAATGCTGGCCACCTGCTGATTGATGGTGACCCTTCCCGCGCGGATTAAGTCCTCGGCTTTGCGGCGGCTGGCGATACCGGCGCGGGCTAAAAATTGCTGTAGACGCATACCCACCATATTACTGGCCGGGCCAGCGTGTTTTATATGGGCGATTTCTTCTGGAAGTGGGGCGGGCGCTTTTCGCGCAGCGAGCGCAGCCCTTCCTGGGCATCGGGGCCCAGAAAGCCCATAAACTCGAGGGCCAACGAGGTGTCGAAACTGGGCCCCATCATGCGCAGCCAGTTGTTGAGGGCGTACTTGGTGAAGCGGATGGCCGCAGCGGCGCCCTGGGCCAGCCGGGTGGCAATTCTGAGGGCCTCGTTGTAAACCTCGCCGTCTTCCACACAGCGCGATACCAGCCCAATGCGCTCGGCTTCCTCTCCGGTGAGCGGCTCGTTCAACAAAAGGTGGTACTTGGCCTTGCTCATACCGCACAGCAAGGGCCAGATCAGCACCGAGTGATCGCCAGCGGCCACCCCCAGCCGCACGTGCCCGTCCACGATGCGGGCGGTTTTCCCAGCCACGCTGATATCGGCCAGCAGCGCCACGGCCAGCCCGGCCCCTACCGCCGGCCCTTCGATGGCCGACACGATGGGCTTGGCGCAGTTCACCACCCCGTACACCAGGTCGCGGGCCTCCTTCCAGACCCGTAGCAGGGCCTCGTAATCCCGCATCATCTCCTCGATCATCTCGAAGTCGCCGCCGCTGCTAAAGGCCCCGCCCTCGCCCCGCACCAGCACCGCCCCGATGTTTTCATCGGCATCGATATCCCGCCAGACATAGGCCAGCTCGCGGTGCATCTGGCTATCGGCGGCATTGAGCCGGCCTGGGTTGGAGAGGATGACCTCGAGCACCCCCTCGCTGGGTTCGGCAAACCTCAGACGCTGGTAGCGTTGTCGCCAGTTCATGCTAAGAGTTTACGCAAAACCCCGACTAGCCGCGCCGGCTTATTTATGGGTACAATCCGCTGGCATGGCCCTGTTCGCCGTGAACAAACCGCTGGGGCGCACCTCGCACGACGTGGTGGATATGGCCCGTAAGCTGCTCGGCACGCGCCGGGTGGGTCACACCGGAACCCTCGACCCCCTGGCCACGGGCGTTCTGATCCTCGCCACAGAGGCCTCCACCAAGCTGGTGCCTTTTTTGTCCGCAGAAGAAAAAGAGTACATCGCCTGGGTTTCTTTTGGCGTCACCACCGCAACCCTCGATGCCGAAGGGCCGGTGCTGGGCCCCGATACAGGCCATCCAAGCCAGCGCGAGATTGAAGCAGCCCTGCCCTGGTTTTTGCAGCTGACCGAGCAGACCCCACCGGCCTACTCAGCGGTGAAGGTGGGGGGGGTCAAGGCCTACGAGGCGGCCCGCAAGGGGCAGGCCCTCGAGCTGACCCCCCGCCCGGTGGTCTACCGCGAGGTGAGCCTGCTGGCCTACGATCCCGCACCTGTACCGCACCGCATTGCCCCCTCGGCCACCGGCTGGCAGCTGGCCCCACGGGGTCGCCCGGTCGAACTGCCAAAGCCGCTGGGCGACTACCCCACCGCGGTGATTCGTCTGGTGGTGGGGCCCGGCACCTATGTGCGCTCCTTTGCCCGCGACCTGGGGCAGCGGCTGGGCACCCAGGCTTTTCTATCGGGGCTGGTGCGTACCCGGGTGGGTAGGATTGGCCTCGAGCAGGCCCAGGAGATCGAACGCCTGGAGGTGAGCAGAACCCTGGACGAGCTCGAGGCCCTTTCCTGCCCCAGCGTGGAACTCACACACGCCGAGGCCAAGCGGGTGATGGAGGGGGTTCCCCTGGCTATTCCGGCTAAGGGTCTGGTGGCCCTGGTGGGCCCCAAGCGCCGCCTGGTGGCTATCGCCGAGGGCGACGGCTTCAAGCTGCGCATCAAGCGGGTGTTCAAGACGTAGCGGTCAGCCCACCTCAAAGATTTCCTTGATGATGGGCTGTGAGAGCACCACCGAGGTGCGGGTGCTGCCGTAAAAACCAAGCTGCTGAATAAGCTCCTGTAGCTGCTCCACCGAGGCGGTCATCACCTTGGCTACAAACGACGACTCACCGGTGACGAAGTAGCACTCCCGCACCGCGGGGGTGGCCTGGGCAAACTCGAGCATCTGCTGGTAGCGGTGCGGCGGGGTGGCCACCTCGATCAGCGCGGTGATGGTGTAGCCAAGGGCCCCTGGGTTGATCCGGGCCCCGTAGCCCGCGATAACGCCGGCGTCCTCGAGGCGGCGCACCCGCTCGGTGACGGCCGGGGTCGAGAGCCCCACCCGGCGGCCCAGCTCGCTGAAGGAGAGCCGCCCGTCGCGTTGTAGCTCGTTCAGAATGGCGATGTTGAATTTGTCTAAAAGTTTGGAAAGCATAAGGCCTATTATGCCTTAAAAAGTTCAGGCAAATCTGGTATTTGTCCTTAACTTCTTACTTTCTTTTGCGCCTTGGGCGTTCTAGGCTTGGGAAAAACGGGAGGTTGTTATGGTGATTGGTGTTCCCAAGGAGATCAAGACGCTCGAGAACCGCGTGGCCCTCACGCCGGGCGGGGTGACCAGCCTGGTGCGGCGTGGGCATAAGGTGCTGGTGCAGCAGGGGGCCGGGGTGGGCTCGGGCCTTTCCGATGCCGAGTACCAAAAGGCCGGGGCCGAGATCGTAAGCGCCCAGGAGGCCTGGGCCGCCGACCTGGTGGTCAAGGTCAAGGAGCCCATTGCCGAGGAGTACCAGTATCTGCGCAAGGGCCTGATTCTTTTTACCTACCTGCATCTGGCCGCCGATGAGCCGCTTACCAAGGCCTTGCTGGCTGGGGGTACGACCGCCATTGCCTACGAAACGGTGCAGCTCGAGGACGGTTCCCTGCCCCTGCTCACCCCCATGAGCGAGGTGGCCGGGCGCATGGCCCCGCAGGTGGGGGCGGCGGCCCTGGAGAAGCCCCACGGCGGGCGTGGGGTGCTGCTGGGGGGCGTGCCGGGGGTGGCCCCGGCCAGCGTGGTGATTCTTGGTGGCGGTATCGTGGGCACCAACGCAGCCAAAATTGCCCTGGGCATGGGTGCGCAGGTGACCATTCTGGACGTAAGCAAAGCCCGTATGCAGTATCTCGACGACGTGTTTGGCGGTCGGGTGATCACCCTTGCTTCCACCGAGGCCAATGTGGCGGCCTCCATCCGCCATGCCGACCTGTTGATTGGGGCGGTGTTGATTCCGGGGGCCAAGGCACCCAAGCTGGTTACCCGCGAGATGCTCTCCACCATGAAGGAAGGGGCGGTGATTGTGGACGTGGCGGTGGATCAGGGGGGCTGTGTCGAGACCATTCGCCCCACCACCCATGCCGAGCCTACTTATGTGGTCGACGGGGTGGTGCACTACGGGGTGGCCAACATGCCGGGGGCGGTTCCGCGCACCTCCACCTTCGCCCTCACCAACCAGACCCTGCCCTACCTGCTCAAGCTGGCCGAGAAGGGCCTGGATGCGCTGCGGGAGGATGCCGCCCTGCTGCAGGGCCTCAACACCCACCAGGGCCGGCTGACCTGCCGGGGGGTGGCCGAGGCCTTTGGCCTGCCCTATCTCGAGCCTAAAGCGGTTTTGTAGGGCTGCGCTCGAGGGAAAGCAGCACCTCGAGGAATTCCTGGTAGCAGCGCACCAGCACCTCTTCTGATACGGGCTGAATCTCGAGCCGCCCCATGTCCATGGGTATGACCCAGTTAAGGGCCTGGCTCACCTTCTTCTTGTCGCGGCTGAGGAAAGGGGTAAGGTCTGCCCAGCTCAGGCGGGGGGGTGGCGGAGGGGAGAGCCACTGCAGGAGTTTTAGCACCTTGGGTACCAGATCCGCCCCGCCATGGGCCCGCCCCAGCAGGGCGGCGTAGAGCAGCCCGTAGGCCACCGCTACCCCGTGGGGTATGGCCCCGTGGGTGGCCCCCTCGAGGGCGTGGCCCAGGGTATGCCCCAGGTTGAGCTGGCGGCGCTCGTTCCGCTCGGTGGGGTCGGCCTCCACCACCCTTACCTTGACCATGACGGCGCGGGCCAGGTAGGGCTCGAGGCCCTCCCAATCGGGCGAGATCGGCGCCACATCAACCAGCAGCTCATCACCGGCAATGAGGCCGTGCTTAAAGGCCTCCACCAGCCCCTCCTTAAAGGTTTGGGGTGGGAGGGTGCGGAGGGTGCTGAGCTCGGCATACACCCCTGCCGGGGCGTGGAAGGCCCCGACCAGGTTTTTGCCCTCGGGCAGGTTAAGGCCGGTTTTGTTGCCCACCGAGGCGTCTACCATGGCCAGGGTGGTGGTGGGCAGGCTGATGTACTGGATCCCCCGCAGGTAGGTGGCCGCCACAAACCCGCCCAGGTCGGTCAGGCACCCCCCGCCCAGCACGTACAGGGTGGTGTTGCGCGGCAGGGCCTGCTGGGCCAGCCAGGACAGCACCCGGCCATAGCTGTGGAGACTTTTGGCCTCCTCGCCGCCGGGCAGCCCCAGACTGAATGGAATCTCCAGGCGGGCGGCCACCTGTTGGGCGTAATCCTGTACCGCCAGGTCGTAGAGGAGGGCCCGGGGGCCCGGGGCTTGGGGGAGCTCGAGCGCGAACCCCAGGTGAATCGGGTAGGGAACGGGGTGCCTAATCTCTAGTTTTTGCATAATCCCATAGCTGCTTGATAATCTCATTGACCGCCTCGGGAACGCGGCGGTTGTCTGTGGAGACGTGGAGGGTGGCCTGGCGATAAACGGCCTCACGTTCGGCCAAAAGCTGCTGGATGCGCTTGTAGGGATCGGGGTTGTCCAGCATGGGGCGCTGACCGGGGCGGCGGCTGATGCGCTCCAGGATGGTGGTAGGGCTGGCCCATAGCGCCACCACCGGCCCCCGCTGCAAGAGTTTTTGCCGATTCTCTGGGCTAACAAAGGTACCGCCCCCCAAGGAAAGCACCAAGAAATCTTTTTGGGTCAGCTCGTTTACCGCCTCAGCCTCGAGCTGCCGGAAGGTGGCTTCCCCTAAGTGGCGGAAGATATCGGCCACCGAGAGCCCCATTTGCCGTTCGATGTAGCGGTCGAGGTCAATGAAGTGCAGCATCAGCTCGCGGGCCAGCTCCCGCCCGATGCGGCTTTTGCCCACACCCATAAAGCCGGTCAGGGCTACCCAGGTAACGGGGCGTTCAATCTCGATCATAAAAGGGGATAGGGAAATGGGCCTCGGGGTGTGGTATGGACATCCCTCACCTGTTGGGGGCCGTCGGCTTTGGGGTTGCAGCGACTAATAGGCCAGCACCCGTTGCTTGTACCGCTCGACCCGTTCAACCAGCTCGTCCAGGGTGTCGCCACCGAATTTCTCCAGGTAGGCCTGGGCCAGCACGATGCCCACCAGGGCCTCCAGAATTACGCTGGCCGCCGGTGCTGCGGTCACATCGGAGCGCTCCCGGGCAGCATCGGCGGGCTGGTGTGTGACCACATCCACTGTGGGGAGGGGCTTCATCAGGGTGGCGATGGGTTTGAGCGCAGCCCGCACCACCAGCTCTTCTCCAGTGGTCATACCCGCCTCGGTGCCCCCGGAACGGTTGCTCTGGCGGTAATAGCCCCGGCCCTCTTCCCAGTAGATGGGGTCGTGAACCTGCGATCCCGGCTTCATGGCATTGCTAAAACCGGGGCCAATCTCCACCCCCTTAATGGCTGGAATGCTCATGACCATCTGGGCAATGCGTCCGTCGAGCTTGCGCTCCCAGTGCATCTGGGAGCCGAGCCCCATCACCAGCCCTTTGAAGCGGGCTTCAATGATGCCGCCCAGGGTATCGCCGGCGGCCTTGGCCTCGTCTATGCGGCGGATCACCTCGGCCTCGGCCTGGGGGTCGGTCATCCGTACCGGGCTGGCCTCGATGCGCTCCTTGAGACTCCAGTCGAAGGGAACCTGGCTCCAGACCCCGGCCATCCCATCCACGAACGAGGCGCTTTCCACCCCAAAAAACGAGAGCAGCTTATGGGCGATGGCCCCGATGGCCACCCGCATGGCGGTTTCGCGCGCCGAGGCCCGCTCGAGCACATCCCGCAAGTCTTTGTGACCGTACTTAACCCCTCCGGCCAGGTCGGCGTGGCCGGGCCGGGCGGCCGTAAGGGCTTTTTTGCGCGGTTCGTTGCCGGGAGCCGGATCCATGATCTCGACCCAGTTGCGGTAGTCGGAGTTTTTGATGACCAGGGTCACCGGTGCGCCGGTGGTACGACCGGCCCGCACACCGCTCATAAACTCCACAGTGTCGGTCTCGATGACCATCCGCCGCCCGCGCCCATACCCGCCCTGGCGCTTCTTAAGCCAGGGGTTGATGTCTTCAACGGTCAGGGGGAGCTGGCTGGGCAGGCCCTCCACAATGCCAGTGAGCTGGGGCCCGTGGGATTCTCCAGCAGTCAGAAAACGCATGAACAGAATCTAGCATAACCGCGGCCAAGTCCAAAACCGCCATATAAAAAAGCCGGGACAGGGCCCGGCTGCTAGAGGCTATCGGGGCTCAGCGCTGGGCCGAGTCCTTGACGATGTTACCGGTGATGATCACGATCAGCTCATCGTCCTTGACGCTCGAGGTGCGCTGTTTGAAAAGTTCACCCAGCAAGGGAATGTCGCCGAGGAGGGGGATTTTGTTCTCGGAGGTATCGGTGACTTTTTGCACGAGGCCCCCCAGCACCACGGTCTGGCCGTCGCGGATGCGGAGCTTGGAGAGGGTGGTCTGTTGGGGGATACGGATGCTGCCGGCGGGGCCATCGGCCGGGTCGCCGCCGGTCTGGGTGAAGACCTCGAGCAGGATGTTGCCATCCGCCGAGATTTGCGGGCGCACCCGCACCAGCAGGCCGTAATCGAACTCCCGCACCGTGACCTGATCGGCGATGGTAATGGGAATGAGCAGCCGGCCTCCCACCTTGATCTCCGCGCCCTTGGCCCCGGTGGCCCGCAGGTCGGAGGTATCGGCGCCGTAGTTGTCCTCCACCAGAACGTTGGCATCGCTCAGGCGGCGGGAAAGCTGCTGCTTTTCCAGGGCGTCCAGCACCGCCCGGATGTTAAGGGAAGCCAGGCTGCGGGTGGCATCAAAAATCAGATTGAGACCGGTGGAGAGGAAGCTGGCGATCAGGTTGCCCCCTGAGACGGTCTCCCACTTGATACCCAGGTTGCGAATGACCTCACCCGAAACCGCCTGCACCCGGATTTGCAGCTGCACCTGCTGCACGGGCCGATCCAGGCTGGGAATCAGGCGTTCGGCCAGAGCAATCTGCTCGGCGGTGCCGGTAACGATCAGGGTATTGGTGCGGGGCTCGGCCACCACCGTCACCTGCGGTGCCGGCTGGGCCTGCCCCTGCCCTTGGGCCGGGGCGGCCTGGCCCTGGGCCTGGGCTGTGATGGCCTTGCCCAGCACATCGGCCAGTTCGGCGGCGCGGGCGTGTGAGAGCGCGAACGACTTTTGCACCACCGGTATGGCCGCTGTGGTGGCCCTGGGTACATCGATGCGCTGCAGGAAGTTCAGGGCGTCGTTTACAGCCCGGGACGGGCCGCTGATGGAGAGCACATTCTGTCCGGGTACGGCCCGCACGGTAACCCCTGGCACCTCCTGCTGAACAAAAGTAGCCAGGGCTGCCGGGTCGCCCGAGCGCACCTGGTAGAACTCACGCGCTACAGGCTCGCTGGTTTGGGCAGGCTGGGCGGTCTGGCCGCGGGCCCGATCCACCACTTCCTTGGGCCCCACGACAATTACGTTGTTCTCGAGCAAAGCGTAGGTGATGCGACCATCGCCGTAGGTGTTGATGAGCAGGTCCCAGACCTGCCGGAAGGGTTTTTGGTCGATATCGGCTGTAACGTTGACGTTGGGAATGTCGCGCAGGATGGGGGAGAGCCCCACGCTGCGGGCCAGTGCGTCTAGCAGGGCCGGTAGAGGCAGGTTGGTACCGATGTTGCTGACCGGTTGGTCGAAGCGGGCATCCCTGGGCAAAGTACCCTGGGCCAGCGCCAGACTCAACACCACTAAAAGAGCAATCAAACGCTTCATATTCACCGCCTAGGGATTGTCCATCGTCAGGTTCAGGGTTTCCGAACCTTGTACCAAGAGGGCTTCTTTTGCGCTCAGGCTTTTGAGCAGCACATCGCTACCGGGAAGGGTGCGGCCCACCGGCAGCACCGTAAAACCGTCCTTGCTCTGGAAGATGGCTACGCTGGTTGGCCCCAGCACCACCCCCGAGAGCTTGAGATTTTGCTCGCGCACGAAGCGGGCCAGGCTGCTTTCCTGGGTGGTTTCCTGTGCACGGGCCAGGCTGCTTTTGGGCTCGAGCACCTGGGTGAGCCGGGCGTCGATCTCGGCCCGTGCGAACTCGAGGCTGCTGCTGCTGGCGCCGCTGGTGGGCTGGACGTCCAGGGCTGCTGCGGCTGTGGTGGAAGCGCCTGTGCTGCTCAGCTCCCGTTCCAAAGGGGTGAGGCGAATGGGAAGCGCACCCGACCCTAGGTTGATGGTGGGTGGTAGGTTGGCGCGGGTGGTGCCCTGGGCCAGGCGGGGTTGTGTGGAAGGAGTGGAGGGGGCGACCGCGCTGGGGGTGGGCCGGGTGCCCGGCAGGCTGGGACGTGGCAGCGGGGTGGTGGGCTGCCGCACCTGTATCTGGGTGGTCTGGCTTGGGATGGGCTGCGGAGTTACCGGCGCGCTGACTGGACGGCTGGCGAGGGCCGGGGCTGGCGGGTTGGGCTGGGCCACAGCGGTCGGCGCCGTTTCGATGATCAGGGGTACAAAGGGGTTGGGCGGCACCGTTACCCGTGGCTGGGTGGTTGCAGCAGCGGCTGGCCTTTGATCCTGTTCCTGTGGTTGTTCTGTGCGGGGCGCCTCGGTAACCAGAAAGGGCACGGGAAGCACCTCGAGCGGCCGGGCGGTGGTCAGGGGAGCGCTGGGCTCCGGTGCGGGTGCTGGGGTGGGGGTCGCAGGCTGCTGGGCGGCCTGGTTGGGACGGAAGAAGCTGATGTACCAAGCGGCCACAGCCGCTACTAAGAGGGCTGCAACCAGCGCCACCTTGGCTCCCTGGGGCATGCGCTGGAGGAAGTTCATGGCTGACCTCCAGGCTGGCTGGGCTGACCCTGACCGGTGTATGTGTAGACCGTCATGGTCAGGCTGGTGTTGATGATGGGGTTGGTGGCCTGGGCTTCGGTGGCGGCAGCCCCGCTGCCACTAAGGGTAAGGTTGAGGCCTGAGACGGTGGCGAAGCGCTGCAGCCCCTCGAGGCTGCGCAAGAATACGTACAACTCGGGGAAGGGCGACTCAACCTGCAAGGCCAGGTTGGTGGCCCGCACATTGGCAACTCCCTGGTTGTCGCCAGGGCTGCGGCTCAGGGTGCGCAGCACCACCCCACTTTCCCGGGCGGTTTGCGCCAGGGAGCTCAACACCCGGCCGAGCTGTTCGGTGGGGGGTAGTTCACGCAAAAACTGCTGCCGTTCGGCATCCAGACGGGCGATGGTCTCGCGAAGCTGGGGCAAGGCGCGCTGGGCTGCACGGCCCCGGTCGCGCTCAACGGTCAGGCGATCCACCTCGGCCTGCAACTCGAGGATGCGCCCTTGGAGGGGCTGGGTCACAAAGAAGTACCACATCATGCCCAGCAACAAGGCGGCCACTATGGCAACGATGGCCCACTCACGCTGGCCCATTCTAGCGAGAAGGGCTACCACTATCTTCACCTCCCGATGTGTTGCTGGCCGTCTCCGAGGTTGGCCGAATCAGGCCGATGGTGGCCCCAAAGGTGTAAAGCTGCCGTTGCTGATCGAGGCTGGCGCTTTGGAAGTTAATGCCGAAGCGCGGTGAGGTCTCGAAGGCCTCAACGAAGCGAATCAGGGCGTTCTGGCCGATGGCTTCGCCCTGGAGGTTGAATTCCACGTTGACCGGTTTGCCGTCGTATAGACCGTTCTGTACGTTGCTTTGCACTTCTTGGGGTGTGAGAAGCTTGGTGCCGATGCTGCGCAGGGCCACCCCAAACCGGCGGCCTTCCCGTGGAATCTGATTGATGACCAGGGCCAGATTATCCGACCAGGGCACGAAGCGTTCGCGCAGTTGGTTGCGCACGGCCAGGAGCTGCTCGAGCTCGCGCTGTTGTTGATTGAGGCGGTTTTGCTCGGCGATGAAGGGGCGTAGCACATCCACCTCTACTTGGAGCTGGTCGCGCTGGTTCTCCAGTGCCTGAACCCGTGAGAGCGTAGAGAGATGGAGAAAGGCCACCGTCCCCAGCACCGCGAGCACCACCGCCACAGCGGCCAGGCGCCACCAGCCGGGCTCAACCCGACGGCGCAGGTTCTTGGGCAGGAGGTTGAGTTTAATCAAGCGGATTCACCCCCCGTAGGGCCAGGCCCACCGGTACCGTAAACTCGGGTGCCAAACTGCGCAGGTACTCCAGATCGAAGCGGCTTTTGTCGATTTGGAGACCCTGCCAGGGGTCGGCGGTTTCCAGTGGGATGCCCAGCGTATCAGACAAAAGCGGCACCAGGCTTCTCAGTTTGCTACCCCCTCCGGCCACAAAGCCCTGATCCACCCCCAGGTCGCCCACCTGAACCCGGAAGAACTCCAGGCTTCGGCGCAGCTCGGTGGTCAGCTCGACCAGCACCGGGCGGATGGCATCGTACATACGGGCTGGATTGAAGCGCTCGCGCTCGGCGTCGAAGTCGAGGAGCAGGTCTTCGTCTTCGGTGGGGATGGTGGCCAGGCCGTAGTTTTTCTTGGCATCTTCGGCGGCTACCACGTCGATGTTGAATGCCTTTGAGATGGCAGCGGTGAAGTCCTTGCCGGATAGGTTGATAACGCGGTTCAGGAGCAGCCGCTCGCCGCGGGTCAGAACCAGGGCCGAGGATTCGGCCCCGATCTCGAGGAAGAGGGTGATGGGTTCGCGGTCGGTGGATACCAGACGGGCGGCCAGGGTGCGCAGACCGGCAAATGGCTTAACGTCTATCACCAGGGGTTCCAGCCCCGCGGCTTTGAGGGCCTCGACCAGGCTGGCCACGGTCTCTTGCCGGGCAGCCCCTACCACCACGTCCATCTGTTCGCCGTCGGGTATGGACTCATAAGCGTCGAGGGGTGCGTAATCCAGCACCACCTCGTCAATTGGGAAGGGTATATAACGCTCAGCCTCCCAGCGTACGGCTTCCTCCATCTGCTTGATGGGCATCTTGGGCACCTGCAAGGTGCGGGTGATAACCGCCAGGTTGCTGGCCGCGGTTACCACATAGCGCTTGCGGGTGCGCATCTCAGCCAGCATTTCCTTGATGACGTCGGTCAGAGCGCCCGGTTCGATGATCGAACCCTCCTGGATCACCCCTGGTGGGGTGGGCCTGATGCTTAGAATCTACAAACCACCTTACCCAAATCAGGCACTGCAGTTATGTTTAGAGCATGAACCGCCGTGCTTACCCATCGGACGTCCGTGATGAGGAATGGGCTCTGGTGCTGCCCTATTTGACCCTCGCCCCGCTGGAAGCACCCCAGCGCAAGTACGACCTGCGCGAAGTGTTCAACGCCCTGCGCTGGATGGTTCGAACCGGTGCTCAGTGGGACTACCTGCCCCACGACTTCCCACCCCCCCATATCGTTCAGGCGCAAGCCTACCGCTGGATGAACCGGGGGGTCTTCGAAGACCTGGTACACGACCTGCGCATGACCCTGCGAATGCTCCAGGGCAAAGCCGCCCATCCCA
>AXWR01000006.1 GCA_000482765.1 Meiothermus taiwanensis DSM 14542
CGTGCGATCCAGGTGGATGGGGGCAGCGAGTTCATGGCGGAGTTTGAGGAGGGTTGTCGGGTATTGGGGATAGAGCTTTTTGTTTTGCCGCCGAGGAGTCCGAAGCTGAACGGGATGGTAGAGCGGCTGCAGCGGACGTTTCGGGATGAGTTTTACACGCGGGCTTTACCGCTGGGGATAGAGGCTATTCAAGGGGAGCTGGAGGGTTATCTGGAGCACTACAACCTGCACCGGCCGCACATGGCCCTGGGGGGGTTGGCGCCGGTGGAGTACCTGGCTAAGCTACAGGAGGTGTCGGTTCCCCTGGAGTCTCAAATGTATTGACCGATTACATTGATTTGACTTTGCCGGTTTCCCGTGCTAACATCTGGTGTCCCCTAAAACCAGCCGGTTTCAGCAGGACATCAGGAGTAGTAGATGAACAAAGGTACTGTTAAGTGGTTCAACGCGGAAAAAGGCTATGGCTTCATCGCTCAAGAAAGTGGCCCCGATGTGTTCGTGCACTTTACCGCCATCCAGGGCCAGGGCTTCAAAAGCCTCAACGAGGGCGATCGCGTAGAGTTCGAGATCGAGCCTGGCAAGAATGGCAAGGGCCCCCAGGCCAAGAATGTGAAGCTGGCCTAAGCATCGCACCGTTCAAAGCTCCCCAAACCAGGGGAGCTTTTTTGTATAGCGCCAGGCCCAGGTTGGTGTGCGCTGATTTTCCTCAGATGCTGCTTCCAAATAAAAATTGAAGCAGTCGCTGGAAACGTAAGTTGCCGGAGCACTGGCGACCGCAAGAGGGGTTCTCGTATACTGCCGCAAACCCTAAGCCCTCGAGGAGCACTTTATGACTGAAGAACAACACCTGCGTGAGTACACCAAAGCCCTTAAAGCCCGGCTACCACGCCACTTTTTTGAGCCGGTTCCGGCCCGCCTGGTCTATTTGCCGGTGTTTCTGGCCTTGTTTGGCCTGTGCGCCTGGGGCATTGTGGCGACGCCCTATATCTGGCTCAAGCTACTGCTTTCGTTTGGGATTGGGTATGCCTTCATCGGGCTGGGTTTTCTGGCCCATGAGATTCTGCATGGTGCGGTCATCAAACACCCCATCGTGCGCTCGGTGGCCGGAACCATTGCTTTTATGCCGTTGCTGGTAGGGGCCCGGCTCTGGCGCAAATGGCACAACGTTGAGCACCACGGCCATACCCAGCACCCGCACGACGACCCCGATGCCATGGGAGCCCTGGAATCGGCCATTCAGAAACCTTTTGTGAAGTGGATGTTCCGCCAGGTGCCGGCGCTGCGGAGTTTTCTCCTGTTTTTCTCCTTCACCTTCTGGTTCAGTTTGCACGCCCACATGATGCTCCGGCGATTCCTGCCCGAGTTCAAACCGGGCGAGCGGCCTGTTGTAATTTTCCAGGCGGTTCTGCCGGTGCTGGTCTGGTTGTTGGTGCTTTTCTGGGTTGGGCCCCTCAACTTTTTGTTTATATACCTCCTGCCCTGGTTGATGGCCAACTTCATCGCCATGAGCTTTATTGCCACCAACCACCTGCTCAACCCCATCACCGAGACCAACGACCCCTTGCTTAACAGCCTCACGGTGCGGAACCCCAGGTGGCTCGAGTGGCTCACCCTGGGCTTTGGCTACCATATCGAACATCATGTGTTTCCGGCGCTTTCGCCCAAGTATGCCCATGTGGTGGCACAAAAAATCAAAGAGCTCTGGCCCGAGCGCTACAACGAACTGCCCCACTGGAAAGCCCTGTTCTACCTCTGGAAGACCCCCCGCCTCTACCGTGACCACCGGAACCTGATCGAGCCCACCACCGGGCAGGTGTTTGGTACCTTGGGCTTTGGCCTCGAGGACAGCAAGTTCCGGCGACCCAAACCAGCCCGTCGCAAGTTGGGCAAAAAGGGCTTTGGGCCATAAGCAATGGGTAATAGCCATGCAGTGCCAGACTTTTACTCTTCGCTTGGATAACCCTCGAGACCTTGAGCGCCTCAACCGCTTTTTAGCCCAGGTGATGCCCATTCAGGTGTCCAGCAGCCTGGTTCCGGGTGATAGGCCTTTCTGGAGCGTGCTGGTGTTCTACGAGGGGGCGGCCCCGCAGCCCAAACCCACAGAGGCTGTGCGGATCCCCAGCGATCCGGGGTTTGAAGCCCTGCGCGCCTGGCGTAGCCATAAAGCCAAAGAGGAGGGTGTTCCTCCCTATGTGATTGCGACCAACGCTGAATTAAAGGCGATTCTCGAGAGGCAGCCCAAGACCCTCGAGGAGCTTGCCCAGGTAAAGGGCTTTGCCAAAACTAAAGCAGCCAAATATGGCCGAGAAATTTTGCGACTGCTGGGTAGGGAATAGCTTCGGACGGGTTCTGGCCCACGAAAAGGCACCTTACCTTGACCAAGCGAGGTTGGGCACGTAAGATGCGGGTCAGGATGTTACGGGCGGACGACAATTTATAGTGGGGGTGCGATTCCAACCCCCGATACCTCGTTGTATCGGGGGTTTTTCGTTGAACCCAGGCCCGCCTGTCCTAAGGAGAACGCATGTCGAGAACCCTTGCCAGTCAGATTGCAGCACACGTAGGCCAGACCGTTACCCTGCAGGGCTTCCTGCACTGGAAGCGCGACCTCGGTGGGATTCAGTTTGCCCTTCTGCGCGACCGCAGCGGCATTGTTCAGGTGGTGGTGGACAAGCGGTTTGAGCTTCCGCTGGCCGAATCCTCGATGCGGGTGGTGGGGGAGGTGGTGGCCAATGCCAAGGCGCCCGGCGGCTACGAGGTGGTGGCCCAGGAGATCGAGTTCTATGCCAAAGCCAGCGAGCCCAGCCCCATCGAGATTCCCAAGGAAGAGTGGCGGGTCAACCCCGAGACCCTGCTGGAGTACCGCTATGTGAGCCTGCGTGGAGAGAAAGCCCGCGCGCCCCTCAAGATTCAAGCGGCCCTGGTGCGGGGGTTCCGCAACTACCTGGACAGCCAGGGCTTCACCGAGATTTTTACCCCCAAGATCGTTTCGGCGGGGGCCGAAGGGGGCAGCAACCTGTTTGGCATTGACTACTTTGAGCACCGGGCTTACCTGGCCCAGTCGCCCCAGCTTTACAAGCAGATTATGGTGGGGGTTTTTGAGCGGGTCTACGAAGTCGCCCCGGTTTTTCGGGCCGAGCAGCACGCCACCAGCCGCCACCTCAACGAGTATTTGTCGCTGGACGTGGAGATGGGGTTCATCGAGTCGGAGCAGGATGTGATGAACCTCGAGGAGGATCTGATCCGGGCCATGCTGGATGAGGCTCGCCACACCGCCGCCCCCGAGTGCGAGCTCTTGGGGGTGGAGTGGCCCAACCTGGCCGAGATGCCCCGCCTCGAGCACCCCGAGGCCCGCCGCATCCTGCGCGAAGAGCTGGGGATGCCTGTAGGGGCCGACTTCAACGAGGAAGCCGAGCGGGCCCTGGGGGCCTGGGCCAAGGAGAAGTGGGGTGTGGACTTCCTGTTCATCTCCAAGTACCCCGAGTCTGCCCGGCCCTTTTACGCCTACCCCGAGGGGGACGGCTCTACGCGGGGTTTCGACCTGCTCTTTAGGGGCCTCGAGATCACCTCGGGGGGGCAGCGCATCCACCAGTACGAGGTGCTGGTGGAGCAACTCAAGAAAAAGGGCCACGACCCGGCCCACTTTGCCGGCTACCTCGAGGTCTTCAAGTACGGGATGCCCCCCCACGGCGGCTTTGCCATCGGGGCCGAGCGCCTCACCCAGAAGCTGGTGGGGCTGCCCAACGTGCGCTATGCCCGGGCCTTCCCGCGCGACCGCCACCGCCTGACGCCCTAGCCTTACTTTTTCAGCTTGAGCACACCCTTGGTGATCTCCTGCTCGATGCCGAGCTCGAGGCGCATCTTCTCCAGGCGTTCCAGCAGGCCCTCGGGGGAAACCCCCAGGCGCTTGGCCATAGCGACGATCTTCTGCTCGTTGTACAGGGTGCCGAGCGTAACAGCCATGGCCTCGCGGTACTTAGGCCCCAGCATCACCTCGATGGTCTTGATGCGCAGCTGGATTTCGAACCACTCGAGCTTCTCTACTTCGTTCTGCATAGCTTTCCTTTCTTTCTGCTGGCCCGCAGGCCAGAACAACCCTACCATCCTACCAGCCCCAGGCCCTGTGGAGGGCGGCGCGCTTTCTGTTGGCAACCGAACGGGGGTAGAATATATGGGTGGAGCAACCTCTCTTGTTTTCCAATGAACCATCCGCGTCCGAGCAGCCCAGGCCGGAGCGCATCTGGCTGGTAGACGGGCATCACCTGGCCTACCGCAGCTATTTTGCCTTCGAAAAGCTCAGCACCTCGAGGGGTGAACCCACCCAGGCTATTTTTGGCTTTCTGCGCACCCTGCTCAAACTTCTCAAGGAAGATGGCGACTGCGTGATTGTGGTCTTCGACCCGCCCACCCGAACCTTCCGGCACGAGGCTTTTGAAGAGTACAAAGCTGGGCGGGCGGCCACCCCCGACGACTTTCATCCGCAGCTAGAGAAAATCAAAGAACTGGTGGATCTGATGGGCCTAGAGCGGCTGGAAGTGCCAGGCTACGAGGCCGACGATGTGATCGGTACGCTGGCTAAAAAGGGGGAGCGCGAGGGCTATCCGGTGCGTATTCTCACCGGCGACCGCGACAGCTTTCAGCTGCTCTCCGAAAGCGTGCAGGTGATGCTGCCGGATGGGCGGCTGATGCACCCCCAGGCGGTGCAGGAGAAGTATGGCGTTTCGGTTGCACAGTGGGTGGATTACCGCGCGCTGGTGGGGGATTCTTCCGACAACCTGCCGGGTGCTAAGGGCATCGGGGAGAAGACCGCGGCCCGGCTCTTACAGGAGTGGGGGTCGTTGGAAGGTCTGTATGCGAACCTGGAGGCCCTGTCCCCCAAAATTCGCGCCAGCCTCGAGGAGAGCCGGGACAACGTTCGGCTCTCCCGGGCGCTTTCGCTAATCCACACCGATCTTCCCATCGAGCTCGACTTCCGCGGCTGCCACCGCCGCGAGCCCGACCGCAGGGCCCTGCGTGAAGCCCTGGAAAGGCTCGAGTTCGGCTCCATTCTGCGCGAGCTTAACCTCCTGGCCGCGCCCCCTGCTGCTGAGGAGGCCCCCTGGCCCCCCCCGCCCGAGGCTTTTCTGGGCTATACCCTCGACCGCGCCCAGCCCATGTGGGCCAACTGGCTGGGTCTGGCCGCTTATACCGAGGGCCGGGTGTACCGGGGCCAGCCCAGCCTGCAGGAGCTTAAAAAGTTCCCCGAGATTCGCAGCATGGTAGCCAAAGACCTCTCGGTGCTGGCCCTCAAGGAAGGGGTCTGGGTGCCGCCCGGCGATGACCCCATGCTGCTGGCCTACCTCTACGATCCCTCCAACTCCGACCCCGCCAGCACCGTGCGGCGCTACGGAGCGGGCGACTGGAACCCCGACCCGGCTGAGCGGGCCCAGGCCGCCCACGCCCTGTGGCAGACCCTGCAGGGTCGCATGGCCGAGAACCCCCGCATCGGGTGGTTATACCACGAGATTGAAAAGCCGCTTTCGGCGGTGCTGGCCCGGATGGAGGCCCGGGGTATCTCCCTCGATGCCGAGTATCTAATGCAGCTTTCGGAGGAACTCGCCAGGGAGATCTCCTACCTCGAGGCCGAGATCCACCGGCTGGCCGGGCGTTCTTTTAACGTGAACTCGCGGGATCAGCTCGAGGTGGTGCTCTACGACGAACTCCGGCTGAGCGCCCCGGGCCGCAAGACCCAGACCGGCAAGCGCTCCACCGCCGCCAGCGCGCTCGAGGAGCTTTTAGGCCAGCACCCCATCATCGAACGTATCCTGACCTACCGTGAGCTGACCAAGCTCAAAAGCACGTACCTAGATCCCCTGCCCAAGCTGATCCACCCCAAGACGGGCCGCCTGCACACCCGCTTCAACCAGACCGGCACCGCCACCGGGCGGCTTTCCTCGGTAGACCCCAACCTGCAAAACATCCCCGTGCGCACCGAGATTGGTCGCCGCATCCGCAAGGCCTTCCGGGCTGCGCCGGGCATGCGGCTGGTGGTGGCCGACTACTCCCAGATTGAGCTGCGGGTGCTGGCCCACCTCTCGGGCGACGAGAACCTTATCAAAGTCTTCCGTGAGGGCAAGGACATTCACACCCAGACCGCAGCCTGGATGTTCGGACTGGAGCTGGACAGGGTGACAAGTGAGCAGCGCCGGGCTGCAAAAACCATCAATTTTGGCGTGCTCTATGGCATGTCGGCCCATCGCCTGTCCAACGAGCTTTCCATTTCCTACGCTGAGGCTGAGGCCTTTATCGAGCGCTACTTCGCTTCTTACCCCAAGGTGCGGGAATGGATCGAAGGGGTGCTGGCCGAAGCCCGGCAGACCGGCTACGTGGAAACCCTGTTTGGCCGCCGCCGCTTCGTGGCCGATCTCGACTCACGCGTGCGCAGCGTGCGGGAGGCCGCCGAGCGCATGGCCTTCAATATGCCGGTGCAGGGCACCGCCGCCGATCTGATGAAACTGGCTATGGTCAAGCTCCAGCCGGAGTTGGAGCCGCTGGAAGCCCATCTGGTGCTGCAGGTGCACGACGAGCTACTGGTTGAGGCCCCGGCCGATAAAGCGGAGGCGGTGGCCGGGGTGGTGCGCGAGATCATGCAACAGGCCTGGGCCTTGGCGGTGCCCCTCGAGGTCGGCACCGGCATAGGGGAGAACTGGCTCGAGGCCAAGTAGGTTGGTGTGCGGCTGCAACCAGGCCCACCAGGGCTTCTGCTATGCTGGGCAGGCACGGCCCCTGCACACGGCGCCAGGGAGCCTCATGGAGGTGTAGAGTGGCACAGACCTTTGAACTTGAGATGCCCGAATTCGAGTACCTGACCTACCGGGTCGAGGACGGGATGGGCATTGTCACCATCAACCGCCCCCAGGCCCTCAATGCCCTCAACCAGGATCTGCTCATCGAACTGGCGGGTGTGACCGAGGTGATCACCCAAGACCCCGAGGTAAAAGTAGCCATCTTTACCGGAGAAGGCAAGGCTTTTGTGGCGGGGGCCGATATCGCCCAGATTGCCAGCCTGCAGGATGTGTTTGCTGCGCGGGAGTTCGCCATTATGGGCCAGTCGGTCTTCAACGAGATTGCGGCCCTGCCGGTGCCCAGCATCGCGGCCATCAACGGCTACGCCCTGGGGGGCGGGCTCGAGCTGGCCCTGGCCTGCGACCTGCGGGTGGCCAGCCGGAACGCCAAGCTGGGCCTCCCTGAGGTGGGGCTGGGCATCATACCCGGCTTCGGTGGAACCCAGCGCCTGCCCCGCCTGGTGGGCCGGGGCCGTGCCCTGGATCTCATTTTTACCGGGCGGCACGTACCTGCCGACGAAGCCTTGAGCCTGGGCCTGGTCAACCGGGTGGGCGAGGATGCCCTGCAAACCGCCAAGGAGCTGGCCGCAGCCATTCTGAAAAACGGCCCGGTGGCCCTGGCCTTGGCCAAAGAAGCGGTGGGGCGGGGTGAGAACCTGGATTTACAGGAGGCCCTCGAGGTCGAGGCCGACCTGTTTGGTCTGGCCTGTGCAACCCAGGATATGCGCGAAGGCACCAGGGCTTTTCTGGAAAAACGCCCGGCGCAGTTTAAAGGGGAGTGAAAGGCCAAGGGATCGAAAGGGCCTGTGGCTTTTATCACGACGTGTTGAACCCTTAAGCCCTACCATCAGGGTATGAGCGATGGCGGCACGGTTATGAACGAACGCACGGTTCAGGTCACCCAGCCCAAGGCCAAGCTCTACGTCGAGGCCGACCTGGCCATCCGCGAGGGCCTGCAGCGCTACCCCAAGGCGCTGTCCGCCTACGAGATGCTCACCGCGGACTCCGAGGCCCGGGGCCACTGGGATATGGCCAACTACATCACCGTGCGCAAACTGGGCTACAACGACCACGGAAGGGTGCACGCCCTGCTGACCGGCGCGGCCAGCGTGACCATCCTGCAGCTACTGGTTGACCACGGGGTCAGGCCCGATGTGATGGAGAGTGGCGTGGGCGATCTGGACGACACCTTTCTTACCGTGCTGCTCTCCACCATGCTGCATGACATCGGAAACCAGGTGCACCGGGTGCGCCATGAGTCCTTTAGCGTGATGCTGGCGATTCCCATCCTGGACAGGATATTAGAAAAAATCTACCGCGACCCCGAACAGCGCGTTGAGCTGCGGGCCTTTATGCTGCACTCCATCTATAGCCACGACCTCGAGCCCGAGCCCCTGACCATCGAGGCCGGTATCACCGCGGTGGCCGACGGTACCGATATTACCAAAGGCCGGGGGCGCAAAGCCTTTGCCCTGGGCTCGGTGGACATCCACTCCATCAGCGCCCTGGCCGTCGACGAGGTGCAGATTTTAAAGGGGGAGCAGGTGCCGGTCGAGATTCGGGTGATCATGAACAACTCTGCGGGCATCTTTCAGGTAGAAGAGGTGCTAACCAAAAAGGTGTTGCGCAGCCCCATCCGCGACTACGTTACGGTTATCGCCAGCACCCACGATGCCGAGCATGACCAGCGCATCATCCGCCGGGTGCGCCTGCACGAGACAGAACCCCGCTTCACCCTGGACTAGTCGTGCTAGGTTTGGTTGGTTCCGCGCCAGAAGGGCGAACCAACCCGACCGAGGAAGTGCGCTAGGATGCAAAAAGATAGCCTCTGGAGGTCTTTTCTTCGGATGACCGTCTTTTTGAATCCGGTATCGCCACCTTGGCAGGTCGGTTTTTCTCACCCTTGTTGGGCTAAACTAGCAAGGATATGCGGCGTGTCGTCCTCTTTCTGGTTCTGCTTCTCCTGGCAGCGGCGGCCTGGTGGGCCTATCCCTTGCTTCAACCCTTGCTGCGTTACGGCACTTTGCCGCGTAACCTGGATCGCCCCCTCAACGTCCTGGTTCTGGGGGTGGCGCCCGAGTACAAGTACTACCACCAGCGCGCACCCGAGAACTTCCGTGGCCTGTCGGATGTGAACCTGTTGGTGCGCTTCGACCCCACGGCCAAGCGCATAGTGGTGCTCTCGATTCCCAGGGATGTGCATGTGCAGATCCCCGGTTATGGTTGGTACATCATCAACCACGCCAACAAGTTTGGCGGCCCCGATCTAGCTAAACAGGTGGTGAGCGGCCTGACAGGGGTTGAGATCGATGCCTATGTGGCGGTGAGCGTAGAGGCCATCCGCAACGGGGTAGATGCCTTGGGGGGCGTAACTGTTTGCGTGGAAAAGCCCATGAAATATAAGGACACTGCCGCCAAGCTGGATATCGACCTCGAGCCTGGCTGCCAGCTTCTAAACGGTGCACAAGCCGAAGGGTATCTGCGCTTTCGCCACGATGCTTTGGGTGATATCGGTCGCATTCAGCGCCAGCAGAACTTCTTTCATGCGCTGAAGCAGCAGGTTCTCACGCCCAGTGGCTTGCTGCGCCTGCCACAGGCCATCGCCAGCGTGGAGCAGAACATCCGCACCGACCTGACCCGCACACAGATTGCCAGCCTGATGGGTTTTGCCATACAGCAGCCCCAGTTGGTTTCCTTCCTGGCGCCGGGCCGGTTCGGCCAGGGCTGGGAGGTAGACCGTGCCGAGCTGCAAAAACTGATCCAGCGCTACTTTGCCGATGCGCCGGAACCGACCAAAGCAACCCTGGAGGATTTACGGGGTCGCCAAGCTGCGGTGCTCTATGCGGCGCCGCAGGAATCCACAGCCATGGAGATGCGGGATAAGCTGCGGGCGCTGGGGTTACGGGTGCTGTTGCGGGAGATAGAGACTGCACCCCCGCACAGCGAGGTGCTGACCAACGGAGAGGCCGGGCTGGCCGAGGCCCTGGGTGAGGCCATTGGGTTGCCTGCACGCGTTTCGGGCGAGGCGGCTTTATACGCCGATCTGACGGTGCGCATCGGGGCCGATGATGCCAACCCCAATGAACAGGGCCCGTAGAGGGGCTCAGTCGCTAGCGCAGAAGGCGGCCCTGGCCTGCAAGCGTGCAAGGAACCTTCTGGATGCGCTACAGGTGCAGGTCGTAACCCGCCCGGCACCAAGCAGCAGGTACCCTGCTCGACCTTCACCGCCATGCGCAGTCATACCGGATTCAAAAAGATCGTCATCCATGCAAAAGAGGCTATCTTTTTGAATCACGGGCTATTTTGCCACTTTCCGTCGCCGAAATAGCCGAATCTGGCATCAGGTGCGGTGGGCGTTTTAAAAGACCGCTCTCAAGCGGCGGTCTTCCTTGAATGCGGCAAACCCCTGATGTGGCGGTTTGTGCAAAAAGCGGTTTATGTAAAGAGGCTCGAGACCGACTCCCCCCGGTGTATGCGCCAGATGGCCTCGGCAAAGAGAGGCCCTACGCTGAGCTGCTTGATTTTACTGCTGGGCCGGGCTCTGTAGGTGCAGGTGTTGGTGGCCGCCACCTCCACAATGGGGGCTTTGTCGATCCGGTCGATGGCGGGGCCCACGTATACGCCGTGGGTGAAGGCGGCGTAAACCGCCTGGGCTCCGTTTTGTACCAGGGATTCGGCGGCCTGCACCAGGGTTCCGGCTGTTGAGACCTCGTCGTCTATGATCAGGGCGGTTTTGCCCCGCACGTCGCCAACCAGCCCCCTCGAGGTTACCTCGGTATCGGACAGCCGCTGCTTATCGATGAAGGCAATGGGCAGGGCCAGACGGCGTGCCAGCGAACTGGCCCGTTTGATATCGCCGGCGTCGGGTGCTACCACCACGGCATTTTCCAGCTTTTCTACGCGGGTGGCAAAATAGTTGGCGATCACCGGTTCAGCGGAAAGGTGATCCACAGGAACCTTGAAAAACCCGTGCACCTGGGCCGAGTGGAGCGTCATGGTCAGCACCCGGTCGGCCCCAGCGGCCTGGATCAGGTCGGCGACCAACCTTGCCGCAATCGAGATGCGGGGGGCATCTTTTTTGTCGCTGCGGGCATAGGAGTAATAGGGGATGACCGCAGTGACCCGGGCCGCGCTGCTGCTTTTGGCCGCGTCGATCATCATCAGAAGTTCTACCAGGTGATCCTGCACCGGGGGGGTGAGCGATTGAATGATGAAAATATCGCCCTCGCGGAGGCTTTGTTCGTATCGGACGAAGAGACAGTCGTTGGCAAAGCGCTCGGTGATGCTTTTGCCGAGAGGAACCCCCAGGTTGTCGGCTATCTCCTGGGCCAGGGGTAGGTTGGACTGTCCGCTAAACACCATCAGGGGTCGTTCCATAACCGCCTGAAAGCATACAACGACCCGAGCGGTAGACTGTAGCTGCAGTTCCCGCCTGTTGTTTAAAGCCGCTCCATTTCCTGTTGCACGCCGGTGGTCACCTCGGGGCCGTTTGGGTGCAGGTAGACATTAATTTCGCTGCGGATGCCGAAAGGCCCCGGATACACCCCCGGTTCGATGGTAAAGGCCAGGCCGGGGATCAGCGGGCGGGTGTCGTGGGTCTCGAGGTCGTCGAGGTGGGTGCCGTTGCCGTGGGTGGAGCTGAAGCCCAGGTGATGGCCGGTGCGGTGCAGCACATAAGCCCCCAGGCCGGCCTGCTCGATCACCTGCCGGGCTGCCCGGTCGAGTTCGAACCCCCGGGGCCGCCGCCCGGCGGCATAGGCCTGTCGGCAGGACTCGAGCGCGGCATCCCGCGCATTGCGCACCACCGTCCAGGCACGCTGAATTTCCTCGGACACATCCCAGCCAGCCATCCAGGTCACGTCGGCGTAGGGGCCGCCGGGCTCCTTACACCACAGGTCGATCAACATCACCTGACCCCGTTGCAAGCGGCTTTCCCCCACGCTGTGATGAGGGTTGGCGGCGTTGGGGCCGTAGGCTACCATGGCCGGATGATCGAAGACCAGGCCCCTGGCTTCCAGAACCTTGCAGATCTCGGCTTGTACCTCGAGCTCGCTGGGCGGGTGGTCGAGCCGGGCCCGCACAAAGCCCAGGGCGTGTTCTAGAGCAGCGATGATGCCAGCGGCGGCGCGTTTGTGGGCG
Source organism: Meiothermus taiwanensis DSM 14542 (assembly GCA_000482765.1). Classification (GTDB taxonomy): domain Bacteria; phylum Deinococcota; class Deinococci; order Deinococcales; family Thermaceae; genus Meiothermus; species Meiothermus taiwanensis. Next base: position 11,964 of record AXWR01000006.1, read on the forward strand.
GCCAGGTCGGCGGATGTCCAGGTCTGGAATTGCAACAGGATTTCCGCCGACGAGACCACCTCGAGCCCCATACCCCGCAGCAGCTCCAGGGTTCCAGCGTCTACGCGGGAAAGATAGGGGATGCTGCCGCCCGGAAGGTACTCCATGGCGATGCGGCCTAGTGGGGCCACGTGTTTTTGCAGGGCTTGCACGAACTGCTGGTGGCTCGAGAACGCCACCCACTGCCCGGGCAGAGGGGGAAAGCTGGTCTTCTCGATGGCATGAACGATCAACACTGGCTCGCCCTGGGCTGGAATCAGATAAGCAAACCGTCGGCTGAGCATCCGCCCCTGTAGGCCCAGGGCTTCCAGCGCCAGCGCGTTGCTACCCTGAAAACTGTAGAGCAACCAACCGGGGATGCGGGCTTCCTGCAAGGCTCTTTGGGCTTGGGCAATGTCCATGTGCACATACTACCGGGTGGACTGCGGTGCTCTTGCTTACGTTTTGGCTTGGCTGAAGTGCTAGTCTTGGGTTAGGAGGTTGTTTGTGGTTCAGGAGCAGACGGTGCTTTCCATTACACCCCTGGCGGCTGAACGCGCCAAGGAGATTCTCCACCGCTATAACAAACCCGATGCGGCGATTCGGGTGTTCATCAAGTCGGGCGGCTGTAGTGGCTATCAGTACGGCATGGCGGTAGATGAGCGGCAGCTCGAGGGCGACACGGTTGTGGAGATGCACGGGGTGCGCCTGGTGGTGGATCGCATGTCTTTGCCGTTGCTGGTAGGCTCCGAAGTAGACTGGGTGGAAAATCTTATGGGGGGGGGCTTTAGTGTAAACAACCCCAACGCCACCTCTTCGTGCGGCTGCGGCCACTCATTCCGTACCGACGGGGCCAAAGCACCTGCGGGTGAGGGTAGCAGCGGCTGCTGCGGTGGTTGATCGTCAAACAGCCCCTGCACCGCGTGGCGCCTGCTGTTCAGGGCGGGCGCAATTTTTTTCACACCACACCATCAAAAGCCAGCGGGTTGGACAAACCCCAGCGGCTGCAGGGGGCCTCCAACTTTCTCAGCAGTGGGATGGAGCAGGTGTCCACCAACCGGTGGATGCGACTGAGACCAGTGGCTAGAATGGCGTGCCTGTCTAAACAGAGGCTCAATGGCTGGATGACCAGGGCTCACCCAAGCGATATTTGACGGGCTGAACAGGATGGCTATAATAGGGACGGCAAAATGCCATAGTTAAACGATTCTGTGTAAACACAGAATCCCAAAGGAGGCTAGATGAATCGTTATAGCAAGATTGTTGCACTTGGTCTAACTTTGGTGGCCGGTGCAGCGCTGGCGGGCCCAGCCGACAACAGCCTGGTGATCGGGGCTTCCCAGGAACCACGGGTGCTGGGGGGTGACTTCCTCAATGTGATCTCCAACCAGTCGATCAAGACGGAGATTGAAAACTACCTCTTCGCACCCCTGATCGTACAGAACCTGCGGGCTGAGAACGAGGCCGTGCTGGCCACCGAGGTACCCACCCTGGCCAACCGCCGCCTGCGGGTGACCGATATCGGTGGGGGTAAGCGTCGCCTGGAGATTGACATCACCCTTAAGCCCAACCTGCGCTGGTCGGACGGCGATCCGCTGGACACCGACGACTTTGCTTTCTACTACGAGGTGGGTAAAGCCAAGGGTATGGCCGTGATCAACCCGGACTACTGGGAACGGGTCAGCCTGCGGGTGCGCGACAAGCAGAACATGACCGTCATCTTTGAGCCGGCCTACTACTATGACACCTACGGCTCGCCCATTGGGTATGCCCCTGTGCACAAGATGGGCGCTGAGTGGGAAAAGGTAAAAGCGGCGGCCGCCCCCCTCAACCCTGATCGCGATGCCCAGCGTCTGAACGAGCTGTATCGCAACTTCTTCCAGCAGTTTGGCTCTGTGCAGGCCATCAACTCCGGGCGTATGGCCTACAGCGGCCCATTCCGTGTGCAGCGCTGGAATGCTAACAGCTCTATCGAGCTGGTGCGCAACCCCAACTTCACCGCCATCGTGCCCCAGGGTGGGGCCGATAAGTACGTACAGCGCGTAACCTACCGCATCATCCAGAACACCAACTCGCTGTTGGTGGCGATCCTGGGCGGTGGTATTGACGCCACCTCGACCGTGGGTATCTCGGCCGACCAGGCCCGCAGCAAGCAGCTCACCAGCCGCGCGCCGGGTCGCTTTGATATCTGGGCCATTCCGGGGGCTATCTGGGAGCACATTGACATCAACAAGTTCACCAACGTGCAGCGCGTGCGCGATCTTACCCTGGACGACAAGCGCACCCGCCAGGCCCTGCTCCACGCTATCAACCGCGATGCCTGGGTGCAGGCCTTCTTCGATGGGGCCGAGCCGGTTTCCCACACCTGGGTGGCTCCTTCCAACCCGCTCTTCAACCCCAACGTGAAGAAGTACGAGTACAACCCGGCCCGCGCCCGCGAGCTGCTGGCCCAGGTGGGCTGGCGCCCTGGCCCCGACGGCATTCTGCAGCGCACCGTGGACGGCCGTACCGTGCGCTTTGAGCTCGAGTGGGTCACCACCGCCGGCAACGCCATCCGTGAGCGCACGCAACAGCTCTTCATCGAGCAGTGGCGGCAGGTTGGTATTGCCGTCAAGACTGCCAACGCCCCCAGCTCGGTGGTCTTTGCCGACGACTTCATCCAGCGGGGTGAGGAAGGTAAGTGGTTGATGTTCATGTTCGCCTGGGTGAGCAGCCTGGCCGAGGATGGCAGCCTCTTCCAACACAGGAACCTCAACACCGGTGCGGTGCAGATTCCCACCAAGGACAACAACTACGCCGGCCAGAACATCGGTAACTGGCGCAACGATGAGTTCGACCGCCTGACCAGCCAGGGTGTGCTCGAGTTCGACGAAGCCCGCCGCAAGCAGCTCTTTGCCCGTGCGCAGGAGATCTGGGCTGATGAGTTGCCCGCCCTGCCCTTGCGCTTCCGCTCCAACTTCCTGGTGGTGCGCAATGGTCTGGTCAACTATGTGGCCTCGACCTACTCGGGCGGCAACGGCTACCCTGGCTGGAACTCCTGGGAAATTGGCTGGGCCAGCCGCGGGGCTGTCAAGCGCCACGACCAGGCCCAGGCCGGTGGTATCGCCATCAAGTAAAACAGCTGCTTGTAAGAAAGCCAGGGGAAACCCTGGCTTTCTTCTTTTCTAAACTAAAGCGCAATACTGCTGCCAAGGGTACACAAAACGCATTCCGCACAATAAAATCTAGCCCAGCCAATCAATGGCTACGCGAGGAGGCGTCATGAAACGAGCGTTTGCAACCCTGCTGCTAATTGGTGGATTGGCCCTCGCCGGTCCTCAGGACAACAGCCTGATTATCGGTGCGGCTCAGGAACCCCGGGTGTTGGCGGGGGACGTGGTTAATGTTATTTCCAACCAGGCCATCAAGTTTGAAATCGAGAACTTTTTGTTTGCTCCGATAGTCCAGACCAACCGCGACTTGGAGCAAATTCCAGTGGTGGTGACCGAGGTGCCAACGCAGCAGAACGGACGCCTGCGTTTTGCCAACATCAGGCCGGGGGTACGGCGCCTCGAGCTCGACTACACCATCCGGCCCGATGCGGTTTGGTCGGATGGGCGGCCCATCACCACCGACGATGTGGCCCTGTACTTTGAGATGGGCAAGACCAAAGGTGTGCCCTCCACCAACGTGGACTTTTTTGACCGGGCCACCCTGCGGGTGCGGGATGCCCGCAACTTTACAGTGATTCTCGAGCCAGCCTACTTCTACGACCTGGACATTAACCAGATTTACTACGCCCCCAACCACATCATGCGCGCAGAGTGGGATAAGGCCAAAGCTGCGGCGGCCCAGGTTGGTGATACTGCACGGCAGGCCGAGATTTTCCGCAACTTCTTTACCCAGTTTTCCTCCCCTCAGTATCTGAACAGCGGAAAGATGGTCTACTCGGGCCCTTTTACCCTGACCCGCTGGGTGCCCGGTAGCAGTATTGAGATGCGGCGCAACCCGCGCTTCTGGATCAAGCCGCCAGGTGGCGAGGATAAGTATGTGCAGCGCGTAATCTACCGCATTATCCAGAACACCAACTCGCTCTTGGTAGCCATCCTGGGTGGTGGGATAGATGCAACCTCGAGCGTCTCGATCTCCTTCGATCAGGGCCGCAGCAAGCAGCTTACCAGCCGTGCGCCGGGGCGCTTCGAGATATGGGCGATAGAAACTCCATTTTTCGAGCACCTAGAGATCAACCAGTTCACCAACGTACAACGGGTGCGCGACCTAATGCTGGATAACGTCAAGACCCGCCAGGCCCTGATTTACGCTATGAACCGTGAAGGCATTACCAAGGCCTTCTTTGACGGGCTGTACACGGTCGCCCCCACCTGGGTTTCTCCAAGAAACCCCATGTTTAACCCCAACGTTGCCAAATACCCCTACAACCCGGAACGGGCCCGCCAACTCCTGGCCGAGCTGGGCTGGCGGCCAGGGCCCGACGGCATTCTGCAGCGCACCGTGGATGGTCGTACCGTGCGCTTTGAGATCGAGTGGGCCACCACCGCCGGCAACCAGGTGCGCGAGCGTATCCAGCAGTTTGTAGCGGAGAACTACCGCCAGGTGGGGATTGCGGTGCGCATTAACAACGCGCCCAGCGCGGTGGTTCTGGGGGCGCAGTACCGCTCGAGGGCCCAGGAAGGAAGCTGGACGGGTTTCCTGCAGTACGCCTTTAGCCTGGGCCTGGCCGATGACGGGGTGCGTTCGGCCTGCCGGGACGAGGAGGGTAAGGTGGTCTATATACCCACCCGTGAAAACGGATTCCGCGGCCTCAACTTCGGCGGCTGGTGTAACGAGGAGTACGATCGTCTGCGTAACCAGGCGGTTACCGAGTTCGATGTAAACCGGCGCAAGCAGTTGTTTGCCCGTATGCAGGAGATCTGGGCCAATGAAGTGGCTATGATCCCGCTGTACTTCCAGTCCGATGCCCGCGTGTACAAGGTGGGCCTGCTCAACTATGTCTCCTCGACCTTTGCTAGCTCGGCCTACCCAACCATCGAGCCCTGGCTCATCGGCTGGCAGTCGCGCGGAGCCCAGAAGGTCTACGACCAGGCCAAGTACGGCCAGCCCATCAAGTAAGCGCGGTTTTTAGCCAAGAAAGATGCCCCCGCTCAGGGGGCATCTTTCTTATGCCAGATTCGGTTAGTTCGGCGCCGGAAGGCGGCAAACCGGCCCGACCAAGGGATACGCTTTCCTCGCTGAGTGTAGCGAGGGGTGGGCTTTGGGATGCAAAAAGATAGCCTCTGTTAGAGTCCGGTATAAAGCCCTGCGCTTGGGCGATATGCCCGCTTGTTGCCTTCAGAGGACTGCACTGGCTAGCGCATCCATCGATTGGTGGATACGCCGGCTAAAGAACGCAACATGCATGTCCTGGACGAGAGAACATGCCATCTTGCTAGGTAGATGGCGGTTGTGACGGTCTTTGAAAACCTGGAACATGCATTCACAAGGCATCTTGAAACAGTATTATGTAGGGCGTGTTTGCTTACACGGTTCGCCGACTGCTGCAAATGATTCCCTTGTTGTTTGCAGCCTCAGTAGTGATTTTCACCTTGTTGGCCCTACAACCCGGAGACCCGCTGGACGAGCTGCGCCAGCAGAACCCACGGATCACCGCAGAACAGCTAGAGCAATTGCGCCGTGCTTATGGTCTCGATCAGCCCATCTATGTGCGCTACTTCAAGTGGCTGGGCCGGGCCTTGCAGGGTGACTTTGGCCAGTCCCGCACCTACGCCACACCGGCTGCTCAGATTATCTTCGTGGAGCGCCTGCCCCGTACGCTCATCCTCTCGGGGGCGGCCCTTACCCTGGCCTTGCTGGTGGCTATTCCGGTGGGCATCTTCTCAGCGGTGCGGCAGTACAGCCGGGCCGACTACATCATCACCTTCTTCTCGTTCGTGGGCTTCTCGATGCCCATCTTCTTCTTGGGCATTTTGCTCTTGTTCCTGTTCGCGGTGTGGATACCGGAACGGGTACCGTGGTTTCCTAAGTTTCCCGTGCAGAGCATCTCCGACTTTCAGTGGTCGCAGGTGCTGAGCGGTGAAATTACCTTCTTCCAGTTTATTGGCGACTGGGCTTTCAAGCTGGTGCTGCCGGTGCTGGCCCTCTCCACCATCCAGATGGCCTCCTGGACGCGCTATATGCGGGCGAGTCTGCTCGAGGTTCTAAACCAGGATTATGTGCGCACGGCTCGAGCCAAGGGCCTGAGCGAACGCGTTGTGCTGTATAAACACGCCTTGCGCAACGCGCTCATTCCCATTGTGACACTGGTGGGTCTGGCGATCCCTGGGGTTTTTGGGGGTGCGGTTATCACCGAGACGATCTTCTCCTACCCGGGCATGGGCCGGGCTATCCTAGACTCGCTTACCGATAAGGACTACAACGTCGCTATGGCGGCCCTGGCATTTCTGGCTTTGCTAACGGCGGTCTTCAACCTGCTGGCCGACTTGATGTATGCGGTGGTAGACCCGCGTATCCGCTATAGTTAGGGGGCTTTATGGCTGCTGTTGCAACCGCTTCTCAACAAAAATCCCAGTCCACGTGGGCGCTGGCCTGGCGCCGTTTCCGTAAGCACAAGGCGGCAATGTTTTCCTTAGGGGTGGTCATTGCCCTGGTTCTGATGGCAATTTTTGCTCCCTGGATTGCGCCGTACAGCCCCACTGCGCAACCCACGGGTGATAACCTGGCCGACTACTACTTCCAAGGCCCGAGCCGTGCGCACTGGTTGGGCACCGACGAGCTGGGTCGGGATGTGTTGTCACGCATCATCTACGGTGCTCGCATATCGCTTCTCGTGGGTTTTGTGGCCGCCTTTGCCGCGGCTTTGCTGGGTACGACCCTGGGGGTGATTGCGGGCTACTACTCGGGCCGGCCCCTTCGTTTTTACATGGGGCCCCTGGCCAAGGCTACGGGTGGCTGGAGCCCGTGGCCTTTTGCGGTGTGGCGGGTGGTTTCGTGGCTGCTGTTGTACACGCTACTCTTCCTGGCAGCCGATCTGGCCTGGACGCTATCGGGGGCCAATGTGCAGGCCCTGTTCTCGGGGACCGTTACCCTCAACAACCTCCTTTCGTTGCTGGGACTGGCCCTGGTCTGGGGCGTGATTTTGTTGATTGGCATCTGGGGGTTGTTTGGTCAGGGGAAGCTAGATCTGGATGTGGTCATCTCGCGCTTCATGGACTTCATGCTGACCATCCCGGAGCTACCCCTATTGCTGGTGCTCTCGGCACTGCTGCGGGATACCCAGGGGGTAGTGGGTCAGTGGGCGCAGGGGGTGTTTGGCGAGTCGGCCTCGGTGTTCATCATCATCACCATCATCGTGTTGTTTGGCTGGATCGGAACGGGCCGGCTGATCCGGGGGGCGGTACTGAGCCTGCGGGAGCAGGAATTCACCACGGCGGCCCAGGCCCTGGGGGCCGGGGAGGCCCGCATCATGTTCCGGCACCTGGTGCCCAACACCCTGGCCCCCCTCATCGTGAATGCCACCCTGGCCATCGGCGGGGCCATTCTGACTGAGGCTGCTCTTTCGTTCCTGGGATTCGGCATTCAGCCACCGGTGGCGACCTGGGGTAACATGCTCACCAAGGCCCAGGAATACATCTTTACTGCACCCTGGCTGGCCCTGGCACCGGGCTTTATGATCTTCCTAACGGTGCTGGCCTTCAACTACCTGGGTGACGGGCTGCGGGATGCCCTTGACCCACGCAGCCGCCTATAGGTGAATGTAGTGGAATCGGTAGGGTAAACCGGCCCTACCGATTTTTTGTGTGCGGGTGTTTGGCCTGGGTTTTGACCGGAAGAGCGGTATTGTAGGGGAATGCGTGCTCTGGCTATTGCTTTGTGGGCCTTGCTCCCGTTGGCTTTTGCCCAGGAGGAGGGCGTGTTCCAGGTTTCCTGGGACTGCTTGATTCCAGAAGAAAAGGTGATTTGCCTCCGGCCCGCTGGACTGCTGCAGGGGGGGCTGGTCTACTCGAGCCCCCCGGGATCCAGCGGGATAGGCTGGGCGCTGGGAGCGCGTCTGCAAGCCCAGACCCAGCAGGCGGGTGTGCGCTACCAGGCCGAGTTTGGCCTGTGGTACGAGGCAGTGCTGCAGTGGGGCCTCCTCGAGGCTTTTATTGAGCGGGACTGGGGTGCGTTCGGGCTGAGCCTGGGCAAGCGCCGTGATTACAGCGGCCCCTGGGACGATACCCTGATGGGGCGGGACGGGCGCTGGGGGTTGTTCGCCCGTTACAACCCCACCGAGCTACCCTGGCTGGGCCTCGAGCTGGCCTACTTACCCCATGCGGGGCTGGCGGGGGGACAGGGTTTTGTGGGGGGCAGGGTGGATATCTTCCAGGTGGGTGCTTTTGTGGAAGTTGTGCAGCTACCCGAGCCCTCCATTCGCCTCATTCCCCGGCTGGGGCTGCAGGGCCGGGAGGTGGGGCTCTTCTGGCAGTGGGATCGGGGTTTTTGGAGTACCTTTTCCCTGCCGCTCTTCTTGGGCCAGGCGCTGGCTTTTGTGCTGCAATGTCCCTGCGAGGCCGAGACCCAGGCCTGGGTGGAAGCCCTGGATAAAAGCCGGTTGGAAGGGCTCTTGTGGTGGAACCCGGTGTGGGACTACTTAGGCGAGAACAGCCCCTATCTGCCCGAGGATCGCCTTGGAGCCTGGTTACAGGAGCCGCGCAAGCTGCTGGTGGGGGTTGCCTATAGCTGGAACGATCGGCTGCGGCTGGGGGTAGACCTGTCCAGGGCCCCGGTGGAGGCCGTACGGGTCTATGGGCAGCTCTACTGGCGGTAGGGTTGGTAGCCGGCCCGCACGAAGTACAGGCCCTGGGCGGGGGCGGTGGGGCCGGCGTCCTTGCGTGCGCCGTTTGCGAGCAGGGCCTGGATGCTGCTCGATTCCCGTTTGCCCAGCCCAATCTCTACCAGGGTGCCCACCATGCTGCGCACCTGGCCGCGCAAAAAGCCCGAACCCACGAACTCCAGCCAGATCTCCCGCCCGCCTTCGGTGGGCCAGACCTCGAGGTGGGCGCGGTAGATCTCGCGTACCGTGGAGCGCTCCTCCTTCACAGCAAAAGCCCGGAAGTCGTGGGTGCCTACCAGGTACTCCAGGGCGTGCCGCATAGGGATTAGATTCAGCGAGTGCGGAATCCACCAGACCCGGTGACGGTCCAAGGCCGGGGGCATGCGGCGCTGCAGGATGCGGTAGCGGTACTCGCGCCAGTGGCAGCTTTTGCGGGCATGGAAATCCAGCGGAACCTCCTCTGCGGCAAGGGCCCGGATATCGGGGGGCAGGAGGGTATTGAGGGCGTGGGGGATTTTCTCTGTGGGGATGTTATCCAGGGTGTCGTAATGCACCGGCATGGCCAGGGCGTGCACCCCGGCATCGGTGCGGCCGCAGGGCCAGATCTTGGGCCTGGCCCCAGGGATTTTGCTAAGGGCCGCCTCGAGCTCTTGCTGCACGGTACGCTCGCCCTGGGCCTGGGTTTGCAGGCCGGCGAAACCGCTGCCGTCGTACTCGAGGGTGAGCAGGATGCGCCTGTGGTTGGTTGGTGTGGATAGCTCGAGGTCTTCCAAGGCGATTGATATTGTATCGGCAAGGCTTCAGGGATGTTCTACCGGCCCCGCCCCACCACCACGGCCCTGGCCCGCACCAGCACCCGTACCTTGTCGCCGGGGCGGAAGGGGCTTTCGGGGCTTTCCTGTACGATGAGCTCACGGTTGCCGAGCTGGACGCGGTAGGTCATGTCGTGGCCCTTGAACTCTCGAGCCAGCACGGTGCCCTCGAGCTGCTTGCCATCAATGCCCAGATGCCCCAACGGCATGGCCAGGCCCAACCCCTCGGGCCGCAGGGAGAGCAGCACCGCGCCCTGGGCCTCCTCCGAAAGCAGCAGGCGCCCCAGCGGGGTCTCGGCCTCGAGGCCCCGGGCTTCACCGGGAATCAGGTTGGTGCGGCCTAAAAACTGGGCCACAAAGGGGGTGCGGGGGTGGTGGTACACCTCCTCGGGGGTGCCGATCTGCTCGAGCTGCCCGCTGCGCATGACCGCCAGCCGGTCGGCGAAGGAAAGGGCCTCCTCCTGGTCGTGGGTGACCAGGATGGCCCCGATGCCGGCCTGCTTCAAAAGCGCCCGCACCTCGTCGCGGGTGGACTGGCGTAAAGCAGCATCCAGACTGCTAAAGGGCTCGTCGAGCAGCACCAGCTTGGGGCCGGGGGCGATGGCCCGGGCCAGGGCCACGCGCTGCTGCTGACCCCCGGAAAGCTCGCCGGGCTTGCGGTCTTTGAAGACGGTCAGGCCCACCAGCCCCAGCACCTCCAGGACACGGGCCTGTCGCGCTTTACCCCGCAGACGGCGCAGACCAAAGGCCACGTTCTCAAACACGCTCAGGTGCGGAAACAGGGCGTAGTCCTGAAAGACAAAGCCGATGCCCCGCTCCTCTGGGGGCAGCCTGGTAATTTCCCGCCCTTCCAGCCAGATCTGGCCGCTGTCCGGCTGCTCGAAACCGGCAATAAGCCGCAGGGTGGTGGTCTTACCACAACCCGAGGGGCCCAGCAGGGCAAACACCTCGCCCTGCTCTACTGTAAAACCCACGTTTTCTACCACAGGGGGTAGGCTGGGGTGGAAGCGTTTGCTCAGGCCCTGCACCCGCAGGATGGGGGTGTGGGCCTGGATGGGGGTGGTGGGTCGTTCGGCGTGTTGGGTGTTCATTGTCGTTCCTGGGAAAGCAGCAGGCCCACCAGTCCAGCCGAGAATAGTACGATCAGCAGGGCATAGGGGGCGGCCTCTGCAAACATCGCTTCTGAAGTGTAGCCCCAGATGCGGGTCGAGAGCGTGGAGTAGCCCACCGGGGCTAGCAAGAAGGTGAGGGGCAGTTCCTTGACCGCTGACAAGAAGACCAGGGCCATGCTGGCCAGCAGGCCCCGCCGCAGCAGGGGAAAGGTGGCCCTAAGGAAAGCCTGCAAGGGGTTGTAGCCCAGGCTGCGGGCGGCCTCCTCGAGCCGGGGCGGGGCCTGGTAGAGCGCGCTGCGGATGGGGCCGATGGCCTCGGCCAGGAAGTGCAGCGCATAGGCCAGGATCAGCAAGGCCAGGGTTTGATAGAGAAAGGGCACCCCGCGCAGGCTGAAGAAGATCAGGGCCAGGGCAAAAGCCAGTGGGGGGGTGGCGTAGCCGATGTAGGCGGCGCGCTCCAGGAGCCTCGAGAGCCGGCTGGGGTAGCGCACCCCCAGGTAGGCCAGCGGCAGCGCCAGAAAGGCTGCCAAAAACGCGGCCGGTGCCGCGGCCTGCACGGAGTTGCGCAGGGCTTCCAGAACGGCCTCAAAACTGCGGCTGTGGGGGCTGCTGGGGTACTGGGCCAGCCAGTACACGATGGAGGTGAGGGGCACCACCAGGGCTCCTACGATGGGCAGCGCCATCAGGCCCAGCGAGGGCAGCCGCCAGACCCCCAGACGCACCGGCTGGGATTTGCGCGCGCTGCCCAGCCCCACCCGGCTCAGGGAGAGGTTTTTGAGCAGACGGGCCTCGAGCCAGAGCAGGCTCCCGGTGAGCAGAATTAGCATCAGCGAGAGCCAGGCCGCATAGATCCGGTCAAAGGAGGCCGAGTACTGCAGGTAAATGGCATAACTGAAGGTCTCGAAACGCACCAGGCTGACCACCCCAAAGTCGCCCAGCACGTGCAGGCCAATCAGAAGCCAGCCGGCAAACAGGGCGGGCCTGAGCTGGGGCAGCACCACCCGCCAGAAGACCTCGAGGCCCCTGTAGCCCAGGCTACGGGCCGACTCCTCGAGGCTCGCGTCCAGCCCCAGAAGGGCGGCCCGCAGGTTCAAAAACAGATAGGGGTAGGTGAAAAGGGTCAGCACCCCCAAGGCCCCCAGGTAGCCGGTGGGCCGGGGCCAGGGGAAGCCCAGAAGGTGTTCGAGCCAGCCACCGGCCCCGGTGGCGCCAAAAAAGCCAAACACCCCCACATACCCCGGCACTGCCAGCGGCAGAACCAACAAAACCGTCCAGAAGCGCTTGCCCCATAGGTCGGTGCGGCTGGTAACCCAGGCCAGCGGCAGGGCCAGCGCGGTGGTGAGGGCGATCACCCCTACCAGTAGCGCCACGGTGTTGCCCAAGAGCTGCAGGTTGCGCTCCCGCAGGACAATCTCGACGAGCTGATGAGGTTCGGCCTGGGCCGCCCGCAGTACCAGGTACAAAAGCGGCAACAGCACCGCCGCGCCGACCAGCAGCGCTACCGCCAGCAAGGGCTTGGGAATGGGTTTGGGCAGACTGTAGACCATGGGCGTAGCGGACACAGGCCGCCATGGGGCCGTGCACCCCCAAAGCTAGCAAGCTATAGAATATAAATCAAGTATCTTTGTCGGTTTTTGGTTGTTTTAACCAGGGCTTCCGCCGGGCCTCGAGGGTTCCATGTTGTGTGGGTCGAAAGTTCCTTGAATCGTAATCCATGCTGAGCAAACCCAACCCCTAGGGGCTTTTCCGACTTGGGGCCTTGGCAAGAGCACCTGGGGGGCCAGCGTGTGGCTACATTTGTTATTACAGGTTCAATAGCCAGCGGGCTACGCTCAGGTACACCACCAGACCGGTAACGTCGGTGACGGTAGCGATCAGGGGGTTGGAAATTAGGGCCGGGTCGAGCTTCAGCCGGCGTAGCAGCAGGGGCAGCATGGCCCCTACCACGTTGGCCAGCAGCACCACCAGGCCCAGCGAGAGGCCCACCACCCACAGCAGCTGTACCTGTCCATCGATCAGAACCTTGATGCTGAGCAGGCAGGCCAGGGTCAGGCCCAGGAGCATACCCACCCCCAGTTCTTTGCGCATGATGCGAAGCCAGTCGCCCAGGGCCACATCGCGGGTGGCCAGTGCCCGCACGATCAGGGTGCTGGACTGGTTGCCGGTGTTGCCCCCGGTGCCCACAAGCACCGGTACGTAAAAAGCCAGGGCGGTGACGGCCTCGAGCACCGACTCAAAGCCCTGCAGAATGGTGCTGGTAATGCTGCCGGTGATGATCAAAATAATCAACCAGCGCACCCGGGCGCTCCACAGCTTTAAAACGCTCGACTTGCTGTACACCAGCTCGGGCGACTCCACCGCACCCAGCCGGTAGATATCCTCGGTGGCCTCCTCCTCGATCACATCAATCACGTCGTCGATGGTGACAATCCCGACCAGTTTTTTATCTTCGTCCACCACCGGCAGCACCGTGAAGTTGTAGTCGGCCATCAGCCGGGCCACTTCCTCCTGGTCGGTGTCGTCGCGCACGTAAATCACGTCGGGGTTCATGATCTCCGCAACGCGGGTCTTGGGGTCGGCCACAATCAGATCGCGTAAAGTGAGCACCCCTTGCAGGTGCCCCTCGGCGTCCACCACGTAAATCACGTAAATTTGCTCCGCGTCGGGGGCCTCGCGCCGCAAGAAGCGGAATACCTCTTCCACCCGCATGGAGTCCCGCACCGCGATGTACTCCGAGGTCATGATGCCGCCGGCCTCGTCCTCGTCGTACTCGGCCAGTTCTTCTACTTCGGCCCGGGTCTCGGGGTCGAGCTGGCGTAAAAGGGCCTCGGCGGCCTCGGGGCTGTTTTCCTCCTCAACCGCGTTGATGGCGTCGGCCAGGTCGTCCAGCGACAGCTCCTCCAGCAGCTCCTTAACCCGCCAGGGGGGCAGGGCCTCGAGCAGCTCGGCCTGCTCAGCCTCCTCGAGGTGGCTGAAGACCTCCGCTGCCTCGGCCGGGGAGAGCAGGGTCAGGATGGGCAGACGGTGTTCGGGGGCAAACTCCGACCAGTGCTCCAGAATTTGCGCTGGGTATAGCTCCTCCAGGGCTGCCTTGACCTTGAAAGCATCGCTCTCGCGCAGAGCGTTCTTGAGGGCCTCGAGCCCAAGCAAGGTTTCAGCATCGTACATATGCGGCCTCCTTCGGTTTTCGGCCAGAGCCGAATCTTGGAAGGAAGCTCCGCAGGGTACACGGTTTGTCGAGGATTACTCGGTGTGGGAGCACACCGGGTAAAATCTTCGACTAGAACTGTGATCTTCCACGGTGCCTCCTATGCGCTTGCCACCTGCAGGTAAACCCGAGCGTTTCCTGCTTGGCAAACCTAAAGTAGCCTAGCACCCCAGGGCAGCTAAAGCAAGCAAATAAGACCTTGCTCACGGGGTAGGAAGACGCAGGCCGAGCCAGCGGCTCGAGAGCCGCAACCCAATGGTGACCAGGGCCCCCAGGATCACCGCCAGGGCCGCGTAGGAGGGCAAGAAGGTGTAGATCAAAAACACCACCGCAGCCCCCCCGCTGGCCGCCGAGGCGTACAGGTCGCGGTTGCGATAGAAGATGCCGGGAATCTCCCCAGCCAGCACATCGCGCAGAACCCCACCCCCCACCCCTGAGACCGTGCCCACGAACACACAGCCCCAAAACCCGAGCCCAAATGCCAAAGCCCGCTCGGCCCCCAGCGCGGCAAACAACCCCAAGCCGATGGTGTCGAGGTAGTAGATGGGGCGCTCGAGCCGGCCCAGCCGCTGGTTGAAGCGCCATACCGCCAGGGCCACCACAAACACCAGCCACAGCACCGCCTCATTGCGAAGCGAGCCGGCGGGCAGGGAGCCCACCAGCACATCCCGGATGGCACCCCCGCCAATGGCGGTAACCCCGGTCAGCACGATAATGCCCACCAGATCGAAGCGTTTTTGTACGGCCACCAGTGCGCCCGAGACCCCAAAAGCCAGGAGACCGGCCCAGGAAAGAACATCGAGCAACTGCCCGTGCTGCATAAAGAAGGCTAGCTTTTATCGGGGAGGGGCTCGAGGTAAACCACCACCCGGCACTGGACGTGGTTGGGGGCCAGCCCCTCGGAGGTTTTGAAGGTGAGGCCCACCCGCTTTTCGGGCAGGCCGGTCAGCAGGGCCAGGTGCTGCTGGATGTCTGTGCGGTGCGGCCCCAGCTTGGGCCGGTCGAGCGTCACCACCGCCGAAAGCTGGCTGAGCCGGTAGCCGCTCTCGCGCACCTTTTGCAAGACCACCTCGAGGATCACCCGGCTTTCCAGGCCCTTCCACTTGGGGTCGTGGTCGGGGAAATAACTGCCGATATCACCCAGCGCAAAGGCCGATAGCAGGGCATCGGAAAGGGCATGCAGCAGAACATCCCCGTCGGAATGCGCTATGGCACCCCGGTCGCTCTCGATGCGAACACCCCCCAGCCATAGCTCGCGCCCCTCACCCAAGCGGTGCGCGTCTTCACCATAACCCACGAGCAGTTGTGACCAAGTAGAAGGCTTCTCTGCCACGCAGATATCCTAACGCGTTTGAGGGCAGGGAGCCATTCGCGTAGAACCCAACGTTTGGCTGGGCAGACTTGAAGCCAGAAGCGCTTTGCCATAAACTTTGACTCAGTATAACTTTTAAGGAGCAGCCATGAAGGAAGCGGTTATCGTCAGTGCGGTTCGCAGCGCCGTTGCGCGCGGCAAAAGCGATGGTTCTTTGGCCAGCGTACACCCCATCGACCTCTCGGCCGAAGTGATGAAGGCAGCAGTGACCAGGGTTGGTGTAGACCCGGCCCTCATCGAAGACATTCAGTGGGGGTGTGCGATGCCCGAGGCCAGCCAGGGCCTGAACGTGGCCCGGCTTTCCATGCTGCGGGCCGGCTTCCCCGTAGAGGTTTCGGCTGCAACCATCAACCGGTTCTGTTCCTCGGGCCTGCAAAGCGTGGCCTATGCAGCCCAGGCCATCATCTCGGGTATGAACGAGGTGGTGCTGGCTGGGGGCGTGGAGATGATGAGCCAGGTGCCGATGTCGGGGTATCATACCCAGCTCCACCCCGAACTGACCGAGGCTTACATCGGCATGGGTTTCACCGCCGAGCGGGTGGCCGAGCGCTGGGGCATTAGCCGCGCCGACCAGGACGCCTGGGCCCTGCGGAGCCACCAGAAAGCCCTGGAGGCCCAGGCCCGGGGTGCTTTCGATGAGCAAATTGTGCCCATACCGGTCAAAAAGGTGCACTGGAGAGGAAGCAAAAAGCAGGTGGAGGAAGTGCTGTTCGCCAAAGACGAGCTTCCCCGTGCCGATACCAGCCTCGAGCGCCTCGCCAAGCTCAAACCCGCCTTCAAAGAAGGGGGTACTGTGACCGCCGGTAATGCCTCCCCCTACTCCGATGGGGCCGCGGCTGTGCTGTTGATGAGCGCGGACAAAGCCAAGGAGCTGGGCCTGAAGCCGCTGGCCCGGTTTATCTCTTTCGCTACAGGCGGGGTAGATCCGGACATCATGGGCGTAGGCCCCATCAAGGCCGTGCCCAAAGCCCTGGCGAAAGCCGGCATTGCCCTCGATGACCTTAAGCTCATCGAGTTCAACGAAGCTTTCGCAGCCCAGGTGCTTGCGGTGATGCGGGAGCTGCAGATGGATCCCGAAAAGGTCAACGTCAACGGTGGGGCCATCGCTTTAGGGCACCCCCTGGGCGCTACTGGGGCCAAGCTCACCACCCAGCTCATCCACGAGCTGGGCAAGCGCGGGGGCGGGCTGGGCATGGTGACCATGTGTATTGGCGGTGGGATGGGGGCGGCCGGGGTGTTTGAAGTGTACCCACAGGCCTGAGAGCGGCCTGCGCGGGCCCTATCCCAACAATTGGGCCGATGAGCGGATTCTTTTCGTGAACCGATGGGGTGTGTATGTTTGAACCTGGGCTTCTAAAGGATAAGGTGGTGCTGGTTACAGGGGGCGGTACGGGCCTTGGCCGCTCGATGAGTACGCGTTTTCTAGAGCTGGGGGCTAAGGTAGCCATCACCAGCCGCCGGGCCGAGACCATTGCCCAGGCCGCCCAGGAGATGATGGAGCAAACCGGCGGGGAGGTTTTCGCTACACCGGTGGATGTGCGCGACCCCGAGGCGGTGCGGGCCATGATAGACGCGGTGGAGGCCCATTTTGGCCGGATCGATGTGCTGATCAACAACGCCGCAGGCAACTTTATATCGCCTACCGAGCGGCTGTCCTACCGGGCCTTCGATGCGGTTCTGAATATCGTGCTGCACGGTACGGTGTACTGCACCCTGGAGGTGGGTAAGCGCTGGATTGCCAGAGGACATAAAGGCACCATGCTCAACATCGCCACCACCTACGCCCAGACCGGCTCGGGGTATGTGGTGCCTTCGGCCACCGCCAAGGCCGGGGTGGTGGCCCTGACCAAATCGCTGGCCGCGGAGTGGGGCAAGTACGGCATCCGCCTCAACGCCATAGCCCCGGGGCCTTTCCCCACCGAGGGGGCCTGGACGCGCCTGATGCCCACCCCAGAGATTGCCCAGATGTTCGAGAAGAAGATTCCCCTGGGGCGGGTGGGCCAGCACATCGAGCTCGCCAACCTGGCTGCGTACTTAATCTCGGACTATGCCGGTTTTATCACCGGCGACGTTATTACCATTGACGGGGGCGAGACGGTCTGGAACGCCGGGGAGTTCAACGTGCTGGACGCGGTGACCAAGGAACAGTGGGACATGCTCGAGGCCATGCGTAAAAAAGGCTGACCCTTCTGTTCAGCCTGAGCGTGGCACAATAGAAACGTGGAACTGATACAACCGTACATCGGCCAGCTCACCTTTGGGGGGCTGGCAGGTTTTGCCGTAGGCTACGCCATCAAGACCGTGGGGCGCTGGGTGGCTATCATCCTGGGCCTGATCTTTGTGGTGGTGCAGGTGCTGGCCTCGATGGGTTACATCAACGTCGACTGGACGCGCATCCAGCGCGATGTGGAACCTCTGCTGCAACAGGAACAGATCAAGGGCGCCTGGGATGCCTTGGTGCAGGTGCTCACCACCAACCTGCCCTTCGGGGGGGCCTTTGTGGCAGGTTTGCTGCTGGGCCTGCGGCGGGGCTAGGCGTACTGGGTTCTGAGCGCAAGGGCCCGGCTGGAGAGTTCCCTTAAGCGATGCAGGTCAACCCCGGTGGCCCGGCCTTGCTGGGCCAGATAGGGCAAGACCTGCTCGGTGGCCAGGTTGCCCACCAACTCGTCGCCGGCAAAAGGACAGCCGCCAATCCCGCCCAGGGCCCCCTCGAGCCAGCCCACCCCAAACCCCAGGGCCACCCGCACCTTGTCCAGGGTGTGTTCCGGGCGGCTGTGCAGGTGCAGCCCCAGGCGCTCGTCCAGCGCCCCCACCCGAGCCACGGCCTGTAGGGTCTGGGCGATGGTCTGGGCCGAGGCCACCCCGTAGGTATCGGCCAGCACGATGCCGCTCAGTCCGGGTAGCGTTCGCATGCGCTGTACAAACTGCGCGGTCAGGCCGGGTGTCCAGGTATCGCCGTAGGGGTTGCCAAAGGCCATGGAGAGATAGACCACAAACCTGAGCCCCTGGGCCTCGGCCAAGAGCTGTTGCAGCACCGGCCAGGACTCCTCGATACCCAGGTTGAGGTTTTTGCGCTGGAAGGTCTCGCAGATGGAAAAAGGGTAGCCTACCGTGGTCAGGTGGGTGGCCTGCCGGGCCCGCTCGAGGCCCTTCAGGTTGCCGATAATTGCCAGGTACTCCCGCCCTTGCGGTGCGGGCAGGGCGGCCAGCACCGCCTCGGCATCGGCGTGCTGGGGCACCCATTTAGGTGAGACAAAGCTGGTGAGGTCGAGGCTCAAAAAACCGGCCTCGAGCAGCCCCAACAGATAGCGCACCTTTTCTTCGGTCGGGATGAACCGGGCAAAGCCCTGCCAGGAATCCCGTGGACACTCCACCCACCTCACAGTTCCTCACTATACCGGGCGATGCCCTCCGGCTGTACCACGTAGAGTTCGCCCCAGAGCGGAAAGCCCAGGCGAAACACATCGCGCAGGCTTTCCCGCATCACCTCGGGGTCGATCACCCCGGGGCGCAGCACGATGCGGGGAAAGCTCAGGGGAAAGCGCACGGGGTCGGAAAAGTCCAGGTCGAGCGTGACCAGCACGTAATTGTGGCGCTCGGCGTAGTCGTACAAGATCTGATCGGAGCGCCCCGTAAGGCCCACCTCCCGGGCTGTGACCACCTCGTGGCCCTCGCCGATCAACCACCACAAGACCCGCTGGGGGATGTTTTCGTCCAGCAGAATTCGCATTACTCTTCGTGCAGGGCGATCCACTCGTAGTTGGTCGAACGGGCCCCGTACAGCAAGGCCGCCTGGATATCCTGACGGGTAAGTTCCGGCCACTGCAACAGCACCTCTTCAATGGACATCTGCGCGGCCAGGGCTTCCAGCACCATGTGAACCGCGATGCGGGTTCCCCTGAGGCGGGGCCTGCCACGCAGAACGTCGGGGTTGGCGCTGATGCGGGAGAGGAGTTGGTTTCGAGCCTTTGCACCCAGCTTCATCCGATTGGGGTCTGGGGCGCTAGAACCCCTGGGCAAGTACCGACAGGGGATTGCCCCCAGGCCGCCCCCAGGCGGCCACACCCACTCACCTCCTTTGCGGTAAA
The DNA here is from genome assembly GCA_000482765.1 of Meiothermus taiwanensis DSM 14542. Taxonomy (GTDB): domain Bacteria; phylum Deinococcota; class Deinococci; order Deinococcales; family Thermaceae; genus Meiothermus; species Meiothermus taiwanensis. The sequence goes on from AXWR01000006.1 coordinate 31,383, forward strand.
ACCTTTGATGGGAACGCTTTTTCCGTGTACCCTGACAGCCGCTGTAGGGGGTTCCTGGCACGACCTGAAGGGTCTGCTTCCAGCGCAGGCCTTGGGAGCAGATACATTCTCCAAAACCCAGGCGCCAGGGGTCTGGCCGCCGGGGGCTGTGCGCCCGACCTGTACAGAGCGGCCCGGATTCGGAGTCTGCATGGTCTTTCCTTGGGAAGCCCTAACGTGGCTGGGGTGGTTTACAGAGTGCCTCCCTCGAGGCGGGGTTTAATACCGGATTCAAAAAGATAATCTTCAAACAAAAAACATTCAGAGGCTATCTTTATTGAATCCTAGAGCGCGTTCCTTGGTCAGGTTGAGCCGAACTAACCAAATCCGGTATCAGAAACTCACACCGGGTACTTGCCGGGTGGCCTCGTCGACTTCGAAGAAGGGCTTGGGTTTCTTGCCCATGAGCTGGGCGACGAATACGCCGGGAATGGTGGTGACGGTGTTGTTGAAGTCCAGCACGGTGTCGTTGAAGAACTGGCGGGCGTAGGCGATCTTGTTTTCGGTTTCCTCGAGCTGCCCTTGCAACTCCCGGAAGTTGGCATCAGCCTTGAGCGCGGGGTAGGCTTCGGCAATGGCAAATACGCTACGCAGGGCCTGGGTAAGTTGATTGGAGGCTGCCGATTTTTCCTCGATGCTTCCAGCCGATAGCATCCGCTCGCGGGCCTGGGTGACCCGATCGAAGACCCCGGTCTCGTGGGCGGCGTACCCCTTGACTGTATTGACCAGGTTTGGAATCAGGTCGTTGCGCCGTTTGAGCTGCACATCTACTTGCGAGAGTGCATTGTTCACCCGATTTTCCAGGGTGATGATGCGGTTGTAGTAGAAGACGAATAAAGCCGCCACCAGCAGAACCAGGATCAACAGGATTTCCATACCTTATTCCTCCCCAGGCTTCATTATCGAGCCCCGCTCGAACCACCACCACCAGAAGAACCGCCCCCCGAGCTGCCCCCAAAGCCTCCACCGGAGCCGCCTGAGGAGGGCCTGAGGGCCCGCTCGAGGCCCTCGAGGTTGCGGGCGATCTGCTCGAGGCCCCCCGTCATCCGGCTGATCTGCTGTAGCACCTCGCTCGAGGCCATCGCCGTGTTCACTTGGCCCAGGTTCGACCCTGGAATCCAGCGCGGCAGGGCTACCATCTCGGGTCGTTGCTGGGCTACCTGGCGCAGGTTGCGCAGGTAGCGCTCGGCCACGCCCAGGGCCGCGGCGTACACGAAGTGATAATCCCAGATCTTGAAGTGCTCGGCAGGGGCTCTTTCCATCTGGGAGAAGTCGGCGAGGAAGTTGCGGTAGGCCTGCCAGCGTTTGGCGTTCAGCAGCTTGTCCGGCATCCAGCGGGCCAGGGATCCAAAGGCCAGAAAGCCCAGCGCCAGAAGGCCCAGCCCCCCCAGCACGCCGTTTAGCATCAGCACCCCAACCCACAAGGCCCCGTTCCAGGCTTCCAGCAGGTGAGGCCCGGTGATAAGGGCGAGGAGGAAGCATAAAAAGCCCAGCCCCACCAACCAGCCCCCCCATTGAGCTGCGACCTTGCCGCTCCTGGGATCGAGCAGCGGGCCGTAGATGGCCTCGTAAACGGCCCTGGGGCGGCGGCTCAGGCTGGCTAGGAGGCTGGGGCGCTGCCGGAAAAATAGCTTGAGTTCGCTGGGCTTAAGCACGCCGTCCGGGCCCGCGGCGGTTCTGAGCAGGTGCCAGACCTCGCTTTCCAGGGGGTTGGCCTGCTCCGGTGGGGAGACCAGCCGGAAGTGGGTCTCGCTGCCCCCGAACCAAGCAAACAAGCCTCGATTCTCGTGCTGGATAAGTTCCACCGAACCCCGCCGGGCCCAGTCCAGTAAGGTGGCAGCGATCATCCGGCCCAGCATGCGCTGGCCGGGGTCGGTCTGGGTCATCACGTAAGGCACCAGGCCGGGCGGAATTTCTTCGGGGGGTTCCCGGTAGTAACGGCCCACTTCCTCGGTGCGGGGTTCACGGCCAAAGCGCGCATAGGCCCGCAGAAACAGGCCAAAGAGTACAACCGGCAGCACCAGCGGCCCGACGGCCAGGGCCCAGGCCCAGGTGGGCGTCGGCCGGCCGTCGATCAGCTGTCGGGAGCGCTCCCTAAAGCTTTGGGTTTCCTCCTCGGTTTCTTGCAGCCATTGCTCGAGCCGGGGCGCGTTCAGGGTGCGAAAGTTAAAGGCCCCGGCCTCGAGGATGACCCGGGCCCGCACAAACTCGTTCTGGCTGACCGGGGCCAGTTGCACGGTGGCAACCTGCCGGGCCGGGTCGAACTCGAGCGTCCCTATGCGCCCTCTCCCGGTAAAGATAAACACCCGGAACAGCCCCGGCACGGGCTTGGGGGCGTGTAGTCGTAGTAGATAAGTGCCCACAGCGGCGTGTTCGGGCTCCAGCACCTGCCGGTCGAAGAGGGCCGCATCCGCGGCCACGGCGATCTCGTTGCTGAGGGTATAGCTGATTTGGAAGGTGCGGCTCTGGTTTTCGGCCAGCACCGGTAGATTGCCCGATCGGTCGGGGGGGCCTGCGGTCAGGCTGATGCGGTTGCCCTCCACAGCGTATTGGATGGGCGGGCCCCCGTCCAGCGCGCGGGCCTCCTCGAAGCGCACCTGCCCGCCTCGGCGGGGGTCGATTTCCAGGAAGACCTCCCGGAAGGTGCCCGAAAAGCGCCAGGTGCGCACGTCCACCACCCGCACCAGCCCACTGGGTAGGAAATACACATCCTGCTCGACCTGTTCGAGGCTGTAGCTCTTTCCCCAGGCCAGCGCCAGAAAAACCAGTGCCGCCAGGGTGTGGCGCAGGGGGTTCACCCCACCAGCCTACCTCGAGCCGGGTTGCTTGTAGGCGGTAGGTGCACCAGATTAGCCCAGTCCCAGCCGCGCAGCATCGGCTTTCATGGCCTCGAGCACAAAGGCCATGTGCTCGTCGAGGTCGACCCCCAGCTCCTGTGCGCCGCGCACGATGCCCTCCCGATCCACTTTAGCGGCAAAGGCTTTGTCTTTGAATTTCTTTTTGAGGCTGGGCAGCTCGAGGCTCTGGATGCGTTTGTCGGGCCGCACATACACCGCCGCCGTAATCAGGCCCACCAGCTCATCCACGGCAAAAAGCGCCTTGGACATCAGGGAGGTGCGGGGGTGCTGGGGGCTGTCCACGTGACCCAGGATGGCCTCGAGCACGTCCTCGGGGTAGCCCATCTCGCGCAGCATCTCCACCCCTTTGTAGGGGTGCTCCTCGGGGAACCGCTCGTAGTCAAAGTCGTGGAGAATGCCAGTAATGGCCCACTTTTCCTCGGGCTGCCCATATTTTCTGGCGTAGGCCCGCATGGCGGTCTCGACGGCCATCATGTGCTTTTGCAGGCTCTCCGAGGGGGTAAACCGCTTCATGAGGGCCAGGGCATCTTCGTACACCATGTAGATAGCCATATGCGCCCATTCTCGGGAGCTCTACTACCGGGGTCAAGGGTCTCATCCCAGGTTCGGTTAGTTCGGCGCCGGAAGACGGCGAACCAACCCGGCCGAAGTTATCCGCGTAGCAGAGCGCGATATCGCCCCTTGGAAGGGATACGCTTTCTTTGCCGAGCGTAGCGAGGGGTGGGCTCTAGGATTCAATTGGATCTTTGTTGAATCCGGTATCAAAGCCTTGTTCGGCGGGCGCCGCTGCTCCAGGCCAGGTGCTCAGCGATACGCGGGAACCAGTGGGCCAGCCGGTCAAAGGCGTATAGCTGCCACGGTACAAACATCACCCGGGCCTCGAGTTCGATGGCCCGCACAATGCCCAGGGCCGCTTGCCGGGCGGTGATGGATGGGATAAACCGTCCTATCCTGGGAATGCGCCCCTCGGTGTCGCTGTGGCGCACAAAATACTCGCTATCGCTGATTTTTCCGGGAAAGAAGGCGCATACCCGAAGCCTGCTGTGGTACAGGTCGGCCCGTAGGGCTTCGGTCAGGCCGTGCAGGGCCCAGCGGGCCGCCACATAGCCGGTTGCACCGGGCCAGACCAGTCGGCTGGCGGGCGAACACACCGAAAGAATAAAGCCCCGGTTGCGTTCCAGCATGGCGGGCAGAAAAACCCGGGTGAGGTAGGCGGCGCTGAAATAGGGGGTGTCCATCAAGCGCTGAAGGTCTTCCAGGGGGGTCTCATCTAAAAAGCGCCACTCCCCGGCCCCAGCGCTGTGCACCAGCACATCCGGCGGGCCCATCTGATCCAGCACCCACCCCCCCAGGCGGGCGGCTTCCTGTGGCCGGCTCAGGTCAGCGGCAAAGGCCCAGGCCTGCCCACCCTGGGCCCGGATTTGATCGGCAATCTCCGCTAAAACCTGTGCCCGGCGGGCCACCAGCACCACCCGGGCCCCTCGTGCAGCCAGCTCGAGGGCTGTGGCTTTACCTATTCCGCTGCTGGCTCCGCTGATTACACACAGGCTTCCTGCAATCTTCATCCGATTGGGGTCTGGGGCGCTAGAACCCCTGGGCAAGTCCCAGCCGGGGATTGCCCCCAGGCCGCCCCCAGGCGGCCACACCCACTCACCTCCTTTGCGGTAAAACCTTTGATGGGAACGCTTTTTCCATGTACCCTGACAGCCGCTGTAGGGGGTTCCTGGCACGACCTGAAGGGTCTGCTTCCAGCGCAGGCCTTGGGAGCAGATACATTCTCCAAAACCCAGGCGCCAGGGGCCTGGCCGCCGGGGGCTGTGCGCCCGACCTGTACAGAGCGGCCCGGATTCGGAGTCTGCATGGTCTTTCCTCGGAAAGCCCGCACCAGAGCACGCTGGCGCTGGGTTGGGCGGTTTACAGCTCTATCAGAGTGTACTCAAAGGCGTTGATTACCCGTACCCCTTCCGGGCTGATGTACTCGCGCCGGGGTTGGGCTTCGTAGAGATGGATGTGGCCGTGAACGTGTATCTTCGGGCGGTACAGACGGTGGAACAGGCCCAGCGCTGTGCTGCCGCGGTGAGCAAAGTCGGATCCGGCATGGGCACCAGGTGGGGGGGCATGGCTGAGCAGGATATCGACACCGTGGCCCGTACGCCAGCGGCGCTGTATGAGCCGCGGATACCAGCTCAGGAAACGGGCTTGGGCATCTATTTCGTTGTACTGCCCTATATCGCGGTCGTTGTAGCGTGGACACCCCCCCCAGCCCGCAATCCGAACCCCGGCCACATCCACAATGCGCCCGTGGGCCTTGATGGCGCCGCCTGGAGGGGTGAGGTTGCCGAGGTAATCCTGGACGTACTCCTCCTGGTGATTGCCGTGCACGTACACCACCGGCACCTGCACCTTGGTTGCCACAAACTCGATATAACTGCCGGGTAAATCCCCGGCCAGCAACACCAGATCGAAAGCCGGCAGGTTATGCGGAAAGCGCTCCTGGTAAATAAATGGATGAATCTGGTCGGAGAGCGCTAATATACGCATGGTGGGAAATCCCTATGGCTGTTGGGCCCATATCGGCCGTATATGACAGTTGCCGTATGGCTGGCGCTCCACCGGGGCCTTACGGTGCTTATCACAACCTGGTGGTTGGGCTTCAAACAGTCCCACAAGCAGTTCTAGATCAGGGACAACACCCCAACTGGGTATAGTCTAAGCGGCGCTGGCTCGAGTTTGTCAAATCGGCCGGGCCGGTCGCACCGTTTGGGTTGTGGGGCCTGGGGGCCTTAATATCGAGCCCATGAGACCGACCCTTTCGGTGGTGAACCTCGAGGCCCGCCCGGTGCCACGGGTCTGGGGTGGTACGCGCCTTGCGAAGCACCTGGGCTTGCAGGCCCAGGAACCCATCGGCGAACTCTGGCTTGCTTACGACCAAAATCGGATTCGTTCGGGGCCGCTGGCCGGCCGGACTTTGGCGGAAGCGCTGCCCGAGCTGGGGCTGGGTTTTATCGGCCGGGCTGCCTATAGCCGCTATGGCCTCGAGCTGCCCCTGCTGGTTAAGCTGCTCGACACCGCCGAGTGGCTCTCGGTGCAGGTGCACCCCGACGATGCATATGCTCACACGGTAGAAGCGGCCACCGGTTTTCACGGCAAAACCGAGGCCTGGTACATCCTCGAGGGTGAGGGCGAGATCGTCTACGGGCTGCGTGCGCCGATGGAGCGCGAAAGCCTGGCCCGGGCAGCCCAGGACGGCACCCTCTGGGACTGGCTGCAGCGCGAGTGGGTGGTACCGGGGCAGGTGATCCCGGTGCCTGCAGGAACCATTCATGCCCTGGGGCCGGGTTTGCTGCTTTATGAGGTGCAGCAGCGCTCCGATCTGACCTACCGCCTTTACGATCACGGGCGTCCCCGCGAACTGCATCTGGACAAAGGGCTGGATGTGGCCCGGCTCGAGCCCACCCCGCTGCCACGTCCGACCCCGCTGCCAGCACACCAGAAAGAGATCCTGTTGGCTGGTGAAGCTTTTGTGCTCGAGCGCTACCAGCTCCGTGGGCGGCGGGTTATACAGGCACCTGCAGACAGCTTCTTACTGCTCACCCTGGTGGCCGGGGAGGCTGAGTGGCTGGAAGGCCCGCTCGCTTGGGGCGATACCCTGCTGATTGGGGCGGGGGAGGGGCTCGAGCTGGGCGGACAGGCCTGGCTGCTGGGTGCTTTTGTGCCCTCCCCCGAGGCGCTGCAGGGGTACCCCGGCCCGCTGCAAATGCCTCGCTAGGCGCCTATTATTTCCTGGCCGGGAAGTCTGCTAGCATTAAGCCATGCTGCAGTACGATCAACTACCCCTGGGCGCCGATCTGATCGATGCGGAACTGCCCGATCTCTCGGGGCAGGCTGTGCGGCTCTCAGCCTTCAGTGAGCCGTTTCTGGTGGTCATCTTCATCTGCAACCACTGCCCTTACGTCAAGGGCTCCATCCAGGAAATCGTAGCCCTGGCCGATAAGTACCGGGGTAAGGTGGCTTTTGTGGGCATCAATGCCAACGACTACGAGCGCTATCCAGAGGATTCCCCCGAGGGGATGCGGGCCTTTGCTGCAGCCCACAACCTCAACTTCCCTTACCTGCTCGACGAGACCCAGGCCACCGCAAGGGCCTACAAAGCCCTGCGCACCCCCGAGGCGTTTGTGTTCGACCAGGGCCGCAAACTGCGCTACCACGGCCGGGTCAACGATGCGCCCAAGGATCCCACCGGGGTGCGGGAACATACCCTGGACAGGGTGCTGGCGGCCCTGACGCAGGGGCAGGAGCCCCCGATTGCCGAGGCCGATGCGATCGGCTGCACCATCAAGTGGAAGCCCGGCTACGAGCCCACGGTGCGTATTGGATAATGCCAGGCCTTGAACAACGACGGCGGGTTTGGCCCGCCGTGTGTGTACCTACTCGTGGGGCAGGTCGTAGGTTTCCAGCACCTCACCCCAGGCCTTGCTGAGGCGGAAGCCATCCCAGATGGCTTTGACCGAGCCCTTGGCTGGTGGGCGGCGGAGAATCAGGGAAGCGGGGCGGATCAGGCGGCCCGAACTCGGATACTGCCCCAGCGGGTTATTGTTGCTTGGCATCAGGGTGGTCTCCATAAGGTTCCCTCCTCAGGAGACCAGGATAGGGTGAATGGTGTTGTTTTTGTTGATCCGATTCCGACAACTTATACACACAATGCTAAATATACACACAAAATATCACACCACATCCAATGTACTTGCAGAATGCTTACACAAAAATCATCCTTGGTCGGTGTAATTCGATACATAACTACTCGAAACCCGGCTGGGGGCACCGCGCCACAGAACCGTGTTAGCTAAGAACGGGCTCTGCTGGATGCCCCGTTTTCAACCAAAGCTTTGACGGCCGCTGCCACCTCTGGGTAGGGGGGCTCCTGGGCTGGCACCTCGGCCACCCAGGCCCAGGTAATCTGGCCGGATGCATCCACTACATAGGCGGCCCGCTGGGCAAAACCGGGCAGGCCCCGCAGGCTGATCTCGAGGCCAAAGACCCGGGTGGCCTCCCGGTTGTAATCGGAGAGCAGCGGGAAGGCCAGCCCCAGCGACCGTGCGTAAGCGGCCAGGGTCCAGGGGGTATCCACGCTCAGGCCGTAGACCTCTGCCCCGAGCTGGTTGTACTCTGCCAAGCTGTCGCGCACCGTGCAGAGTTCCTTTTCGCACACGCGGGTGTGGGCGGCGGGGAAGAAGAGCAGTACCAAGGGTCTTCCTTTAGCAAGGGTTGGTAACGAAATGGGTTCAGCAGCGGTGTTGAACACGGTCACATCGGGCAGGTGATCGCCAACTTGTATTGCCATAGCACACCCAGGTTAACCCAAAATGGCCTGGGCGCGCCGCTGCCCTTGCCGGATGGATGTTGTGCACCTGAGCCAGCGTGGAACCCCCACCCCGTCCACTATCTACCTGACCAAAGGATATTAGACTCATGGGTATGACAGTGCGACGTCGCAAAACGCCAACGGTCTGGGTTGGCAAAGTACCCAAGGGGGGCGACCATCCGGTGGTGGTACAGTCGATGACCAACACCGACACCGCCGATGTCGAGGCCACAGTGGGGCAGGTCTGGGCCCTGGCCCGTGCCGGCTCCGAGGTCGTACGCATGACCGTTAACAACGATGAAGCTGCCAAGGCCGTACCGGAGATCAAGCGCCGCTTGGCCGACCTGGGGGTGGATGTGCCTCTGGTGGGTGATTTTCACTTCAACGGCCATATCTTGTTGCGCAAATACCCCGAGATGGCCCTGGCCCTGGACAAATACCGCATCAACCCTGGCACGGTAGGGAAGGGTAAACAGCAGGATCCCAACTTCCGCACCATGTGCGAAGTGGCTGTGGAGTTCGGTAAGCCGGTGCGGATTGGTGTGAACTGGGGTTCGCTGGATGCGGGGTTGCTCGACGAGATGATGGAGGCCAATGCGGCCCGCCCTGAGCCCAAGGATGCCCACCAGGTTACGCTCGAGACCATTGTGGAGTCGGCGGTGCGCAGCTACGAATGGGCCCTCAAATACGGTCTTGGCGAGGACAAAATCATCCTCTCGGCCAAGGTCTCCAACGCCCCAGACTTGTGGTGGGTCTACCGCGAGCTAGCCAAGCGCACCAATGCCCCGTTGCACCTAGGCCTCACCGAGGCCGGTATGGGGGTGAGCGGTATTGTCGCCAGCACTGCCGGCCTGGTGCCCCTGCTGGTTGAGGGCATTGGCGATACCATACGGGTCTCCATCACCCCAGCCCCGGGGGAGCCCCGCACCAAGGAGGTGGAGGTGGCCTTGGAAATCCTCCAGTCCATTGGGCTGCGGCAGTTTACCCCCAGCGTGGCTAGCTGCCCTGGCTGCGGCCGTACTACCAGCACCTTCTTCCAGGAGCTGGCCCTCCAGGTCTCAACGCGCCTTAACGCGCAGATGCCGATCTGGCGCACCCAGTACCCGGGTGTTGAGAACCTGAAGGTTGCGGTTATGGGATGTGTGGTCAACGGCCCCGGTGAGTCCAAGCACGCCGATATTGGTATCTCGCTGCCCGGCACGGGCGAGGCGCCGCGTGCCCCGGTCTACATCGATGGCCAGCTGGCCGCGACCCTCAAGGGTGATCGCATTGCTGAAGAGTTTATGGGAATGGTGGAGGAGTACATCCAAAAGCGCTTTGGCAAGCAGCCGGCTTAGCGCCCTTAGAGCAGCTCGAGCTTGGGCCAGCCCAGAAGCAGATCCTGTTCGGTTAGGGCTTCACCCTCGGCCTCGGGCGTCCAGGCCACATAAGCAGCCAGGGTGTTGATGGGGCTCGAGGTCGCCAGGGCCATGAGGGCCTGCCGTGCACCCTCGCGGCGCAAAGGGCTTGGTATGGGGGGCAGGCTACCGCTTACGGCCAGCAACAGGGTCACCAGGATATAACGGCCGTCGGGCTCAACGTTCGGCCGGTACCCTGGCTGCACCTCTTCCTTGCCTTCAAAGTGCCGGTAGGTCTCGATGAACTCAGCGCGGGTCTCGGTCATCCAGGCATCAAACTGCCCTTCGGCTTTTTCTAGGCTGCCTGTCCAGACTTCGTACATGCCAAAGCGCCAGCCATCTTGTGCACGCAGTAGAAGTACCGCGGTGTTGTCTATCAGATCGGCCAGCCCTCGAGGGCTTTCCGTCTCGGCTGTCTGGGCGGTGTGGCGCAGGCTGGCCTGTAGCTCAGGGGTATACAGAACTGCTAGCCGTAGCCGGGCTACGCTGCTTTCGACCTCTCCTTCCTTGTCGCGGCCCGCCTGTTGAAGGCCGCGCATCATTGAGATGCTAACCAGCACGATGCCGCCAATGAACAGCAACGCGATAAGGTCGGTGCCATAGCCAGCACCTGGGGCCACGTAAATGGGTGGACGGGCGCTGGGGTAAGGAGGGTAGTAGTCGCGTGGGTAGGTGGGGTAACTGGGGTAGCTGCGGGGGGTGGGTAGGGGCAGCGATGGGGATGGTGAGGGGTTGACCCGGGGAATGGAGGGACTGGGGCGTGGTGTGGAAAACCCCCCCCGGCCTCCCACGCCGCCGCCGCTGCGTTGTGCTAGGGCCGAATCCCAGCCAGGCTCGACTAAAATGCTGGGGCAGGCCACCACGGCCCAGAGCAACAGTAGAACCCCAATCCGGGTAAGCCTCATCTACTTCAGCATACGGTATTGTGGTGTGGGTTCTTATTGTTATTGATACAATCACTAAACTTGATAATAATAGACTCAGGGTGTTGACTCACACACCCGTCCACACAAAGCCTGCGCTGCCTGTACACTTGCGATAGATAGGGAGTTATTTATGGACAAAACCGAAAAAGGCAACATGCATCTTCCCGAGAGGCTCCCGGTCTGTCCGGTACGAGGCTCGGTGATTTATCCCAGCATGGTGATGCCCATCGATGCGGGGCGTCCCATCTCCATACGGGCTATTGAAGCGGCCCTGTCCCAGGAACGGGTTATCCTGATTGTTAGCCAGCGGGATAAAGAGATTGAGGAGCCTGGGGCCAGCGATCTTTACGATGTGGGCACGGCGTGCAACATTCTGAGAATGCGCAAAAATGCCGATGGCTCGGTGCAGATGCTGGTGCAGGCCTTCGCTCGAGTGCAGGTGCAGCAATACCACCCGGCCAGCGGGTATCTGGAAGCCAGCGTGGCCCGGTTGCCAGAGGTGGAAGGCAAGGCCACTGAGGTGACCGCGCTTTTCCGCGAGGTTAAGGAGCGCTTCGAGACCCTGCTACGGGAAGGTAAGTATGTATCGCCTGAGGTGGCCCAGTTTGTGCTCAACCTAGAAGATCCCTCGCAACTGGCCGACTACATCGCCTTCCACCTCGATTTCAAACTGGAGGTTAAGCAGCAAATTCTAGCGACCCCTTCAGTGGTGGATCGCCTTAAGCGCATTGCTGTTTTGCTGGATGCCGAGCTTGATCTGGTGGAGACCCAGCGCCGTATTCAGCAGCAGGTTAAAGAGGAAATTGACAAGAATCAGCGGGAGTTCTTCCTGCGTGAGCAGATGAAGGCCATCCAGCGCGAGCTTCACGGCGAAGAGGGCGAGATGGAGGTGGAGGAGTTCCGCCAGAAAATTGCTGCGCTGAACCTGCCTCCAAGCGTTTTGCCCGAGGTGGAGCGGGAGCTTTCGCGCTTTGCCCGCATGCACCCCGACTCCGCTGAGGCCAGCGTGGTGCGCACCTACCTGGACTGGATTATCAACCTGCCCTGGAATACCCGTACGGAAGACCAGATTGATCTTCAGGAGGCCAAGAAAATCCTGGATGAAGATCACTATGGCCTGGAAAAGGTCAAGGATCGGGTGCTGGAGTATCTGGCGGTGCGTAAACTGAAGCTCGAGCGCCAGAAAAAAGGCGAAATTCCCCCTGAGGAGGTCTCCAAAGGCCCCATCCTGCTCTTTGTGGGGCCGCCGGGGGTGGGCAAAACCTCCATTGCCAAGTCCATCGCCAAGAGCCTGGGCCGCAAATACCACCGCATCTCGCTGGGGGGCGCCCGCGACGAGTCGGACATTCGCGGCCACCGCCGCACCTACATTGGGGCCATGCCGGGCCGGATCATTCAGGGGATGCGCCAGGCTGGTAGCAAGAACCCCGTTATCCTGCTGGACGAGGTGGACAAGCTGGGGGTTTCCTACCAGGGCGACCCTGCGGCGGCTTTGCTCGAGCTATTGGATCCGGCGCAGAACAAAGAATTTACCGACCACTACCTGGGGGTTCCTTTCGATATGAGCGAGGTGCTGTTTATCTGCACCGCCAACTTCCCAGAGCATATCCCTGGGCCGCTGTTCGACCGCATGGAGCAGATCGAGTTCACCAGCTACATCGAACAGGAGAAGCTCGAGATCGCCAAGCGGTATCTGCTGCCCCGGCAGATGAGCGAGAACGGGCTCAAGGAAAACCAGGTGCATATCACCGAGGCAGCCCTGATGCGCCTGATTACCCACTACACCCGCGAGGCGGGGGTGCGCAACCTCGAGCGCGAGATCGGTACCTTGCTGCGCAAGGCGGCCCGCGCCATCTTGGAAGGCGGTAAGAAACGGGTGCGTATCGGCGAGGGCGATCTGGAAAAATACCTGGGGCCGGCCCGCTTCCAGCCCGAGTCCGAGGCCCGGGTGCCCCAGATTGGGGTGGCTACGGGAATGTTCTACACCCCGGTGGGGGGCGACATCATGTTTATCGAGGTCTCGGTGATGCCGGGCAAGGGCAACCTGATCCTGACCGGGCAGCTTGGGGAGGTGATGAAGGAATCGGCCCGGGCGGCGCTTTCTTACGCCAAGAAAAATGCGGCCCGCTTTGGTATACCCCTCGAGCGCTTCGATAACTCGGATGTACACGTTCACGTTCCAGCCGGGGCGGTGCCCAAAGAAGGCCCCTCGGCAGGCATTGCTATTACAGTGGCCTTGGTCTCGGCCCTGGCCGAGGTACCTGTTCGCAACGACGTAGCCATGACCGGCGAGATCACCCTTACCGGACGGGTGCTGCCCATTGGGGGTGTCAAGGAAAAAATTCTGGGTGCCCGGCGGGCTGGGATTCGTGAGGTGATCCTGCCTAAGCAAAACCAGCCCGATCTTTCAGATATCCCCGTCTACCTGCGGCAAAACCTGCGTTTTCACTTTGCCGAGTCGCTGGATGATGCGTTGAACTGGGCGTTGGTGGGAGGCTTGGGGGCCCTCCAGCAAAAAACAACCCTCCCCGTGAAGAAGAGCCGACGCAGTAAGGAACAGCCTGTAGCCAGGGCCTAGTCTAAAGAGCACAGCACAGCGGAACCCTGAATAGGGTGGGCGGTCTTGAGGGGATTGCCCACCCCATGTCCTGAGGGTGCTTCCCACGCATATCCAGTACAGCGTATTTTGCTGTACTGGGTAAATTGCCCGCCACCGTGGGGCAGGCAATTGCTGGGAAACGCGATGAGGGTGGGTTTCTGCTGCTAGAAAACCGGGCTAGACGGCCTTGGAGGCGGCTTTGGACTTGGCCCCCACGTAACGCAGGGCTGTCCAGATGAGCACCACCGAGAAGGTTAGCCTAAGCCAGAACTCGGGGAGCTGATTGGCGACCAGCCCCCCAGCAAAGGCCCCTGCCAGAATGCCCACCACCAGCCCCGGCACATGCTCCTGGGCTAGGTTGCCGTGGCGGTAGTGGGTGTACGACCCCACCAGGGCCGAGGGAATCATGGCCAGCAGTGAGGTGCCCTGGGCGGTGTGTTGCTCGAGGCCCACCAGCAAAACCATAATCGGCACTGTAATGGTGCCGCCGCCCACCCCCAGCAAGCCCGAGGCAAAGCCGGCGGCGGCCCCGGTAAGGATGAGCGGGATGATGCGCAGCCAGCCTTGCAGGGGCTCTTCCACATGCGGAATATAGGGCTTGAGGATCAGGCTCAGGGCTACCACCACCAGGTACCAGCCAAAAACCCGCTTGAGCTTCCATTCCGGCAAGCGATTGGCAAAGCGGGCCCCCCAGTTGGCCGTGAGCATGGCGCTGGGAAAGATCAGCAGGGCTGCCAGCCAGTCCACGGTACCATGGGTGGCGTAGGTCAGGGCCCCTACCAAGCCGGTAAAAACCACCATCACCAGGCTGGTTGCGACCGCTTTGTGTTGAGATAACTTGAGAAAGGCCGACATCAGCGGAACCGCCACAATGCCGCCCCCGAGACCCACCAGACCCCCGAACACCCCTGCCAGTAAGCCGATCCACAAACTAGAAAGATTCACGCCTTGTTATACCACGCCCTGTGAGATTTTAGATTTAAAATATTGTTTGTAGCCAGCGCAGCCAGTTTTCCCCAAGCACACCGGCCTGGAAGGATTCGGGGACACACAGGGCAATTTTCTGTAGGTCGGCGGGCGCGTCGAGGCCGCGGGGGTTTTCGTTCATTCCAAAGCCGCCGTCGAAGTCGGAGCCGAGGCCCACCTTGTCCCAGCCGATCAGGCCGGCGGTATGGGCCATGTGCCTGCCTACCACGCCCAGTTCCACCCGTTCCATGCCCCGCTTCCAGGTGTGCTCGAGGAAGAAGCTATACAACACCGTGCCGATCACCCCATTCCGTGCACCAATGGCCCGGATCATGGCATCGCTCAGGTGGCGGTTGGAGAACTCGAGCCCCTCCCCCCCCAGCAGGGCCCGGGGGTTGCTGTGGGTGGCACAGACCGGGCCTTGGAAGACCTCCAAGGCCTGCCAGAAGGCCTGCTCGTCCATGTGGGAAAAGTCCAGGGCCAGCCCCTGCTCGTCCATGGCTTGCAACAGCTCCACCCCCAGCGCACTCAGGCCGCCGGGCTCGCGGGTGCCGCCGCAGTAGCGGGTGCGGTTCCAGGCGGGGCCGATCAGCCGCACCCCCTGGGCTTTCCAGAACGCCACCTCGCCGGGCTCGCGGATGCACTCGGCACCTTCAATCAGGATCACCAGGGCCGGGGTTTTGTCCTGTGGCCACAAGGCCCGATGCCGGGCCAGGTCGGCCTGGCTGCGCAGGATGCGCACCCAGCCTTGCTCTTCCCAGCGCAGGTACACCTCCAGCTGCCGGAGGGCCTGGGCATGGGCCTCCTGGGGCCCGGGGTAGCGGCGGGGGTCTACCCATAGGGTGGCAAAGCATACCCCAACCTTCCCTTCACGCAGGGCCGGTAGGGTTACGACGGGGATGTCGCTGTGCGTATCGCGCTGGCGTAACTCTGCAAGCGGCAGGGTCAGGTCGCGCCCTAGATCCACTACGTTGTGGGCGAGGTCGAGGTGGGCATCTACGATCACGCCACCATACTACCGCTAACAACCCTAGGCCCGGCCAAACAGGAACCCGGAGGCCCGCAGTCGGCGGGCCAGGACTCCTACCGCCAGAGGGATCAGCAACGAGAGGGCCACATAGATGGTGAAGGCTGGAGAAACCCCTAGGGGTTCGGGGAACTGGGGGATGCGCTCGAGCAGCCGAATCACCAGAGGATGAATCAGGTAGATGTGCAACGAATAACGGCCCAGGAACTGCAAGGCTGTGCTCAGGCGGGTGCGTGAGAGCCAGATGGCGACAGAGATCAGCACAAAAGAAATTGCACTGCTGTAGACCCAGTAGCCCACCTGGTACTGGAAGGTGTTGACCGGGATGTTGCGGATGGCATCGTAGGCCAGGGGTAGGTAGAGGCTCATTCCAAGGCCCAAAAGCACCAGTCCCCAGACGCGATAACGCGGCAGGATTTGATCCAGCCGGTGCATCTCGTTAACCAACGTCAGCGCCACTGCCAGGGTGGGCAGATACCAGATGAGGGTACTGCCAGGGAAGGGAATTTGCCAGTGTAGGCGATTGATCCAGTAGAAGGCCAGCGTGAGGCCGATGCTGGTTAGCAGGACTGCCCAGGCGGGTACCTTGCGGCGCAAAACCGGCAGCAGCAAGGGCATCAGCAGCACAAGTTGAATTGCCAGCACCATGTAGTAGAGGTGAAAGTAGCTTTTACCCCACAGCAGGTAGATGCTGATG
The DNA here is from genome assembly GCA_000482765.1 of Meiothermus taiwanensis DSM 14542. GTDB lineage: Bacteria > Deinococcota > Deinococci > Deinococcales > Thermaceae > Meiothermus > Meiothermus taiwanensis. The sequence continues at coordinate 47,254 of AXWR01000006.1, forward strand.
CGCTCGAGGGTGAGCGGGGGCAGGTTGCCTTCGTATAGGCGGAAAAGCAGGTAAATTCCCGTCCAGACCAGGTAGGGCACCACCACAGGGCGTAGTCGGGCCCACGAATATGGCTGGTTGCTGCGTAGCAGGCTGTTGCCGATCAGGATGGTCGAAAGAAAAAGAAAAGCCGGAACCACCCAGGCCAGAAGCCGATTGGCCGTAGCGATGAGCCACCAGTGCTCGGAGTCCTGGGGTACTTCGCGTAAAAAGCGCCCACCAACGTGGGCTACCAGGACTCCCAGAATGGCGATACCCCGGTATATGTCCACCCAGGGTAGTGGGTTGTGGGTGGCTGTGGAAAGACTCGAGCTCATAACGCAACAAATAGCTGGCTTCGATTAGAAGAGCCCCACAAATAGGGTGTGAAAATTTGTTTTCTAGAGCCAATTGGTGATAGGTATAAGCCTCAATGTCCCATATCAGCGTAAAAATACTGGTAATGTAGAAATATTTCCATCTTAATGTTCAGTGTTTCAACCAGGTTACAAGGGCCTGGTTGACCAGTTGCCAGATGGCTGGGGTGGTGGTGTGCTCCAGGTCGGGGTAGAGCACCAGGTGATCCTGGGTGAACTGGCCCAGGCCAGCAAACGAACCCAGGCAGGCACGTTCCTTAGTGAGCGGTGCTGTCCATAACCGGCCTTCACGGCTCAACGCTACCCGGCGTATGCTTCGCCCGCTGGCTTCGCGCACCCTGGCTAGGGCGCAGTATTGCAGCGGTGAGACGATGGGATCGTTCCCCGCCGCAATTAGCAGCAGCGGCGCGGCGACCTCGTGGGCCCAGGTGAGCGGGCTGCGCTGACGATAACACGCAGGGCAGGCTTGGGGCGAGGCGCCGATCAGCTCCTGCCAGCGCTGGTATGCCTCGGTGCGCCCGTAGCGCTCGAGGCGCTCCATCATGGCCTCAAAGTCGGTGGCGCCCAGCAGGAACGCCACCCCTTTGGCCTGTGGGTCGTTGCGGGCGGCGCTCAGGGCCACGCAGGCCCCCAAAGAAATCCCCACATATGCGCGCTGGGCGGTGCCCCCTACCCGTGGCAGCCCATCGGCCAGTTGCCGCACATCGCTTCCTTCCTTCCCGCAGATTTCAGCGCGGCCCTGGCTCCGGCCCTGGCCGCGCAGGTGGGGCAAGGCCACCAGATAGCCGGCCTGAGCCCAGGTTTGGCAGAGTGCCTGGGTGCTCTCGTTGGGGCCGACAAAACCTCCATGCACCAGCACAACGCTGGGGAAGGGGCCCGGGCCCCTGGGTTTACAGATTTCAGCGAACAGGGGCACATCGCTTTTGAAGTGCACAGCCAGCCGGACAAGGGTTTTATCGGGAAGTTGCTGGATTTTCCAGTTGTTGCTAGAGCGCGTTTGCAGTAGCACCAAGCTGCCCAGAGTTAAGTTAAGCGCCACCAGAGCAAAAAACAGCACCTGTATTCCGTTGCGCACTTCTTCAGTATGCCAGCGGTTGCTGAGAAGCAAGCGAGGCCTGGATGCTAGAAATTGGGGCCAGTGCATACTTTCGCGCACTGCTTCGCGGCATCATAGCGCCTGTGAACCTAGTCTGGCACCGTGCCGACCTTCGCTTGCACGACAACCCCGCCCTGGCCGAGGCCTTGCGAACCGGCCCTGCTTTGGGGCTGGTGGTTTTGGATCCCAATATTCTGCAAAACACTACACCCCGGCGGCGGGCCTGGTTTTATCAGAACACCCTGGCCCTGCGCGAGGCCTATGCGCTGCGGGGAGGGCTTTTGCTGGTGCGCAGCGGCCGGCCCTGGGAGGTTTTGCCCCGGGTGGTGACCGAGCTGGGCATCCAGCGGGTGTTTGCTGTGCGGAACTCGACCCCCTATGCCCGGTTTCGTGACCAAAAGGTGGGCGAGGCCCTGCCGGGGCGCATCCGTTGGGTGCCGGGTCAGTACATCCATGAGCCGGGAAGCATCGTCAAGCCGGACGGGGGGGCCTACACGGTGTTTACGCCCTATTCCAAGCGCTGGTGGGCGGCCCCTGCGCCGGTTCTGCTCGAGGCCCCCGACCGCTTTCCACCCCTCCACCTGCCACCCGATTACAACCCAGGGAGCGTTCCCCAGGAGGCCTCGGACGTGCCCCTGCCGCCGGCGGGCGAGGCAGCGGCCCTGAAGGCGCTCGAGGTCTTCCTGCACGACAAACTGCCCCACTACCACCAGGCCCGCGACGGGCTGGCCGGGGAGGGGGTCTCGAGGCTCTCCTACTACTTCACCCTGGGGGTGCTTTCCCCCCGGCTGGCCGCCCGGAAGGCGCTGCAGGTGGGGGGTGAGGGGGCCCACAAATGGGTCAACGAGCTGTGCTGGCGCGACTTCAGCGGCGACCTGCTCTACCACCGCCCGCAGATGATGACCCAGGCCTTCGACCCGCGCTGGGAAAGCCTGCCCTGGAACGACGATAGCGAGCTGTTTGCGGCCTGGCTGCACGGCCAGACCGGCATTCCGGTGGTGGACGCTTGCATGCGCGAGCTACAGGCCACCGGCTTTTTGTCCAACCGGGGGCGCATGGTGGTGGCGCAGTTTGCGGTCAAGCTGGCTTTGCTGCCCTGGCAGAGATGCGAGCGGGCCTTCCGCAACCTGCTTTTAGATGGCGACAACGCCTCCAACCTGCAGGGCTGGCACTGGGCGGGGGGGCTGGGAGTGGACGCGGCCCCCTACTTCCGGGTCTTCAACCTGATCACCCAGGCCCAGACCCACGACCCCCAGGGATTGTGGCTAAAGCGCTGGGTGCCCGAGTCGGGGGGCCGGGCCCAGCCTTACAAAACCCCGGTTATTGACCTGGAGGTGGCCCGCAGGCGGTATCTGGCGGCTGCGGAGAGGATTGCCAGGGGCTAGGTGGGCTCGAGCATGCACCGTAAAGGCTTCAAATCCCAGCTGCCCACCAAGCTCTGCCCCGTCTGCGGCCTGCCCTTTCAGTGGCGCAAAAAATGGGCCAGGAGCTGGGATGCGGTCAGGTACTGCTCGCAGCGCTGCAAGCGTCAGGCCAAAGGGAGGCTGGCATGAGCGAACTGGCAGGGGAGCGGATCGCCCAGCAGCTCATGCTGTGGGCGCTTTTATGCTTGGCTGGCGCAGTATTGGGTCTGTGGCGTACCGGCCAGGTCTTCTGGAGGGCCTTCTGGTTCATGAACGGGGTCTGGGCGCTGGTCAACGCCGCCATCGCCTATGCGGGCTGGCTGGGGGCCGAGCCTGAGCCGGACGGCCTGCGCCGCTTGATCTGGATTAATGCCGGTCTGGATGTTTTGTACGTGGCGGCGGGTCTGGTTTTATGGACGCGCCCAGGGCCGATGCACAAGGGTTTTGGCCTTGCTATCGCAATTCAGGGCTTATTCCTGTTTTTCTTCGATCTGTTGCACGCCCTACAAATCTAAACGTATCTTAGACAAATATTGTACTAATACTGAACGGATATCCTTAGCCCCAAGGTTGAAGGGCAGGTTGGTCTGGCGGTTGCTGACATCTCAAGGGCCTGCCATTCAACTTTTTTAGGGAGGGCACGTATGAAGCTAAGAACCCTGCTGGTAGTCGGTAGTCTAGCCCTGGCCGCCCTGGGCCTTACCCTGACCAACGCCCAGAGCACCACCCAGAACCAGACCATTGCCCAGATAGTGGCCACCAACCCCAACTTCAGCACCCTGCTGGCCGCGGTGCAGGCGGCGGGTTTGGTGGAGACCCTCTCGGGCCCGGGCCCCTTCACGGTGTTTGCGCCCACCAACGCAGCCTTTGCCAAGATCCCCAAGGCCGACTTAGACAAGCTCCTCGCCGACAAAGCCGCCCTTACCAAGGTGCTGACCTACCACGTGGTGGCGGGGCGGGTGCCCTCGAGCCAGGTGGTTACGCTTAAGGAAGCCAAGACTGTAGAGGGCCAGAACGTAACCATCGAGGTCAAAGATGGTAAGGTGATCCTGAACGGCAACTCGACCGTTACTGCGGTGGACATTCAGGCCAGCAATGGGATCATTCATGTGATCGATACGGTGCTGCTGCCCAAGTAGTACGGCCGATTTTTTTAGCCCCTGCCGGCTGGCGGGGGCCTTACTTTTGTTCGGGGATTGTTGCTTTGTAATCCAGGTTGGTTTTTGAATCATCCGCTGCGCGATACCATTCCCATGAAGAAAGTCCAGCAGGAAGAAAGGAGCACGCTATGCTTTGGACAAGATGGATCGCAGGCTTGGTGCTGGTACTTGGTTTTGCCCTGGCCCAGGAGGGTACCGCCTACGTGCGCTTTGCCCACCTAGTACCGGATGCACCGGCGGTGGACATCCTATCGGGTGGAAACAAGGTGTTTGAAGCCCAGGCCTTCAAAGATGTCACCTACTACGCCGAGGTGCCCGCAGGCAGCCTAACCCTGACTGTGCAGACCACCGGGCAGAACCCCGCCAAGGTGGCCGATGTGAACATCCGGGTGCAGGCGGGCAAGTATTACACGGTGATGGCGCTCGGTACCGCCTCCACACTCAAGGCTCGCCTGGTGGAAGACCGCATCGCCCCCGCCGAGGGGGTGGCGAAGGTTCGTGTGATCCATGCCTCGCCGGACGCGCCTGCGGTGGACGTAGCCCTCAAGGAGGGGCCGGTGCTGTTCCGCAACCTGGCTTTCAACCAGCTCTCGGGCTATGGCACGGTTCCGGCGGGGGTGTACAACCTCGAGGTGCGCCCCACCGGCACCCGCACCGTTGCGCTGCCGCTCGAGGGGGTGGGGTTTGAGGGCGGCAAGGTCTACAGTGTGTTTGCGGTGGGCTTGCTGGCCGGCGAGACCCTCGAGGTCATCGTCGTGGAGGACAGCTTCGCGAGTCCATAGCCTGGGAAGCCCTTCGACCGGGTGGGCTTCGGCCCACCTTTTTGTGTGCTCCGGCCATGTCACAAATCCCCGGCGGCAGCAGGATAAGAGCTATGCGTGCATGGATTGTGTTGATGGTGGGGCTGCTGGGGCTGGGCCAGGCCCAGTCCGCCCGCTGGGAGGGCCAGCCCGAGTACCGGGCCATTCCGGGGGCCACCACTTCCGCCGGAGCGGCCCTGGACAAAAGCTACGTGCTGGTCTACCCGGCCCAGGGCACCCCCCGCGGCACCGTGATCTTTGTGCCGGGTTTTTTGGGGGGTGCCACCAACTTTGATATTCTGGCCCGGCGGCTGGTGCTGGCCGCGCCGGGCTGGGCGGTATGGGCCTGGGATCGGCGGGCCAACGGCCTCGAGGATCGCCGGGGCTTCACCACCCCCGACCCCTGGGCGTACTACCAGAACTACCCACTGCCCGACTTCCCCTTCCTCAAGGACTGGGGCCTGCGGGTACACCTGGAGGATCTCGAGCGCGTGGTGAACCAGGCCCGCCTAAGCGGCCCGGTGGTGCTGGCCGGGCACTCGCTGGGGGCCAGCCTGGCCTCGCTTTATGCCCTGTACCGGGGCGATACCATCCGCGGCCTGATCTTGCTCGACGGGGCACCCCGCCTGATTACCCTCACGCGCGAGCAGTACCTGGGCGGTACCGAAGGGGGGTTTGGCCGGCTGGCCGGGCTCAATGAGCTGCTGGAGGGTAAGGCACCCCCCTACATCAACGCCTTTGGGCTGAACCCGGTGGGCTTTGCCCAGGCCGAGGCCCAGGCCTTCATGACGGCACAGAACCCCCAGGCCGACGCCCCGCCCGGCTGGGCGCCCTTCCGGGCCAGCCGGCTGGCCGCAGCCCTGTACCGCGTGGACGAGCGCTACGCCCTCTCGCCCATCTTTGCAGTCTCGGTGGGGCAGGCCACCGGGCGCGAGGGCATCAACCTGCTGAGCCTGGCGGTGGGCCGCCTGGTTTACACCATCCGGGGCCCGCGCGGTGGGCGGGTGGAGTGGCGCGACACCGGCGAGGCCACCGACCCGCTGGAGTTCATAAACGCCTACGCCAACCCGGTTACGGGCTTCTCGGAGTGGTTTTTTCCCTACCGGCTTTCGCTGGATATCTCGGCCTACGACACCGCCATGCCCGAGCTTCGGCCGCGCTTGCTGCCGTATCCGGTGCTGGCCCTGGGCGCGGGGCGGGGCCTGCTGCCCCGGGTGAGCGATTTTCGCAGCGTGGGGGAGGTATTCCCCAACGCCAACCCGGAGATTCGCATCCTGCCCGGCCTGACCCACCTGGACATCCTCACCAGCCGCCGGGGGGATGCGGTCGGCCCCATCGCCCAGTACCTGCAGGGGGTGCGCTAGACCGTGACGCTCTGGGTGCTGGGCGACCAGCTCAACCACGCAGCGGTGCGGCGGCTGGCCCCCAGGCGGGTCTTGCTGATCGAAGCCTACGAACTGGGGCGCACCCCGCCCATGCACCCGCAGAAGCTGGTGCTGTTCTTCAGCGCCATGCGTCATTTTGCTCAGGAACTGCGCGAAGGCGGCCTCGAGGTCGCCTATCTACAGGCTGGGACCCTGGCGGAAGCCCTGGCCGCCTTCTTCCGTGCCCACCCCGGCGAGACCCTGGTGCAGATGCAGCCTGCCGACTACGGTTTTGCCGAGCGGGTGCGGGCCTTGGTGGAGGGGCTGGGGGGCGTGTACCGGCCGGTGCCCAACCGGCTGTGGCTGTTGCAGCCGGAGGACTTCGACCGCTGGGCGGGCAGCCGCAAAACCTACCGCCTCGAGCACTTCTACCGCTTTATGCGCCGGCGCACCGGCTACCTGATGCAGGGGAACCAGCCGTTGGGCGGGGCCTGGAACTACGACGCCGAGAACCGCAAAACCCCCCCACCGGGCTACCGGCCCCCACCCCCCCTGCGCTTCAGCCCGGATGCCCTCACCCGGCAGGCCATGGCCACGGTGCAGGAGAAATTCAACGGCCACTTCGGGGCGCTGGAGGGCTTCGACTGGCCGGTGACGCGCCGGGAGGCCCTGCAAGCCCTGGAGGATTTCGTGCTGCACCGGCTGGCCCGGTTTGGCCCCTACCAGGATGCCCTGGTGGAGCAGAGCTGGAGCCTGCACCACTCCTTGCTCTCGCCGGTTATCAACCTGGGGCTGCTGCACCCCCAGGAGGTGGTGGAGCGGGCGCTGGCCGAGTACGAGAAAGGGGGCATCCCGCTGGCGAGCATCGAGGGTTTCCTGCGGCAGATTATCGGCTGGCGGGAGTACGTCTACCACGTCTACCGCCGCGAGATGCCGGGGCTGGGGCAGGCCAACCAGCTGGATGCCCACCGGCCCCTGCCCCCGCTTTTCTGGGGGGCCCCCACCCGGATGCGCTGCCTGTCTGTGGTCGTCGAGCGGGTGCGGCAGCGCGGCTACGCCCACCACATCGAGCGGCTGATGGTGCTGGCCAACTTTGCCCTGCTGTACGGGGTTAATCCGCAGGAACTCAACGCCTGGTTTATTGCGGCCTTCGTGGACTCCGCCGACTGGGTGATGGTTCCCAACGTGTTGGGGATGGGGGTGTTTGCTTCGCCGGTGCTTTCCTCCAAGCCCTACGCGGCCAGCGGGAAGTACATCGCCCGCATGGGCAACCACTGCCAGCGCTGCAGCTTTCGGGTAGAGGAGACCCTGGGCACTCGGGCCTGCCCCTTCAACAGCCTGTACTGGGACTTTATGGCCCAGCACCGTGCAAGGCTCGAGGCCAACCCCCGCTTAGGGGTGTTGTACAAAAGCTGGGACAAACGCAAACCAAAAGAGCAGGCGGCGGTTCGCCAGCGGGCAGAGGCGCTGCGCCGCTGGATTGCTCGAGGGGAGCTTTAAGCCATGCCCCGGCTTCATCAGCGGGCGTTACCTGTCCCGTGTCCGAAGAGGTGCTGCAGGCCATCAAGTCTGCTGAGGTTGGGCTTCGGCCGGCGTAAACTGCCCAGGGGTATGGGCGTAACGAGGGGTGGCTGTGTGATTAACGTTACAGAGAAGCCCCATTGTAGGTACAATCACCGAGTACGGAAGTAACTTCGGCAGGGCTGTTCTGGCCCGCTGGGGTTTGTTCTGCCGAGCTGGAGCACGGGCAGATGTGGGAGGTTGGCACTTGTACGCGCAGATAAATGCCTGGTTGAAGCCACGCAGGCTCGAGCTGCTGGTGGGTGTGGGCTTTGTGCTGGTTTACGCGCTGACCTTTCCCCTGATGTATCAAAGCCTCAGCCACGGGGCGCTGCACCTGGTTCTGCCGGGGGTGGCCTTGCTGAGCTGGGGGCTGGGCCTTTGGGGTGCGTTGGGGGTGGGTCTGTTTCTGCCCCTCTTTCACATTGCGCTGCTCAGCCTGGTGGGCGTGCCGTGGAATGCAAGCCAGGATGTGGTGCTGGTGGTAGGGGCGGTGGATCTGCTGACTTGTCTGGTGGTGGGCCTGTTTCGGTTTCAGTACGACCGCCGCTGGGCTGCCGAGGCGGCCATGCGGGAGAGCCAGGCCCAGGCCGAGGCGCGCAACCTCGAGCTGGCCCTCTTCTCCAAGGTGCGCGACGGGCTGGCCCGCGACCTCGAGCCGCTGGCCCTGATGCGCGGGGTGGTGGAGGCCCTGCAGGAACACCCGCGCTTCGACAGCATTGCCGTCTATCAGCCCGAGGCTGCCTGTTTGCGGCTGCTCTGGGCCGGGGGGCGGCAAACCCTGCCCGAACACTTCGAGCCCACCCACGAGATCGTGCACCGGGCGGCCCACCTGGCCGAAACGGTGGTGATGCATAGCACCGAGGAGCGCAGCAAAGCCGGACTGCTGGGCGAGCGCAGCCTGGTGGCGGTTCCGCTGCCGGTCAAGGGCAAGGTGGTGGGGGTGCTGGTGGTGGTCAGTGCCCATACCGACCTCGAGCCGCGCGACGTGCGTTTTCTGGAGGGGGTGGCGGGGCAGCTTAGCCTGGCCATTGACCGGGCCCAGGTCTACGAGGCCCTGCGCGAACAGGAGGTCATCTACCGCACCCTGATGGAGACCCTGCCTGATGCAGTGGCCCTCTACGATGGTTCCAGGCTGCTGTACCTCAACCCGGTGGGCCTGCGCGGGCTTGGCTACGAGCGCCTGGAGGAGGTGGTGGGCCAGCCCCTCACCAAGTTTGTTCATCCCGACTCGCTGCCGCGCGTGGCGGAGCGGGTGCAGCGCATTCTGGGGGGCGAGCGCGATGCCCTCGAGGAGGTTCGCCTTGTCACCCGCGATGGCCGTGCGCTCGAGGTTGAAGCCCAGGGGGTGCGGGTGCAGATCGCAGGCCACGAGCAGGTCTTGATCTCCATCCGCGATGTGGGCGAGCGCAAACGCCAGCAGGCCCGCATCGAGTACCTGGCCTACCACGACCCCCTCACCGACCTCCCCAACCGCCGCAAGCTGTGGGAGGTGGCCGAGGGTATTTTCGTGGCCGACCGACGCAAGCGCGAGACCCCGGCCCTGATCTACCTCGATCTCGACAACTTTAAGCTGGTCAATGACACCCTGGGCCACCAGATGGGCGACGAACTCTTGCGCCAACTGGCCTTGCGTATCAAAGGCACCTTGCGCCAGGACGACCTGCTGGCCCGCATGGGTGGGGACGAGTTCGCGGTGCTGCTGCCCTCTGCCGACCGCAGTTCGGCAATGGCCGCTGCAAGGCGCATTGTCGAAGTTTTTCAACACCCCTTCAACCTGGGGGAACACGTCCTTCACGCGCAGGCCAGCCTGGGGGTGGCGCTCTACCCCGAGCACGGCCAGACCCTGGACGAGCTGGCCCGCGCCGCCGATGTGGCCATGTACCAGGCCAAGCAAGCCCAGACCCAGGTGGCCGTTTACGACCCTGCCCAGGACGTCAATTCCCTCGAGCGCCTCGAGACCATTCAGCAGCTCAGAAAAACCATTCAAGAAGGCCGCTTCCTCATCCAGTACCAGCCCATCCTGAACATCGCCGAGCGCTACATCAACAAGTGGGAAGCCCTGGTGCGCTGGGAGCACCCCACCCGCGGCCTGCTGCGCCCGGCTGAGTTCGTGCCGCTGGCCGAGGAGTCGGGCCTGATTGGCGAGCTGGATCTGGCGGTGCTCAAACAGGCCGTGCAGGATCAGAAACGCCTGGGCGGTGAGCTGGCGATTAACTTTTCAGCCGTCACACTGGCCCATCCCAACTGGGTGCGGGAGGTGGTGCGCTCGCTGGTGGACGAGGCCTTACAGCCCAGCATGTTGTGGCTCGAGATCACCGAGTCGGCCCTGCTGCCCGAGCGGCAAAAGTGGCTGGGGGGGCTGGTGGCGCTGCGCGGCCTGGGCGTGCGGGTGGCCCTGGACGACTTTGGCATGGGCTACTCCTCGCTGGCCCACCTCAAGCAGGTGCCGGTAGACCTGATCAAGATTGATAAAAGCTTTGTGGCCGAGATTGGCAAAAGCCAGACCTCGGAAGACATCCTGCGGGCCATGCTGCAACTGGCCAGCGCCTTTGGCCTCAAGACCCTGGCCGAGGGGGTGGAGAACCGAACCCAGCTCGAGTGGCTGGCCCGCCACGGCTGCCACTATGCCCAGGGCTACTACATTGGCCTGCCGGTCGCGGTGGAGCAGGCGGTCGAGACTGCTTTTACCAAAGCGTATTGAGATCAGATTTGGCTATTTCGTCACCATTTTGTGATGAAATAGCCCGACCGATGGGTTGACTTGCCCCTGGGGCCAGGAAGAGCTTTGGCCCTAAAAGGGTGGCGTCTTGCGGGATTTGCTTCTGCCTCACGGTGTTTGGCAGCAAACAAACGTACCTTGGGGCCATGAATACCTTGCTGTTGGGCGCGACGGGGGGCATCGGGCAGGCCCTGGCGCGGGGGCTGGCCGGGCGGGTGGGCCGGTTGTGGCTTTCGGGCCGCAATGGCGCGGTTCTGGCGGGGCTGGCTCGAGATCTGGGGGCCCTGGCCGTGCCTACCGAGCTGGCCCACGAGCTCGAGGTGCAGGCGCTGGCCCAGGAGGTAGGGCCGCTGGACTTGCTCATCTATGCAGCGGGTGCGGTGCAGAAAGCCAGCCTGCGCGAGCAGGGGCTGGGCGACCTCGAGCGCCTCTCCACCGCCAACCTTACCGGCCTGGCCCTGGTGCTCAAATACGCCGCCTTCAACCCCCAGGCCCGGGGGGTGGTGCTGGGGGTTTACCCGGAGCTGATTGCCGTGCCGGGCTTGTCGGGGTATGTGGCGACCAAGCTGGGGGCCGAGGGGCTTTTGAACGTGGCCCGCAAGGAATTCCGCCGCGAAGGGGTGCGCTTTTGCCTGGTGCGGCTGCCGGCGGTGGCCACCGGCCTCTGGGCCCCCCTGGGGGGTGCGCCCAAACATGCTCTGCATCCAGACGAGGCCGCGGCGCGTATCTTAGAAGGTGTCCTGAGCGAGCCCATGCCGGAGGTGCTCGAGGTCAGGTAAGAGGGGGAAGATGCGCAATTGGCTGGTGTTGCTCTGGCTGGCTTGGCTGTCGGGCGGTGTTCAGGCCCAGATCAGCCAGTTCACCATCGAGGGGCGTGTGACCTACGCGGCCAGCTACACCCTGGGGCGCTGGGAGGGCAGCAACACCAGCGTGCGCGGTACGGTGCGCTGGAACCCCCAGACCGGCGAGGCTTCGGGCCAGGTGTGTGTGGAGCTGGGCCGCTTCGATTCGGGCAACCCCCTGCGCGACGCCGACGCGCGGGGGGTCTTCGATGTCAACCGTTTTCCCCTGAGCTGCTTAGACCTGGAGCGCCTGACCCAGACCGGCGAGGACGTCGTGCTGCTAGGAACGCTGGAAATCAGCGGAACCCGTCGCCCGGTGCGCATCGCCGGCAGACTCACCCGCGAGGGCAGCGCCTACCGCTTTGTGGGGGGGTTCAACACCAGCTTCTCGGAGTGGGGGTTGAAGCGCCCCAGCTTTCTCTTCCTGCAGGTCAACGACCCGGTGGAGGTGCGCCTGGAGGCTCGAGCACTCCCACGTTAAATAAAGCAAAGTTAAAGAACCTTCTGCACCTGGGGCCGGGGGGCCTTGCTAACCTTAAAACCTGGAGGGATTCCATGCAGAAACGAACCGCCCTGCTCCCGGTTCTGCTCTGGTTGCTGCTGGCCTGCAACGCCCTCGAGGCCGCATCCCCCGTCGTACCCCCCAACCAACCCACCCCCGTTGCGGGGCAGGCCTGCCCCGACTGGGTGCACAACCGCCACGTGGTCAAAGGCCCCGATGGCGAGCTGTACCCCACCTGGCACCCCCAGGTAGACCCTGAGTACAGGTGCTACTTCGACCACGACCACGGCGACGACCCCCGCACCAGCCTGGCCAACCCCGAGCTGCCCCCCTTTGGCTATGTGGGCAAGCTGGCGCGTATGCCGGAGGCCCACGAGGGGTTCAAGGTCTTTGTGGCCAACCGCGGCACCCGCAACGACGAAGACCGGGTGGCCCTGACCAGCACCCGCATCGTGGCCCATATGGGCACCGGCGGGGTGCGCCGTTACAGCGTGCGCCAGCACTCCTTGATGTTCGATCTGGTGGCCCCCAGCGGGCACCGGGTGAGCGTGCAGGGGATGGCCGACACCGGCCTGGTGGGCTCCATCTGCGAGCGCGACCGCACCCTGGGCGACGCCGACCCCGGCAACGACATTGGCCGCACCGTCATGACCCTTCCGGGAACCGGCTGCCATAGCAACAGCCCCGGCTCGCTCTACGAGATCTGGGCCTTCAAGCTCCGCCTGGCCGATAAGGTCGAGGTGGTGGCCTCCACCGCCGTCTTCGACCCCATCACCACCATGAACCCTGCCAACCTCTCCGAGCTGCACTACACCGAGCAGGTCTTTAGGGGCTTTAGCGGGCTGCGCGGCTGCGACCGCGAGGCCTACCACGGCCCGGTCTACTGGTACAACCGCAACGGCCCCGAGGTCTTCTACACCGATGCCTTTGGGCAGCCCGGCGGCCCCATCCGGCAGCTGGTCTCGCGCCACGATGATGTGGGCATCTGGATGTCGCAGCGTTCGGACGGCTTCCAGAACCAGTTCAAGCTGATCAGTAAACACTGTGCGCCTGGGCTGGGGTTGAAAAACTAATCCAGCCGCGCCCTAGTCGAAGATTTTGCCGGGGTTGAGCAGGTTTTGGGGGTCGAAGAGCTGCTTGATCTGGCGCATCCAGGCCAGGGCCGGGCCGTGCTCTTTGGGCAGGTACTTCTTTTTGCGCAGGCCCACCCCGTGCTCGCCGGTGCAGGTGCCGCCCAGGGCCAAAGCGTGCTCCACCAGCCGAAGGGAAAACTCCTCGGCCCGCGGGTCGCCCGGCTCGCAAACCACCAGGGTGTGAAAGTTGCCGTCGCCCACATGCCCCAGGATGTTTCCGGTCAGGCCCAGCTCGCGCAGCAAGCGGCTGGAATAGGCCACCAGATCGGGCATTTTGGAGATGGGCACGGCGGTGTCGGTGGAGAGGTACTCCTTGCCGGGAAACAGGTTGACCAGGGCCCAGTAGGACTGGTGCCGGGCCTCCCACTGGGCGGTGCGTTCTTCCTGGGTGCGGGCGGCGTCTATGCTAACGGCTCCGGCCTCTCGCATCAGCTCGAGGGCCAGGTGGGACTCGGCCTCGAGGGCTGCGCGGGTGGAGGAGTGGAACTCCAGGAACAGGACGGGTTTTTCCGGGTAACTGCGGCCCAGATAGCGGTTGATGGCTTTGATGCCGATCTCATCCACGAGCTCGAGGCGGGCTACCGGCAGCCCGCTGGCCATCACGGCGTAAGCAGCCTGGGCGGTGTCGTTCAGGTTTTCGAAGAAGACCCGCAAGGTGTGGATGTGCTCGGGGATGGGGTGCAGTTTCAGGGTGAGGCGGGTGATGATGCCCAGGGTGCCCTCGGAGCCGATGAAGAGGTCTTTCAGGTCGTAGCCGGCGCTGGTCTTGCGCACCCCCCGGCCCAGCTCCAGCACCTCGCCATTGGCCAGCACCACCTGCAAGGCCAGCACGTTCTGGCGCATGCCCCCATAGCGCACGGTGGTGGTGCCCGAGGCGTTGGTGGCGGCCATCCCGCCCAGCGAGGCATCGGCCCCGGGGTCTACCGGGAAGAACAGACCGGTGCCTTTGAGGGCCTCGTTCAGGGCCTTGCGGGTTACGCCGGGCTCCACCACCGCCAGGAAATCCTCGGGGCGCACTTCCAGCACCCGGTTCATGCGCGAGAGATCCAGCGAGAGGGCCGGCCCCTGGGGAATAACCTGGCCTTCGATGCTGGTTCCGGCTCCAAAGGGCACCACCGGGATGCGGTGCTCGCGGGCCCAGGCCAGGGTGGTTTGAATGTCCTCGAGGCCTTCGGCGTAGACCACCGCCATGGGCGGGTGGTGGGCTGGGTAGCCCTCATCCTTGCTGTGGATTTCCAGATCGGCGGGGGCGGTGCTGACTTTTTGGGGTAAGCGGCGTTGGAGGCTTTCCACCATGGCTCTAGCCTACCCGAAGGAAATGGAAAGTGGACAGGATGCCCAGAGCGCGGTGATTTTTGCACCCATGAAGGGCCGATGAGCGTTAAGTGAAAACCACTGGTGACGGATGTGCCGAACAGGTTCGCACAAACTGATACCCTGGCGGGTAGTGATGAGCGCTTTGACGAACACATACCAACCCACCGTACGCGAGAACCTACAACGGCTGCTGTGCGAAGCCTGGCACAAGCTAGAACAACAACCGCTGGAGTCCGGCGCACTGGCACAGCGCGCCGAGCATCTGGCGCGCTGTACGGGAGAGAACCGGGCCTGGGCCCAGAGCCTGTTTGTGTGGGGGGTGGCCAGCCTATACGAGGGCCAAACCCATCAAGCCATCACCCTGCTGTCGAGGGCTTTGGCTGTCTACCGCTTTTTGGGCGACGAAGAAGGCCAATGGTCTTGCCTCAAGGCCATTGCTCTAGCCTGGCACCACGCCGGTGACACTGTCCAGGCCCTCGAGACCCACGCGGTGGCGGGCCGCTTCAAGCGCCAGGCTGAGTTTTTGGCCCGGGCAACCTGGTTGCGCTGGTTTGCCGATTGACGCTATACGCTCTTAACTGTCAGACGGTTTTTGCTCGTTTTGCTGTCTGGAACGGGTTATTTGCGCTTGACCTGAGGGCTTTGCTTGTTGCAAGCTGAGGTATGGCGAGTGCTGCTAGACGGGAAGTGTGGCAGGACGTAGAGGTAAACCTGGAGCTCTCGCTGGAGTTTGACCCCGAGGAGTTCTTGCGGCGCTATCCGGGGCTTTCGCTGGTGCTGGCCGAGCTTTTGGTAGGGCCGCCGCGGCGCTGGCGCGACCCCGCCGAGCTGCTGCCCTATGCCGGTTGCAAGAGCCTCGAGGCCAGGCTGCCCCGCCTGCGCTTTAGCCCGCTGGAGACCCGCTCGCTGGGGCGGGCCCTCGACCGGCTGTTCACGGCGATTGAGTTCAGCATTGTGGGGCACAAGGTTTTGGCGGTGCCGCCGCCCAGCCGGTTTATCGAGCTGCCCGAGGGCTGGCGGGCCAAAAGCGAGGTCTGGCTCTGCCACCGGCCGCTGGCCTGAGCCGATGGTAGGGGCATTCGCCCGCATTCGTCATTTGTCGCAAAATGCCCTAAGCTGGAGTGGCGCAGCCCTGCGCTGCGCGGGTTATGCCACAACGAATTTTGCTGGTCTACACAAAAGCCGGGGGTGGGCACTTTGCCCTGGCGCAGAACCTACACAAACTGCTGACCGAGCTCGAGCCCACCTCCGAGGTTCGCCTGTTCAACTTTTTCGATGTGGGGCCGCGCTGGATCGCCCAGGCCATCCAGGACGGCTACAACTTTGCCGTCAACAAGCAGCGCTGGCTCTTTACGGTTTTTCAGGCCTTCTACCAGACCCGCCCGGCCATCCAGACCTTTGCCCGGGTGCTGGGGATGCGCCTGGCCCCGGCCATCAACGCTTACCTGGAGGAGTTCCGCCCCGACAAAATCATCTACTGTTACCCGGTGAACCACGGTTTTCGCCGGCTGCCCTACGTGCGCAAGCACAAGCCCAAAACCCTCACGGTGGTGAGCGATATTTTCAGCCCGCACCTGTACTGGTTCATCGATACCAAAGACCAGTACGTGGTGGCCAGCCCCGAAGCCTACAGCATCGCCCGCCGCCACCGGGTGCCCCCGGAAAATTTGCACTATTTTCAAACCCTGATTGATCCCAGATACAACAAACCGCTAGATCCTGGCGAAATTGTCAGATTGCGCGAGGAGTGGGGCCTGAGCCAGCCCTACACCGTCTTGGTAACAGGGGGTGGGGCCGGCCTCAAAATCAGCTTCAAGCTGGTACGGGAGCTGGTAAAAATCGAGGGGATCAACGTGGTGGTGGTCTGCGGATACAACCAGAAGCTTTACCGGCAGCTCGAGGCCTTCAAGCAAAAGCACCGGCTATCCAACCTGGTTGTGTTTGGCTTCACCCACCAGATGTACGAGCTCATCAATGTGTCCAATGTGGTGGTCTCCAAGGCCGGCCCTGCGACCATCGCCGAGGTGCTCTCCCAGGGCAAGGATCTGATCATCTGCGACTACGTATGGCCGCAGGAGCACGGCAACGTCGAACTAATCCGGCACGAGAAGCTGGGGTACTACATCCGCCAGCCTCGCAAAATTGCCGACAAAATCCGCGATCTCAAAGACCGGCCCCCCGAACGCAAAACCCTCAACCTGCAAAACGATATCGTGCGGCTGGCCGAGTATATCCTCAGGCTTTAGGCTCTTCGCCCAGAATCTTTTCGATTTTCTCCAGCGCCTCCTGGGGCAGGTCTACCCCAGCGGCGCCCAGGCTCTCCTCGAGCTGCTCGGGCCTGGTCGCGCCGGTGATGGCGCTGCTCACGCCTTTTTGCCGCAAGACCCAGGCCAGGGCCAGCTGGGTGCGGGTGAGGCCCAGCTCATCGGCCACTTCCTTCAGAGCCTTGACCTTCCTCACGTTTTCCTCGGTCAGGAAGCGGTTGCCAAACTGCGGGTAGCGCTCGAAGCGGCTGTCCTTGGGGATGCCCTTGTCGTAGCGCCCGGTGAGCATGCCCATGGCCAGCGGGCTCCAGACCACCATACCCATCCCAAAGCGCTCGGTCTCGGGCAGAATCTCCTGCTCCACGCGCTCGCGGTAGAGCATCGAGTACTGCGGCTGCTCCACGGCGGGCGGGTGCAGGCCGTTGTTGCGGGCAAACTGTACGGCCTCCACGATGCGGGCCGCCGGCCACTCGGAAGTACCCCAGTACAGCACCAGACCCCGGTCGACCAGGTTGCTCATGGTGCTGACAATTTCCTCCATGGGCACCTCGGGGTCGTAGCGGTGGCAGAAGTACAGGTCGAGGTAGTCGGTGCCCATGCGCTTGAGGCTGCGCTCGAGGCTTTCCCGCACGTGCTTGCGCGAGAGGCCCCGGCCGTTGGCGTCGTCGCTGGTGGGCCAGAAGACCTTGCTGGAGAGCACCAGCTCGTGGCGGGGGAACTGCTCCAGCAGGGCTTTGCTCATCAGCTCCTCGGCCAGCCCCTTGGCGTAGACATCTGCGTTGTCGAAAAAGTTAATCCCGCCCTCGTAGGCGATGCGGGTGATGGCCTTGATGCGCTCGAGATCCTGCACTGCGTCACCGTAAGTGACCCAGGCCCCCAGCGAAATTTCCGAAACCTTCAAGCCCCACTGACCAAGTTTGCGATAGCGCATGGGCATAGTAACCTCCGCCCGTCATCTTATCGCGGGTCACACCGGTGATTGGGACCTGGGTTACCTCGGCTCCTCGAGCTCGATCACCGCAGCCGGGGCCACAAAGCCCACCGACTTGTGGCTGCCGTCGCAGAAAGGCTTGTTGGCCGAATGCCCGCAGCGGCACAGCGAGACCCGGGGCTTCTCGATGACCACCTCCTGGTCGCCCTGACGAAAGACGTACTTGCCGCCGGTTTCGATACCGATGGAGCCATTCTCGCGGAACTCGATTTTCATGGAAGCCATTCTAACCGTGCCTGCTACGCGGCAGAAATGGGTAAGCCAACACATCGGTTGGGTTTGACCTGGAGGCTCGGTCGCTCCAGAATACTCTGGATGTACACCACCCGTCTGGCCTATGTACACCTGACCGTGCGGCACCTCGAGGCCGCCGTTACCTTTTACACCCGTTTCCTGGATTTGCAGCTTTCCGAGCGCTTCGCCAAGACCGCGCTCTTGGTTTCCTCCGAGAACCTGGCCCACTACGAGCTGGCCCTGAGCGAGGGGGTTCCTGCAGGCTCGGTTGTGCTGGGTTTTGCTTGCGCCTCCGAGGAGGACTTCCGGGCGGCCCAGGATTTTGTGCGGCTCGAGGGGGTGCCCTTCCGGCTGGAGGATCGCGGGATCGCCTGGGTGCTGAGCCTGCAAGACCCCGATGGCAACACGGTAGAACTATTCCTGGATCGCCGCGCAGCGGGGGGGCGGGCTTTCTGGCGGGGTGAGAGTACCCCTCTGTGATTTTTCCATCGCCTGGGCGTTTTTCCGAGATCGGTGGGCAAAGGGTGCACCGCCTACCGGGGTCTTATACTAGGGCTAAAGCAAGGAGGAAGTGTGCGCTTACTGCGTTTTCTGGGGCGTTTATTGCTGGTGGTGATCGGGCTGGCGCTGGTTTTGGCGGTGGGGGGCTGGTTCTGGCTGCGGGCGGCCACCCTCCCGCAGCACACGGGGCGGCTGGCCCTGAAAGGCCTCTCGGCGCCGGTTGAAATGAGCCGCACCGCCGAGGGGGTGCTGCACATCAAAGCCCAGACCGATGAGGATGCCTTCTTTGCCCTGGGTGTGGCCCATGCCCAGGATCGGCTGTGGCAGATGGAGTTCCAGCGCCGCATTGGGGCCGGGCGGCTTTCCGAGGTGCTCGGGAAGGCCACCCTGGAGCAGGATCGCTTTCTGCGCACCTGGGGCTTCTACCGGGCCGCCGAGCAGGCCTATGGGAGCCTATCGCCCCAGGCCAGGGCGGTGGTGGACGCCTACGTGGCGGGCATCAACGCCTACCTGGCTACCAACCCGCCGCTGCCGCTGGAGTTCCGCCTGCTGGGCTTTAGGCCCGAGCCCTGGAAGCCCGCGGATGTGCTGGTCTGGGCCAAGATGATGTCCTACGACCTTTCGGGTAACTGGCGCAGCGAGCTACAGCGCCTGCAGTGGGCGGCCAAAGGCATGTCCACGGCGCGCATGATGCAGCTCAGGCCCCCATACCCTGCCGATGCGCCCACCGTGCTGCAGGCCGAGGATCTACAACTTCCTCCGCCGGCCAAGCCGGATGGGGAGTCGGCCCGTTCCCTCCTCAGCCTGGCGGCCCGGCTGCCCCAGGCTTTGCACCTGCCGGGCGAGCCGATGGCCCGGGCCTCCAACAACTGGGTGATCGGCCCGGCGCGCACCGTGAGCGGAAAACCCCTGCTGGCCAACGACCCGCATTTGGGGCTGGGCGCCCCCTCGATCTGGTACCTGGTGCATATCGAAGCCCCCACCTACAAGGCCATCGGCAGCAGCTTTCCGGGGCTTCCGGCGGTGGTGATTGGCCGCAACGAGCGCATCGGCTGGGGGGTGACGACGGTCGGGGCCGACGTGCAGGATCTGTACATCATGGAGGAGGTTCCAGGCGGCTACCGCTACAAGGGGCGGACTGAGCCCTGGCGCACCCGCACCGAGGTGATCAAGGTCAAGGGAGAGCCCGACGTAACCCTGCGGGTGCGGGAGAGCCGCTATGGGCCCGTCATCAACGATGTGGTCAGCAACCCCGGTGCAAAGCCGCTTTCGTTGCGCTGGACCAGCCTCGACCCCACCGACCGCACCATCGAGGCCTTTTTGGGGATCGCCCGCGCGCAGAACTGGGAGGAGTTCAAGGCCGCCCTGGCCCTCTACAACGCGCCCAGCCAAAACTTCGTCTATGCCGATGTGGACGGCAACATCGGCTATATGGCCCCGGCCCGCTTCCCCATCCGCCGCCCCGGCCACTCCGGCCTGATGCCGGTGCCGGGCGATGGCAACTGGGACTGGCAGGGCTATCTGCCCCAGGATCAGTGGCCGCAAGTCTATAACCCCAAAGAGGGCTTTATCGTTACCGCCAACAACAAGGTGACCGCCCCCAACTACCCGCACACCATCTCGCTGGAGTGGGAGGAACCCTACCGGGCCCAGCGCATCCGCGAGCTGATCCTGGTCAAGGAAAAGCTCTCCCTGGAAGACATGGTGGCCATGCAGCAGGACATCACCAGCCTGCTGTTCAGGGAATTCAAGCCAGTTCTGGAAATGCTCAACCCGCTCTCGGAGAACGCCCGCCAGTGGAAGGCCCGTTTGCTGGCCTGGGATGGGGTGATGCGGGCCGAGCAGGTGGAGCCCACGGTCTTCCAGGCCTGGTACACCGAGCTGACCCGCCTGCCCAGCCGGGAGGTGGAGCAGGAGTTCTGGGAGCAGCCCCGCTACCTGCTGGCCGCCATGCGCCAGGGCGACCCGGCCTGCCAGACGCCCGATACCCAAACCTGCCTGGACTACGCCGCCCTCGCGCTCGATAAGGCTCTGGATCGCTTTGGCAACAACCCCCCGCGCTGGGGCGAGGTGCACCGGGCCACCTTCCCCCACGCCATCCTGACCAACGTCTCGCCGCTCAACCGCCTGGCCGACCGGGCTGTGCCCCACGGGGGCGACCGCTACACCCTGAACCGGGCTTCCTACGACCCCAGCACCTTCCGCATGACCGTGGGGAGCAGCTACCGGCACATCCTGGATTTTGCCGATCTGGAGAACTCGAGGTTCATTCACCCCATGGGCCAGTCCGGCGCGCTCCTGTCCGGTGGGTACGACAACCTGCTGGCCAGGTGGGCCAGCGGGCAGTACCTGCCCATGCGGATGGGGGAGACCCACTTCAGGACGCGCCAGACCCTCGAGCCCCTGCGCTAGAGCCGCAGGGTTTAAGGCTTGACATATTGCCACTGGAGATCTAGTGTACTAGATATGTAGTTCACTAAGGAGGTGGCGCGATTGTGGGACTTAGACCTAGAAGCAGGGCCGATTTACGCACAGATCGTACGGGGGGTGGAGCGGATGCTGGCCAGCGGACAGATGAAACCAGGGGATAAGCTGCCCTCGGCCCGGGAGCTGGCGGCGGCCTTGAAGGTCAACCCCAACACGGTGATGCACGCCTATAGCCAGCTCGAGATGGCCCAGATCACCGAGACCCGGCGGGGCCTGGGTACCTTTGTGCGGGAGGATGTGAATGTGGAGGGCATCCGGCTGCGCATCCTGCAGGAGGCTGCTTTGCGTTTTTGGGCGGAAGTGCAGAGCCTGGGGTTGAGCCTGGAGGAGGCTCAAAAGGCCCTCGAACAAGTAAGTCTCAATGGCCAGAGGGAGGCGTAATGTTGGCGAGGCTTTCGAACGTGACCAAGCGCTATGGCCGAACCGAGGGGGTGCACGACCTGAGCCTCGAGCTCTACCCAGGGCAGGCGGTGGGGCTTTTGGGCTTGAACGGCTCGGGCAAGACCACCACCCTCAAGCTCCTGGCCGGGATGCTCTTTCCCACCCAGGGCCGGGTGGAAGTGCTGGGAAAAAGCCCACGCGAGAACCGGGGCCAGATTGCTTATCTCTCCGACGCCGACAACCTGTACGCCTGGATGACCCCCGGCGATGCCGAACGTTTTATGCGGGGGCTGTACCCCGACTTCAACCCCAGGCGCTACCGCGAACTGCTGGCCTTCCTGGAGGTGCCGCAGCAGAGCTACCGCGCGATGTCGCGGGGGCAACGGGCCCGTCTGCGACTGGCCATGGTGCTGGCCCGCGACGCCCGGCTGTTCTTACTCGACGAACCGCTCTCGGGCATAGACGTGATCTCGCGCGACCGCATCCTCAAAAGCCTGGTGCTGGAGTGGCGGGAGGAGGCCTGCTTGGTGCTCTCAACCCACGAGGTGAGCGAGGCCGAGGGGATTTTTGAACGGGTGCTGCTCTTGAGGGAGGGTCGGCTGGCGATGGATGCCCTGGCCGAGGATTTGCGGGCCAAAGGACAGAGCGTGAAGGACGCCTTTATCGAGGTGCTCTCCTGAGTGAGGTATACCGGAATGAAACCGTTTACTACGCTACTCTGGCTTGATTCCCGTAAGTTTACTGGGATCGGGCTGATGCTGCTGGTGCTGGGGGTGGCCTGGTTTTTTGTGGCCCGGCAGATCTTTGTCTGGAACGGGGCCAACCCGGGCTCGGCCCTGGCGGTTGTTGCGACCACCTTGCTGATGGCATCCGGTGTAAGTGTGGCCTTGTTGATAGTGCTGGCCCTGGATTTTGCACGGGAGTACCGGGCCGGGCGCTGGGCGCTGCTGCTGGGTTCGCCTCAACCCGCCTGGCTATACCTGGCTGCCAAGGCAGTCTTTGGGGGAGCTGTTTTGACGCTCTTTAACGGGGCGATGTGGTTCATCCAGAGTTTTTGGCTGGCCCAGGCCGGGGTCGGGCTGCCCTTCAGCCTTTGGGCCAGCCTCTGGCTTTACCAGCTAGGGGGCCTGGCCCTGGTGGTTCCGGCGCTTTTTCTGGGGTTCTGGGTGGCGGCCTACATCCCTGGCAGGGCCACCTTGCTGGCTTTGGTGGTAGGCCTGCTGGGGATGGGGCAGGTTCTGGAATGGAGTCTTCGGCTCTTTGGCGACCAGTTTTACAAGCTGCTGCCGGCCTGGAAGCTACCGGCGCCCAACGTGGCGCAGAGCCCTGGGGTGAGGATGCAGTGGGAGGCCTTCCCAGGTTTGCCGAGTGAGGGCTTTGTGATTCTGCTGTTTTTGAGCCTGCTGTTCTTTGTTCTTGCCAGCCGCTTGTGGCAGGAAGTGGAGGCCTGAGATGCCCGGTCTGCACTTTGGGAGTATTGAGCTGGTGGTGTTTGGGCTGGTGTTTGCCTGGCTGGCCTATGCCGGCTACCGCTTGTGGACGGCTACCTCTAGCCCGACCGGGCGTTGGGTGGGTGTTGGTTTTGTGGCCCTGGTAGCTATGGGGCTTGCCCAGGATCTGTTCGACCTGAACCGCCGGTCGGTGGAGGCTGGGGTGGTCTCGGCGGGTACCCGCGCGGTGCCCGGGGTGGTGGAGGTCGAGGAGGGCGGGATTTGTATCCGCTGCGACCGCAGCCTGACCGGAGGCAGATACCATCTGCGGGGTAGCTGGGTGGTGGGTGAATATACCCTGCGGCCCCAGGGAACCCAGCCCTACGCCATTCAATTCCAAAGTGGGGGTGTGCAGCTGCGCTACGGCGACAAGGACACCCCTTTGCAGCCCGGCTGCACCACGGGTTTTATCTCTGAGGAAGCCCAGCTGGAATTCGCCAGCACCGGCGAGGTGGTACTCGAGGTGGGCCCCGGGGCTCAATGTGTAAACTGAGCTATGGCAGAGGTCGCCGAACTAGCCTGACCGAAGGGTGTGCTCTAGGATTCAAAAAGATAGCCTCTGCAGGTCTTTGCTTTGGATGACTATCTTTTTGAATCCCTTAGAGGGTAAGGTAAGGAAAAATGCTGGATGTACTGCTGCAACCTACCAACTTTTTTCGAGCCCTGGCCGAGCGCAAGCCCAACCTGGTAGCCCCCTTTTTCATCGTGATTGCGGCCACTGCGGCGGCCTCGCTGGGGCAGGTGCTGCTGCTCCGACTACTGCCAAACCCGGTACCGGGCGGATGGTTGGTGCAACTGGTGCTGGGGCTGGTGGGCGGGGTTGTGGCCGGTATGGTGCTGTGGGGCCTGGGGGGGCTCATTATCCGCCTTTTGGCCGGGCCGGACAGCCGGGCCTGGGAGGTGTACGGCTGGGCCAACGTCCCGGCCTTGCTGGTGGGGCTGGTGCTGATACCCTTTGGGGCCCTGTTTCCGGTGACCGCCGATCTACCCCCGGTGCCGCCCATGACCGATGTCGAGGCGGTGCGGGCCTGGCAGCGGGAGTATCAGCAGGTGGTGGGCACGGCGGTGGGAACCCGGGTGCTGCAAGGGTTGGGGCTTTTGGCTTCCATCTGGTCGTTCTGGATCATCTGGTCGGGCCTGCGGGTGCTGGCCCCGGCTCGAGCCCTCTGGGCCACGCTGGCAGTGGCTGCTGTTTCGTTGGCTTTTACGTTGTGGGGTATCCTGGCCCAGGCTTAAGGGCTGCAACTGGAGGCAATAAGCATGAAACGTTGGTTCTGGGCTCTTTTGGTGGCCCTGTCGCTGGGCTTGACCCTGCTGGGCTTGCTGCGCCCGAGGGCCGAGCAGGGCCTTGCGGTCAACGTGGTACGGGTGGAGCAGGGTGAGTTTATTCGGGAAGTAAGGGCCAGTGGAACGGTGGAGGCGCGGGTCTACACCCTCACCTTCCCCAGGCCGGGCCGGGTGGCCGAGGTGCGGGTGCGGGAGGGCCAGGCGGTGCAGGCCGGGCAGGTGCTGGCTGCGCTCGAGACCGTCAACGAGACCGCCCAGCTTCAGGCCGCCCGCGAGAACCTGCGAGCCCTGCAGGCGCGGGCCCAGGCCCAGGAGGCCGAGTTTATAAGCAGCCGCACCCGCTTGCAGAACCAGCTGCAGGAGGCCCGGCGTAATCTGGAGCTGTTGCGGGCCTTGCTGGCCGCGGGCGGGGTGGCCGCCAACGAGGTGCGCCAGGCCCAGCGCCAGGTGAGCGACCTCGAGGCCCAGCTGGCCAGCCTGCTGCAAAACCGCATCAGTGCCCAGCGCGAGCTGCAAGCCCAGCTTCAGGCCCGGCAGAACGAGCTTGCTGCCCTGGAGCGAACCATCGCCCAGTCTACGCTGCGGGCCCCGGTGGCGGGGGTGGTCTCGAGCGTAGGCTTCCTGGTGGGGGTCGAGACCTCTGCGCCTGCTGGCAGTGGAACCTCGCTCAACGCCCCAGCCATTCGCCTGGTGGAAGCCGGGAGCCTGCGCGTACAGGCCCGCTTATCCGAGGCCGAGATTCCCTTTGTGCGCCCGGGACAGCCGGTACGGATTGAACTCGACGCTGCGCCGGAGCAGCCCTTGCAGGGCAAGGTGGATCGCCTGGGGGTGCAGGCCGAGGGGGCCGCCGGTGGGGGAAGCGCGGTCTTGCCGGTGTTCATACGATTTTTAGATCCGCAGGCCGAGGCGGTGGCCCGGCCCGGCCTGACCGCCACCGCCAACATCACCACCCTGCGCCTGCCCAGTGCGCTCAAGATCCCCCTCGAGGCCCTGGTTGAGGAGCAGGGGCAGCGCTTTGTCTGGGTGGTGGATCCCCAGAGCCGCACGGTGCGCAAACAGCCCATCGTGCTCAAGGCCCGCAACCTGACGCAAGCAGCGGTGGAAGGGCTGGCCGAGGACAGCCTGCTGGTTTCGTTGCCCCCTGAGACCCTCAAGGAGGGCAGCAAGGTTAGCTACCGCCTGCCCGAGGCCGGGGGGCGCTGAGGCCGAGGGGAGGTGGGGTGTGACGCCTGTTGTGCAGATGCGCGGCGTGACCAAGGTCTACCGCTCGGGCTCGGGAAGCCGCACGGTGGAGGTGCGGGCGCTCGCGGGGGTTGACCTGAGCATTTACCCCGGTGAGTACGTGGCCCTGATGGGGCCGTCGGGCTCGGGCAAGTCTACCCTGATGCACATCATCGGCCTGCTCGACACGCCCACCGAGGGCGAGTACTGGCTGGGGGGCGAGCCGGTGCGGGGTCTGAGCGAGGCCCAGCTGGCCCGCATCCGCAACCAGCGGGTGGGGTTTGTGTTCCAGGCGTTTTTCCTGCTGCCGCGCCTGACCGCCCTGCACAACGTGGCCCTGCCCTTGGTTTACCGGGGGCTGCCCCTGGCGGAGCGGCTTAAGCGGGCCAAAGCGGCGCTCGAGGCGGTGGGTTTGGGCGACCGTCTCGACCACCTGCCCTCCGAGCTTTCGGGTGGGCAGAAGCAGCGGGTGGCCATTGCCCGGGCCCTGGTGCAGGAGCCCGACCTGCTCCTGGCCGACGAGCCCACCGGTAACCTCGACTCCAGGTCTTCCGACGAGATTCTGGGGCTGTTCGATGCCCTGCATCGCCAGGGCAAAACCATTGTGATGGTGACCCACGAGCCCGATGTGGGGGCCCGGGCCCAGCGCATCGTGCGGCTGCGCGATGGCCGGGTGGCCGATGGAGGTATGGTATGAGTCCAGCCAGGGACACCCCCCTCAGGTCGGTGCGTGGAGGCCAGCCCGGTATGAACCCGCTCGAGAACTTCCGCATGGCCTTCGAGTCGCTGTGGGGCAACAAGCTGCGCAGCTTTCTGGCTTTGCTGGGCATTGTGATTGGGGTTTTTGCCGTTACAGCCATGATCTCGCTGGGTCAGATGGCTACCGCCGGCATCACCCAGGATTTAGAGGCCATCGCGGGCCGTTCGATTTTCGTACAGCCCAACTTCAATGAGGGCCAGGACTTCAGTACCGCGCCTATCCGCGAGGAGGACATCCTGGCTTTGCAAACCCTGCCGGCCTCGGTTATTCCGCAGCTTTTCACCAGTGCGCAGTACGAGGCCCGGCCCGGCACACGGCGCTCCATCCAGCTCCAGGGCACGCCCGGCGACCTGCCCCGGCTCGATCCCACCAACAAGCTGGCCAGGGGACGCTACTTCAGCCAGGCTGAAGCGCGGGGAGGGCTGGCGGTGGCGGTGCTGTCCGACCGGGCCGCCCGGGATCTGTTCCCTGGTCGCGAGGCGGTGGGCCAGGTGGCCCGGCTCTTCTACCCGAATGGAGCCCGCCTCGAGCTCACCGTGGTGGGGGTCTTGCAACCCCCCGGGGGGCTTTTTGGCGGGCTGGGGGCGGCGGCGACCGTTTACGTTCCCAACGAGCTCATCTGGAACACCTCGCCCACTGCCCGCAAGGGCCAGTACGATTTTGTGGTGCTCTCCCTCAAAAAAGGAGCTGATGCCAGGCAGGTGACCCGCCAGGTGCAGCGCATCTTCGAGGGCCGCTACGGCAAGGGCAAGTATCAGATTGCCTCCACCGAGAGCTTCCAGGATACCCTGCGCTCCATCACCCTAATTTTGCAGGCGCTGCTGGGGGCCATCGCCGGGCTTTCGCTCCTGGTGGGCGGCATTGGCATCATGAACATCATGCTGGTAAGCGTAACCGAGCGCACCCGCGAGATTGGCCTGCGCAAAGCCCTGGGGGCGACCTCGAGCCAGATCCGCCAGCAGTTTCTGATCGAAGCGGTGGTGCTCACCCTGGTGGGGGGACTGCTGGGCGTGGTGCTGGCAGCGGGGCTGCTGCTTTTGATCACCGCGACGGTGCCGTTCTTCAAAGTTTTCATCCTCAACCCGGCGACGGTGCTGCTGGCCCTGGCGGTGAGCGCACTGGTGGGTCTGTTCTTTGGGGTCTGGCCCGCAGCGCGGGCGGCGGCGCTCGACCCCATCGAGGCCCTGCGCTACGAATAAGAAAACCAGGGATTGGGAATCCCTGGTTATGGGTCTGGTGTTTGGGTTTAGCGGAAGTACACCCGCGGCCCGACCTCCACGCCAAGGGCAAACTGGCTGTTGCCACCGGCAAAATAAAGTTCGGGCTTCAGCTCAACAAGGAAGTTGATGTTGCCGCTTACGGGGAGCTCGAGGCCGGCCGCGCCGGAGAGAACAAATACGGTGCTGCCCCCAGCTAGCAGGCCCAGCCCACCCCCGAAGTAGAAGTCCATCCCGGGGTTGCGAAGGAAGTAGAGCGCGTCTGCGCTAATGCCAAAAGCAGTGCCCGCGTTGCTGGTTTGCAGCTCGAACCCACCCCGCAGGGCCAGCGGGCCTAGCACGTTCTCGGCCCCCATACGGGCAGCGGCGCTCAGGCTAAAGTTGGGCACCAGGTTTACATTTCCGCTGGCCACTTCGCCGAAGAAGCGTCCCTGGGCAAAAGCCCCACCTAAGACCATGGCTACCAACAATACTAGCAGTTTTTTCATCTTTCACCTCCGGACGGCCTAAGTTGAAGGCCGCCCTTGCAGAGTTTAAAGCATTTCAGAGAAATTGCTATAAGCTTATACCAAGGAGGCAGTATGCAACGTTGGTTGACGGCGCTGGTTGTGGTTTTTGCTTTTGCCCTGGCCCAGGCTCCGGCAGGCTGGCAGGAGGTTCGCCCCGGGGGGCGGCGGTTTGCTCGGATGGCTCCCCCTGGCGTTTTTACGTGTCCCCGGGGGCCGCCGACAAGGTGGTTGTCAATTTTCAGGGGGGTGGGGCCTGCTGGGATGCTGCTACCTGCAACCCCCAGTCCCGCCTTTATACCACCCGCCTGCAGCTTCAGGACTTGCAGGCCGGCCAGGGGATTTTCAACCGCAGTAACCCCGAAAACCCCTTCCGTGACTGGACGCACGTCTTCGTGCCCTACTGCACTGCCGATCTGCACTGGGGCAACAACACGGCCCGCTACGGCGATCTGACCATTCAGCACAAAGGGGCTGTCAACGCCCGCCAGGCGGTGCTCTGGGTCTTCAACAACATCCCCAATCCGCAGAACATATTTGTTACCGGTTGCAGCGCGGGCGGCTACGGCTCGATTATGTGGGCCCCCTACTTCATGCGCCGGTATCCCCAGGCCCAGGTGGCGCAGCTCGGGGATGCCGCCCTGGGTGTGGCCCCGGCCTCGTTCTTCCCGGTGGCCTCGAGGGCCTGGGGGATCCAGGGTGCGCTTCCAGGCTGGATCGGGGGCCTCGAGCCCGCCCAGCTAGGCTCCACCGATCTGTACCGGATCTTTGCCAGGGCCTACCCCAACCGCAGTTTTGCTCAGTACAGCACCCTGGCCGATGAGGTACAGATCTTCTTCTACAGCCTGATTGTGGGCCAGCCGCGCCCCACCCCGGAAATTGCCCAACAATGGGTACAGGGCGCCCTGGCCAACCTGGCTTCCATCAAACAATCGGCCCCCAACTTCTACAGCTACCTGGCCCCGGGCAACCAGCACTGCATCATCGGGCGGCCTGAGTTCTACACCACCAGGGTAGGGGATGTGCGCTTTGTCGACTGGGTGCGCAAGCTGGTATCGGATGGCAAACCCGGCGACGTGGCCCCGCCCAGATAAATTGCTGACCGGTGCGGGGTGGGTTGCTCAGGAGCCCACCTCCTCCCACCCCAGCCCCTTGGTTACAGGCCTCTTTGGAGGCGCAAAGCTGGCAAACCAGTCGCGCAGATGGGGCTCGAGGCCCACCAGCAGCTTGTGCACCGTGGATTTCTTGAGCGGGGCGGCCTCTAGCAAACCGCACAGCAAGGCATCGCCCTTTTCCTCCACCAGCCGCGCGGCCTCGGTGGTAAACTGGCCCTGGAACCAGAGCTGATCGGAAAGCCGCTTGGGTTTGCGCTCATAGCTGCCCAGACTGGGCTCGCTGGGGGTGAGCTGGGCCAGCAGCAGGCCCCACTGCTTGGCCTTGGGGTACAGCTCCGGCAAGGCCCCTTGAAGCGCTAAGAGGTAAAGGTAATTGGCCAGAAACTCGTCCACCCAGCGAACCCGGGTGCGCAGCTTCCAGGCCACGGCCACGGCGTGGGCATACTCGTGGCCCAGGTTGAGGTCGAGGAAATCACCCGGCTGGCCCGGCGGTCGGCCGGCCCGCTGGATGGCCGGAACCAGGGCCTCGCGCAGCCGCCAGATCAGGCGCTCGGGGTAGCGGGCTGGAAGGAACAGGTACAGCCCTTCTCGCAGGCTGGTGCGCTGGAAGGGGAAGCCGTAGGGGTGTCTGACCCGGGCTGCCCAGTCGGCCTCGTCCAGCACCATCAGGTGCACGGGCGGTATCGGGGCGTAGTCCGCCAGGCCCTTACGCAGGTCCAGCAGATAGCTTTGCATGGCCCTGGCCCGCAGCACCGAGCCTTCGGAGGCCTGGGCGGGGATGTAGGGGTGCGGTAGGGACTGCACGCCTCGATTGTACGGGAGGGGCCTACGGCCTCAGCTCGAGCGTCCAGGTGCGCCCCCAGTCGGCCGGGCGGGTGCTGAGGGGGATGTACTGCTTGTCGCGCCAGAGCCACAGCAGGTCGTCGAAGTGCGGGCTGAACAGGTCGGCGGACTGGCCCATGGGGTAGACGATGCGGCTGTTGTCGGGATCGGAAAGGTCGAAGAGGGTGCGCAGGCTGGCCCCCGAGGTGTGCAGGAAGGTGTCCTGGTTGTAGTTGGCAACGTTCACAGTGTGCATCGAGCCGGGGGTGGGGAGGGTGCGGTTGAACAGGCCGCCAATAAGGGGTGTGGAGGCCAGGGGGGAGGTTAGGCTGGCCTGGTGCAGCCGGCCCCACTGCCAGCCGGAGGGGTCGGGGCCCAGGCGGCGCTCGAGCTCGGCCCCGGCTTTCTCCAGGGCCTGGGCCATAAACTGCGCGCAGTTTTGAATGCCCGCGCTTTCATTCCGGCACCAGCGGCCATCCTCGCGCAGGGTTTTGACAAAGGTATAGGGCACCGGCGGGTAGCGCAGGCCCAGCTCGTCTTCCAGCATCCGGGAAATCTCGCGGTAGTAGAAGGCAAAGGCCGTGGCCCCCACCGAGTCCAGCTCGGCCCGCAGGTCCCAGTTGCGCACGGCGTTTTGCAGGCGCCGGGCCGCCTCGCTCTGGGGCTGTAGGGCCAGCAGGCCCGGCAATAGCTCGCGGGCGATGATGGAGTAGGTATCGCCCTGCCAGCGGGCCATCTCCTCGAGGCTGGCTTTGGGCGTGGCCAGGATCAGCTCTCGGATGCGCTGGGCGCGGAAGACCTCGGTGGTGTAGCTGGAGATGTCCGGCCCCCCGTGCGGCAGCACCCGGTTGTTGGCGCTCGAGACAAACCCTTCCCTGGGATTGACCACCTGGGGCAGCCGTTCAAAGGGCAGGTAGCCCTTCCACCGCTGCCCCTTGCTGGCGCTGGCCGGGAAGCGCCCATCCCAGTCGCGCACCGGAATCCAGCCCGGCGCAAAATAGCCGATGTTACCCTCCACATCGGCATACACAAAGTTCTGCATGGGGGCCACGTAGCGCCTCAGGGCCTGGCGAAACTCCTCGGCGTTTTGTGCGCGGTTCATGCCCAGGTAGGCGTCCAGGGTGGTGTCCTGGGGCTCGAGGCCCGTCCAGCGCACCGAAACCGCCTGATGTTCCGCAGCGATGGCGGCACCCGCCGTGAGGCCGGGCCGCCGGAAGGCCGGGCCCAGGTCGGAGATCACCGGGCCGTACTCGCTTTCCCGCACGGTGATGGTCACCGGGTCGGCCCCCCGCACCCGGATGGTCTCCTGCCGAACCCGTAGCGGAACCAGGCCCAGCGGGGTGCGGTACGACTCCCCCTCCAGATCCAGCACAAACAGATCCATCACATCGGGCCGCACGTTGGTGGCCCCCCAGGCCACCCGGTCGTTGCGCCCCAGAAACACCCCCGGCACGCCCGGAATGGTGGCCCCAATAGCGTTGTAACTGGGGCCGCGCAGGTCGGCGATGTACCACAGCGCGGGGTTTTGCAGCCGCAGGTGGGGGTCGTTGGCCAGCATCGGCTTGCCGGTGGTGGTGCGCGCACCGCTCAGCACCCAGTTGTTGGAGCCCTGGTCGGGGTTCCGCGGAGCAATGCTGAGCTGCGCGGAAAACTCGGCCAGCCGCTGCAGTGAGGCCAGCAGGGGCTCGGGTAGGGTGGTCTGCGCTGGGGGCGAGGGTGGTAGACGGCCCTGCACATCCTCGGGCTGCAGGATGGTGGGCCAGCCCTGCGGATAGGCCCCGCGCAGGTCGTTGAAGCCCTCGAGGCCCACCTTGTTCAGGATGAAGGTGTTGTCGATCTCGTCCTGCCAGACCTGCCCCAAGTCGTAGGACTGCAGCTTGCCCCAGGCCAGGGTGTCGGCGGGGGTCCAGGGCTCGGGGGTGAAGCCCAGCAGGGCAAAGGGAAGGGGCAGGCGGCCCTCGCGGATGAACTGATTGACCCCTGCGGCGTAGGCCTCCAAGGCCCGGCGGGTGAACTCGCTGTGGTGGGGGAGGGCGGCCAGGGCGGCCCGGTAGAAGCCCCAGGTGCGGAAGAAGCGATCCTGCTCGATGGCCCCACTGCCTAGAATTTCAGCCAGCCGCCCCTGCGCGGCCCGGCGGCCCAGCTCCATCTGAAAAAGCCGGTCGCGCGCGTGCACATAGCCCTGCGCGAAAAACACGTCCATATCGCTGGCCTGGGCCCGGATGTGCGGAACCCCCCACTGGTCGAAGGTAATGCGCACCGGCCCCGAGAGCCCCTGCACCTGCTGTACCTGGTTGACCGGCACGCAGGAGGCCAGAATCAGCAAACCCATAAGCCACAAAAGTCGCCTGTACATAGTTCCGCCTCAGTATACGGAACCGCCGCGGTGTTGGCTGGGCCTGCTGGGCTACCCTCGGTGGGTCTTGACCACCCCGGCGGCTTCCAGCTCGCTTATCTCCTCAAAAGAAAGATTCAGGGCCGTGTGCAGCACTTCCTGGGTGTGCTCGCCCAGAAGCGGTGGGTGTCCCCGGACCCCGGCGGGGGTGCGGGAGAAGTGGGCCAGCGGGGAGCCGAGCAGGGGAAGCGAGCCCAGGGTGGGGTGCTCGACGTTCTGGACCATACCCCGGGCCTGGGCCTGGGGCTCGGCCAGCGCCTCGGCCAGATTGTTCACCGGCGTGACCGGAACCCCGGCCTGGGTGAAGCGCTCGAGCCACTCCTTGCGGGGGCGGGTGCGCAGGATGGCCTCGAGTCTGGGCAACAGCTCGGCGCGGTGGGTGACCCGGCCGGCGTTGGTCTGAAAGCGCGGGTCTTCCCACAGCTCCGGATGCCCTATGGCCTCGCAGACCCGCCGGTACTGCTCGTCGTTGCCGATGGTCAGCATAAACCAGCCGTCCGCCGCGGCAAACGCACCATAGGGGACAATCTGGGGGTGGGCGTTGCCCAGCCGCTCGGGCAGCCGGCCGGTGAGCAGGTAGCTCTGGGCCAGGTTGACCATGGCCGAAAGCCCCACGTCGAACAAGGCCAGGTCGATGTGCTGCCCCAGCCCGCTTCTGGCCCGTTCCTGCAAGGCGGCCAGCACCGCCACCGCCCCATATAGCCCGGTCATCAGGTCGATCCAGGCCACCGGCACCCGCATGGGCGGGCCCTCCGGCTCCCCCGTAACCGACATGATGCCGCACAGGCCCTGCACCGCCACGTCGTAGCCGGGTTCCTGGGCACGCGGGCCGGTCTGGCCGTAGCCGGTGATGGAAAGGTAGACGAGCCCTGGGTTCAGCCGGGAGAGGCTCGGGTAGTCCAGGCCGTAGCGGGCCAGGTCGCCGGTCTTGTAGTTCTCCACCAACACATCGGCCTGCCGGGCCAGGTCTTGCACCAGCCGCTGGCCCCTGGGGTCTTTGAGGTTGACCACCAGGCTCTTCTTGCCCCGGTTGCAGGAGAGGTAGTACGCACTCTCCCCCTCGGCGGCCACCTCCCAGCCCTCGCCCCCCGGGCGTACAAAAGGCGGGCCCCAGTGCCGGGTCTCATCCCCTTTGGGGGGTTCGATCTTCCAAACCTCGGCCCCCAGGTCGGCCAGCATCTGGGTACAGAAAGGGCCGGCCAGCACCCGGGAGAGATCGAGAATCTTGATACCGTCCAGCGCACCCATAGTTACAGATACTAAGGCTTTTACCGGTAGAATCGGCAGCATGAAGGTTCTGATTACAGGCGGAGCAGGGTATATCGGCAGCACCATCGCCCACGCACTCCTCGATACCGGCCATACCCCGGTCATCCTGGACTCGCTGGTCACCGGGCCTAGGGCCTTTACCGAGGGCAAAATTTTCTACGAGGGCGACATCGCCGACCGGGGCCTTTTAGAACGCATCTTCCGCGAGCACCCCGAGATCCACAGCACCATCCACTGCGCCGCGCGGATTGTGGTGCCGGAGTCGGTGGAAAAGCCCTACCTCTACTACCGCGAAAACGTCTGCAAGAGCCTCGAGCTCTTCAAAAACCTGGAGGAGCTCGGCTACCCCCGGGTGGTCTTCAGCTCCTCGGCCTCCATCTACGACGCGGTGCCGGGGTTCAAGGTCACCGAGACCTCGCCGCTCAAGCCCAGCTCCCCCTACGCCCGCACCAAGTACATGATGGAGATGGTGCTGGAGGATCTCTCCAGGGCCACCCGTCTGCGCGGCATTGCCCTGCGCTACTTCAACCCCATCGGGGCCGACCCCAGGCTGCGCTCGGGCATCCACGTGCGCGAACCCAGCCACGTGCTGGGCCGGATGGTGGACGTGGCCCTGGGCAAGCTGCCCGAGTTCACCATCACCGGCGTAAACTGGCCCACCCGCGACGGCTCGGGCATCCGCGACTACATCCACGTGTGGGATCTGGCCATGGCCCACGTCAAAGCGGTGGAGCGGTTCGACGAGGTCATCGAGAAGGTGGGCAGCCCTTACGTGGCCATCAACCTGGGCACCGGCCACGGCGTCACCGTCAAGGAGCTGGTGGCCGCCTTCGAACGGGTCTACGGGCAGCCCATCCCCAAGCGCGAGGCCCCACCCCGCCCCGGCGATGTGGCCGGGGCCTACGCCAACGCCGACCGGGCCCTGGAGCTCCTGGGCTGGAAGGCCGAACACTCGATTGACGAGGGCATCGCCAGCGCCCTGGCCTGGGGCCAGAAACGCAAAGAAATTCTGGGATACGCCTAACCCATGCTTATGGGCTTTCCAGGGCCAGAGCGTTGAACAGATCGAACAGCAACAACCAGGCCCCCTGCAAGGCGATGGCCCACCCGGCCCCCTGGCTGCGGGGGTCGGGCTGTAGGGCCAGCGCGACGCCACCGGCGATGTAAAGCAGATCGAGACCGGCATTGATATACAGCAGGTTGCGTAGCTGGCTTTTTTCGGGCTCAGGCCCTAGCAGCCCCACCAGGGCAATCCCGGAGTTCACCGCCGCCCAGACCGAGTGGGTGAGCCAGAACGAGCGCTGCCAGGGGTCCTCGCTCGTAAGCCCAACGATGGAGCCCACCAGGCTCCAGGGCACGCTCCAGGCCAGAAGCCGGGCGGAGATCGCCAGACCCCGGTAGCCCTCCGGGGCCGGGCCAAAGAGCAGCCGATCCCAGGGGGGTCGTTCGGGTTGCAGGCCCGGCTGCTGGGTCTCTGCCGCATAGGCCATTCCCACCGAAAAGGGGTTTTGCGCCTGGGCCAGCCCCAGAAAGGCAAAGCAGGCCAAGAGTAAAAACCAGGGGCCTCTGCGCATGCCTCCAGCTTCGCCGCTCAGTCTTCTGGCGAGTGGGGCTCGGGCAACACTTTGCCAGGATTCAAGCGGTTGTGCGGGTCGAAGGCGGCCTTGACCCGCCGCAGGGCCCCCAGGGTCCCGGGGTCTACCGCTTCGCGCATAAAGTCGCGCTTCATGAGGCCGATGCCGTGCTCACCGGAGAGCACACCCCCGTGCCGCAAGGCCACCCGGGCGATCTCGTGCAGGAGTTCCCAGACCTTCTCCTCGGAGTCCACCCTGGGGTCGAAGAGGACGTTGGGGTGCAGGTTGCCGTCGCCGATGTGTCCAAACTGCACCACCTGCAGGCCGTACTGCCGGCCCAGCGCCTCGATGGCCCGCACCACCGCGGGCAGGCTCGAGCGCGGTACGGCTATATCCTCGTTCAGACGCTTGGGCTTGATGGCGCCAATCGCCGGCGAGACCGAGCGGCGGGCTTTCCAGAGCACTTCGCTCTCGGCGGAATCCTGGGCCACCCGCACGCCAGCCCCGTGCTTCTGGCAGGCCTCGGCCACCCACGCCAGCTCCTCCTCCACCACGATGGGATCGTCGCCGTCGGTGTCCACCAGCAGAATGGCCGCGGCCTCGCGGGGCAGGCCCAGCCTCAGGTAGTCTTCCACCGCGTTGATGCAGCCGTTGTCCATGAACTCGAGCTTGCTCGGCACCGCCCCCGCCGCAATGGCTTCCGAGACCGCTTCGGCGGCCTGCCCCACCTCACCAAAGATGGCCATCAGGGTGCGGGTGTAGCGGGGGATGGGCTCCAAGCGCAGCCGGGCCTCGGTGATCAGGCCCAGCGTCCCCTCGGAGCCCACCAGCAGGCCCGCCAGGTCGTAGGCCTTGCGCTCCAGGCGGTGCACCTGGCCGGCAAAGTCTACGAACTCGAGGGCCTCCACATAATCCCCGGTCACCCCCCACTTGAAGCACAGGGGTCCCCCGGCGTTCTCGGCCAGGTTGCCCCCGATGGTGCTGGTGCGAAGCGAGGCCGGATCGGGGGGGTACCAAAGGCCATAGGGCCGGGCCTGCTCGGTAATCTGCTGGGTGACCACCCCCGGCTGCACGGTGGCGGTGCGGGCCTGGGGGTCAATCGAGAGCCCGGTCATGCGGGTAAAGGAGAGCACAATGGATTCCTGAATGGGCACCGCCCCCCCCGAGAGCCCGCTGGCCGCCCCCCGGGCCACAATGGGCAGCCCCACCCGCTGGGCGAAGCGCACCACCTCCACCACATCGGCGGTATGGGTGGGCAGCACCACCAGGGCCGGGGTTACGCCCATGGCGATGCCGTCGTAGGAGTAGTTGCGCCGCTGGGCGAGCTCGAGCAGCACCTTCTCCCGGCCCAGCCGCTCCTGCAACTCCTGGATGGACCGGGCAGGCTGGGTGTAGGTGGGGCGGGGCGAGGACTTGAAGGGCTTTTTCCCCAGGTTTAAGTTCACGCTTATAGCTTATCAAGCTGGCCTCAGGGGCAGTTATCGATCACCGGAATACCGGGAAACACCAGCCGGGCCGCACTGCCGTTGGTTGCAAAGACGGTGAGCTCGAGGCGGGTGGCCCCAATCTGGCGGGGCTGGGGCACCGGGGTGACTACAATGCTCTGCGGCGCCAGGCTCAAGGGGGCGGTGCCCGGGCTCAAAACCCAGTTCACCGTAATGCGGTTGTTCTGGTTGGTGTAACCGCCGCTGTCGCGGTTCATGCTGAGGGTGTGGGTGGCCTGGCCGGTCGCCTCGCCCACCAACCTTGAATCCCAGCGGGCCATCCGGGCAAAGTCGTTGTAGCGGAAGCTGTAGGTGAGGGTGGTGGGTTTGTTGTCGCAGATGTACGAGCGCCCGCTGACATCGCGGAAGTTGCTCTCGTAGCGCAGGTCGGAGATGAATAGCGCGTCGGAGGGATTGGTGCCGATGGGGATGCAGCCTGCCAGGGCCGTTGCCAGCATAGAAGCCAGGAACCATCTTTTCATGATTGAATCTTGGCTTAAGCGCCTCCCACGCGCATAAGGGCAGCCTAAATAGGGGTTTAGTTTGGTGGCCCGGACAGCAAAATCTAAAGTCTGGCTAAAGATAGACTATCCCGGTATGAACCACTGGCTGCTCAAGTCCGAACCCGCGGTGTTTAGCATCGACGACCTGGAAAAGCAAAAAACCACCCTCTGGGACGGGGTGCGCAACTACCAGGCGCGCAACTTCCTAAAAGCTATGCAGGTGGGAGACCTGGCTTTTTTCTATCACTCCAGCACCGAGCCGCCCGGTATTGTGGGGCTGTGCCGGGTGCTCGAGACGGGCCTTGTGGATCCCAGCCAGTTCGACCCAAACTCGCCCTATTTCGACCCCAGGAGCTCCGCCGAAAATCCGCGCTGGTGGACGGTGCGGGTGGGTTTCGTGGAGAAGTTCAAGTGCCCGCTCACACTGGATCTCCTACGGAAAAACTTTAGCCCCGACGAGCTTATTTTGCTTCGCCGGGGCAACCGATTGTCGGTCATGCCGGTGGCAGCCGAGGTCGCAGAGAGGATTACTGCGATGAGAGCGTCCCAATAATTTTGAAGAGCGGCAGGAACATCCCGGCCACAATCACGCCCACGACCAGGCCCAGGAAGATAATCATCAGGGGCTCGATGGCTGCTGTGAGCGCGCTGACAGCTTCGTCCACCTCGCGCTCGTAGAAGTCCGCGATTTTTTGCAACATGGTATCCAGGGCACCGGTCTCTTCCCCAATGGCAATCATCGAGCTGACCATGGGAGGGAAGACCTGCGGGTGGGCCTGGATGGTGGTGAAGACCGGCTCGCCGGCCTGAATGGCGATTTTGGTCTGCTCGAGGATATCTTCCACAATGGCGTTGCCCGCTGTGCCTTTGGTGATGTCGAGGGCCTCCACGATGTTTACGCCGCTCGAGATCAGCAGGCCAAAGGTGCGGGAAAAGCGGGCCAGGGCGCTTTTTTTCATCAGGTTGCCAAATACTGGCAGCTTGAGCTTGATCTGGTCGATCTGGTGCCGGCCTTTGTCGGTTCGGTAGTAGGATCGGTAAGCAAAGTACAGCGCCACCGCCATTAAGGCGATAAAGATAGTGCTCTGGCGCAAAAAGTCGGAGATGCCCATCAGGGCCCGGGTCAGGAGCGGCAGCTCGGAGCCCAGGCCGGTCAGAATCTGGGCGAACTGCGGCACAATGCCAGTCAGAAGGAAGTAGGTCACCCCGATGGCAAACACAAATACGATGGCTGGGTAGGTCATGGCCGAGCGTATTTTTCCGCGCAGGGCCAGCTCGTTTTCCAGGAAGGTGGCTAACCTGTCCAGAATGGCATCCAGCGTACCCGAGGTCTCGCCGGCCCGCACCAGGTTGATGTAAAGGCGGGTAAACAAACTGTGCTTGCTCAGGGC
This sequence comes from Meiothermus taiwanensis DSM 14542, assembly GCA_000482765.1. Classification (GTDB taxonomy): domain Bacteria; phylum Deinococcota; class Deinococci; order Deinococcales; family Thermaceae; genus Meiothermus; species Meiothermus taiwanensis. The sequence continues at coordinate 85,440 of AXWR01000006.1, forward strand.
CTCGCTGAAATTGGCCCCCCCCTCCACCTCAGTGCGGATTTCTTTGAGAATGCTCTGGAATTTTTTCTTTTCGGTTTGCCGTTCCAGAATAGCCAGGGCCTGCACAATGGGCAGACCGGCGTTGAGCATGGTGGCGAGCTGGCGGCTGAAGATGGCCAGATCCTTAAGCCCCGGCTTGGGATCCAGCCCTGGCAGCTTAATCTCGGCCTGCAGGCCCTTACCAGGCTCCTTGATCTCGGCGATGAACAGACCTTTTTCGCGCAAATTGCGGGCTGCTGTGCGGATGTCATCGGCTTCGATGACGGCATTGATCAACCGCCCTTGGCGATCCCTGGCCTTGTATTGATAGGTTGGCATACTGGGCCTAGTATAGCCTTTGCGGGGCCGGAGGAAGGTGAATTAACCACATCCCCTGTGGTGCCTGGTGTTACACATAGCGTCTCTAGTATGGATCTGCAGCAACTTAAAGCCCAGCTTCTAGCGGTTTTGTTTGCGGCCGGGCGGCCGCTTTCCCTGCAGGATCTGAGCCCGCTGGGGAGCGAGGAGGCCCTAACCCGGGCGGTGGTGGCCCTCGAGCGCGATCTGGCCGATGGGCACCTAGGAGTACAGCTCGAGCGGGTGGCTGGTGGGTGGCGCCTGGTGGTACACCCCCTACACCTGGGCGCGGTTGAGCAGGTGTTGCGCCCCAACCCGCCGCGAATCTCCAAGGCTGCGCTGGAAGTGCTGGCCTTGATTGCTTACCAGCAGCCCCTGACCAGGGCCGAGCTGGAAGCCTTGCGCGGCAAGAGTGTGGAGGGGGTGCTCGAGGGCCTGCTGGAACGGGAGCTGGTGCGGGTGGTGGGGGAGAAAGAGGCCATCGGGCGACCCAAGCTGTATGGAACCACCGACCGGTTTCTGGAGCTTTTCGGGCTGGAAAGCCTGGCCGACCTGCCCCCGCTGGGGGAAGGCCCGGTGCTGCTGCTGCGCAGCTAGGGTATTGGTTCGCGGCAAAACTGCGGACTTTTACCGGCCCGTTATAATGCCGCAGGTAGGGCTTAGGCCCTGAGGGAGGCTTTTTTGCTGTGACGCTTCGGGTAGATTTGATTCCCAGTCCCCCGTATCCCCAGCCGGTGCTTGTGGTGGATGTTTTTTTTGGCAGTCTGGTGGGTGCGTTGCTATCGGCCGGTGCCCGGGAGGTCTGGGTTGTCAAAAGTGTGCGAGCAGCGCGTCTGCTGGCTGAAGGTGGTGCGCTGCTTTTGGGTGAACAGGAGGGGGTTCCACCAGAGGGCTTTCACGGGGGACTCTCGCTGCAGGCTTTGCCGGGGCTTCAGGTGGAGGGAAAAACCTGTGTGTTGCTGGCCCCGCCGTTGGCCGAGTCGCTGGAGCGGATGCCGTTGGAAACAGGGCTGGCCTACTTCCGCAACGCTAAAGCGGTGGTGGCCCAGGCCCTCGAGCGCAAGATTGATACGGTGGTCGCGGCCATCCAGGGCCGGCTCGAGCCCAGTCTGGCTAACACGGTGGCCGCCGGCTTTATAGCCAAACGCCTGTACCAGGCCCTGGGTAAGGTGGGGGTCTTGCGGGAGGGCGCGCACCTGGCCACGGCCCTGCTGAGATCCTTCCCGGATCCGCAAGAGTCGCTTTTCCAGTCCGAGATGGGTAGGCAGCTTTATCTTTTGGGGCGCAGCGAAGAGCTGGCCCTGGCCAGCCTGGTGAGCGCGGAAGGGGTGGTGCCGAGGCTGAAACAGGTGCGCGTGCTCGAAGCGAAGGTCTACGGTCTGACCAAGGATAGGTTTGGGTTTTGTTTCCAGGCGGGGTAGGGATGCAGCGGGTAGAGATCCTGGGAACGCCGGTGGATCTGGTTGACCTCGAGCAGACTCTGGACTGGATCGAAAACCGCATAGCCCAGCCGGGCCCCCATTGCGCCCAGATCATCACCACCAACCCGGAGGCGGTGGTGCGGGCCCAGGCCGAGCCGGCCCTCCAGCAAGCCCTGCGGGAGTGCGAGCTGATCACGGCGGATGGGGTTGGGATTGTCTGGGCTGTGCGCCTGCTCACCGGACACCGCCTGCGCGACCGGGTGCCCGGTTCAGAGATTCTGCCAGCGGTTTTTGAGCGCTTTGGCTCGAGGTTGCGGGTCTACTTTCTGGGGGCAGCCCCCGGCGTAGCCGGCCGGGCCGCCCAAAACGCCCGGGCCCGCTGGGGCATCCAGGTGTGTGGGGTTCAGGACGGCTATTTTTCCGATGAAGAGGCGGTGCTGGAGGCCATCCGGCAGGCCCAGCCCGACCTCTTGGTGGTGGGGATGGGGGAGCGGCAGGATACCTTTATTCATCGCAACAAGGCCCGCCTGGCGGCCAAGGTCGCTATCGGCGTGGGGGGCATGATCGATGTGCTGGCCGGGGAGGTCAAGCGGGCGCCGCTCTGGGCCCAGCGGCTCAAGATCGAGTGGTTGGTGCGAATTGCCCTGGATCGACGGCGCTGGGGGCGCTTCCCAAGGCTGCTGCATTTCGTGCGCCTGGTGTTGCTGGAAAAGCGATCAAAGACTTTGAAAAACAGGGGCGGGTGATACCGGATTCAAAAAGATAATCTGCAAACAAAAAACATTCAGAGGCTATCTTTTTGAATCCTAGAGGACTCCCTTCCAAGGGGCAGTATCGCCCTCCGGCGCCGAACTAACCAAGTCTTACAGGTTTTCCGGAAAGAGCTGGATGGGGGTGCCCTTCTCTATCCACAGAAGCAGCTTGTGCATTGCGCTGTTTCGGACGGTTTGATCTAGATCGGCCCTAACCTCCTCAAAACTCTGGAAGCCAGCGGCCTCGACCCGCTTAAGCAGGATGATGTGGTAGCCGAACTCGGTTTTGACCGGCACCTTGGAGCTCTCGCCCGGTTGCAGCGCGATGAGGGCTCGTTCGAAAGGAGCAACAAAGGTGCCCCTGGGTTCGCAGCCGAGGTCGCCACCCTCCTCTTTACTGCCGGGGTCTTTTGAAAGCGCCTTGGCCAGATCGGCAAACTTTTCACCCTTGCCCAGCCGGGCGATGACCTGACGGGCCTCCTGGGCGGTGTCGACCAGAATGTGGGCGGAGCAGTATCGCTTGGGTAAAGCAAACTCCGATTTGGACACGAGATAAAGCAGGCGCAGCGCTGGATCGCTGGTTTTTAGCTGCTTGAGGAGGTGCTCGAAATAGGCGTTGTAGGTCAGTGCCTCGTATACCAAGGTGTGGTAGACCTCGAGGCTCGGAATGCCCGCCTCTTCCAAGGCCTGGGCAAACTCCTCTTCGCTGTCAAAGTCGGCTTTGACCTCTGCAACGGCTGCTTGCACCTCTTCTTTGGAGGCGGCGAAGCCCGCCGCTTCCGCCCTAAGAATAATGGCCCGTTCGCGGGCCACAAGCTCCAGAAAGCGCTTTTTGAGTACGGCCAGCACTTCTTCGTTATAAGAAAGGCCGTGCTGCCGCTCGGAATCGCGTATGTAGATGCCAAAACGCAGCTCCAGCTGGCTTTTGGTGATGGTGGTGTTGGCAACGGTGGCGACCACGGGGTCGGACTGTGCCACACCCAGCGATCCGAGGGTTGTTATCAGGAATAGCAGGTGTTTTAGTTTCATGCAGACTCCTCTGGGGCAGCTTACGTCCAAACGGTGGTCGCAAAACTGCTGGTGGGTCTATGCTAGCACGCTTTGCACCTATCATGGCTGGCGTCCCGCCTATTATGTTTTGCCGCGGATTCGAAGTTGGATTGGTGGCAGTATAAAATCGGCGGGTGTGCAAGGGTTTGACTGCGGTGTGCGAAGGTTTGCGGGGCAATGAAGCTAGGTATGGAGGGCGGCCCGTCCACCGGGCGCTGGCCCAGGTGGGCTGTGGATGCGAGGTTGCAAGATGAGCCGGGTGGTCGTCGTGGGTGGGGGGCTTTCGGGGCTGGCTGTGGCCTACTGGGTGGCCGAGGCCGGGCTCGAGGTGAGCCTGCTCGAGGCCACCCATCGCCTGGGGGGCTACAACCAAACGGCGCAGCTGGAGGGCCAGGCCCTCGAGCTGGGGGATGAATACTTCGAGGAAGAACCGGATACCCTGCTGGGGTTGTGCAGGCACCTGGGCCTCGAGCCCCGGCCCCAGCCCCACCGGCCACAGGTAGTGCGCTGTCGGGGTCGGGACTGGGTGCTGCCCCCGGGCCTCAACCCGGCCACAGGCTTCGGCCTGCACCAGCTTTCGACGCTACCTTTTAGCCGCAGAACCAAGTGGCGGCTGGCTACCGAACGCTGGGTGGCCCCGGCTGCGCTCAGGGATGAGCCGGTGGATGCCTTTTTTTGCCGGAGGCTGGGCCCGGAAGTCTGGGAGGTGCTGGCCCCCTATATGGAAGCGATGCTGGGTGGGCCGGCTGGGGAGGCTGCGACCGTGGAGGCCTGCCCGGCCCTGCCGCAGCTCGAGCTGCAGGGGGGGGTGATGGCTGGCAGCCGGAGGCTCCGGGCCCAGGGGCAGTGGCACCTGCTTGATGGGATGGGTGGCCTGGTGCAGGCGCTGGCTACCCGCTTGCAACAAAAAGCCCGCATATTTGTTGGGCAGGAAGCCCTGGCCGTCACCCACCAGGCCGGCCGCTGGGTGGTGCATGTGCCGGGGGGTCGGCTCGAGGCTGAGGCGGTGGTGGTTGCGCTCCCAGCACCCCAGGCAGCCAGGGTGTTTCGGCCTTCATCCCCTCAGCTAACCACCTGGCTCAATCAGTTTCCCTATCAGCACAGCGCGAAGGTGTTTCTGCTTTACCGCCCCGCCCAGCCCATGGAAGGGCCGGTTGATTACTACTGGGCCAAAGCCGAAGGCTACACCGGAACCGCCCTCCGGCAGACCCCGCTCGATTCCGGGCTGGTGCTGGCCCGTGTGCAGTTTGCTGGGGAGGTGGCCCGTCGCGCCGACACCGAACTTTCACGTTTAGCGCAGCAGGATTTGTCCAGGTTTCTACAGGCCCCAGCCCACCCCTTGGCCGCCTGGGTGTTCCGCCAGCCCTTCTCCCGGCCGCAGTTTGCGCCGGGCCACACCCGCCGGGTTGCAGCCCTTGAGCAGGCCCTGGTGCACGCCCCCGGCCTCTTCCTCAGCGGCGGCTACCTGGCCGGCCCCGGCCTGGCCCGCCAGGTTGCACATAGCCACCAGGTGACCCAGCGCCTGCTTAACTTTATGGCCCTTTCTGAGCCCCGATCAGACTAATACCGGATTCAAAAAGATAATCTCCAAACACAAAAACATTAAGAGGCTATCTTTTTGAATCCTAGAGCACTCCCTTCGGTCGGGTTAGTTCGCCACCATTCGGTGACGAACTAACCGAATCTGGTATAAATCCGGTTGGTTCACCGCTGGAAGGCGGCAGATCAACCCGACCAAGGGGACACGCTTTTTTCACCGAGTGTAGCGGGTAGGCTTCAAAAAGCCTCTTGCGGTATTTGCTTTCTCCGGTATATACCGTGCTTTGGGCAACCTCACGCCCCTGCACCCTTGAAAAGCCGCCTGGGGTTTGTTGGTGACGGTTATTCACATCCAGTATCAGCCCAGGCGTAGCTCGGGGAGCCCCCGTACCAGGTGCTCGTCGTGCGTGGCGACGATCACCGCCGTGCCCAGATCCTGGGCCAGGCTCAGCATCAGCTCCCAGATTCGCTCGGCGTTGCGCCGATCCAGGCTGCCTGTGGGCTCGTCGGCGAGGAGCAGCTTGGGCCGGTTGTAGAGGGCCCGGGCCACCGCAATCCGCTGCCGCTCACCACCCGAGAGGGCTTGGGGGCGCAGGTGGGCCCGCTCGAGCAGCCCAATTCGCTGCAGCAGCTCCCGGCCCCAGGCAATATCCACCGCCCCGGCCAGGTACCCTGGCACCAGGATGTTCTCCAGTGCGGTGAGCTCGGCCTGCAGGTAGTGGTGTTGAAAGACCAGACCGGTGAAGCGTAGCCTGCGCTGGGCCAGGGCCTCCTCGCTCTGGCCGCGAATGCTCTGTCCCTGCCAGCGGATGTCGCCCTGCTGGATGTGCAACAGGCCCGCCAGCAGGTGTAGAAGGGTGGTTTTGCCGCTGCCCGAGGGGCCTAGGATTACCCGAACCTGTCCTGTATCAAGCGTGAAGCTGAGATTTTGAAAAAGGCCGACTTCATCGTAGGAAAAGCTCAAATTGCTGACTTCCAGCACCGGTGTGTTATCTACTATTGGCAAAGCGTTACGCACCCTTGTAGAGTGTACCTGATGCTGGCAGACACACAGGTACTTGCCAAGACCCCGCTTTTCCAGGGGGTGCCTCCCCAGGCCATCGAGGTGGCCCGAGAGGCCTTTGTGACCCGCAACTACCCCGCGGGTAAGCTGATATTTGAAGCAGGGGATATGGGGGCTGCGCTTTATATTGTGCAAAGCGGTCAGGTTCGCATTTTTCGCACCTATCTGGATGGCCGGGAACGGATGTTCGCTTACCTGGGCCCCGGGGAGGTCTTCGGCGAGATGAGCCTGCTGGACGATCAGCCCCGCAGTGCCTCGGCTGAAACCACCGTTGACTCAGTCCTCTTGGTGCTGTACCAGGATGCCTACTGGAGTCTGGTGCGCAAGTGGCCGGAGATCCTGCACAACCTGGCCACCATACTGGCCCGCCGCCTGCGCGAGGCCGACCTCGAGCTCGAGGTGCTCTCCTTCGAGGAGGCGCGGGGCCGGGTGGCCTACGCCCTGACCAAGCTCCGCAAGCAGCGCTACGGCGACGGGCTCAGGATGAAACTCACCCACCAGGAGCTGGCCCAGCTTTCTGGAACCAGCCGCGAAACCGTGACCCGCGTACTACATGCCCTTCGCGAGGAGCAGCTGGTTAAGGTGGGCTCTGGTTTTGTGGAAATCCTCGATCCAGCGGGGCTGGAAGAGGTTTTGTTTGGTCTGCGATAAAGATCATCGCGTGCGACCCGGTCTGCACCGTTCTGCCGCTGTTGTGTCCGTCACCTGGGATCAGCTTCTGGCATGTCAATCCTCGAGGTCACTTTCATAACCGCGGGGTTATCCCTTATGATGCCCCTCGTTCTCATGGATGCCTCAGCCAACAACCCCCCACTTCCGGAATGGGTGGCTCCTTCTGGTCGCCAAGCGGCGTCAGTTGATGAGGAAAAAATATGCGTTTGCGGGCTGATCTAGTTCCCCAGGAAAACCTGAGCTATACCGATGTGGTTTTGGTGGTGGATGTGATTCGGGCCACCACCACCGCCACGGCCTTTTTGGAAGCAGGGGCCGAGGCTTTGTACCTTACCCCCAACCTGGAGAGCGCCCGGGCTTTTCGCGATACCGACGTGGTGCTGGCCGGGGAGGAAGGGGGGCTAAAACCCGCGGGCTTTGACTATGGCAACTCGCCGCGGGAGGCCCTGGAAGCACCGGTGGGCGGCAAAATTGTGGTGATGAGCACCACCAACGGCACCCGCACCGCGCACCTGGCGGCCAAGAGCGCCAAGCACGTGCTGCTGGCCTCGCTCTTCAACGCCCATGCTGCGGCCCGCCTGGCCCACCAGCTGGCCACCGAGGAAGTGGCTATTCTGTGTGCTGGCAAGGAAGGCCGGATTGGCCTGGACGACGTCTACACAGCGGGGGTGCTGGCCGAGTTCTTGCAGATTATGGGCTCATACGATCTCGAGGACGGGGCCCTGACAGCCCTCACCACGCGCCGGGCCTACCCCGACCCCCTCGAGCCCCTCCACTTATCCGGCGCGGCCCAGGCCCTGCGCCAGGTGGGCCTCGAGGCCGACGTGCCTTTTTGTGCCCAGATTGCCGCCTCGCCGGCGGTGGGGATGCTCGAGGGCCGGGTGGGGGAGGCCCTGATCTTCAAGCGCGCCCAGCGGCCCAACAACAGCGGCTAGGGCTAGGGCCGCATCCGGGTGTACATGCGCGGGAAGGGGATGGCCTCGCGGATGTGCTCAATTCCGCAGATCCAGCGCACGGTGCGCTCGAGGCCAATCCCAAACCCGGCGTGGGGCACCGTCCCAAAGAGCCTTAAATCCATGTACCAGTCGAAAACCTCTTCGGGCAGGTGGTGCTCCCGGATCTTCTGGCGCAAGAGCTCGGGGTCGTGGATGCGCTCCGAGCCCCCAATGATCTCGCCCACCCCTTCGGGGGCCAGCATATCGGCGTTTTTGACCAGGCGGGGGTCGTCGGGGTCGGGCTGCATGTAGAAGGCCTTGATGGCCGCCGGGTACTTCTCTACGAAAATGGGCCGGTCGAACTGCGCGGTGAGGGCGGCTTCGTGGGGGGCCCCGAAGTCGTCGCCCCACTGCAGGGGGGTAAGCCCCAGCTCGGGCTTGCTCTGGGCGATCTGGTTGACCATTTCCACGGCCTGGGTGTAGGGGATGCGGGGGTAATGGCCCTGGGTGGTGGTTTCCAGCACCCTGGTGTCGCGCTCAAGCATCTCGAGCTCGAGCTTTCTGTTTTCCAGCACCCGCCCCACCAGGTAGGCCACCAGCTCTTCCTGGAGCTGCATATTCTCCTCGTGGGTCATGAAGGCCACCTCCGGCTCAATCATCCAGAACTCTAAAAGGTGCCGCCGGGTTTTGCTGCGCTCGGCGCGGAAGGTGGGGCCAAAGGTATACACCTTGCCAAAGGCCATGGCCCCGGCCTCGGCGTAGAGCTGGCCCGACTGCGAGAGGTAGGCTTTTTCCCCGTCGAACAGATCCACCTCGAACAGGTCGGTGGTGCCCTCCACGGCGTTGGGGGTCAGGATGGGGGCATCCAGCCGGACAAAGCCCCGCGCGTGGAAGAAGTCGTGGATGGCCCGCTCGAGCTCGTCGCGCACCCGCAGCACCGCCCAGGCCCGCCGGTGGCGCAGGTAGAGGTGGCGGTGATCCATCAGGAAGTCCACCCCGTGTTCCTTGGGGGTAATGGGGTATTCCCGGCTGGGCCGGGAGATCACCTTGAGTCCCCGCACCGAAAGCTCGTAGCCGCCGGGGGCCCGGCTATCGGCCCGCACCAGCCCGCGCACTTCCAGGGCGGTTTCCTGGGGTAGGTGGTCGGCCTCCTCGAACTCGGCCTCGGGCAGCTCGCCCTTGAAGGCGGTGGCCTGCATGAAGCCGGTGCCGTCGCGCAGCTGCAAAAAGTGAATCTTGCCCTTGGAGCGCCGGCCGGTCAGCCAGCCCCGGATGATGACCTCTTGCCCGTCGTACTTTGCGATTTCCTCAATAAAAACCCTTTGCACCCGATGATTGTAACCATAAAAGCCCGCTCAGGTTAATCGCGGGCACCGCCGGCCCCTTCGCAAGGTTTGCTCGGTTGCGTCCGAGTTCATGCAATGAGGGTAGGGGGACTTGCCCGGCTTCACCATTGGGTTCCCGATTTGCGTTATGATGCCCGCAGAATGGCGAGCGAGCTTAATTCATCCGGGCAAAAGCACGATCCCAAAACCTGTCCAACCTGTAAATTCGCCCACCTGCACCAGCACACCCAGTTTAGCCTGCTGGACGGGGCGGCCCGGCTCAAAGACCTCTTGCACTGGGTCAAGCAGGTCTCGCCCGAGGAGCCCATGCTGGCCATGACCGACCACGGCAACATGTTCGGGGCGGTGCAGTTTTACAAGTACGCCACCGAGCTGGGGGTCAAGCCGATCATCGGCTACGAGGCCTATGTGGCGGCGGAGTCGCGCTTCGACCGCAAGCAGGGCAAGGGGCTGGATGGCGGTTACTTTCACCTTACGCTGCTGGCGCAGAACATGGAGGGCTACCAGAACCTCTCCCGCCTGGCCAGCCGGGCCTACCTCGAGGGCTTCTACGGCAAACCCCGCATCGACCGCGAGATTTTGCGCGAACACAACGCCGGTATCATCGCGCTTTCGGGCTGCCTGGGGGCCGAGATTCCCCAGTTCATCCTGCAGGAGCGCTTTGAGGAAGCCGAAAAGCGCCTGCAGGAGTACCTTGCGATCTTCGGCCCGGAACGCTACTTTATCGAAATACAGAACCACGGCCTGGCCGAGCAGCACAAGGTGAACAGGGTGCTGAAGGAGTTCGCCGATAAGTACGGCCTGGGCCTGGTGGCTACCAACGACGGGCACTACGTCAGGAAAGAAGACGCCGAGGCCCACGCGGTGTTGCTGGCGGTGCAGTCCAAGGCCACCTGGGACGACCCGGACCGCTGGAAGTTTCCCTGCGACGAGTTCTACGTCAAGAGCCCCGAGGAGATGCGCCGAACCTTTGAGGACGAAAAAACCCTCTGGGGCAGCCGCATGGATGAGCTGTTCGACAACTCGGTGAACATTGGGCGGATGTGCAATGTGGAGCTGGTGCCCAAGAAGGTGCAGTACCGCATCCCCAAGTACCCCTTGCCCGAGGGCCGTACCGAGGTGGTTTATTTCCGCGAGCTTACCTTCAACGGACTGCTCAAGCGCTACCCCGACCGGGTGACCCCCGAGCTGTACCGGGAGTTCCTACGCAAGCTGGGCCGGCCGGTGCCGCATGGGGACGGGGAGGTGCTGGCCCTCGAGCTGGCCCGCATCGAGGATCTCGAGGCCACCCGGGCCCACCTGCCCGAACTCCGGGAAGGCATCCAGTGGGACGGCTGGGCCATCCTGTCCCGCGCCATCTACGAACTGACCGTGGTGGAGCGCATGGGCTTTCCGGGCTACTTGCTCATCGTGAGCGATTTCATCAACTGGGCCAAGAACAACGGCATCTCGGTGGGGCCGGGCCGCGGCTCGGCGGCGGGCTCGCTGGTGACCTATGCCACCCGCATTACCAACATCGACCCCCTGGAGTACAACCTGCTCTTCGAGCGCTTCCTCAACCCGGCCCGGGTCTCCATGCCCGACATCGACACCGACTTCTCGGACGTGCGCCGGGGTGAGGTGATCGAGTACGTGCGCCAGCGCTACGGCGACGAGATGGTGGCCCAGATCGGCACCTTCGGCACGCTGGCCTCCAAGGCGGCCATCAAGGATGCGGCGCGGGTGTTTGGCCTCCCGGTCAAAAAAGCCGACGAGCTGGCCAAGCTCATCCCGGTGACCTTCGGCAAGCCGATGCCGCTGGACAAGGCGATTGAAACCATCCCCGACCTGCGGGCCGAGATGGAAAAAGACCCCCTGGTGAAGCGGGTGCTCGAGGTGGCCCAGAAGCTCGAGGGCCTCTCGCGCCAGAGCAGCGTGCACGCCGCCGGGGTGGTCATCGCGGACGTGCCCTTGCGCGACTACATCCCCCTGATGCGGGCCGGGGACACCGGGGCCAAGGTCACCCAGTACGACATGGGCTCGGTGGAGGCCCTGGGCTTCCTCAAGATGGACTTTCTGGGTCTGCGCACGCTCTCGTTTTTGGACGAGTGCAAGCGCATCATCAAGGAGTCCAAGGGGGTCGAGCTCGACTACGACAACCTGCCCATCGACGACGCCAAAACCTTCGAGCTGCTGGGCCGGGGGGAGACCAAAGGGGTCTTCCAGCTCGACTCGGCCGGCATGACCAGCGCGGTGCGGGGGCTCAAGCCGCGCCGCATCCAGGACATCATCGCCCTGGGGGCGCTGTACCGGCCCGGCCCCATGGAGAACATCCCCACCTACATCCGCCGCCACCACGGGCGGGAGGAGGTGAGCTACCCGCAATTCCCCAACGCCGAGAAGTTCATTCGGCCCATCCTGGAGGAGACCTACGGGATTCCGGTTTACCAGGAGCAGATCATGCAGATTGCCACCGCGGTGGCCGGCTACAGCCTGGGGGAGGCCGACCTGCTGCGCCGGGCCATGGGCAAGAAGAAGATGGAGGAGATGGTCAAGCAGCGGGCGCAGTTCAAGGAGGGGGCGGCCAAGAACGGCATCCCCGCCGAGGAAGCCGACCGGCTGTTCGACCTGCTCGAGGCCTTCGCCAACTACGGCTTCAACAAGAGCCACGCCGCGGCCTATGCCATCCTGACCTACCAGACCGCCTACGTGAAAGCCCACTTCCCGGTGGAGTTCTTCGCTGCGGTGCTCACGGTGGAACGCCACGACTCCGACAAGGTGGCCGAGTACATCCGGGCGGCTAGAGCGGCCGGGGTGGAGGTGCTGCCCCCCGATATCAACCAGTCGGGTTTTAGCTTCCGGGCCCTGGAAAAGAGCGTGCTGTTTGGGTTGTCGGCGGTTAAGAACGTGGGCGAGACCCCAACCGAGCTCATTTTGCGGGAACGCGAGCGGGGCGGGCCGTACAAATCGCTGGCGGACTTCCTGCGGCGGCTCGATGGCACCGTGGCCAACAAGCGGGTGGTGGAGTCCTTGATCAAGGCCGGGGCCTTCGATGCCTTTGGGCCTCGAGGCCCCATGCTGGCCGCCCTCGACGACCTGCTGAAGTGGGCCCAGGCCGAGCGCGAGCAGGCCCAGTCGGGGATGATGGGCCTGTTTGGCGAGTCGCTCGAGCCGGTGATTCCGGCAGCTCCTCAGCTGGACGCCATCACCCAGCTTCGCATGGAGAAAGAGGCCCTGGGCATCTACGTGACCGGGCACCCCCTCTCGCGCTACGAGGGCCTGCGCGAAGCCGCGAGCTGCACGTTGGAGGAGCTGCCCCAGGCCTTTGCCGAACACAAGGGCAACCGCAACCGCGCGCGGCTGCTGCTGGCCGGTATGGTGGAGGGCATTGTGCGCAAGCCCACCAAATCGGGGGGGATGCTGGTGCGCTTCACCCTGGCCGACGAGACCGGCGCGGTGGAGGTGGTGGCCTTTGGCCGGGCCTACGAGACCATATCCCCGCGCATTGCCGAGGATGCCGCGGTGCTGGTGGCGGTGGAGGTGGAGCCCGACGGCGAGGGTGAGACCCTGCGGGTGGTGGCCCAGGAGGTGTTTCCCTACCACGAGCTCGAGGGCCTGCCCAAGGTGCTGGAGCTCGAGCTCGACCTGGCCCTGCTGGACGAGGAAAAACTCCTGGACTTGCGCAGCCGGCTCGACGAGGTGGCCGGGCCGTTGCCGGTGCAGCTCAAGGTGCGGGGGCCGGGCGGCTGGGCGCTGGTGGAGGCCCGGGAGGTGCGGGCCGCGGAGGAGGCCCTGCCGGTTCTGCGGGAGCTGGACTGGCTCGAGGCCCGGCTGATTCCCGACCGCGAGATGCTGCTGGGCTATGGCAAACCGGCCGAGGGCAACGGCTTCAAAAACCAAAGGGGGTCTGATCAGGGGCCGGTGGTGCCGTTCTGATTCCCGGCCGGGCCCGGCAGGCCGGCAGATGGGGGTGGTTCACCTTTCCTGCGCTCGAGCTAGAGCGCGGTACGCACCTGCCATAGCTCGGGGAAGAGTACGATTTCCAGCGCTCGTTTGAGATAGGGAACCCCTGCGGTGCCGCCGGTGCCTTGCTTGTAGCCGATGATGCGCTCTACCGCGGTCAGATGGTTGAAGCGCCAGCGGCGGAAGTTGTCCTCCACGTCCAGCAGTTTCTCGGCCAGGTAGTACAAGTCCCAGTAGAGGGCGGTCTGGCGGTAGACTTGCAGCCAGGCATTGCGGACGGCCTCGCTGGGCTGGTAAGGCTGGCTGTAGTCGCGCTCCAGCACCTCGGCGGGAACTGCCAGGCCTCGAGCCGCCACCAGGCGCAAGGCCAGGTCGTAGAGGCTGGGGGCTTTTAGGGCCTCTTCCAGCCGGTGGTGGTGTTCGGGTTTGTGCTGGTGGGGCTTCATCATGAAGGGTTCTTTGTTGCCCAGCAGGAACTCGATCAGGCGGTACTGGTACGACTGAAACCCCGAGGCCCGGCCAAAGGCCGAGCGGAACTCGAGGTAATCGGCGGGGGTCATGGTCTTGAGCACCTCCCAGCTCGAGCTCATCTGCTCCTGGGCGCGGCAGACCCGGGTCAGCATCTTCAGCGCCGGGTCGATGATCCCCTGTGCCAGAAGGCCCATGGCGCTTTGCAGCTCGTGGATGATCAGCTTCATCCACAGCTCCTGTACCTGGTGGATGACGATGAAGAGCATCTCGTCGTGGGCCTTGGTAAGGGGCTGCTGGGCCGCCAGAACTTCTTCCAGGTGCAGGTAGTCGCCATAGGAGAGGTCGTGGCGGAAGTCGGTGTGGGCGGTGTGGTAGGTGGGGTCTTTCATCAGGTCACCTTGGCCCTTTCCTGGAAGCGCGCCTCCTGCCATAGCCCGCTTTGCATGACCTGGGCCAGCCTTTGCACCGCGTGGTAGACATCCTCGTAGCGCAGGTACAGCGGGGTAAAGCCGAAACGCAGGATGTCGGGGGCGCGGAAGTCGCCGATCACGCCCTGGCTGATCAGGGCCTGCATAATGGCGTAGCCCTCAGGGTGCCGGTAGGCCACCTGGCTGCCGCGCCGGTCGTGCTCACGCGGCGTGACCAGTTGGAAGCCATAACGGGCGGCCAGCGGCTCCATCAGCTCGATGAAGAAATCGGTGAGCTGTAGCGACTTTTGCCGCACCTGCTCCATGTCCACGCCATCGAAGACCTCGAGCGCTGCGTCCAGCGCGCTCATCGAGAGCACACCGGGCGTCCCCACCGTCAGGCGCCGGATGTCCTCGGCGGCCACGTACCCGGGCACAAAAGCGAAGGGGGCCTGGTGCCCCATCCAGCCGGAGAGGAAGGGGGTGGTCACCGGCTGATGCCGCCGCGCCACGAACACGAAGGCGGGCGCCCCCGGGCCGCCATTGAGGTACTTGTAGCCGCAACCCACGGCAAAATCCACCCCGTGCCGGTTGAGGTGCACCGGAAGGGCCCCCGCGCTGTGGGCCAGATCCCAGATGACCAGCGCACCTTTTTGCTGGGCCAGCCCGGTGAGCCGGGCCATGTCGTAGAGGTAGCCGGTGCGGTAGTCCACCTCGGTCAGCATGAGTACCGCGGTCTGCTCGTCGAGGGCCTCCTCGAGCCGGTCTTTTGTTACAAAGCGCAGCTCATACCCACCCAGAAGCTCGGCGATGCCCTGGGCGATGTAGAGGTCGGTGGGGAAGTTGTCGATGTCCGAAACGATAACCCTACGTCCGGGGCGCAGCTTGAGGGCGGCCAGCAGCACCTTGAACAGGTTGACCGAGGTCGAGTCGGCGGCGATTACCTCGTCGGGCTCGGCCCCAATCAGCCGGGCGATCCTGGCCCCGACCCGCTGGGGCAGGTCAATCCAGCCGTGCAGGTTCCAGCTTTTGATCAGGCTCTGGCCCCACTCGGCCTGTACTACCTGTTCCATGCGGGCCACCACCCGCTTGGGCAGGGCCCCCAGCGAGTTGCCGTCGAGGTAGATGACCCCTTCGGGTAGCAGGAACTCCGCCCGTTTGGGGGCCAGGGGGTCGGTGCGGTCGAGGGCTTGCAGCTCGGCTAAGGTCATAGGTCTCCTTACTCGGGGATCATGTCAGTGGCTTCAATCTCAACCCTGGCCCGGCTCTTCATCGGGGCCTTGCCGGCATGGCGGGGTGGGCAAGGGCCCGCCAGACCTTTTCGGGCGTGAGCGGCATGTCCAGATGAGCGATGCCCAGCGCGTCCAGCACCGCGTTCACCACCGCCGGGGTGGCGGCGATGGCCCCGGCCTCGCCCACGCCCTTCACCCCCAGGGGGTTGGTGGGGGAGGGGGTCTGGTGGCGGTGGGGCTCCAGCGGGGGCATCTGGTCGGCTTTGGGCAGGGCGTACTCCAGGTAGTTGGCGGTGCGGTTCTGCCCTTCCTGGTCGTAGACGATGCCCTCGTAGAGGGCCTGCCCGATGCCCTGGGCGATGCCGCCGTGCTGCTGGCCCTCGAAGAGCAGGGGGTTGATCACCACCCCGCAGTCGTCCACCGCGATGTAGCGCAGAATACGCACCTGGCCGGTCTCGGGGTCTACCTCCACCAAGGCCAGGTGGGCCCCAAAGGGGTAGTTGGCGTCTCTGAGGGCAAAGCTGGCGTGGCCCTCGAGGCCCGGCTCCAGGCCGGGTGGCAGCTTGCGGGGGCTGAAGGCGGTGGCGATCACCTGCTCCATGGGCACGGCTCTGTCGGTGCCGCGCACCCCCCAGCCCTGCTCGAGCAGCTCGATGTCCTCGGGGGCAGCCTCCAGGAGGTGGGCGGCAATGCGGGTCACCTTGTCACGAACTATATCGGCGGCCTTCAGCACGGCCGAGCCCCCTACCGAGAGGGTGCGGCTGCCGGCGGTGCCCATGCCGTAGGGAACCGCCAGGGTATCGCCCTGCACCACGCTTATGCGCTCAGGCGGCAGGCCCAGCCGCTCGGCCACGATCTGCACAAAGGCGTTCTGGGTGCCCTGGCCGTGGGGCGAGGTGCCGGTGAAGATCACCGCGCTGCCGTCGGGGTTGATGCGCACGCCGCCGGTCTCCCAGCCATACCCCGTGATCTCCACGTAGCTGCAAAGCCCGATGCCCAGCAGCCGGCCCTGCTGGCGGGCCTGGGCCTGTTCTGCCCGGAGCTGCGGGTAGTTGCTTACCTCCAGCAGCTTTTGCAACACCTCGCCGTAGGCCCCGGAGTCGTACCTGGCGCCGGTGCGGGTTTTGTAGGGGAAGGGCCCGGTGATGAAGTTCCTGCGGCGGATCTCGGCGGGGTCGAGGCCCAGCGCCCGCGCGCCCATGTCCATCAGGCGCTCGAGGTAGTAGGTGGCCTCGGGCCGCCCGGCCCCCCGGTAGGCCCCGGTGGGGGTGGCGTTGGTGTAGACACCCACCATCTCGAGCTCCACCGCCGGAATCTCGTAGGGGCCCTGCAGCATCAGGATGGTGCCGGGGGCGTTGCCCAGGGTGGTCTCGAGGGCATAGGCCCCCAGGTCGGCCACCACCCGCCCGCGCAGCCCCAGGATTTTTCCCTCGGCGTCGAAGGCCATCTCCAGCTCGGCCACCTGGGCCCGCCCGTGGATGGTGGCCCCAAAGCTTTCGCTGCGCCCCTCCAGCCAGCGCACGCTTCGCCCCAGGCGACGGGCCAGGTAGGCCACCAGAATTTCCTCGGGGTAAACGTTAATTTTGGCCCCAAAGGCCCCGCCCACGTCGGGGGTGATCACCCGTACCTGGTTCTCGGCCAGTCCCAGCCGCTCGGCTATTGCGCTGCGCAGGTCGTGGGGCATCTGGGTGCTCGACCATACCGTGAGGGCCTCGCGGATGCCGTCCCAGCTGGCCAGAACCCCCCGGGGCTCCAGGGGGCTGGGGGCCACCCGCTGTTGCACCATGCGGGCGCTCACCACCGCGTGAGCCTGGGCAAAGGCCGGGGCTACCTCGCCCGAAGTGGTCTTGCGGGCCAGGGCCACGTTGCTCGGGAGCTGGGGGTGGATGGGGGGAGCCTGCTCGGCTTGCCGTACATCGGCATAGGCCGGGAGCGGCTCGTACTCCACCCAGACATTCTGGGCGGCGTCGTGGGCCAGGGCCTCGGAGGTCGCCAGCACCGCCACCACCGGCTCCCCCGCGTAGCGCACCCGCTCGCGGGCCAAGAGGGGGTGCAAAGCCCCCTGGGCATCGCGCGGCACCGAGGCCGGGGCGTACAGCTCGGGGAGGTCGCTCGAGGTGTAAACCCCCACCACGCCGGGGCACTGCCGGGCCTCGGTGGTGTCCACCGAGACCAGCCGGGCGTGCGCGTAGGGGCTGCGCACCAGCACCAGGTGCAGCAGGTTTTCGGAGGGTAGGTCGGCCAGGTACTGCCCCTGGCCCCGCACCAGCTTGCCATCCTCGAGGCGCTTCATGGGTTGACCGATGTAGCGGTTCGACATAGGGCTATGTTACCCAAAGGTGCGGTGGGTCGTATGCTGGGGGGGCTATGCCAACCCACACCTTCGAACCCACCCACTACCACCACACCCTGGGCACCCACCCGCCGGTCTTGCGCATTGCGCCGGGCGATACGGTGCAAACCACCTGCGTGGATGCGGCCGGCCAGGATCGGGATTTACGGCCGGTCACCCCCCGGGGGAACCCCATGACCGGGCCTTTTTACATCGAGGGCGCCGAGGTGGGCGATACCCTGGTGGTTCGGCTGGAGAAGCTCAGGCCCAACCGCCGCCAGGGGTGGTCGGGGGTGGTGCTGGCCGCCAACGTGGTGGACCCCGAGGACGTGCCCCGCCTGGCCCAGGCCCAGGGTTCTCAGCGCTGGCTGGACTGGGAGGTAGACCTGGAAAAGCAGACCGCCCGGCTGGCCTCGCCTCTGAGGGGCCTGGAGGGGCTCGAGCTGCCCCTCGAGCCCATGCTGGGCTGCTTTGGGGTGGCCCCCAGCCGGGGCGAGGCCATCTCCACCGCCACTTCGGGGCCGCACGGGGGCAATATGGACTACCGGGGCTTCAAAGAGGGGGTCACGGTCTATTTTCCGGTAGGGGTGGAGGGGGCTTTGTTCTTCCTGGGCGATGGGCACGCTTTGCAAGGGGATGGCGAAATCGCCGGGACTGGCATTGAAATTTCCATGGACGTGCAGTTTTCCGTCGACCTCATCAAGGGCCAAACCATCCGCTGGCCCCGGGGCGAGGACGCGGAGTACATCTTTACCGTGGGCAACGCCCGGCCCCTCGACCAGTGCGTCCAGCACGCTACCAGCGAGATGCTACGCTGGCTAACCGAATCCTACGGCCTGGACATCCAGAGCGCCTCACAGCTGATGGGGCAGTGTGTCCGCTACGATCTGGGCAACATCTTCGACCCGGCCTACACCATGGTCTGCAAGATGCCCAAGAAACTCCTGGAGCGCCTGGGCCCTACTTCGGCATCGTGCGGCGCAGCAGGTCCTGGATAATCTGTTCTATCCGCAGGCCCTCGAACTGGGCCTCCTCGGTCAGGAGCAGCCGGTGCGAGAGGGCCGGCCTGGCCGCGCTGCGCAGGTCGTCCCAGTCGAGGTGGGCCCGGCCCGAGAGGTAGGCCAGGGCTTTGGCCAGGTTGAGCCAGGCCTTGGCCCCGCGGGGTGAGAGGCCCATGCGCAGGTGCTTTTCCTCGCTGGCCAGCTGGGCGGTGTTGGCGATGGCCTCGAGGGCGGGCTGGCTCACCACCACCTGCTGGGACTGGCGACGGGCCTCGAGCAAATCCAGCCCCTCTACGGGCTGGGGGGCGGCGGGCTCTTCCGAAAGAATCCGCATCCAGGTGGCCCGGGGGGGTGCCTGGACGGCAATCTTGGACATAAAGCGGTCGAGCTGGGCCTCGGGCAGGGGGTAGGTGCCCTCGAGCTCCAAAGGGTTCTGCGTGGCCAGCACCAGAAAGGGCTCGGGCAGGGCGTAGCGGGTTCCCCCCACCGTGACCCCCCGTTCCTGCATGGCCTCCAGCAGCGCCGACTGGGTCTTGGGGGTGGCGCGGTTGATCTCGTCGGCCAGCACCACCTGGGCGAAGATAGGCCCCGGGCGAAAAACAAACCGCCCATCCTCCAGGATCTCGGTTCCGGTCACATCCGCCGGAAGCAGGTCGGGGGTGAACTGAATTCTCCGGTAGGAAAGCCCGCTGGCCTCGGCAAAGGCCCTGGCCAGCAGGGTTTTGCCCAGCCCCGGCAGCCCCTCCAGCAGGGCGTGCCCGCCCGCTACGGCGGTGGCCAGCAGCTCGCGGATGACCTGCTCCTGCCCAAACAGAACCGCCCTAAGGGAGGCTTCCAGGGCTTCTAAGGTAGCTTTCACAAGCCAAATATACCCTGCTTCCTACCGGTTAGAACTCATCTTCGTCCTCATCTTCATAATCGGGGTACTGCTTGGGGGACTCGCCCACCCGCTCCAGCACCTTCGGGTATCTAACCCCCTTCTGGCGCGGTTCTGTACGCACCAGCTGCACCTCAAAGCGCCAGTCATCGCCATAGTCGAAGACAAACAGCATTTTCTGCTTGAGTTTGGTAAAAGCCTCGGATATACGGGTGTTTTTCACGCTGCGGGGCCGGGGCTCCTCGTCCTGCAGGAACGGCAGCGGCCCGCCCGAGTCCAGCCCGAACATCTTGAGCAGTTCCCTATCGGCCTGGGTGCGGGCCTTGATATCCTCCACCTCCTCCTCGATCATGCGCTCGACCTCTTTGTGCAGATGCGGGGGGATGCGGGGCAGAAGGGTGTCCTTCATCGCCTGAAGGGTAACCCTGTACATTTGCTCTATGATCTCATCCCGGGCTTCTTCAAGGGCTTGGCGGTAGGCTTTCTCGGCCTCGCCCATCCCGATCTCTTCGTCTTCCTCGTCGGCAAACAGCTCGTACTGCACCTTGGAGCGGAAGGGGTTCCTGAGGTTGTCGTAGAAGCCAAAGGCATGATCGAAGTAAAAGTCAAAGCTTTTTACAATGGCCTCGGCCAGGTCGTAGAGGGTATCGTCGGACTTGATGGCGATGAGCCGGTGTGGTTTACCCTCGGCCCGTTTGAAGACGTCCTTCAGCGTCACCTTGAAGACCATGATGGGGTTTTCCATAGCGGAGATTATTCTTGACCCCGGCGGGTAGTGCAAGAGAAAATCGGGCTGTGTGGATTCTGGGCATAGACACCTCCTGCGACGATACCGGGGTGGGCCTGGTGCGCGATGGGGCGGTGGTGGTCAACCGGGTGGCCTCCCAAACCCTCTTGCACCAGCGCTACGGGGGGGTGGTGCCCGAGCTGGCCTCGAGGGAACACATCCAGCTGATCGACGGCCTGGTGCAGCAAGCCCTGGACGAGGCCGGTCTGAAGGCCGCCGATCTCGACCTGATCGCAGCCACCCGTGGGCCCGGCCTGATCGGGGCCTTGCTGGTGGGCTACACCTACGGCAAGGGGCTGGCTTTTGCCCTGGGCAGGCCCTTTGTGCCGGTGCACCACCTCGAGGGCCACATCTACGCCGCGCTGGCCGAACACCCCGAGGTCGAACCGCCGTTCCTGGCCCTGATCGCCTCCGGCGGCCACACCCACCTGTTCGAGGTGCCCGCCTGGGGCACCTACAGGCTCCTGGGGGCCACCCTGGACGACGCCGCCGGTGAGGCTTTCGACAAGGCCGCGCGGCTTTTGGGCCTGGGCTATCCGGGCGGGCCGGAGATCGAGCGACTGGCCGGGCAGGGCGATCCCGGCAAGGTGCCGCTGGCAGCGCCGCTCCAGGGCCAGGAAGGGTTTGCTTTCAGCTTCTCGGGCCTCAAAACGGCGGTGGCCCGGGCCCTGGAGAAAGGCTACGCGCCCGCCGATATCGCCGCCCGGTTTCAGCAGGTGGCAGTGGGGCACATCGTGCAGGTGGTGACCCGCGCCGCCCGGCACACCGGCCTCTCGACGGTGCTGGTGACCGGCGGGGTGGCGCAGAACACCCCGCTAAAAGCCCAGTTACAGGCGGCGGGCCTTCGGCTTATGTTCCCCCCCAGGGGCCTCGCCACCGACAACGGGGCCATGATCGCCCTGGCGGCCTGGCGCACCCACACGCGCAACCTGCACAACCCCATGGCCCTTCCGGCGGCGGCCTACCTGCCCCTGGACGCTGGCTAACCGTCCTTGCGCAAAGCCACCAGCTCGGTTACGTTTTCCCCGTCGCGGGTTTTCTGGATGCTCTTCACCAGGCCCACGTTTTCGGCGTACCAGCTCGTACCCTGGCTTTCAAAGTTGAAGGGGATGCTCAGGGGGCCGGCGTTGGCGCGGAGGCGGGTGGCAAAGGTGGTTTGCAGCTTGTAGGCCACAAAACGGCCCGCTGGGGTGGTAACGGTCTCCTGCGCCACCACCCGGTAGGTGGTCTCGAGGGTTCCGCTGATGTTGAAGCGCAATGGCCCCTGCTGTCCGGTGCCCTGCACCTCCAGCACCAGCTTCCAGCTACCGCCCACAGCCCAGCGGTCGTAGTCTGGGACGGCCACGCCCGTTACCTTGACCACCTTCAGGTCGTAGCTCAGCGGCTGGGCCCCACCCTCCACCCGGCCACCCCCCTGGGTGCCGAAGTCCACCGGGGCGATGCCCTCGGGGGTACAGCGGTAGGTGGTCTCTTCCTTACCGCTGGCGCTCTGGCGTACCTGCACAAAGCTGTTCTCGGTAATGTTGGTTTTACGAATCGAGTAGGCGCCGGAGCGTTCTCCCGTCACCCGGTACTGCCATTCCCAGCCAGGCCGGGCGGGGGCGAAGGGCTGGTCGCAGAGCTGGGCCAGCGCCGGGCTGCCGAGCAGCAAAACCCACAACAGGGTGCGCATACCTCCTAGTGTATATGCCACCGCGCTATTCTCATCCGGACAGGGTACAATCGCATTTGGTTATGTTGGCCTGGATTAATAAGCTGTTGGATAACAACGAACGCAAGGTGGCCCGCTACTGGAAAGAGGTGGTGGCCCCTGTCAATGCCCTCGAGGACGAGGTCTCAAAAATCGAAAACCTCGCCGCCGAGTACGCCAAGCTGCGCGAACAGCACGCCCAGGGCGCGAGCCTCGACGAACTGCTGCCCAGGGCCTTTGCCCTGACCCGCGAGGCCTCCAAGCGCTTTTTGGGTCTGCGCCACTACGACGTGCAGCTTATCGGGGGGGCGGTGCTGCATGAGGGCAAGATCGCCGAGATGAAAACCGGGGAGGGCAAAACCCTGGTCGCCACCCTGGCCGTTGCGCTCAACGCCATCGCGGGCAAAGGGGTGCACCTGGTTACGGTCAACGACTACCTGGCCCGGCGCGACGCCGAGTGGATGGGGCCCATCTACAAGGGGCTGGGCCTCTCGGTGGGGGTGGTGCAGAACCACTCCAGCCCCGAGGAGCGCCGCAAGGCCTACCTTTGCGATGTGACCTACGTGACCAACAGCGAGCTGGGCTTCGACTACCTGCGTGACAACATGGCGGTGGCCCCCGAGCAACTGGTGCTGCGGCACGACACCCCCCTGCACTACGCCATCATCGACGAGGTGGACTCCATCCTGATCGACGAGGCCCGCACCCCCCTGATCATCAGCGGCCCCGCCGAGAAGGCCACCGACATTTACTACCGCATGGCCGAGATCGCCAAGAAGCTCGAGCGCGGCGAGAAACCGCCGGTGGGCACCAAGGGCGAACCCACCGGCGACTACACCATCGAAGAGAAGCAGAAAGCGGTGCACCTCACCCTGCAGGGCATCGCCAAGGCCGAGAAGCTCCTGGGGGTGGAGGGGCTTTTCAACACCGAGCACATGGAGCTGGCCCACATGCTGACCCAGGCCATCCGGGCCAAGGAGCTCTACCACAAAGACCGCGAATACATCGTCCAGGACGGCCAGGTTATCATCGTGGATGAGTTTACGGGCCGTCTGCAGCCGGGCCGCCGCTTTGGCGAGGGGCTGCACCAGGCCATCGAGGCCAAAGAGGGCGTAAAAATCGAGCGCGAGAACCAGACCCTGGCCACCGTGACCTACCAGAACTTCTTCCGCCTCTTCGAGAAGACCGCCGGCATGACCGGCACCGCCAAGACCGAAGAGAAAGAGTTCCAGGAAATCTACGGCATGGATGTGGTGAGCATTCCCACCAACCGCCCGGTGATCCGCCAGGACTACCCCGATGTGGTCTACCGCTCGGAGAAGGGCAAGTTTTTCGCGGTGGTCGAAGAAATTGCCGAAAAATATGAGAAGGGCCAGCCGGTGCTGGTGGGCACCATCTCGGTGGAGAAGTCCGAGCGGCTTTCGGCCATGCTCAAAGACCCCCGCCACTACCTGCCCCGCCTCGAGGCCCGCGCCCAGGCCCTGGCCAAGGCTATCGAGAAGCAGAGCGGCCCCGAGTGGGATCGCCTGAAGAAGGCCCTCGAGCGGCCTGCTTCGCTGCGGGATGCTGAACTCGAGCAGCACGAATCCACCATCCCTCCCAAGGGCAATATCCGCACCGCCTGGGAGTACCTGAAAAAGGCCGTGCACACCCTCGAGCTCATCCGCAAGGGCATCCCCCACCAGGTGCTGAACGCCAAATACCACGAAAAAGAGTCCGAGATCGTGGCCCAGGCCGGCCGCAGCAAGACCATCACCATCTCCACCAACATGGCCGGGCGCGGCACCGACATCAAGCTGGGGGGCAACGCCGAGTACCTGGCCGCCGACCTCTTGCGCAAGGAGGGCTTCGAGCCTCGCGCGGAGTGGCGCGTGGAGCTTTTCATCAAGAAGCTGGTGCAGGGCGCCGAAGAAGAGGCCCTCAGGCTGGCCGCCGAGATCGGGGTGAAGCAATCGGTCATCGACGAGATCCGCCGCCTGCGCGATACCTGCGCCGCCGACGAGGTGCGGGTCAAGGAGCTGGGGGGGCTGCACATCATCGGCACCGAGCGCCACGAGTCGCGCCGCATCGATAACCAGTTGCGCGGCCGTTCGGGCCGCCAGGGCGACCCCGGCAGCAGCCGCTTTTACGTCTCCTTCGACGACGACCTGATGCGCCTGTTCGCCTCCGAGCGCATCATCGCCATGCTCGACCGGATGGGCTTCGACGACTCCGAGCCCATCGAGAACCAGATGGTCACCCGCTCCATCGAGCGGGCCCAGAAGCGGGTGGAAGACCGCAACTTCGATATCCGCAAGCAGCTGTTGCGCCTCGACGAGGTGATGGCCCGCCAGCGCGAGGTGGTCTACGCCCAGCGCCGCAACGTGCTCCTGGGCAGCGACGAGGTGGTGCGCGAGGGTGCTTTGGCCATGATCGAGGACACCGTGGATGCGGTGGCCTCCAACTATCTCAACCCCCAGCAGCACCCCGACGACTGGGATATCGAAGGGCTGCGCGCAAGCATGGTGGACTACATCCCGGCCCTCCAGGACTTCGACTTTGAGGCGCTGCGCAAGCTCAAGGCCGAGGAGGGTGTCGAGCGCCTGATTGAGGTGGCCCGCACCGCCTACGAGGCCCGCGAGGCCGAACTCAACCGCCAGGGCCCGGGCCTGATGCGGGCGGTGGAGCGCTTTGTGACCCTGCAGGTGGTGGACAACGCCTGGAAGGAGCACCTGCACAGCATGGACGTGCTCAAGCAGGGCATCTTCCTGCGCGGCTACGGCCAGCGCGACCCCTTCCAGGAGTACAAGCTCGAGGGTACCCGCTTCTTCAACGAGATGATCGCCAGCATCAAGAGCGAGGTGACCAAATTCCTCTTCCGCTTACAGGTGGAGGTGAACCAACAGCCTGCCCCAGCGCCTTTGGCCGAGGGGGTCGAGTATAGCAGCTCCGCCGCCCCCCAGCCCAGCCGCGACCCCTTCACCGTGCGCCGCCAGCAAAAAGCCGCCTCGGCCTACTCCGGCCTGAGCCGCGCCGAACGCAGAAGGCTCGAGCGCGAAGAGAGAAAGAAAAATAAGGGATAGCTGCACAGTAGCGTGGTTTCACACAGGGGCCGCTCCTCGGGTGGTTTTTGCCTCGTGCGCCAAAAATGCTTTAGGTTAGGATAGCGGGGTGATCTTCGGGTATAGCTTTGTGATTCAACACCACCGCCGGCCCTTACGGGGCTTGCAGGTGCCTGTGCGGGTGGCCCACCTCTCCGATCTGCATATCGGCTTTTTTATACGCCAGGGTTCAGTCCGGCGCTGGGTGGAAGCCACTTTGGCCCAGCAGCCCGACCTCATTGTGATTACGGGCGATCTGACCGACTCGGAGCGGAGCCATCAGGTGCTGCCCACCCTAACCGAGTTGCAAAAGCTCAAGGCCCCCCTGGGCACCTGGGCGGTCTGGGGCAACCACGACTACCGCTTTAATGGCTACCAGCCCAGGTACCCCACACCGCTCGACGGCCGATCAAAGGTCAACCCCCCACGGGTGCCTATGCTGTCTCCGGTACAACTGGAAGAGCGTCTGCGGGCGCTGGGCATTGGTTTTTTGCACAACGCCGGTGTCCAGCTACGGGACGACCTCTTCCTGGCGGGCGTAGAAGACCTGTGGCACGGCGAGCCCAATATCGAGCAGGCGCTGGCGGGTTACTCCAGCCCTGGGGCCTGCCTGCTCCTCTGCCACAACCCGGACTATCTGTACCAGGTGCCCAGGTCGGTTGACCTCACGCTGTGCGGCCACACCCACGGGGGGCAGATCGTGCTGCCCTGGTATGGCCCGGTCTTTACCTCCTCGCTGTACGGGCAGAAGTTCGCCGGGGGCTGGGTAGAAGACCCGGTGCCTGCGTTCATCTCGAGGGGCCTGGGGGTCTCCACCGCCCCCTTGCGGGTGGCCTGCCCCGCCGAGCTGGTGATTCATGATCTTGTTCCGCTCGAGCGCTAGCATTAAACCTATGCAAAGCAGTGCGGGATGGATCGGGGCAGGGGTTCTGCTCGCGGGGCTGTGGTGGTTTTCAGCGGCCCTGTATGCTGGCCTGCCGCAGCGCATCCCAGGGCATTTCGGCTTCGACGGTGGTGTAACCCGTTGGGCCAGCCGTGAGGAGTTCTGGTGGCTTCCGGCGGTGGCCACGGGCCTGGCCTTGTTGGTGTTTGGCCTTACGCGGCTGGCCTTTCGCTATCCAGCCATTTTGAACCTGCCGCAAAAAGAGCTGTTTTTGTCGCTCCCAGAAGAACAGCGAAATAAGGTGGTGCGTGGGCTGGACTTCCATCTGGCTCTTTTGATGGGCTTGGTGTGCGCCTTATTTGGCTACCTTCAGTGGAAGACTTATCTGGTTGCGCTGGGCGCAGCTAAAGGCCTGGGCTGGGAGATATGGCTGTTTTTGGCGGCGGTTTTTTTGCTGATAGCTTGGATGTACTGGGACACCAACCACAGGCTGCGGCAAATTCAGCGCACCTTATAGCCGATGCCCTCCAGAATCCGGCGGGCCTGCTCGCGTTCTTCGGGGGTGGCAAAGCCCATACGGATGGCTCCCCCTTCATCGCGGATGGCCAGCACCTCGAAGTTTTTGATGTTGATCCCGGCGTTACCCAGGGCGGTGGACACGGTGGCAATCTGGCCCGGCTTGTCGGGCACCTGTACCACCAGTTCGTTCATTACCGGCAGCAGGCTGCGCTTGACGATGGGCAGCGAGTCGCGGGTGCGCTTGGCCTCCAGGGCTGCCTCGAGCAGGCCCTCGGGCTGCTCGAGCAGGTTTTCCAGCTCCAGCATCACCGCCCGCAGATCCTCGATGGCCTCGCGCAGGGCCTCTTTGTTGGCCACCACCATGTCCCGGCTCATGCGGGGCGAGCCCGAGGCCACCCGGGTCAGGTCGCGGAAGCCCCCCGCGGCCAGGAACATCAAGAGATCCTGGTGGGGATCCTGGGCCACCAGCCGGTTCAGCCCCACTGCCAGCAGGTAGGGCAGGTGCGAGATGCGGGCCACCAGCCGGTCGTGCAGCGCGGGGGCCATCTCCAAAGGATAGGCCCCCAGGTTCTGCACCAGGCTGCGCACGACCTCGAGGGCGCCGGGGGCTGTGCCGGTGGTTGGGGTAATGACCCAGACAGCGTTTTGCAGCAAGCCGGCATGGGCGGCCTCGACCCCGGCCTTCTCGCTGCCGGCCATGGGGTGGGAGCCCACAAAGTTGGGCAGAACCCCGGTCAGCGCCTCCACCACCGGCTGCTTAACGCTACCCACATCGAACCAAACGGTGTGTGGGCTGGCCAGCTGCGCCAGCTTCTGGCCCTCGCTGACCAGCACCCCTACCGGGGCGGCCAGCACCCCGAGCTCGAGCTCGCCCACCCAGCCGCCCAGCGAGGCGTGTACCCTGTCCACCACCTGCAGGGCCAGGGCGTCCTCGAGGGCCGCAGGGTCGGGGTCATAGGCGTGAATTTCCTCGGCTAAAAAGCGTTCGCGCAGCCCCAGGGCCACACTGCCCCCCAAAAGACCAATACCGAAAATGCCGACTTTGCCAAACAAAGGCTTCATCATAAAGCGACGGACTCAGGCGGGCTCGAGGGCGCGGGTTAGCCGGCGTCCCAGGGCGGGCAAAAGGGCCTTTACCCGGCTCATCATATCGGCAAACTGGGCTTCGTTGAGCTGCTGGGCCGCATCGGACTGGGCCTTTTCGGGGTCGGGGTGGGTTTCCACAATGAGACCGTCGGCCCCGGCGGCCAGGCCTGCCAGCGCCAGGGCGGTCACCCAGTCGCGCTTGCCGGCAGCGTGCGAGGGGTCGATCCAGACCGGCAGGTGGGTCAGGCTTTTCAGCACCGGTACGGCCGAGACATCCAGGGTGAAGCGGGTAGATTTCTCGAAGGTGCGTATGCCGCGCTCCACCAGAATCACCCGCATATTGCCTTGGGCCAGTATGTACTCGGCCGACATCAGCAGCTCCTCCAGGGTCATGCTCATACCCCGCTTGAGTAAAACCGCCCGTCCGGACTGCCCGGCGGCCTGCAAAAGGGCAAAGTTTTGTGCGTTGCGCGCGCCAATTTGCAGCACATCGGCGTAGGCGGCCACCAGGTCGACCTGCTCGGGTGAAACCACCTCGGTTACCACGGGAAGGCCGGTCTGCCGCCGGGCCTCGGCCAGAATTTCCAGCCCTTCCTGGCCCATACCCTGGAAGCTGTAGGGTGAGGTGCGGGGTTTGAAGGCCCCGCCCCGAAGCATCTGGGCCCCGTGCTTCTTCACATAGTGGGCAGCGGTCAGGGTCTGCTCGAGGCTCTCCACCCCGCAAGGCCCTGCGGCAATCATCACCTCGCCGCCGCCGGTGGCCCCGGTATCCCAGCGCAAAACGGTGGGTTTGGGGGAGATTTCCAGCGAGGCCAGCTTGTAGGGTTTGGAGATGGGGATAACGTCTTGCACGGCAGATAGTGCGCGGAAATGCTCGATCAGCTCTGGAGTTGGCCCCTTCCCGATAGCTCCGATCAGTGTGGTGTGCTCTCCCTCGGAGACGTGGGCCCGGTAACCAACCCGGCGCACCTCGGCCACCACCGACTCCACTTCTTGAGGCCCCGAACCGCGTTTCAAGATGATTAGCATTGCCTGACCTCCTTGCACACAAAAAACTTCCGGGGATTTTGGAGATCCCCGGAAGCATTGGTGCGACAAACGCCTACACAGGCCTCACGGGGACCACAGGCCAATAAAAATACCCGTAAAAGTGGGTATTTTGGCTTGCGAAACCCCTCGAGGTCTGCATATGCCAGTGAGCATATTGGCCCGGCCTGGGGTTTGTCAACTCGCACGCATGGGGGTGATGGCCAGGGTGCAGCGGGAGATGCAGACTAAACGCCCTTGCTCATCACGAATCTCCACGTTCCAAACGGCTGTGGTGCGGCCGCTGTGCAGGGGTGTACCGGTGGCTGTGACCTTGCCGGACTGCATGGAGCGCAGGTGGTTGGCGTTGATTTCCATGCCAAAGCTGGTATGGCCCTCGGGGGCGGCCAGGTACGCGCCGATGCTGGCTACCGTCTCGGCCAGCGCCACCGAGGCCCCGCCGTGCAGGTAGCCAAAGGGCTGGTGTAGCTTGGGGGTTACTTCCATCTCGGCCACCACTTTTTGGGGGGTGGCCTCTAGGATGCGGATGCCCAGGGTCTTGACCAGCGAGTCGCGCTCGAGCTGGGTTGGGTCGATCTTGCTCATGGCTTATAGCCTACCGTACTTTGCAAAAAGCAAGAAACCTGCTACAATCTACATTCGCCTGGGGGCGTTCCGGTTTCGACAGGGGCGCTTGAAGGCAGTACGGCGTGTCGAGGTAGCCCATGGCCTCGTAAAAATGGGCAAAGCCATAACTGGCAACGTCCGTAGCAACAGCTACGCCCTCGCTGCTTAAGCCAGCGACGTTCTTCAGAAGCCCAGCCGATGGCGTACTGAATGAACGACCCAAAGTCGGCTAGCTCGAGGCAAGGCTCCGTAGCCAAGAGCGAATTCCTAACGGGGCTTGGTTCAGGCCCGCTGTTGGTGGCGCAAGCCTGAACGACAAGCAAACACCAACTACACACGTAGATGTCTGCTGGATGGGTCTCTGGACGCGAGTTCGACTCTCGCCGCCTCCACCAAACACCGCCCGTGCGAATGCGCGGGCGTTTTTCCTTTAGGGGTGCTGCGCTACAGGGGCCTGCAACTGCCCACGCAGCTGTCGGTACTGGAAAAGATAAAACTCCGCTGCCAACACCAGCGCGGCCAGCAGGGCCAGCCAGGGGGCCAGGTGTGCCGTGAGCGCAGGGGGTAAGGGCCGGTCGGGCCTGGGGCGGGGCAGCAGGGTTTCGTTGGGGTTAAGGAGCCCCCGCCGGAGCTCGCCCCGGGGGGCGATCAGGTTGTAGAGCAGCACCGGGAAGGCCGGTAGGTCTTGCAGGCTTTCGATGGGGGGCAAGTACAGCCCATTGGGGTGGTACCAGGCCAGGGCCAGGCCGGTCTCGCTGGAGGCCAGGGGCTGCCAGCCAGGGGCCTCTGGGCGGGGTGGGACGCGCAGGCTGTAACCCACCAGCTCGACCCCACGCAGGTAGGGGAGGGTGCGCTCCACATCGAAAACCGGGGCCTGTCCGCGGGCCTGTTCAGCAAAAAACACCGTGAAACGGCTGGGTGAACGGCGGGGTGTGCCGATCTCGAACACGACCTCGCCAGGGCTGCCCCGGCTGGTGCCCAGCAGGGCCAGGAGGCGCTCGAGGGCGGGTGAGCGGCCCGATACCTCAACCCGTACCAGCCGCCGGGAAAAACTGGCCTCGTTGTCTAGAACCAGGGCATCGCTTCCAATGATGCGCGCCGAGGGCGCGCTCGAGGGCACCTCGAGGCTGGCGTAACCGTTGGCTGGCACCTCGAGGGCATAGCGCTGCCCATCTACCAGCACCTCGCCCCGCCACACCCCCGGCCCTGCATTGGCCAGCGCCACAAAGCCGGGCCCTATGGCGGTGATGCCCACATTGCTGCCGTGGCCGGCCACGTTTAGATAGCCGTCGGTCTGGGGTGGGGGGGCTTGATCCGTAATGGTCAGCACCGGGGCATTGGGCAGCCAGGCCCGGCCCCTGGCTATGGCCGCTGGCAGGTCGGTGCCGGTTGCAGTCGGCTGGAGGCTGGCCAGCTGGTTTAGCAGGCTGCGCCCTGGGGCGGGGCCAAAAGTCTGCACCTGGCTGCCGGCCACGACCAGAACCGCTCGCGGTGAGGCCGCCAGGCGTTCGCGGGCCAGGGCTTTCGCGCGCTCGAGGCGGCTGGGGGCTACGTCGGTGGCCGCCATCGAGGCTGAGGCGTCCAGCACCAGCACCAGCTCACCCGGCCGATCCAGCAAGACCCTGGGGGCGGTCAGGGCAAGCCCAGCCAGCAGGGTCGCCAACAGGAGCATGAAGAGCCGCAGGTCGAAGCGGCGGCGGGCCCGGCCTTTGCGGATGGCTTTTTGCCAGAGCCATAGCCCGGCGGCCTGGCGCACCGGGGGCTGCCGGCGCCGGTACCACAACCACACCAGCCCCAGCGCTGGGGGTAGCAACAGCAAGAACCAGGGCAATCCAAATACAACCTGCACCCTCTCAGCATAGGGCGATGGGGACAATTGGTCGACTAAGCTGGCTTACCAACGCACCTCGTAGAAGCCGCGGTTCACCAGGGTGTTGCCTTCGACCACCGCATAGGAAAGCCCCAGCCCAAAGCGCTGACCTAACCGCTCGAGGAAGTTGGTAAAGGAACTAACTATTTCGCGCTCGAGCGCGTCGTTCTGGGCACCAATGGTAAGCGGCAGCAGCTCGCCTAGTGACCCAAACTGCTGCTGCAGGATGGCCCCCTGGTTGGTGAAGGTGTAGCCCACCGCATTGGCGGGTATGCGCACGCGGAAACGCTGGAAGCCCGGATCTGTACGCCAGGTGGGGTTTTTGACGGCGGCCAGGGCGCTTTTGCTGGTGGCTAGAATCAGCCGGTTGGCATCTAGCTTGTAGTACAGCACCCCACCCAGGCCCACCTCCACGGCTTTGAAGTCGCCCTCGTTGCCCAGCACCTTGAAACCGCCTTGGCCGTCGGGGCTCGAGAAGGCTGCCAGGCTTTGCAGCAGCGCCAGCAGATTGGCCTCGGCGGTGGGGGGATCGCGCAGCTCCCAGTAGATCAGGCTATGACCCAGCAGGCCCTCACCCAGCCCATCCCGCGCGGGGGGCGGCCCTTGCACCGTTACGGTTGCGAAGCGGGCCCCAAACGCCCTGAGGTCGAGGTTGAGGCGCAGGTCAAACTCGCGCAGCAAGCCGGGCAGGTAGGCCCCCAGCTGGCTGAGGTCAAACACCCCAGTTGAGACCGAGAGGCCCCTGGGCAGATCGGCTGCGTTGTAGGGCTGCGTTTTGGGCAACAACAGTTTGGCCAGGGCGGGATCGGCGCTGGGGTTTAGCTCCAGGCGGGCCTCATCGGTGTAACCGCCGGCTGTGAGCTGGATGGCATAGCTAAAGCGACGGAAGGTTTGGACGGCCCCCAGGGCTCGAGGGGGCAGACCCAGGCCACGAACAAGGTTTTGTGGGAGGGTGCCCCACAGCACGAGATCCCCCCGCACCGGGGCTTGCAGACCCCGCTGGTTCTGCAGGAACAGGCGGGCGTACTTGGGAGAGGCCATGAAGATCAGCTCGCGGCTGAAGCCCATCTCGATCTCGCGATCCCTCCCCACCAGCCAGCCGCCCAGGGCCCGCAGGCCTTTGGTCTCGCGGCGCAGGGCCTGCATGGCTTCGCTGCTGGGGCGGGCAATCAGAAAAAAGCCATCGGTATAAAGTGCGGCCGCTAGACCCCCGGCGGCAATTCCCAGGAGTGCCGCTTCGGAGCCGGCCTGTCGCCGCAGTTCACGGTTGAGCAGGGCTTCCATCCCACTCTGCTTCCAGTCCGAGGCCAGCCCGTTCAGGTAACGGCTACCGCGCAGGTCGTTCAGGTAAAAGCCGGCCACTGCCCCTGGGGGGGCCAGCGTGATGAGGTTCTGGGCTAGGGCCGGGCCGAGCAGCAACAACAGAAAAATCGTCAAGCGGGCCATGGTTCCCATGTTACTAGACGACACCCCAAAGCGATGTGGTCTTTTGCCCTTGTAGCAGGCCCTAGGCTTCAGCCTTCTGTCGTTCGGCGATCACCTTCTGGGCCAGGTTGGGGGGTACCTCGGCGTAGTGGGAGAACTCGAGGCTATAAGCGCCGGTGCCCTGGGTGAGCCCCGATAGGGTGCGGCTGTACTCGAGCAACTCAGCCAGGGGGGCTTCGGCGCTCACCACGGCCAGGGCCCCCTCCTGATCCAGGCCCAGGATGCGTCCACGCCGGGACTGCATATCCGACAAAATATCGCCCACGCGGTCCTGGGGAACAAAAATCTTCAAGGTGTAGATGGGCTCGAGCAGGGTGGGGCTGGCCTGGGTGACCACGTTTCGGAAGGCCAGCTGGGCGGCCAGTTGGAAAGCCATATCCGAGCTATCCACCTCGTGGTAGGAGCCGTGGTACACCACTGCCCGGAAGCCGATGACCGGATAACCCGCCAGCGGCCCGGTTTTGGCGGCCTCTTTGATGCCCATCTCCACCGCTTCCATGTACTTGGTGGGGATCACCCCGCCGGTAATCTCCCAGACAAACTCGTAGTCGGGGTGGGGCTCCAGCCGCAGCCATACATCGCCGTACTGCCCGTGCCCGCCGGTTTGTTTTTTGTGCTTGCCCTGTCCTTCGGCCTTCTTGCGGATGGTCTCCCGGTAGGGGATTTTGGGGGGGCGGCTGATAATTTTGACCCCATAGTCGGCCAGGCGTTCCTTGGCGGTCTCGAGGTGCAGGTCGCCCATGCCCCACAGGATCTGTTCGCCGGTCTCGGGGTTGCGCTCGAACCTTAGGCTGGGGTCTTCTTCCAGCAGCTTGCGTAAAGCGTCGCCAAGTTTAGCCTCGTCGGCGCGCGACTCGGGTGTGATGGCCACCATCGCTACCGGGTCGGGCAGGCGGGCCGAGGGAAACTCCAGGCGCTCCCCCTGCCAAAGCTCCATACCCTTGTGCAGGCCATCGGCTTTGGGCAGGGCCAGGATGGTGCCCGCCTCGGCCTCCTCGAGTTCGATCAAGTCCTTGCCTTTGGCGGTGTAGAGGTGGGCCAGCCGAACCGTGCCATTATCGGACTGCAAGGTGTCGCCGGCCTTGAGCCTGCCGCGATACAGCCGGGCAAAAGCCACCTGCCCCATGAAGGGGTCTACCTGCACTTTAAACACTTTCGCCGCCGGACTGCCCTGGCCCCAGCGTTCTTCGGGGGAGGGAAGGGCCTCGAGGAACAGGTCGAGCAGCATATCCAGCCCGATCAGAGCCGCGGAGGAGCCGATGGCCACCGGGAAAACCTGGCCTTTACGCACCGCCTCGTGGAAGGCCCGCGAGAGGGCCACCTCCTCCACTTCGCCGCCCTCGAGGTACTTTTCCAGCAGGCTTTCATCGGTCTCGATGATGGCCTCGCGGGCTTCGTTACGGTATTTTTCCACCTGGGCTTGCTGGCCTTCGGGGATGCTGGTAATCACCGGGCGGCCCTTGTCGTAGCGGAAGGCCCGGTCGTGCAGCACATCAATCAGCCCAATCCACTGGCCGTTCTCGTAGAGGGGCAGGTGGGCTGGGAGGATGGGGCCTAGGGTGGAGCGCAGATCCTCGAGCAGGGCAAAAAAATCGCCCCCTTTTTCCAGCTTGGTGACCACCACCATTCGGGGTAGCTCCAGCCGCTCGGCCACCGTCCAGGCCCGCTCGGTGCCAATCTGCACCCCCGCCTCTGCCGAAACCGCCACCACCGCTGCGTCGGCGGCCTCCATGGCGCCCCGAATTTCGCCCACAAAATCGGTATAGCCGGGGGCGTCGAGCAGGTAAATGCGGTGCCCTTGGTAGGTCAGGGGCAGCACCGCTGTGCGAACCGAGACCCGGTGGGCTTTTTCCTCCGGGGTGTAGTCCGAGGTGGTGCTGCCCTCTTCTACCTTGCCCATGCGATCCTTGCCCCCGGTGAAGTACAGGAGCGCCTCACCGAGGGTGGTTTTACCGCTGCCGCTGTGCCCTACGAGGGCGACAGTGCGAATCATGGTTGACCTCCTTGTGGCCTTTAGTATAAGGCTTTGGTGGAGACAAAAGTACCTCGAGCGGGTGCCCAGTACCTGGGAACGTATGCTAAACTTGCTTTTTGTTGTAGGGATTGCAGGATCCCGGAGGAAACCCCCTGTCCATGATTGAGTTCGCTATCAAGGCCTTTCTGACCCTTTTTGTGCTGATAGACCCCATTGGCTTGATCCCGCTTTTTTTGGGGTTGGTCGGCGTTCGTAGCTACCAGGAGCAGAAGAAAATCGCCCTGCGCTCTACCCTGGTTGCCGGGCTCCTGATACTGGGCTTTGCCATACTGGGTGGGATGATCCTCCGCCACCTGGGCATCAGCCTCGAGGCCTTCAAGGTGGCCGGGGGGCTGCTGCTGTTCAAAATCGCCCTGGACATGATCAATGCTCAGCTCGAGCGCGAGACCGACGAAGAGCACGCCGAGTCACAAGCCCGAACCGATATCTCGGTCTTTCCCCTGGCCATCCCCCTCATCGCTGGGCCTGGCACCCTGGCCGGGGTACTGATTCTGACTGGGTCGGCCCCGGCGGGAATATGGGGGTTCGTGGTGGTGCTGGCTATGGCCGCGTTGGTGCTGTTTCTGACCTACTGGTCGCTCAGGGCTGCGCTCAAGTTCTCGAGCTCGCTGGGCCGCACCGGTATCAACGTGATCACCCGGGTGCTGGGTATCCTGCTGGCCGCGCTGGCCGTGCAGTACGTGGCGGATGGGGTGCGGGTTTTGCTCAAGCTCGGCTAGCTTGTAGCGGCTGTCTTTTTGTAGCCTAGAGCACGCCCTTCCAAGGGGCGGTATCGCCCTCGGTTATGCGGATAACTTCGGTCGGGTTGGTTCGCCGTCGGAAGGCGCCGAACCTGGCATCACCCCCAGCAGCAGTTCGCGCGCGTGCTCGAGGGCTGCCTCGGAGTAGCTGCCCGAGAGCATCCGGGCTAGCTCGCGCACCCGCTCTTCATCCTGCACCTGCTGAATTTCTACACTGCTACCGCGCTTGACCACCCGGTAGTGGTTCTGGGCTCGAGCGGCGATTTGTGGAAGGTGGGTTACCACCAGCACCTGGCGTTCCTGGGCCAGCCGCGCCAGCCGCTCGGCCACCTGCCAGGCGGCCTCGCCCCCCACCCCGGCGTCTATCTCGTCGAACACCACCGTTTCGGCCCCGGTTCCGGTCAACAGGGCCAGGGCCAGCATGACCCGCGAAAGCTCACCGCCCGAGGCGGCCTTTTCCAGCGGGGCCAGGCCCAGGCCGGGGTTGGCCGAAAAAAGCAGCTGTACCTCCTCGAGCCCCTCGGGGCCTGGCTGCTCCAAAGGCACCAGACCTACTTGAAACTGGGCAGCCGGCATGCCCAGGGCCTGTATTTCTTCACCGGCCCGGCGCGACAGATTCTCTGCGGCCTGGGCGCGGGCTGCGGTGAGCTGCTGCCCTGCTTCCAGGAGCGCCTTCCAGGCATTTTCTTTTTGGCTATAGAGCTGGCTTAGCCGATCCTCGGCCCCCTCGAGCTCCGCCAGCTCCCGTCGGGCGGCCTCGGCAAACTCCAGGATGGCCGGGATGCCTTCACCGTACTTGCGCCCCAGTTTCTCGATCAGGGCCAGCCGGGCCTCCACCTCGTCGAGGCGTTGGGGGTCGGCCTCGAGGTTTTCCAGATAATCTTCCAGCTCGCGGCTCACTGCCCGAAGTGCATCCAGGGCATTCTCGAGGTCGCGGCTCAGGCTCTCCAGATGAGCATCAAAGCGGCCCCCTGCCCTGACCTCCCTCGAGGCCAGCGCAACCAGCCCCAGGGCGTCGCCTTCCCCACTCAGCGCGCCTATCGCTGCCGAAACCCGCTCGCGCAGGGCCTCGAGGTGCCGCAAGCGCTCCGCCTCTTGCCTGAGCTGCTCCTCTTCTCCTACCACCAGCCGGGCCTGATCTATTTCCGCAATCTGAAAACGCAGGATGTCCAGCCTCCGCTCGCGTTCGCGCGCCGCAGTTTCCAGGCGCTCCGTCTCGCGCAAAATGGACTGGTACTGCTCGTAGGCGTCCTGGTAGCGCAGCAGCAAGTCGGGCTTGACCTGAGAATCCAGCAGTTTGCGCTGGGCTTTGCGACTAAAGAGGGCCAGCGAGGCGTGCTGGGCATGGATAGTTAGGTGCTGGGCGGCCTCCTCGCTTAACTCTCGCAGGCTTACCACCTCCCCATCGATGCGGGCGGTGCTGCGTCCCTGGGCCACCTTGCGCGAGAGGCTTTTCCCGTTGAAAAAGGCCGTTACCAGGAGGGTTTCGGCCCCAGGGCGTACCAGCCCCTCGGCTCTCTCCCCCAGCAGAAGCGATAAGGCATCTACCAGCACACTTTTGCCGGCACCGGTTTCGCCGGTAAGCACGGTGAGCCCAGGGCTGAAATCGAGCGCCACCTGCTCCAGAACAGCCAAGTTTTGCACCTCGAGGCGCTCTAGCATACCAAGAACAGGGTATCACATTCGTTTTGCTGTTAGCAGAACGAAGGCCGGGTGCGGGGCCGTACCGGTTTTAGAAGAGCATTTCGGTGGTATCGCTGAGGCTTGTCACATCGTATCAGATCCTTGGGTTAGGAGCGCCTCAAACTCCTCTTGCAGGGCCTCGGCAGCCTGAATGGTGCGGCCAACTACCAGAATCGAATCCTCGCCGGCAATGGTGCCCACGATGTCGTCGCGCCGAAGCCGGTCGATCAGGAGTGCAATACCCGAAGCGTGCCCCTCCGAGACCTTCAATACCACGATGTTCTCCCCACGGTCTACATCCCGCACGAAGGTGGGGAAGATGCGCCGCAATTCATCCATAACATCTTCGGAGAGCTCGAGGTGGGCCAGGGCATATTTGTGTTTCCCCCGCCCTAGCGGAACCCGCACCAGGCGCAACTCACTGATATCCCGGCTGACGGTGGCCTGGGTTACGTCGAAGTTCATGTTGCGCAGCCGCTCCACCAACTGGGCCTGGGTGGAAATGCTCTCGCGGCTGATAATTTCCTGGATAGCGCGGTGCCTCTGTTCCTTGCTTGCCATAGCAACTCCCTGAATACCGAATTGAGATTATACAGGGCTCCGCAGCAATGTTCCAAGAAATATAGGCGACGCAAAAGGCTTTCTTGGTTTTGGCTCAATGCATGAAGATGCGGACTGTGCAGGGCAGCCCACACCCTACAAAGGCGCGTTTCAGTCGGCGGGCTCGATGACCTCGCGCGGGTACATCTGGTCGAGGAATTTGGTGAGCCGATCTTCCGCGATGAGGTTTTCACCGATGAGAAGCCGCCCGGTTTTGAGTTCTTGCATAGCCCAGGTGACAGCGTTGGGGTCGGGCTTGTCGCCTTCCAGGGTGTGCATCCGGGGGTACTCGTCGGGGCTCAGAACGGTGTTCTTGAAGTCGTAACGCAAAAGCTGTTGAGCCCGCTTGGCCGTCACCACGGTCAAGCGGTACTTTGAATCGGTCAGGGTTAGAAGGGTGTCGATGCCGGGTTCTGCCATAGGTATACCTCTACAACCAAGTTTCGATTGTACATCAAAGACCAGAACCGATACTTGAGTTTCCAGAGCAAAGCAATGGTTTCAACGTGCAAACCGACCTTTCTTGCTGAGGCCTATGAACCAGCCTCGCCTGCCTCGAGCCGTTTGCGCTCGAGCTCGTCAAGCTCTTTTTCCAGGGCGGGGTCTATGGAGAGCGCCCGCTCGATGGCCTCGCGCATACGGGGCTGCAACAGCCGCTCGGCCTGGATGATGGCGGCGAAGTCGGAGACCGCCTTATCGAGCTGGTCGTTGACCAGTACGTACTTAAAGCGGTCGGCCATGCGGATCTCCTCTATGGCCCGCTCGAGCCGCTTGCGAATCTTGGGCAGGCTGTCGGTGCCGCGTACCAACAAGCGCCGCCGTAACTCTGAGAGGGAGGGCGGGATGATGAAAACCAGGATGGCTTCGGGTAGGGCTTGCTTGACCTGCAAAGCCCCCTGCACCTCGATTTCCAGGAGCACATCCTGCCCCTTGCTCAGGGCTTCTTCAACGGGTTCTTTGGGGGTGCCATAGTAGTCGTCGACATACTGGGCCCACTCGAGAAAACCGTTCTGCGCTATCCGACTTTCAAACTCGGCCTTGCTCACGAAGTAATAGTCCACCCCATTGCGCTCACCCGGCCTGGGCGGGCGGGTGGTCATGGAGATGGAATAGTACATACGGTGGTACTCCAGCAGCCGTCCCCGTATGGTGCCTTTGCCCACCCCTGAAGCCCCAGTCATGACAAAAAGATTCCCACGCGGCATAACTTTGGCATCCTATCAGAGCCGGGCTTTTAGCGCCACTTGAGATTTAGCCCGTAGGGTTTAGACTAACCCCTGGTAACGTGCGGGAGTTTGGATGACACCAGATTGGGTCAAAGACGCGGTTTTCTACCAGATATTTCCAGATCGCTTTTACATAGGGCAGGGGCCTGCGGGCCAACCTGCACCGGTGCAAAGTGCTTTTGAAGCCTGGGAGGCGCCCCCTACCCTGCGCGGCTTCAAGGGGGGCAACCTTTGGGGGGTCATCGAGAAGCTGGACTATATCAAGCAGCAGGGCTTCAACGCCCTGTACTTCTGCCCCATCTTTGCCTCAACGGCCAACCACCGCTACCACACCAGCGACTACTTCCAGGTAGACCCCATCCTGGGGGGCAACGAGGCCCTGCGGTGTCTGGTGGAAGAGGCCCACCGGCGCGATATGCGGGTGGTGCTGGACGGGGTCTTCAATCACTGCGGCCGGGCCCACTTTGCTTTTCAGCACATCATGGAAAACGAGGCGGCCTCGCCCTACCTGGACTGGTTTCACATCTACAAGTTTCCCCTGAACGCTTACAGCAAACACCCCAACTACGCGGCCTGGTGGAACAACCCCGAGCTGCCTAAGTTCAACACCGCCAACCCCGAGTGCCGTGAGTATCTGCTCTCGGTGGCGGAATACTGGCTTCAGTACGGCATCGATGGCTGGCGTCTGGACGTGCCCAACGAGATCGACGACGACGATTTTTGGCGTGAGTTCCGCCGGCGGGTTAAGGCCCGGAACCCCGAGGCCTACATCGTGGGTGAGATCTGGGACGACGCCAGCCGCTGGTTGCAGGGTGATCAATTCGATGCGGTGATGAACTATCCCCTGGGACGGGCCATCCTGGGTTTTGTGGGGGCCGATGCGCTGGACAAAGACCTGGCGGCCAAGAGCGGCCTGGGGCGGCTGGAAAGTTTGGGGGCCATGGCCTGCCACCACCGCCTCGAGGATCTCTTCCGCCGCTACGACTGGGAGATCGTGACCGCGCAGATGAACATCATGACCTCGCACGACACCCCCAGAATCTTCAGTATTTTGCGCGGTCAGACTGAGCGGGTGCGGCTGGCCTTTGCCATGCTTTTCACCCTTCCGGGTGCACCCACGGTCTACTACGGCGACGAGATCGGCATGGCCGGAGGCCACGACCCCGACAACCGCCGGGGCATGATCTGGGATGAGTCTCGCTGGCACAAATCCATTCAGCAGATCATCCAGCAGATGTCGGCCTTGCGCCGGTCGTTGCCAGCGCTGCGCCGGGGGCGCTACCAGTATCTGTATGCCCAGGACGGCCACCTGGCCTTTGCCCGCACCCTCGAGCAGTCCAGCGTGGTGGTAACGATTAATGCCTCCCCGGAACCCTGGCGCGTCAACATTCCCCTACATGGGGTGTGGCCGCGGGGCGGGCAGGCGGTTGACCTGCTGTCGGGTAAATCGGGCCGGTGTGCAGGGGGGTATTTAGAAGACGGTGTTCTGGAGCCCTTTACTCTAGCGGTATGGCAGGCCCACGAATAAAAGTAGGAGTTACGCAGTTGCCCCTCACCCCTCTACTCGGCTACCCTTTTCTGCAAAGCAAACAGGCCAAGAGGAGTTAGCTGCCATGAACCCCCCA
>AXWR01000007.1 GCA_000482765.1 Meiothermus taiwanensis DSM 14542
GCAGCAGGCCTCACGGAACGCATTTGGACGATCCGAGAAATCCTTCTTCATCAGGTTTTCCCCAGGCCTGTCAGAGATAATCTCACCTAACTACCCAAGACCGAACAGATACGCTAAGGGCATGTCGCGTATTCTC
Source organism: Meiothermus taiwanensis DSM 14542 (assembly GCA_000482765.1). GTDB lineage: Bacteria > Deinococcota > Deinococci > Deinococcales > Thermaceae > Meiothermus > Meiothermus taiwanensis. The sequence continues at coordinate 137 of AXWR01000007.1, forward strand.
TGGCTTGTCCTGCTCGCGCTTGTACTCACCGCCTGTCCAAACCAGCCCCCCGCACCCCCGGCAACGGGGTGATCAGCGGAAGCGTGCGCATCGCCCTGCAAACCGCGCTGCCATCCGCCGACCCGGTAGCACCTTTCGTGGAGGGGGAGCTGATCGTGCAGTTTAAGCCGCAGGTGAGCCTGCAATCGCTGGGCAGGCTTTCGGCAGCGGGGGTGGAGCTTCAGCAGGTCAGGCTGCTGGGCCTGGAGCGCACCTTCCTGTACCGCGCCAGCCTGAACCGGGCCGACACCCTGGCTGTGCTGGCCGAGCTGCAACGCCGCAACGATGTGGCCTTTGCCCACCCCAACTACCTCCTTTTCAGCCAGGCCACGCCCAACGACCCCCAGTACAACAACCAGCGCTGGCACTACGAGGCCATCGGGCTGCCCCAGGCCTGGGATATCGAGACCGGCAGCTCCAACCCGGTCACGGTGGCGGTGATTGACGGGGGGGTGGTGGCCGGCCACCCCGATCTGGCCGGAAAACTGCTCCCCGGCTACGATTTTTACTCCAACGCCGCCGATTCGGGCGACGGCGACGGGCGGGACAACAACCCTGAAGACACCGCGCCGGGCAGCGACTACCACGGCAACCACGTCACCGGCACGGTCGCGGCGGCAACCAACAACGGCCTGGGGGTCGCAGGGGTCAGCTGGGGGGCCAGGCTGCTTCCCGTCCGCGCCCTGAGTGCGGGCAGCGGTACCCTGGCCGACGTAGCCGACGCCCTGCGCTGGGCCGCCGGTCTGAGCGTGGCCGGGGTTCCTGACAACCAAAACCCGGCCCAGGTCATCAACATGTCGCTGGGGGGGCCGGTGCCCTGCAGCCACGCCCCGGCCCTCCAGCAGGCCATCAACGTGGCAAATAGCAGAGGGGCCATCATCGTGGTGGCGGCGGGCAACTCCAATGTGGAGGCCAGCACCTTCAGCCCTGCGGGGTGCAGCGGGGTGGTTACGGTGGGGGCGACCAATGCTGAGGGCAACCGCGCCTCGTACTCCAACTACGGCAGCCGCATCGACCTGATGGCACCGGGGGGTGAACCGGGTGGGCTGCAGGTGGTGAGCACCCTGGCGAGCGGCCAGTACGGCGGCAAAGCCGGCACATCAATGGCCGCCCCCCACGTGGCGGGCGTGCTGGCCCTGATGAAAAGCAAGAAGCCCAGCCTCACCGCCGCCGAAGCCATCAGCCTACTGAAGGAGACCGCCAGGCGCTTGAGCGCGGCCCAGTGCAACCGGCCCAGCGCTGGCGATTGCGGCGCTGGCCTGGTGGATGCCAGAGCAGCCCTGCAGCGGCTCAACACCCCACCCCCCCGTTCGCTGGTGCTCTCGGCCAGCCCCAACGCCCTGAGCCTGAACACCGGCCAGAGCGCCCAGGTCACCCTGAGCATTGCCCGCACCAACTTTACAGAGGCGGTTGCCCTCAGCGTAACCGGGCAGCCAGCCGGCACCACCCCAAGCTTTAATCCGCCCAGCCCGGTCACAAAAGACAGCACCACCCTGACCATCCAGGCCGGCAACAATCCTGGCACCTACACCCTGGTGGTGCGGGGCAGCGCCAGCGCAGGCGGGCAGACCATTGAAGCCGAGACCCGCATCACCCTCACCGTGCAGCAGCCCCCGACCACCCCTCCCCCCGCCCAGAACATCCAGAACACCCGCATCTACTTCGACGCGGTGCTGCGTGAGACCCCCACGCTAAGCCTGCTTCTCGATTTCAACCCCACCACCATCACCCAGACCGGCACCCAGGCCCCCTATACCCGCGCCAACCTCTCAACCACCGGCCTGGTGGGCTACCGCATCTCGGCCTGGAAGGATGTCAACAACAACGGCACCCAGGACGAGGGCGACCTGTTCGGGTGGTACAGGGTGGGTGGCCAGATCGCCACGGTAATGCCCGATGCCAGCAACATCAACATCGTCCTCGAGCCCATCCTTTCCACCACCCTCACCCGCGAGAAGTGGCTGCGGCAGATGGGCTACCCGGCCCGTTAGCGGTGGTAAGGCTCCCCCCGCTTGAGCGTTTCGATGCGGTAAAGCTGCTCGAGCAAAACCACCAGGGCCAGCTCGTGCTGCAGGGTGAGCCTGGACAGGGCCAGAACCCAGTCGGCCTGGTCGCGCACCACCTGGGCGTGGCCCTCGGCGCCCCCAATTAAGAAGGCCACCCCTTTCTCGGCCTGCATCTCCCAGCTTTCCAGGCGGGCCCTGAGGGCCGGGGTGTCCACCATCTGCCCCCGCTCGTCCAGCACCACCCGCTTGTAGCCCTCGGAGGCTTCCAGCAGGCGCCGGGCCTCCTGGGCCTGGGGGCCTTCTTTGAGGTAGAGGAGCTCGAGCCGCGTATACCGCTCCAGCCGCCCGGCGTACTCGGCCAGACCCGCTTTGGCGTACGGCAGCCTGGGTTTGCCGATTACACAGATCCTCAGCTTCATATTCGGTACCCACACCCTCCAGGGGCCAGTCTATAGGTTGGCCTCGAGGTTCCATCAACGGTACGAGCAGGGCTGTAGGTGCCCATTTCTTGACCCCATCCAAATTGCGATAGCTCGAAACCGGCTATAATCTTGGGTACCAAGAGGTTCCTATGGAGACGCGCCTAGAACCGCTGGCAGGATTGGGCGCACCCAAAACCTTTGGCCCGGTATACCAAAGCCTTTACAGCGACCTCCCATCCAGGGGGTCTTTTGCTTGGGCCGGGTGGTTCCCTGCGGAAGCCCTTACCCAGGGCGACCCGCGCTCGAGGGCCTTTACCCAAGGCCCCGCAATAGAGGCGAGCCGGCCACCCCGGTAAGCCAGGAGGCAGCATGGTTCAGGAAAAAGTACGCTTCCAACCCTTCAGCAGCGAGCCCATCCGCTTGGTAGACGAGCAGGGCCGCTGGATCGCCCCGTTTGAGCACGGGCTGCCGCCCGAGCAGCTGCGGCGCTTCTACCGCGATATGCTGGCCGCCCGGCTGCTGGACGAAAAACTGGTCATCCTGATTCGCACCGGCAAAACCAGCTTTATCGCCCCCCACGCCGGCCACGAGGCCGCCCAGGTGGGCATCGCCCATGCCCTGCGCAAAGGCCACGACTGGCTCTTCCCCTACTACCGCGATATGGGCCTGGTGCTGGCCCTGGGGGTGCCGCTGGTGGAAATTTTCGGCCAGACCCTGGGCAACGCCGCCGACCCTGCCAAAGCCCGCCAGATGCCCTCGCACCCCGGCAGCAAGGCCCTCAATGTCTTCACGGTCTGTTCGGCCATTGCCTCGCACATCCCGCCCGCGACCGGGGCGGCTTTGAGCATGAAGCTGCGCCGCACCGGCCAGGTGGCGGTCTGCACCTTCGGCGACGGGGCCACCAGCGAGGGGGACTGGCACGCCGGCCTCAACTTTGCCGCCGTGCAGCAGGCCCCGGCGGTGTTTGTCTGTGAAAACAACCGCTACGCCATCAGCGTGAACATCTCCAAGCAGACCGCTTCAGAAAACATCGCCATCAAGGCCCAGGCCTACGGCATACCCGGCTACTACGTGGACGGCCTGGACGTGCTGGCCAGCTACTTCGTGATGCAGGAGGCCATCGAGCGGGCCCGGGCCGGTGAGGGCCCCAGCCTGGTGGAGCTGGTGGTACACCGCTTTGGGGCGCATTCCTCCGCCGACGACGACAGCCGCTACCGTTCGCGCGAGGAGCTGGCCACCGAGCGCCAGCAAGACCCCTTGCCGCGCTACCAGCGGTTCTTGGAGCAACAAGGCCTGTGGGACGCCCAGTGGGCCAACGAGCTACGGCTGGAGATCTCCAAGGCCCTCGAGGCCGCCCTGCAAGAAGCCTTGCAGGCCGGTGAACCCGACCCGCTCGAGATGTTCGACGATGTCTACGCGGCCCGGCCCTGGCACCTGGAGGAACAGCGGCGCCTGCTTGCAGAGGAACTGCAGTCCTGAGGGAGGATATATGCCAACCATGACCCTAATCCAGGCCATAAATGCGGCCCTGGACGAAGAGATGAAGCGGGATGAACGCGTGATGTTGCTGGGCGAAGACGTGGGCAGGCGGGGCGGGGTCTTTTTGGCCACCGAGGGCCTGCAGCAAAAATACGGCCCCGACCGGGTAATGGACACCCCCCTTTCGGAGGCCGCCATCATCGGGGCGGCGGTGGGGCTGGCCGCGCACGGGATGCGCCCGGTGGCGGAAATTCAGTTTGCCGACTACGTCTTCCCCGGCATAGACCAGCTTTTTTCCCAGGCCGCCAAGCTGCGCTACCGCTCGGGCGGCCAGTTCAGCGCGCCCATGGTGGTGCGCATGCCCACCGGTGGCGGCGTGAAGGGCGGGCACCATCACTCGCAAAGCCCGGAAGCCCACTTTGCCCACACCGCCGGCCTGAAGGTGATTGTGGTCTCGACCCCCTACGACGCCAAGGGGCTCCTTAAGGCGGCCATCCGCGACGACGACCCGGTGGTCTTCATGGAGCCCAAGCGCCTGTACCGGGCGGTAAAAGAAGAGGTGCCCACCGACGAGTTTCTGCTGCCCATCGGCAAGGCGGCGGTTCGCCGGCAGGGCCGCGACATCACTTTGGTCTCCTACGGGGGAAGCATGGTGGAAACCCTCAAGGCCGCCGAGGAGATGGTGGCCGCCGGCCTCGAGCCCGAGGTCATTGACCTGCGCACGGTGATGCCCTGGGACAAAGAAACGGTCTTGAGCTCGGCGGCCAAAACCGGCCGCCTGCTCGTGATCTCCGAAGCTCCTCGCACGGCCAGCATCGCCTCGGAGGTCGCCGCCACCGTTTCGGAAGAGCTCTTCGACCAGCTGCTGGCCCCACCCCTGCGGGTTACCGGGTTCGACACCCCCTACCCGCTGGCCCAGGATAAGCTCTACATGCCGACCGTAACCCGTATCCTCAATGCGGCCAAACGTCTACTGGACTACTAGGGAGGAATCATGCCGAAAGAAGTGGTGTTGCCCGAGCTGGCAGAGTCGGTGGTGGAAGGTGAAATTCTCCGGTGGCTGGTGAACGAAGGCGATTTTTTGAAAAAAGACCAGCCCTTCGTGGAGGTCATGACCGACAAGGTCACGGTGGAGCTACCGAGCCCCTACGAAGGGGTGCTGCTGCAAAAGCTGGTCAAGGAGGGGCAGGTGGTACCGGTGCACGCCCCCATCGCCCTGATTGCCGAGCCGGGCGAGGTGGCCGCAGCGGTTGGCGATCAAAAGCCCGCCCCGGCCCCCAGCCTGCAAGCCCAGGAGGAGCGCTCCATCGTGGAGCCGGGCCAGGTAGCAGAAGACGACGGGGCCAGCCTCTCGCTGTTCAAGCCGGATAACAAGCCAGAGCAGGTCAAAAACCCCTTTGTCAAAGCCGCGCCGCTGGCGGTATCCGGGCCAAGCACCGCAACGGTTCAGGCCCACGGACGGGTGATCGCGGTGCCGGCGGCCCGCAAGCTGGCCCGCGAGTTGGGGCTGGACATCGCCCAGATACCGGGCTCGGGGCCCAACGGGCGGGTGCGGGTGGAGGACGTGAAAGCCTACGCCGAGCAAACAAGCCGTGCCACACCGCCCGCTGCCGCACCTTCGGCCCCCGAGCGCGCTGCGCCCTTGCTGGGCCTGGCGCCGGTGCAGTACAAGACCCCCAAGGGCTACGAGGGGCTCGAGACCCGCGTACCCCTGCGCGGCCTGCGGCGGGCCATTGCCCAGCAGATGATGGCCTCGCACCTCTACACGGTGCGCACCCTCTCGGTGGACGAAGTGGACATGACCGAGCTGGTGGCCCTGCGCAACCGGCTCAAGCCCGAGGCCGAGGCCCAGGGGGTCAGGCTCAGCTACCTGCCCTTTATCTTCAAGGCGGTGGCGGTGGCCCTCAAGAAATTCCCGGCCCTGAACAGCTCGCTGGACGAGGCAAGGCAGGAGGTGGTGCTCAAGCACTACGTCAATATCGGCATGGCCGTGGCCGCCGAAAACGGCCTGATTGTGCCGGTGGTGCGGGACGTGGAGCGCAAAAGCCTGCTGCAGATCGCCCGCGAGGTGGGCGATCTGGCCGAGAAAGCCCGCAGCGGCAAGCTGGCCCCGGAGGAGGTGAGCGGCTCTACTTTCAGCATCACCAACATCGGCTCGATTGGGGCGCTGTTCAGTTTTCCTATCATCAACGTGCCCGACGCCGCCATCCTGGGCGTGCACTCCATCCAGAAGCGCCCGGTGGTGGGCGAGAACGACGAGATTGTGGTGCGGCAGATGATGTATCTCTCGCTCTCCTTCGACCACCGGCTGGTGGACGGGGCCGAGGCGGCCCGCTTTACCAAAGAGGTCATCCGGCTTTTGGAAAAACCCGAGCGGCTCTTCCTGGAGGCGCTGTAGCTTTTTCGCTCTGCGGATTTTGTTTTTCACACCTAGCCCGACTAGAATGGGGTATCTATGTCCACCATCTACGACGTAATCGTGATCGGAACCGGCCCCGGCGGCTACCATGCGGCCATCCGGGCCGCCCAGCTCGGCAAGAGGGTGCTGGCGGTAGAGGCCGAGCATGTGGGGGGGGTCTGCCTGAACGTGGGCTGTATTCCCACCAAAGCCCTGCTGCACGCGGCAGAGGAGTTGGAGGGCACCAAGCATGCCAGCGCCTTCGGTCTGGAAGTCAAAGAGGCCAGGCTCGACCTGAAAAAGCTGGGCGGCTGGCGCGATGGCATCGTCAAGAAGCTGACCGGTGGGGTCTCGCAGCTTTTGAAGGGCAACAAGGTAGATCTGAAAACCGGCTTTGCCAAGTTTGTGGATAAAAACACCATCGAGGTAGGGGGCGAGCGCATCCAGGGCAAGACCTTCATCGTGGCTACCGGCTCGGAGCCCAACACCCTGCCCGGCTTCGAGGTGGACCAGAAAGACATTGTGGACTCCACCGGGGCCCTGCGCGTGGAGGATAAGTTCCCCAAGCGGATGCTCTGCATCGGCGGGGGGGCCATTGGGCTGGAGTTCGCCCAGGTCTACAAGCGCATGGGGGCCGAGGTCACGGTGATTGAGTTCATGGGCCAGATTCTGCCCGCCGCCGACCCCGAGACGGCGGGCCTCCTGGCCAAAATCCTGGGCAAGCAGGGCATCCAGATCAAAACCCACACCAAAGGCGTGAAGGTCGAGCGCAAGAAAGACGGCCTCCACGTCACCCTCGAGCACACCCAGACCGGCCAGCAGGAAACGCTGGTGGTGGATAAGATTCTGGTGGCCACCGGGCGCCGGCCGCGGGGCAAGGGGCTGGGCCTCGAGGCCATCGGGGTGGTGGTAGACGAGCGCGGTTACATCCCCACCAACGAAAAAATGGAGACGAGCGTACCCGGCATCTACGCCATCGGGGATGTCACCCGCCCGCCCCTGCTGGCCCACAAGGCCATGAAGGAGGGCCTGATTGCCGCCGAGAACGCCGCCGGGGGCAATGCGGTGATGGACTACCAGATTCCCAGCGTGGTCTACACCAGCCCCGAGTGGGCCGCCGTGGGCCTGACCGAGGAAGAAGCCAGCAAAGCCGGCTACAAGGTCAAGGTGGGCAAGTTCCCGCTCTCGGCCTCGGGCCGGGCCATGACCCTGGAAGCCACCGACGGCCTGATCAAGCTCATCGGCGACGCCGAGACCGATCTGCTGCTGGGGGGGCACATCGTAGGCCCGGGCGCCTCCGACATGATCGCCGAGATCGCCCTGGCCCTGGAGATGGGCGCCACCGTGACCGACGTGGCCCTGACCGTGCACGCCCACCCCACGCTCTCCGAGGGCATCATGGAGGCCGCCGAGCACCTGCACCGGCGGGCCATCCACATCGCCAACCGCTAGGCTTTCTGGTATAACTGCTTTGCATGCGGATTCGTGCAACGCTCAACGCCCTGGCCCTGCGGCTCGACGGCAACGAAACCCCTGAGCTGCTACACAAAGCCCTGGCCGACCTGCCCCCGCTGCCCCTCGAGGTCGAGGTGGCCGGGGTGGTGGGCCAGGGGGTGCTGGAGACCCTGCTCGAGCTTGGGCGTGAGCGGGGCCTCCAGCTCAGGCCGCCGCGGGGCGAGAAGTACATCCCCTACACCGAGGTGATCGACCAGACCGTTCGCTCGGGGGTGCGCATCGAGTCGCCGGGCACGGTGGTCATCCTGGGCGACGTCAACGCCGGGGCCGAAGTGGTGGCCGCCGGCGACATCATCGTGGTGGGCAAGCTGCGCGGGCTGGCCCACGCCGGGGCGGCCGGCCAGGAAGAGGCCGCCATCTGGGCCATGAGCCTGGAGGCCAAGCAGATCCGCATCGCCCACCATGTGGCCCAGGCCCCTGCCGGCGAGGCCACCGCACGCAACCCCGAGCGGGCGCGGGTTGTGAATGGTCAGATTGTGCTGGAAGCCTGGGGCAGGCGCTAGGCACAAGCAATTTTCCCTCACCCCAGGTATAGATACACGGCTGAGCGCAACGGGCCAGGGGGCCCTAAAAGCCAATCCCCCCCGCCGACTCCCCGTAGCGCTTGAGCACCAGGTCAATCACCCAGCCCGTCACCGCCACATACAACCAGACCGGCACCGTCCAGCGGGCCCAGGCCTTATGGATAGCAAAGCGCTGCTTGAAGGCATTGTAGAGCAGCCACAAGACCAGTGGGCCGTTCAGGGCGGCCAGGATGGTGTGGCTGATTAGCAAGGCGTAGTACGCACCGCGCCACTCCTCGGGCCCGACGTAGCGGGTGGTGCCATACAGCCCCCATTTAAGCAGATAAAACACCAAGAACAGCGCGGCCAGCACGGTAGCCAGCAGCATCATCCGGGGATGCCAGACCCGATCCCCGCGCTTGATGAAAACAACCCCCACCACCACCGCCAGCCCCGAAAGCGCTATGAGCGTAGCGGCAATGTCTCCCAGCAACTCTCCCATCTAAAAAACCCTCCTTTAGCGTCTTGGTCTGCGCCCTTGATGCGTCCGGCAGAAAACGCACCGTCCCAGTCTGCCTACATTCAACCCCAGGCGCGGCCGGGCGGCTGTCTACCCCACAGCGCACCAGCGCGTTCAGCATCTTTGGTCGGGGCTTTACCAGCCCTCGAGCAGTGTATCGGCTCGTCGGCTTCTTATCCCTGGCGCTGGCTCACAAATTCACGGTTGAGCTTCTCGGCCAGCCGGCGCACCCGTTCCTGCCTCGAGCTTCTCGCATAGCTATACCCCAGCATAAAAAACCGCTCGGCCTCGTTGCGCTTGTCCAGTTGGCGTTGTAGCTGCGCCAATCGCAGGTAGGCCAGGGCCATCATACCGTCGCGCTCCCTGGAGGGGCGGGCTGCTTCCAGCAAGGCCACCGCTTCTTTGAGCGCGTCCACCGCCTGTTCGGGCGAAACCTCGCGGGCATCGCGTATCAACACCGCGGCCTGGTCAAGCAAGCGCTGCATAAAGCCCAGTATATCGGGCCTAAAACCCTCTAGGTAGAACCGGCTTTCTCTGTTAAGCCGCTTCTTGCGATACAATCGCCTGGCCAATCGCTATGATCATCCCACCCCTACCCACCCCCTTCGATCAAAACGGCCGCCTCGACAGCGAAGCCTTTCGCGCACTGGCCCAGGCCATCGAACCCCATGTGGACGGCCTGCTGTTCTACGGCTCCAACGGCGAGGGCGTTCATCTGACCCGCGAGGAACGAGCGGCGGGCCTGGCCGTCCAGACCCCCCAGAAGCCCGCCATGGTGGGCTTGATGGAAGAGACCCTGGCCCAGGCCGCCATCGCCCTCGAGGAGGCCGCCCGCCTGGGGGCCAAAGTGCTGGTCACGCCCCCCCGCTACTACGAGGCCAATCTGGGCAATGAAGGCTTGTTGCGCTATTTCAGCGGGATTGCCGACCTGGGCAAAGCCGAGGTCTGGCTCTACCATGTGCCGGCCAACACCAAAGCCCAGCTGCCCCTGCCGGTGGTGGCTGAGCTGGCCAAGCACCCCAATATCGGTGGCCTCAAGGACTCCAGTGGAGAACTGGCCCGCATGGCCTTCTACGCTTCGCAGAACCTGGGCATAAAGCTTTATACCGGCCACGCCCCCACCTTTCTGGGCGCTTTGGCGCTGGGAGCCCAGGGGGGCATCCTGGCGGTCTCGAACCTGGCCCCCAAACCCTATAAAAGGCTGCTCGAGCTCTGGCGCGCCGGCCAGATCTCCGAGGCCCAGGCTCTGCAAGCCGAGCTCGAGCCCTTTGGCCGGGTGCTGGCCCAGGGGGGCTTTGTGCTCCTGAAGCAAGCCCTGCGCCACCTGGGCCTGCCGGGAGGCTACCCCCGCCCCCCCTACCCCGCCGAGAGCCCAGTCTGGCCCAGCTTCAAGCCCCTTCTGGAAGCCTTCAAAGAACGGGGCTGGACGGTGGGTTAAGGCGCCCTTGGTGAAAAAATCGGAGTTGAGCGGCTGCGGATTGGGTAAGCTCAACTGGGAGGCAACCATGAAGCGATACGCACGGTGGCTCTTGTTCGGACTGGCTTTGCTACTAAGCGCTTGCGTACCCCAGGCGGTGCGGCCCCAGCCCCCGCAGGTTGAGCTGTTGCAGTTTAACCTGGTCTCCATAGACCCCTTTAGCGGGCGGGGCGAGTTTGACGTGCGCCTGCGCCTGACCAATATCAACTCCTTTACCCTACCCCTGCTGGACAGCACCCTTACCGCCGAGCTGGGCGGCTCGCAGTTCCGCCTGACCCTGCCCGCTGTGGAAATCCCTGCCGGGGCCAGCCGCGAGGCCCAGACCCGCCTGGTGGTGCCCCTGGTGGAGGGCACCCGCGCCCTGGCCAGCCTGGTGAGCGGCCAGAGCACCCGCTTCCGCCTCCTGGGCGAGCTACGGGTGCAGCTAGGCCCGGCGGTGGTGCCGATTGGGCCCGTGACGCTGGTAGACCGTGAGGTGCGCCTCCAGTTTACCTTCCGGCTCCCCACCATCCGCCTGGCCGAGATCCGGCTGGATGGGCTGGCCATCCGGCTGGTGCTGGAAGTAGAGAACCCCAACCCCATCGGGTTTACCTTGGAAGGCCCGCTGCGCCTTTTGATTGGCGGGCGGAGCGTGGCCGAGAGCGCGTTCAACCTGGGGCTCGGGCCCAATGGGCGGAACCGGGGCGAGCTGCGCCTGGGTCTGTCGGGGCTGCCGGGGCTGGGGGGTGTGAGCGTAGACCTGGGGCTTACGGCCCGCATTCCGGGCATCCTGAATCAGCCGGTGGTGCAGGTTTTGCAGGGGGTGTTGCGTTAGGCCTGGAATTTGCCAAGCACCTGGAGTAGCCTGCGAGGGAAAATCCATGGCGCACCCGAACAGGGGCCGTGCAGGGTTCTGGTGGGCTTGGATAAACGTCTGGTGATAATCTAGAGCCTGATGAACGCTGTGCTCGAGGCCACCGGCCTGCGCAAACGCTTTGGCAATCTGGTCGCGGTGGATGGGGTGAGCCTGCATCTGGCCGCGGGGGAGGTGCTGGCCTTCTTAGGCCCCAACGGGGCCGGCAAGACCACCACCATCAAGATGCTGGCCGGGCTGCTCTGGCCCGATGGGGGCCAGGTGCACCTGCTGGGCAAGAGCCCCCACCAGAACCCCTGGGCCCTGCGCCACCTGGGGGCCGTGCTGGAGGGCAACCGCAACGTCTACTGGCGCATGACCGCACTGGAGAACCTGGTCTATTTTGGGGTGGCCCGTGGGCTGCGCTACCAGGCGGCCCAGCGCCGGGCGCAGGCTTTGCTCGAGCAGCTCGAGCTTGGCAGCAAAAGCCACACCGAGGTACGCCACCTTTCGCGCGGGATGCAACAAAAGCTCTCCCTGGCGGTGGCCCTGATGCACGACCCCGAACTTTTGCTCCTGGACGAGCCCACCCTGGGGCTGGACGTGGAGAGCGCCCTGCGGGTCGAGGCCATGGTGCGGGAGCTGGCCCAGGCCGGCAAGGCCATCCTCCTGACCACCCACCAGCTCGAGGTCGCCCAGCGCCTGGCCAGCCGCATCGCCATCATCCAGCAGGGGCACATCGTGCTGGAGGGAAGAACGCCCGAGGTGCTGGGCCGGTTTGCCGGGGAGCACTACCTGATCGAAACGGAGACCCCGCTCTCACCCGCACAGCTCAGCCACCTGCGCTCGCTGGGCCTCGAGGGCGAGGAACCGCCGTATGTGTACCACGGCGATAGCGATGGGCTGTGGCGGCTGCTCGAGGCCCTCAAGCCCACGCCCCTCAAGAAGGTGGCGCGAGCCGAGGCCGATCTGCTCGATGTTTTCCTGAAGGTGGTGGGCCGTGCTTGATCTGTTCTGGGTGGAGTTCAAACGCAGCTGGCTTTATCTGCGCCGTTACCCCAGCGAGTTTGTGGGGGCTGTGGTAAGCCTGAGCATCCTTTTCTTGCTGTTGTTTCTGGGGGCCCGGTTCCTGGCCGGGCCCGGGGCCGACTTCGGCGAGCGAACCGAGGCCCTCCTGGTGGGGTTTTTGCTCTGGACGCTCACCCTCTTCGCCTACAACTCGCTTTCCTTTGGTCTTTCGGAAGAGGCCCAGACCGGCACCCTCGAGCAGCTCTTCCTCACCCCCTATGGCCCCATTCCTCTGTTTTTGGTGCGTAATCTGGCCGGTCTGGGAACCCAGCTCCTGATACTGGGTAGCATTGCCCTGGTGCTAATGCTCCTGACCGGGGCTCGCCTGAGCTTTCCACCACTGGTGCTGCTCCCCATCCTGGCGGTGCTCGTCGGGGGGTATGGTCTGGGCTTTGCCATGGCCAGCCTGGCCCTGCTGTTCAAGCGGGTGCAGCAGATCCTGGGGATCAGTCAGTTTCTGCTGATCTTCTTGTTGCAGGTGCCGCTCGATAGCAGCGGCTGGCTGGCTAAACTGGGCTACTTCCTACCCCTGGCCCCCGGTGCCCACCTGGCCCGGCAGATGATGAGCGCCGGCGCCAGCCTGGACTGGGGCCTGCTGGGCCTGGCCTTTTTGAACGGGCTCTGCTACCTGGGGCTGGGCCTGCTGATCTTTGGCCGGGCAGTACGTGCGGCCAAGCGGCGGGGGCTTCTATTTGGGTATTAGCCTGCAAATCACAACACAAACCCTACTCCAGCCCCCCCACCACCTGCTCGGCCACCCGCACCAGCTCGCCGGAACGAATCAGCTCGCACAGGCGGGCCAGCTCAGGCTTGAGGTAGCGGTCGCGGTCGAGGTGGGGGATCTCTTGCCGGATGCGGCGGTAGACTGCCTCCACCCCCCGGCCTGGGCGCAGCGGGGCGTGAAAGTCGAGGGCCTGGGCCGCCGAGGCCAGCTCGATGGCCAGCACCCAGAGGGTGTTTTCGAAAATGCTGCGGGCCTTGCGGCAGGCAATGGTGCCCATCGAGACGTGGTCTTCCTGGTTGGCGCTGGTGGGAATGGAGTCCACCGAGGCCGGGTGGGCCAGCACCTTGTTCTCGCTCACCAAAGCCGCGGCGGTGTACTGGCTGATCATCAGGCCGGAGTTGAGGCCGCTGCCCTCGGCCAGGAAGGCCGGCAGGCCCGAAAGGGCCGGGTTCAGCATCTGCTCGATGCGGCGCTCGGAGATGCTGGCGATTTCGGCCAGGGCCATGCCGGCGTAGTCGGCGGCCAGGGCCAGGGGCTGGCCGTGGAAGTTGCCGGCCGAGAGGGTGCGGCCTTCCTCGGGTAGAACCAGGGGGTTGTCGGTGACGCTCTGGAGCTCCCGCAGCAGCACCGCCCGCACGTGCTCGAGGGCATCGCGGCTGGCCCCGTGCACCTGGGGGGCGGCCCGCAGGCTGTAGGCATCCTGCACCTTGTCGCAGTCTATATGCGAGCGCATAATTTCCGAGTCTTCCAAGAGTTTGCGCACGTTGGCGCAGGTGGCCCGCAGGCCGGGGTGGGGGCGCAGGCGGGCCACCGCCTCATCAAAGGGCCGGTGGCTGGCCTTGAGGGCCTCCACGCTCATGGCCACTGCAATATCGGCGGTTTTGAGCAGGACTTCGCTGTCCAGGAGCAGCAAGGCCAGCAGCGAGGCCATGGCCTGGGTGCCGTTGATGAGGGCCAAACCTTCCTTGGCCTGCAGCTCCAGCGGCACCAGACCCACCGCCTGCAGCACCTCCGCCGCGGGCCGCACCCGGCCCTGGTAGGTCAGCTCACCCTCGCCAATAAGCGGCAGGCACATGTGGGCCAGGGGGGCCAGGTCGCCCGAGGCTCCCACCGAGCCCTGCGAGGGCACCACCGGAACCAGGTCGTGGTTCAGAAAATCCAGAAGCCGCTCCACCACCTCCACCCGCACCCCGGAGTAGCCCAGGGCCAGGCTCTGGGCCCGCAGCAAAAGCATCCCCCGCACCACCTCTGGGGGGAACGGCTCCCCCACCCCAATGGCGTGCGAGAGCAACAGGTTGCGCTGCAACAGCCGCAGGTCTTTGGCCTCGATACGCACCGTGGCCAGCTTGCCAAAGCCGGTATTGAGGCCATAGACCGGCTGGTTTTGCTCGACGAGTTGTTCCACAAAGGCCCGGCAGCGCAGCAGGCGCCCCCGCGCGGCCTGGCTCAGACGCACCGGCGTCTTTTCCCGCACTACCCGGCGAAAATAGGCCAGGCTCAGTTCTGTATCCAGTTCTAGCATCGCTTCCTCGCTTGACCCATCGCCGGGCAAGGTTGTATATACAAGCGAGAGGATAAACGTTGAAATACCTGCGCGTCAAGGAAGCCGTGTTGCAGGAGCTGCGCAAGCCCAGCCCCGGCTTCCCCCTCTCGGAGAACAGCCTGGCCCGCCGCTTTGGGGTGAGCCGCATGACCGCCCGCCGGGCCTTGCAGGAGCTCGAGCAGGAGGGGTGGCTCCGGCGTGCCCAGGGCCGCAGCAGCACCCCCGCCCCCCGGCGCTTTAGCCAGGGCTTCCTGCGGGTGCGCCCCTTCTACGAGTTCGCCCAGGCCCAGGGGGCCAGGCCCAAAACCCAGGTGATGGCCGCCGAGCTGCGCCCCACCCCCCCAGAGGTACAGGCCCGGCTGGGGGTGAAGCAGGCGGTTTATGTGGAACGGCTGCGCTTTCTGGACGAGGAGCCGGTGCAGCGCGAAGCGCGGTATCTGAACGCCGAGCTGTGCGGGGAAATCCTCGAGCACGACCTCACCAGCGAGTCCATCCACGATCTGCTCGTCCACACCCTGGGCCTGCCCCTGACCAAGGTCTGGCAGCGGCTGGAGGCGGTGGCTTTGGAGCAGGAAGTCGCCCGCCTGCTCCAGCAGCCCCAGGGCGCACCGGCCCTGCGCCTCGAGCGGGTCACCTACACCCTCCTTCAGCCCGTGACCTGGGTGGAGTATCTGATGCGGGCCGACCGCTACTACCTGGAAGACAGCTTCATCCCCCAAGGAGAACGCCCATGAGTTACAAAGCCCCTCGAGGAAACCAACGCACGGCCCCAGGCTGGATTCAGGAAGCCGCCAAACGCATGCTTTTAAACAACCTCGACCCCGAGGTGGCCGAAAAGCCCGAAGAGCTGATCGTCTACGGCGGGCGCGGCAAGGCGGCCCGCAGCCACGAGGACTTGCAGCGCATCCTGGCGGTGCTCGAGCGCCTGCAAAACGACGAGACCCTGCTGGTGCAGTCGGGCCGGGCGGTGGGGGTCTTCAAGACCCAGCCCCTGGCCCCCCGCATCATCATCGCCAACTCCAACCTGGTGCCCAACTGGGCCACCTGGGAGGAGTTCGACCGGCTCGACCGCCTGGGCCTGATGATGTACGGCCAGATGACCGCCGGAAGCTGGATCTACATCGGCACCCAGGGCATTCTACAGGGCACCTACGAGACCTTCGCCGCCGCGGCCCGCAAGCACTTTGGCGGCTCGTTGAAGGGCACCATCACCGTGACGGGGGGGCTGGGCGGCATGGGCGGGGCCCAGCCGCTGGCGGTGACGCTCAACGGGGGGGTGGCGATCTGCGTGGAGATCGACCCCGAGCGCATCCAGCGCCGCCTGGACACCGCCTACCTGGACGTGCGGGCCGATTCGCTGGACGAAGCCCTGAAGCTGGCCGAGGAAGCCAAACACAAAGGCGAGCCCCTCTCTATTGGCCTGCTGGGCAACGCTGCCGAGGTGCTGCCCGAGATGGTGCGCCGGGGCTTCACCCCCGAGCTGGTCACCGACCAGACCAGCGCCCACGACCCCCTCTACGGCTACATTCCGATCCTCAAAGCCGACGAAGACCCGGCCCTGCTGCGCCAGCGCGACCCCGAGGGCTACAAAAAGCGCGTGCTCTCCGATATGGCCGCCCACTGCCGGGCCATGGTGGAGATGCAAAAGAACGGCGCGGTGGCCTTCGACTACGGCAACAACCTGCGGGCCTTCGCCCGGCTGGGGGGCTTCGAGGACGCCTTCAGCTACCCCGGCTTTGTACCGGCCTTTATCCGCGACCAGTTCTGCGAGGGGCGGGGGCCTTTTCGCTGGGTGGCGCTCTCGGGCAAGCCGGAGGACATCTACAAAACCGACCAGGCCCTGCTGAAGCTCTTCCCTGAGGATGCCGGGCTGCGCCGCTGGCTCACCGAGGGCGTGAAGAAGTTCAGGTTCCAGGGCCTCCCGGCGCGCATCTGCTGGCTGGGCTACCGGGAGCGCGACAAAGCCGGCCTCTTGTTCAACGAGATGGTACGCAAGGGCGAGGTGGGGGCCCCCATCGTGATTGGGCGCGACCACCTCGATGCCGGTAGCGTGGCCTCGCCCTACCGCGAGACCGAGGCCATGCTGGACACCTCCGACGCGGTGGCCGACTGGCCCATTCTGAACTTCGCCCTGAACGCTGTGAGCGGGGCAGCCTGGGTCAGCTTCCACCACGGCGGCGGGGTGGGGATGGGCTACAGCCTCCACGCCGGGCAGGTCACGGTGGCGGATGGCTCGGAGGAAGCTGCCTATCGTTTGGAGCGCGTCCTGACCAACGACCCCGGCACCGGGGTGATGCGCCACGCCCACGCCGGCTACGAGCAGGCCAAAAAAGTGGCGCGGGAGCGCGGGCTCGACCTGGCAGGGTGGGAACGGGCAGAATGAAACGGGTATTTACCGGCATCACCGAGCTGTACACGCCCAAAGAAAGGCTCGAGCAGGCCGCATTCGCCGTGCAGGACGGACGGTTTGTCTGGGTGGGGGCTGCGTCCAATCTACCCAGCGAATATCGAAGCTGGCCCCGTACCGACCTGGGCGGGCGCGGGGTGGTGCCCGGCCTCGTGGACGCCCACACCCACCTGGTGTACGGCGGCGACCGGCTGGGCGAGTACTTACAGCGCGCACGGGGCGAAAGCTACGAGGACATCCTGGCCGCAGGCGGGGGCATCTACGCAACGGTGCAGGCAACCCATGCAACATCGGAAGATGAGCTTTACGAACAGGCGCGGGCTCGAGCACACCTCTTTCTGGCCCAGGGGGTCACCACCCTGGAAATCAAGAGCGGCTACGGCCTGCTGCCCGAGGCCGAGCTCAAGATGCTGCGGGTAATCCGGCGGCTCGGGGAAACCCTGCCCCAGCGGGTCTTCCCCACCCTGCTGGCCCACGTCATTCCCAAAGGCTGGGCGCGCGGGGAGTACCTGGAGATGTTCTGTCAGGAACTCATCCCCGAGGTGGCCCGCACTGGCCTGGCCGGGGCGGTGGACGTGTTTTGCGACCAGGGCGCTTTTACCCTGGGGGAAGCCCGGAAAATCCTCGAGGCCGCCCTGTCCCATGGCCTAAAGATCAAGCTCCACGCCGAGCAGATCGCCCACACCGGGGCCACCCGGCTGGCAGCGGAACTGGGGGCTTTGTCGGCGGACCACCTGGAGCAGTCCACCCCGGAAGACTGGCAGGCCCTGGCCCAGCGCGGCACTATCGGGACGGTGCTACCGGGCGCAGCGGTCATCCTCCGCAAGCCGTTTCCGAACGTTCGGGCCATGTGGGACGCGGGTGTGAGGGTTGCCATCGCCACCGACCACAACCCCGGCTCCAGCCCGCTTTTTAGCCCCTGGCTGGGGATGCAGCTCGCCATCAGCCTTGGCAGGCTATCGGCAGAGGAAGCCCTGATCGCCCACACCGAGAACGCGGCGCTGGCACTGGGTCGCGCGGATTTGGGAAGGGTTGAAGTAGGGGCGGTGGCGGATTTCGTGGTGCTGGACTCGAGGAGGGCGCTCGAGGGTCTTTACCGCTGGGGGCATTGCCCCCTATGGGGGGTATTTGTGGGTGGAGTTAATAACCCGGCAGGCTAACGGCCTGTGCATCAGCCGCTCCATTCAAAAGTGAACGATGGGGTCGTTCCGGTAAGCGCGGCTTTTTAGCAGGCATCTTGGGATAGGCGGAAACCTGAGGTCAGCAAATGCCATACCCAAAACGGGCCGGTAAAAGTACAATCAGCCCATGCGTATTCTGCACACAGCAGACTGGCACCTGGGCAAGGTGCTCAAAGGACGGGAACGCACCCCGGAAATTCGGCAGGCCTTGCAGGAGCTACTCAAGCTGGTGCGCTCGGAGCGCATCGAGCTGGTGCTGGTCGCGGGCGATCTGTTCGACCGCAGCGTGGTATCCACCGAGGCCGAAGCTGCCGCCTTCGAGTTTTTTGTGGGCCTGCGCGAGCTGCAGGTTCCGGCCCTGGTGATCGCCGGCAACCACGACAGCCGCGACCGCCTCGAGGCCCTCTCGCCCCTGCTCTCCCTGACCGGGGCCACCGTGTTTGGCAACCTGCGCTTTGCCGAGGATGGCGGGGTGGTGGAGGCCCTGGGGGCCAAAGTGGCCCTGCTGCCCTTTTTGTCGGAGCGCCGGCTGGTTCGGGCCGGCGACCTGCTAAAGGGCGATAGCGCGGATTGGAAAAGAACCTACGGCCACAGCCTGGAACTCATCCTGAAGAACCTGGCGACCGGCTTCAGCGCCGACCTCAATCTGCTGATGGCCCACCTGACCGTGGAGGGCGGCCAGCTGGGGGGCGGCGAGTTCACCTTCCACACCACCAACAGCTATGCCATCCCCAAAAGCGCCTTCCCCCTGAGCCTGAGCTACGTGGCCCTGGGCCACCTGCACCGCCAGCAGCAGGTCTGCGAGGCCCCGGTGGCCTGGTATGCGGGCTCTTTGATCCAGCTCGACTTTGGCGAAAGCGAGAACAGCAACCAGGGGGCCCTGATTGTGGAGCTCGAGCCGGGCCAGCAGCCCCAGATTCATCCGATCCGGGCGCGCTGGGGCAGGCCGCTCAAAACCTTCCGGCTGAGCCGCGAGACCCTGGATCGCCGCTGGGAGGAGATCCGGACTTTTCCTGGCTACAGCAAAATTGTGATCGAGGGCCCCGGCAACGCCGCCCTGCGCGAGCGATTGTTCAAGGAGCTGCCGGATCTGCTCGAGGTGGAGTTTCACACCCCAGAAGTAGAGGTAAAAGGCCCCGCCGTGGTAGACACCGAAAACCTGGACTGGGTGGAGGCCTACGCCGAGTACCGCCGAACCGTCACCGCCAGGGAAGCCAGCCCCGAACTGCTGCAGGCTTTCCGACAGATCTACGAAGAAGCCCACGCCCCCACGCACTGAACCTTGCCATGAGACCCCTGGAACTGCTCCTCGATGGCTTTGGCCCCTATGCCGAAGCGCAAACCATCCACTTCGACCACGACGTGAGCCTTTTTGCCATTACCGGCCCCACCGGATCGGGTAAAAGCACCCTGCTCGATGCCATCACCTACGCCCTCTACAAAGCCACCCCGCGCCTCGGCGCGAGCGGCCTCAAAGACCTCAAACACCCCCAGGCCGACTCGGCCAAGGTGGAGCTGACCTTTGCCATGGGCGAGCAGGTTTGGCGGGTGGTGCGGGTGGTGGGCAGGGAGAACCAGAACCGCCTCGAGTACCTCCAGCAAGACCAGTGGAAAACCCACCCCGCCTCCGAGAAGGTGCGGGAGCTCGATGCCAAGCTGGCCGAGATTCTGGGCATGGACTACGAGACCTTTACCCGGGCCATCCTGCTGCCCCAGGGCCAGTTCGACCTGTTCTTGCGCGGCTCGCCCAGGGAGCGCCGCGAGACCCTCATCAAGCTGTACGGTTTGGAAAACCTCAAGGCCATGCGGGAACGAGCAGCAGCCCACCTCGCTGACCTGAACGGGCAAAAAGCCCGTCTGGAAGGGGAGCTGACTGCTTTAGCCGAGGCCGAAGAGGGGCGCATTACGGCGCTGCAAGAGGAGATTAGCTTGCTGGAGGAGAGGGTCAAGGAGCTGTCACAACAGGAGAAAAGCGCCGAGCTGAACCTAAAAACCCTGGAAACACGTCTGGAGCTTTTTACAGCCCTCGAGGCCTTGCAGCGCCGCCAACGAACCTGGGAAAACGAGCAGCCCCGCATCGCCGAAACCACCGCCAAACTGGCGCGCGCCGAGCAGGCCGAGCGGATCTGGCCCCAGGTTGAGGCCCTTCTGGCTGTCCAGGGCGAGCTCGAGCGGGCCCAGCAAGCCCTGAGCGCCCACCGGTCGGCGCTGGCCAAGCTCGAGGCCCTGCTCGAGAACCTGCGCCAGGGCTTCGATCCCGCGCGCCTCGAGGGGCTCAAGCGCAGCCTGGCCCAGATGCCCCTGCTCAAGAGCCAGGAAGCCCGCCTCAGCCGCTATGGGGGCCGGCTCGAGCTGCACCACCCCAGCCCGCTGCCCTTCGACGAAGACCGCCTCGAGCAGCTGCGCGAGGCCGAGCGGCTGTTTGCCGACCACACCAAGGCCCGCACCCAGGCCGAGCGGGCCCAGGCCCGCCTGCAAGCCGCTGTGGGGGAAGTGGAAAAAGCCCAGGCCGAGCGGGCAGAACTGGAAAATAAGCTAAAGAGCCTCAAAGACCTGGGCCAGGGCAAAAAAACCGAGCTGGAAAAAGCCAAAGCGGCCCTCGATCGCGAAAAACTCCGGCAGGGCATCGCGCACTACCACCCCCACCTCAAGGTGGGCGAGCCCTGCCCCCTCTGCGGCCATCCGGTCGCCGCCCTGCCCCCGGCCCAGCCCCTGTCCGACCTGCAGGGTTTGCAGGCCCAGGTAGACACCCTCGAGGCCACCGTCACCGAGCTGCGGGCCGACTACAGGGCCACCCAGAAGCGCCTCGACGACCTGAACGAGCAGCTGCCAAAGCTACAAACGCAGGTGCAAACCCTGCAAGCCGAGGCCGATGAAGCCAGCAAAGCCTATGCAGACCTGGAAGCAAAGTGCCAGGCGCTGGGCAGCCTCGAGCAGGTTCGGGAAGAGCGTACCCAACGTCTGGCCGGACTGGCACAGGAAATCCGCGCCATCACCGGCGGCCTGGCCCCAGCGGCCTACGAGCAGCAGCTTCTGAAAGAGCTCAAAGCCGCTCAGGATCGGGCCGATCAGATCGCTGAGGCCGAGGCCAGCCTGACCGAAGCCAGGGGCAAAGTCCAGAGCCAGAGCGAGGTGGTGCGGGTGCTGGAAAGCAACCGGGCCCGGCAGCAGGAGATGGTGGAGAACCTCTGGCGCGAGGCCGGGTTCGATGGCCTCGAGGCCGTCCGGGCGGCCCGCCTGAGCCCGGCCGAGGCGGCGGCCCTGCGCAAACGGGTACAGGATCATGCGCTCGAGGGTGCCCAGATCGCCCGCGAGCTGGAGGAGTTGGAAGCCAAGCTGCAGGGCCAGCAGCCGGTGGACACAGCCCAGGTGGCCGAACAAAAGCAGCGCCTGGCCGAGCTAAAAAGGGCCCTCGAGACGGCCCAGCAAGACCTGGGCGGCAAGAAGTCCGAGCTCGAGCGCCTGCAAAAGCAGCTCGAGCGCAGGCGCCAGGCCCAGAAAGAAAAAGCAGACCTGGACAGACAAATCGACCTCTGGGAGCAGCTCGAGCAGGATCTCAAGGGCCACCGCTTCCAGGACTTCTTACTGGAGCGCTATCAGTCGGGCTTGCTCTCCAGGGCTTCCGAACTCATCCAGTCGCTCTCGCACAACCGCTATACCTTGCGGCTCGAGGACGGCGATTATTTCGTATTCGACCGCTGGACCGAGGCCCTGCGGCCGGTGCGCACCCTTTCGGGCGGGGAAAGTTTCATGGCCAGCCTGTGCCTAGCACTCTCGCTCTCCGAGCACCTCTCGCGCGGCAGAATCGGCGCGCTGTTTCTGGACGAAGGCTTCGGCACCCTGGATGCCGAAACGCTGGAACAGGTGGCCGGGATACTGGAAGCCCTGCCAAGCCAGGGCCGCCTGGTGGGCATTGTCACCCACGTCGAAGCCCTGGCCGAGCGAATGCCCGCGCGTTTGGAGGTCTTCAAGTCGCCTGCGGGGAGCCGTGTGCGCTGGAGGGATTGAGCCTTTATCGGCGCCCCACGAGCAGCTTCGCCCGGCCCGTCGCTGCTGCGGCTCGAGCACCTGCTTGCGCTTCCCACCGGGGCCCCAGGAGGGCAAGGGGAAAACCGGGGAGGATCAACCAACATCCTCCTGCTCGCTCTGGGCGAGCGGTGCTGTCTCCGCTGCCCCGGTGAGTGGCTTGGTCGGCACTCCGCAACAAACCCAAGGAATCTGGTATAACCCTGAAAGCATTTAGGGCTCGAGTCCCTTCCCTATGTCACGCATCCTTCGCAACACCTTTTTGGTCATGGCCGGCACCCTCGCCAGCCGCCTGCTGGGCCAGGTGCGTCAGACCATTCTGACCAATTTACCCCTCCCAGACGTTATAAAAGATGCCTTCTGGGTGGCCTACCGCATTCCCAATCTGCTGCGCGAGCTGCTGGCCGAGGGGGCCATCCAAAACGCCCTGATTCCAGTGCTAACCGGCCTTCCACCCGAGGAAGCCCGTGTATTTGCCCGGCGCTTCGGGGCCTTTCTGCTGGGAGTAAATTTGGTGATTTTGGGTCTGGGTCTGCTTTTCGCCCCCCAGATTGCCAGCGCCCTGCTCTGGCTGGCCGAGCTCTCCCTGGCCCAGCCCAGCCCCCTGCGCGACCCGGCGGTATTCGAGCAGCTGGTGCTGCTGGTTCGTCTGGTGATGCCGTTTTTGCTCTCGATCTCCATGGCCTCGCTGTTTTCTTCCATGCTGCAGTCGGGCGAGCGCTTCGGCGTGGCCAGCTTCAGCCCCATCGCCTTCAATGTGGGTTCCATTGCCCTGATGCTGTTGTTTCCGAGCAGCGTGGTGGCCCTTGGGTTGTCGGTGGCGCTGGGGGGTGCGTTGCAGGCCCTGGTGCAGCTACCTGCCCTCAAGGGCTATGGCCTCGAGTTCAGGTGGCACCCGGCCTTCCGCGCCGCCCTGGGCCGGATTGGCCCCTTCGCCTTCACCACCTCGGTGCGGCAGTTTTTGAACCTGATACTGCTGAGCATTCTGGCCGCCTACCCCACCGCCGCCGTGACCGGCTTTCAGAACGGCGAGCTGCTCTTTACCACTGCGCTGGGCCT
The DNA here is from genome assembly GCA_000482765.1 of Meiothermus taiwanensis DSM 14542. Lineage (GTDB taxonomy): Bacteria > Deinococcota > Deinococci > Deinococcales > Thermaceae > Meiothermus > Meiothermus taiwanensis. Next base: position 23,336 of record AXWR01000007.1, read on the forward strand.
GCTGGCGGTCTCACCGGCCATGGCCGCCTTTCCCCGGCTCTCCGCCCTGGCCGGCAACGGCGAGGTGGCCGCCGCCCGCGAGCTGCTCTTCCGCATCATGGCACGGCTGGCAGTGCCGCTGGCCTTTGCCTCGGCCATGCTGGTCGCCCTGGCCCCCTGGATGGTGGGCACGCTCTATGCTTTCACCGACAACTTCTCCGAGGCCAACCGGGCCTATACCACCCAGACCGTGATGGCCCTGGGCCTGGCCTTGCTCCCCTGGGGCCTGAACCAGCTGCTGCTGCGGGGTTTCTATGCCGTGGGCCAGGTCAGCCAGGCGGTTGGCGTGACGGTGCTGGTGGCCCTGCTCAACACCCTGGGCTACTGGCTGCTGCGGGAGCAGGGTTTGTTCGTGCTCAACCTGGCCACCGGGGTGGCCGGCTGGCTGGGCCTGGCAATTTATGCCCTGCGGCTACAGGTTTTCCAGATGGTACGGCCGGCCCAGGTATGGGGCATAACCGCCAGGGCCGCGCTGGCCGCCGCCCCCGCGGGCGGGGTGGCCTACCTGGTGGCAGTTCAGTTTGGAGTCCCGGCCTTCTTTCTGCACAACATTTTGCCCCTTGCGCTGGGGGGGCTGGCGGGCTTGCTGGTGTTTGTGGGGCTGGCCTATGCCCTGCGGCTGCCGCTCAAGCTGCGCTAGCCCGCCGAAGACTTGACCTTCTTCTGGTCGCTTTTTTCCGGTTTTAGCTCGCGCAAAAGCGCCAGGCGCAGCCGGGCGATCTCGGACTCGAGCCGGTTCTGCTGAATGTCCAGCTCATCGCGCAGGCGGATGATCTCCTCCACCCCCGCCAGGTTCACCCCCAGCTCCTGGGTCAGCCGGCGAATCTCCCGCAGCTTCTCCACGTCGCGTTCGGAGTAGAGGCGGGTTTTGCCAGAGGTACGGCTGGGCGTGACCAGGCCCTCCCGCTCATACAGGCGCAGGGTCTGGGGGTGCATGCCCACCAGCTCTGCCGCCACCGAGATGATATAAACCGGCCGTTCTTTATCATCGGTCTTCTTGCTTTTGGACTCGCCGGGGGGTGGTAGGGCCGGGGGTGTCTTGAGGGCCTCGAGCTTCTCGCCCAGCTCCTGCTTGAGTCGCTCGGCCTCCTCACGAAACCGCTGCTCGAGCGCCCATAGCTCGTCGCGCAGTTTCATAATCTCCTCCACCCCGGCCAGGTTCACCCCCAGCTCCTGGGTCAGCCGGCGAATCTCCCGCAGCTTCTCCACGTCCCGTTCGGAGTACAGCCGGGTCTTGCCCCCCGAGCGCTTGGGCTGAATGAGGCCCTTACGCTCATACAGGCGCAACGTCTGGGGATGCATATCCACCAGTTCGGCGGCAACCGAAATGATGTACACCGGACGGTCTTTCTTGTCCATATATAAACAGGGCTAAAAGCCCTTGACGTTTTAAGTATACGAAAATCTGCCAGGTTTTATACCAGATTGGGTTAGCGCCCTGCCAAGCAATCCGCGCAAAGGGCAGGCAAGCCTTGCGCTTGGGCAATGGACAGTAGCCTGGGTTATCTGTTGTGGGCGGCGGGCTTATAGGGCAGGTAGCGGGGCTGCCAGAAGCGCTCAGCCACATAGGCCTGGATGGCCTCCATACCCAGCCCTTTCAGGCGCTCCTCGCGGGCCAGACCCTCCTTCATGGCCTGGCGGATCACCCTCGAGGCCACCAGCTGGCTCACCTCGCGCAGCTCCGAGGTGGGGGGGTATATGCGGTCGGGGTGGTGCTGGCGGGTGTAGTCGTAGAGGGCGTAGGCCGCCTCGAGCACCATCCCATCGGAGACTTCTTTAGCTTTGGCAAGCACCGTACCAAAGCCCAGGCCGGGGAACACAAAGGCGTTGTTCCCCTGGCCGATGGGATAGATCCGGCCATCCAGCTCCACCGGCGCAAAGGGGCTCCCGGCAGCCACCAGGGCCTTGCCGCCTGTCCAGCGCAGGATTTCCTCGGGGATGGCCTCCGAGGCGCTGGTGGGGTTGGAGAGCGGGAAGATAACGGGCTGCTCGGTGTTGGCCTGCACCGCCTGCACGACGGGCTCGGTAAACGACCCGGCCTGGCCCGACAGCCCCAACAAAACTGTAATCCGGCCGTTCACCACCGTTTCGTACAGGTTGGGGGCCTCCCCGGCGATGCGCCAGTCCTTAATCAGGGCTGGGTCTTTGGCAAACTTTCGCTTGTAGGCCTCCATGCTGCGGTTGCTGAGCAGCAAGCCCTTGGAGTCCAGCACAAACAGGCGTTCCAGGGCCTCGGCCTCGGTCAGGCCCTCGCGCATCAGGCCGTCGAGCAGGGCCTGGGCCACCCCGATGCCCCCGGCCCCGGCCCCGTAGACCAGGATGCGCTGGTCGGACAGGTTCTGGCCCTTGATCCGGCAGGCCGATAGCACCCCCGCCAGCGTGACCGCCCCGGTGCCCTGGATGTCGTCGTTGAAGGAGGGAAGCACCTTGCGGTAGCGCTCGAGCACCGCAAAAGCCGTGTCCTTGCCGAAGTCTTCCCACTGCATAACCGCGTTGGGGTAGCGCTTGCAAAAAGCCTCCACAAAACGATCCATAAAGGCGTAGTACTCCTCGCCGGAGAGCCGGCGGTGCCGCACCCCCAGGTAGAGCGGGTCGTTGATGAGGTCGGCGCGGTTGGTGCCCACATCCAGCTCGATGGGCAGGGCCTTGTCGGGGCCCAGGCCGCCCGCAGCGGTGTAGATGGAGAGCTTGCCGATGGCAATAGCCATGCCCCCAAAGCCCTGGTCGCCGATGCCCAGTATGGCCGAGGAGTCGGTGGCCACGGCCAGACGCACATCGTTGAGGGGTACGTTGGCGAGGGCCTCATCAATTTCGTGGATGTTGTCAGTGGAGGCGGTAAAGCCCCGCGGGTAACGGTAGATGTGCGAAAACTGCTTAACCGCCTCGCCCACCGTAGGCGTATACAGGATGGGCAGCATCTCGCTCATGTGATCCACAAACAGCGCATAGAACAGCACCTCGTTGCGATCTTGCAGGTTGCGCAGGAAGATGTGCTTTTCCAGGTCGTTTTCGATCAGGCGGTAGCGCCGGTAGTTGCGTTGCTTTTGCTCCTCGAGGCTGGTCACGTGGGGCGGCAAGAGGCCCTCGAGCTTGAGGGCTTTGCGCTCTTCATGGGTGAAAGCGGTGCCCTTGTTCAGCAGGGGCAGCCCCAGCAAGAGCGAACCCTCGATAAAAGGCTCCAGATAGCGCTTGCCTCGCTCATCACGCTTCACATCGTAGTAGCGACTGACGGTCATGTAGGCAATGTTACGCCCACAGGGTATTTGCGGTCTAGAGCGCTTCTTTGGTGAAACCCTCCCCCAATCGGTGTAACTACCCCCAACCGCTGTCCTTCGACATTCGGCTTTTGTCGCGTTATTATCGTGGGCGGTAGAAATGGGCTGCGGCCCAACGAAAGGAGTTTTCAGATGAAATCCCCTGTACGTGTGGCGGTTACCGGTGCAGCCGGTCAGATTGGCTATAGTCTGCTGTTCCGCATTGCTGCGGGAGAGATGCTGGGCAAGGATCAACCGGTGATTCTGCAACTGCTGGAGATCACCCCCGCCCTCAAGGCCCTGGGTGGGGTGATTATGGAGCTCGAGGACTGCGCCTTCCCCACCCTGGCCGGCATCGTTGCTACCGATGACCCCAACATCGCGTTCGGTGATGCCGATTATGCCCTGCTGGTCGGGGCCATGCCCCGCAAGCAAGGTATGGAGCGCGCCGACCTGCTGCAGGCCAACGGCGCCATCTTTACCACCCAGGGCCGGGCCCTTTCGGACAACGCCCGCAAGCACGTCAAAGTGCTGGTGGTGGGCAACCCTGCCAACACCAACGCCCTCATCACCTACAAAAACGCCCCCAACCTCTCGCCGCGCCAGATCCACGCCATGACCCGCCTCGACCACAACCGGGCCATCTCCCAGCTCGCCGCCCGGCTTAAGGTGCCGGTCAGCGATATCAAGAAAATGACCATCTGGGGCAACCACTCCCTCACCCAGTACCCCGACCTGTTCCACTGCGAGGTGGGCGGCAAAAATGCCTACGAGCTGGTAGGCGACCACGACTGGTACGTCAACACCTACATCCCTAAAGTGGCCAAGCGCGGGGCGGAGATTATCGAAGCCCGTGGGGCTTCCTCGGCGGCCTCGGCGGCCAGCGCCGCCATTGACCATATGCGCAACTGGGCCCTGGGCACCCCGGCGGGCGACTGGGTCAGCATGGCCATCCCCTCCGATGGCTCCTATGGCATCCCCGAGGGGCTGGTGTACAGCTACCCCTGTATCTGCAAAGACGGCGACTTTGAAATTGTGCAAGGTCTGGAGATCAACGAGTTCAGCCGCAGCAAGATGGACGCCAGCGCCAAGGAGCTGGCCGATGAGCGCGACGCGGTGTTGCAGCTGGGGCTCATCAAGTAGTAGCGGGTTCAAAAAGATGGTCATCTCGGTCGGGTTGGTTCGCCGCCTGCCAGCGCTGAACCAACCCGTTCTGCTATGAGGCTTTGCAAAAAGCGTGCTCGAGTAGGGCCTCGAGCACACATTAAATCCGGGCGCTGCTTGGTGATACCGGATTCAAAAAGATAATCTTCAAACAAAAAACATTCAGAGGCTATCTTTTTGAATCCTAGAGCACACCCCTCGCTACGCTCGGCGAAGAAAGCGTATCCCTTCCAAGGGGCGGTATCGCCCTCCGCTACGCGGATAACTTCGGTCGGGTTAGTTCGCCGCCTTCCGGCGCCGAACTAACCGAATCTGGTATGAGTGGAGCCAGGCTCAGGCCTGGCTGACCCCCTGCCCCAGCGCCGTCCAGCCCTGGGCCGGATCCCAGGGGTACACAATCCAGGCGTCGGTCTCGGCTGCGTAGTAGTCGGGGGCATCGCCAGGGAACTGGCTTTTTTGGGGCTTGTAGTGCAACACCGCCACCTGGGGGTGTCCCCCGGCCAGCCTGACGCGCTCGCGTACCGCTACAGCGGTTTTGCCCGAGTCCCACACATCGTCCACAATCAAGATCCGCTTGCCATAGAGCAGGCTATCCGAAGGAAACTGCAAAAACACGGGGTCTTTGATGGTCTCACCCACATCGGTGTAAAACATCACCGCAGCGGTCAGGATATTGCGCTGGTCGGTGGCTTCCGAGACCAGACAGGCCGGAATCATACCGCCCCGCGTAACCGCCAGAATGCAGTCGAAGTCGTTGGGGTTGAGCTGGCCCAGCAGCCTGGAGACCAGGTTGGTGATGTCCTGCCAGCTCAGGTATTGTTTGCCGGAATAGCCTTGGGCTTCGCTCATGGGCACTCCTGGGGGCGGAAAGGCCGGACTTGGCGCACTGCTATAACATCCGCAACACCGCCGCTCAGGCCAGCGGTTTATCGAGCTCAAAGGCGCTGTGCACCGCGCGCAGGGCGGCCTCGGCAAACTGCAGGGGAATGATGGCGGAGATGCGCACCTCGCTGGTGGCGATCATCTCGATGTTGGCCCCCACGCTCGAGAGGGCCTGGAACATGCGGGCCGGAATGCCGGGGGTCGAGGCCAGGGCCACGCCTACGATGGAGATTTTGCAGATGTCCCGGCGCAGCTGGGCCTCGCCGCCAATCTCAGCCAGGACGGGCTCGAGGGCCTCCATGGCCTCCTCGGCAAAGTCCTGGTTGACCGTGAAGGCCATCTGGGTGCGGCTGGCCTCGTGGCCGGGCACGCCCTGGATAATCATGTCCACCGCCACCCCCTTGCGGGCCAGGGCCTCAAAGACCCGTGCGGCAATACCGGGCCGGTCAGGGATACCCACCAGGCCGATCTGGGCGATTTCGTCGTCGAGGGCCACCCCCGTCACTGGGCGATCGAGTTCCATTCCATCCTCCGTAACAATGGTGCCAGGGTTGTAGGAAAAGCTGCTGCGCACGTGGATTCTCACCCCGTAACGCTTACCGTAGTAGACCGACCGGGGGTGCAGCACCCGCGCCCCCAGGGCGGCCATCTCCAGCATCTGATCGTAGCCGATGCGGCTCAGCTTCTGGGCCTCGGGAATGGTGTGGGGGTCGGTGGTGTAGACCCCTTCGGTGTCGGTAAAAATTTCGCACTCCTGCGCCCCCAGGGCCGCGGCCAGGGCCACCGCGGTGGTATCGGAGCCGCCCCGCCCCAAGGTGGTTAGTTCACCTTCTGGGGTGGTGCCCATGAAGCCCGCCACCACTGCCACTTCCCCTCTATCCAGGGCCTGCTGGATGAGGGTGGGCTCCACCCGCAGGATTCGGGCATCTCCGTAGCGTCCATCGGTGGTGATGCCAATCTGGTGCTGGGTAAAACCCCGCGCAGGGATGCCCATGGCGTGGAGCTGCATCGAGAGCAGGGCCACCGACTGCTGCTCGCCGATGGTGGTGAGCATGTCGAGCTCGCGCTGGGGCGGGCGTTTATTGACCCGCCTGGCCAGGGCGATCAGTTCGTCGGTGGTGCGGCCCATGGCCGAGACCACCACAGCAATCCGATGCCCCTTCTCGAGGTAGTGGTGGATGCGCTGGGCCACCTTGTGGATGCGCTCGAGGTCGCCCACGCTGGTTCCGCCGTATTTTTGCACGATAAGGGCCATAGCTAGCAAAGAATGCTAACATGCCCCATGCCGATAGCCAATAGTAAAAAGCCTCCCGGCAGGTTTTTAGAGAAAGCCCCCGGCAAAACACCACCAAAAGCGGTAAGCTAGGGTACCCCGGGGTGGTCTTACCCCAAGCAAAAAACGGTTTGTGCGTCAAACTGCAGCAACCCCGAGGATAGGTGCAAATATGGCGAACAAAGCAACGGATAAACCCAGCAAGGAGCCCTTTCCAGGCGCTTACTTCTTAGGTCTGATCATCACCCTGGGCTTGCTGATCGTGGTCGTCGCGGTTGGGGCCGGCATACCGCCGGCGCTCTCGGGCTTTCTGGTGGCCCTGCTGCTGGGTCTGACGGTAAACCCCAGGTATGCCCTGGGCTTTCTGAGCGCCGGGGTGCTGGCAACCCTCCTGGGATTTGCCGGGCAGGAGCCGCAGGTGGCCTGGGGTGGCCTGGGGCTTATCCTGTCCAGCCTGATTGTCTGGCGCTTTATTAAGTCCTAGCGGCTGGAGGGTGGGTTGCGCGGATTTCCATCACGCCTGCTAGCCCCCGACCGGCTGGCCCGCACCCTCATCTACGCCGGAATCGCCGGCTTTATCTGGTTTTTTTTCCTTCAACCCAGCCCCTTCGGTGCAACTCTTTCCGTAACTACCCTGGTGGGGGCTGGGCTGGTGCAGTACGGCAGCGGTAAGCCCTTTGTAATCCCTCTGTACGTCTACGTGCTGGCAGCCCTGATTCTGGTACAACTGGCCGGGCTGGCCCTGGGCGTGGATAGCCAGCCTGGCGCGGCCCTCCTGGGCAGTGCGCTAGGGCTGGGCCTGCCCTACCTGGCCTACCGCTTACAGGAGAGCAAATGAAAGTTGCGCTGATTCATCTGGCCACCCGTGAAACCCCCGAGGCCACGCTGGGAAAGGCCCTCGAGCTCCTTTTGCAAGCCCACCAGCAAGGGGCCAAGGTAGCGGTACTGCCCGAGCTGTTTTCCAGCGGCTACCGCTTCGCCGATGCCGCCTCTACCCCCAGCGTGCTGGCCCGGCTCGAGCAGTTCTGCGCCCAGACCGGCCTGACCCTGGTAGCAGGGGTGCTCGAGCAAGCCGGCCCGCGCCACGCCAACCGGGCCAAGGTGGTGGGGCCGGCCGGGGTACAGGCCAGCTACACCAAAACCCACCTGATTCCGGCTTTTGGCGAGCCCGAGACCATGGTTCCGGGGCAGGAGTTGGTTACGCTCGAGCTGGAGGGCTTTAAGGTGGGCATCGCCATCTGCTTCGACCTGCGCTTTCCCGAGCTTTTCCGCACCTATGCCTTGCAAGGTGTCAACCTATTCCTGATTCCCTCAGCCTGGCCCAGAAGCCGCAGCTACGCCTGGGAGCTTTTCTGCAAATCCCGCGCCGCCGAAAACCAGGCCTACCTGGTGGCCGTCAACCATGCCGAAGAGCCCTTCGGCGCGCCCAGCCTGGCCGTAGACCCCCTGGGCCAGGAGCTGCTACGGGTCGAATCCGAGGGTTTTGGGCTTATCGAACTAGACCCGGCCTTCCCGGCCCGGCTGCGCCAGGAGTTCCCGGTCTTCCCCCAGCGCCGCCCCGAGCTGTATCAGGGCCTTCTAAAAAGCCCCACCAGCAAATAAACCACCGCCCCCAGCATCAAGCCCTCACCCCAGGCCGGAAGGTAGGGCCATAGCATGGGCAGCTCGAAGCGCCCCGCAAAAAGCAGCGGCCAGGGCAGCAGGGCCCAGGCCAGCCCGTACTGCCGGTAGCCCACCGCCAGCAGAAAGGCCAGCCCCACCCCCCGCAGGTAGAACAGCCAGCCCTGCCCCAGCTCGTTTTGGTAGATGAACCACAGCAGGTTGAGCCAGACCCCCACCACCCCCCAGGCCCAGCCAAAGCGGCGCACCCAGGCAGCACCTGCCCACCACAGCCCCAGACCAATCAATCCATCCAACATCGAGGGGTTATTCTACGCCCACCCCCCTAGACGAAATCAACAATATATAGTATTTTCCTTCGCAGAAACCACAAAATGTGGTTTCTGGGTTCAAAGACAGGGGAAGTGCGGTGCAATTCCGCCGCTGTCGCGCAACGGTTATAGCCCGAATGCCTGCTTTGAGTCCTCATCGCTCGCCTCCGCGCAAGGGGCGGAAAGGATGGTCTGAATGAATCTCCCTGCACAAAAAGGTAGCGGCTAGACCTCGAGCACCTGCCCCGCTGTTCGACCTTTCCAGGACAGAGTTGTTTGTCTTGCAAGGCGTTCTTTGTGTCGACAAAGGGGGTTCTTTTGCTGATCATCTATGCCTCCAAAACCGGTAACGTAGCCCGCTTTGCCGCTCGGCTGGGCCTGAAGAGCCAGCGCCTTAGCGATGGAACGGAAAAAATCGCTGAGCCCTGCCTGCTCATCACCTACACCACCGGCTTCGGCCAGGCCCCCCCGGAGGTGCTGCGCTTCGTGGAGGGCAACCGGCCTTATGTGCTGGGGGTGGCGGCCAGCGGCAACCGCAACTGGGGGCAGAACTTCGCCCGCGCTGCCGACATGCTGGCTGAACGTTACGGCATTAAAGTCATCCACAAGTTTGAACTATCCGGAACCCCAAAGGATCTAGAGATCGTCCAGGAGGCCATCCATGCGCTATCTGGAACTGAACAGTGCGCTGCTATATAAGAAAAACGGCTTTTTCCAGCTCGAGAAAGACCTCGATGCGGCCCAGGCCTTCGAGGAGGAAGTTTCGCTGCGGCTCCGGCGTTTTGCCGATCCCCTGGAACGTCTGCAAACGCTGATCCGAGAGGGCTACTACGAGGACTTCTTCGCCCGCTACGAGGCCGCCGATCTCCTGCGGCTTTACCACCTGGCCCACAGCTACCCCTTCCGCTTCCAGAGCTTCATGGCGGTTTCCAAGTTTTACAAGGACTATGCCCTCAAAAGCGACGACAAAAAGCTCTACCTGGAGCGCTACCCTGACCGGGTGCTGGCGGTGGCCCTGCACCTGGGGCAGGGAAATGTGCACAAGGCCGAAAGCTATCTGCGGGCCATGATGGAGCAGCGCTACCAGCCCGCCACCCCCACCTTCCTGAACGCGGGCCGGGCCCGGCGGGGCGAGCTGGTATCCTGCTTTCTGCTAGAGCTCGACGACTCGCTCAATTCCATCGGCTATAACCTGAACGCCGCCATGCAGCTCTCCAAGATCGGCGGTGGGGTGGCCCTCAACCTCTCCAAGCTGCGCGCACGGGGGGAACCCATCAAGGGGGTGGCCCACGCCGCTAAGGGGGTGGTGCCGGTGGCCAAGCTGCTGGAAGACGCCTTCAACTACGCCGACCAGATGGGCCAGCGCAAAGGGGCCGGGGCGGTTTACCTGAACATCTTCCACTGGGATGTGGAGGAGTTTCTGGATACCAAAAAGATCAACGCCGATGAGAAAAGCCGCCTGCAAACCCTCTCGCTGGGGCTGATCGTGCCACAAAAGTTCTTCGACCTGGCCGAGGCCGGAGAAGATTTTTACGTCTTCGCACCCTACTCGGTCTACCGGGCCTTTGGGGAACACCTCGACGATATGGACATCGACCGGATGTACGAGGCCCTGCTCGCCCACCCCGAGGTCAAAAAGCGGCCCCTTTCGGCCCGTCAGATGCTCACCCGGATCGCTCAGACCCAGTTCGAGTCGGGCTACCCCTACATCGTCTACCGCAGCAACGCCAACCGCCAGCACGCGCTAAAAGCCCTCGGCCAGATCAAGATGTCCAACCTCTGCACCGAGATCTTCCAGCTCCAGACCCCTACCCTGGTGGGGGACGCCGGGGAGGTGGTGGAGGCGGGCTTCGACATCAGCTGCAACCTGGGCAGCCTGAACATCGTCAACGTAATGGAGCAGAGGAAGCTAGCCGAAAGCGTGTACACCGCGATGGATGCCCTCACCGCGGTAAGCGACGCCAGCGCGGTGCGGCAGGTGCCGGGGGTCTACCGGGCCAACCAGGCCTTCCACTCGGTGGGCCTGGGGGTGATGAACCTGCACGGCTTCTTCGCCAAAAACCAGATCCGCTACGAGTCCGAAGAGGCCCGCGACTTCGTGCGCAGCTTCTTTGCGGCAATGAACTATTACAGCCTGGAGCGCTCCAAGGAGATCGCCCGCGAGCGCGGCCAGACCTTCTTCGGCTTCGAACAAAGCGAGTACGCCAGCGGGCAGTACTTCGAAAAGTATCTACACGAGGATTTCCGGCCTCAGAGCGAAAGGGTGCAGAAACTCTTCGAGGGCATTCCCCTACCCAGCCCAGCGGACTGGGCCCAATTGAAAGAAGAGGTGCAGCGGCACGGCCTTTACCACGCCTACCGGCTGGCGGTGGCCCCCACCGCCTCGATCAGCTACATCCAGAACGCCACCCCCTCCATCCAGCCCATCGTGGAGCACGTGGAGACCCGCACCTACGGCAACGCCACCACCTACTACCCCATGCCCTTCCTCTCCGAGGAGACCTACTGGTTTTACAAGTCGGCGTATCACATGAACATGTACCGGGTGATCGACCTGGTGGCCGAGGCGCAGCAGCACGTGGATCAGGGCATCAGCACGGTTTTATTCGTGACCAGCGAGACCAGCACCCGTGAGCTGGCCCGGCTGTACGTGTACGCGGCCAAGAAGGGCCTCAAGAGCCTGTACTACACCCGCACCAAAAACCTCAGCGTGGAGGAGTGCTTATCCTGCGCAGTTTAGAAAGGAGCTTAGGATGTCACCAACTTTATCGGTTCTGCAGGCGGTCAACTGGAACCGCCCGGACGATGCCTACACCAAGATGTTCTGGGATCAGAACGTGCGGCAGTTCTGGGTGGACGAGGAGATCCCCCTGGCCGACGACAAGCTCACCTGGATAACCCTCTCCAAAGAGGAGCAGCGGGTCTACGAGCAGGTGCTGGCCGGTCTCACCCTGCTGGACACCGTGCAGGGCAGCGTGGGCATGCCCCTCTTGTCGCAACACATCGAAAGCCTCCAGGCCAAAGCGGTGATGGGCTTCATGGGGGCCATGGAGCACATGCACGCCAAGAGCTACAGCAGCATCTTCTCCACCCTATGCACCAGCGAGCGCATCGGCGAGCTTTTTGACTGGGTACGAAGCGAGCCGGTTTTGCAGGAGAAGCAGGTCTTCGTGCACCGCCGCTACCTGGGGGTGCAGGACGATTCAAGCCTATACCTGGGCCTAGCGGCCAGCGTGCTGCTGGAGTCGTTTCTGTTCTACTCCGGCTTTTTCTATCCCCTGCTCCTGGCCGGGCAGGGCCGGATGACCAACTCGGGCGAGATCATCAACCTGATCATCCGTGACGAGAGCATTCACGGGGTGTATGTGGGCCTGCTGGCGCAGGAGGTGTACGCCCGGCTGCCTGAAGCAACCCAGCGGGCCGCGCGCGAGGGGGTCTACCGGATGCTGGAGCATCTCGCGGGGCTGGAGGAGCGCTACAGCCGGATGCTCTACACCCCTTTAGGACTGGAGGAAGCAGTCATTACTTTCTCCCGTTATAACGCCGACAAGGCCCTGATGAATCTAGGACTGGAGCCTTACTTTGGTGTTGCGGCCGATGCGGTTAACCCGGTGGTGCTGGCGGGGCTCCGCACCGAGACCAAAAACCACGACTTCTTTTCCACCAAAGGCAACGGCTACGTGAAGGCCATCCGGGTGGAACCCATCACCGACGAGGACTTTATCTTTGAGGGCCTCCAGCCGGAGTACCAGCCCGTCACCAAGCGGGATGGGCGGGTGGTGCCCTTCGACGAGCTGCGCATCGTGCGGGCGGTGGAGCGGGCCGGGGATGCCTGCGGTGTGGCCCTGGATCCAGGGGTGATCGAACGGCATATCCTGAACCCCATCAAGCGCAAAGCCCAGCGGCAAGGGCTACATATCGAAGAGATTCAGGATCTGGTGGAGGAGGGGCTGATGCAGAGCTACCCGGCGGTGGCACGGGCTTACATCCTCTACCGGGAGGAGCGGGCGCGGCGGCGAGGTCTGGCATGAAGCCCAAAACCCGCACGGTTCACCTGGTGCGCCCCCCCGACTGCAACCACTACGGCAACCTGTACGGGGGTACGGCCATGGCCTGGATGGACGAAGCTGCGTTTGTGGCCGCCACCCGCTATGCGCGCTGCAAGGTGGTTACGGTACACACCGACGCCATCGACTTTCATCATCCGGTTCCTCAAGGCTCGATTGTGGAGCTGGTGGCCTGGGTCACCTCGGTGGGGCGCAGTTCCATGCGGCTCGAGGTGGAGATGTGGGTAGAACCCATCGACAAAGAAGAGCGGATTCTGGCCTGCCGGGCCGGCTTCGTCATGGTGGCCCTGGGTGAGGACGGGCGGCCCAAAACCATTCGCGATCAGGACGCCCTCGCATAGCCTCCAGGATCGCATGGCGGTTGTCCTGGCCCTACTCCTGGACTGGTTTTTCCGCGAACCCCCGGCCCGTCTGCACCCGGTGGTTTGGATGGGGACTTACCTGAAGGCGGTGGGCAGCGGCCTCACCGCCAATCCCCCCACAAAAGCCTTTCTGTTGGGTGGCTGTTACTGGCTCCTGGGATGTGGCGCGGTCGTCGGGGTGTATACCGGCCTCGAGGCCCTGATCGGCAGGGCAAGCGGTGGGGTTGAAGCTGTCCTGGCCGCCCTCCTGCTCAAACCCCTTTTCGCCTTTCGAATGCTTCTGGATGAGGTGGTTGCGGTGGAGGAGGCTTTGCAAAGAAACCTCGAGGCCGCCCGGCTGCGCCTGCGCAACCTGGTCAGCCGCCCCACAGAGTCCTTATCGGAAAGTGAGGTACGCGAAAGCGCCCTGGAAAGCCTGGCCGAAAACCTCAACGACTCCCTGGTGGCCCCGCTTTTCTGGTTCGTGCTGCTGGGCCTGCCAGGGGCTGCTCTATACCGCTTTGCCAACACCGCCGACGCCCTGTGGGGGTACCGGGGCCGATGGGAATGGGCGGGTAAGTTCGCCGCCAGGGCCGACGACCTCCTCAACTACATCCCAGCCCGCCTCACCGGCCTGTTGCTGTGCGGCCTGGCTTGCCCCTGGAAAACCCTGTCCAGGGAAGCCCACAAAACCCCCTCACCCAACAGCGGCTGGCCCATGGCCGGCCTGGCCCTCCGGCTGAATCTGCGCCTGTCTAAGCCTGGCGCGTACACCCTGCACCCCAACGGGCGCGTTCCTACCACCGATGACGTGCGGGCCGGGCTGCGCCGGGCCGCCTGGGTCGGCTGGAGCACAGGGCTCCTGGCCGGCCTGGGCACTTGGATGGCAGGTAGGGGTATTCTGGGAATGTTCTAGATACGACTTGAGGATAGCCCACATAAACCACCCCGGCCATCCTCCATAATCGTGGCACATGATCGATGACGTACTCACGCCCATCCATGGGGGCACCGATGCCGGCCCCACCCCCCGCTACGACTTCTCCACCAACGCCAACAGCCTGGGCCCCGATCCCTACGCCCTGGCCGCCATCCAGGCCGTGGATCCCAGCCGGTACCCCGATCCCCTCTACACCCAACTGCACCAGGCCCTGGCCGCGTTTCATGGGGTGACCCCTGAGCAGGTTGCGGTAGGAGGAGGCACCAGCGAGATCATCCATCGTCTAACGCGCTGGCGCTATCTGCGCGGGCCCATGCTCATCCTCCCCCCCCACCTTCAGCGAGTATGCCCGTGCGGCCCAGCCGGCTGAGCTGCCCTTGCTGCGGGCTACCGACGCCGAGAGCTTTTTGAGTCTGCTTCCTAAGGCCACCCTGGCCTTTTTATGCGTACCCAACAACCCTACCGGCGAGATCTACACTTTTATCGAGGAAGCCGCCCACATCGCGGAACTGTACCACATTGCCCTGGTGCTCGACCTGGCCTACTACCACCTGCTGCCCGATCCACCCGCCCTGCCGCCCAGCGCCTGGCGGATGTACAGCCCCAACAAGGCCCACGGCCTTACCGGGGTGCGGGCTGGGTATCTGGTTGCGCCGCAAAGCCTGGTACACTTCCGCAACCTGGCGCCCTCCTGGGTGGTGGGGGTGCATGGCGAGGCCTTCTTACAGGCCACCCTGCAACCCAGCTCCCAGGACTGGCTGGCCCGCACCCGCGAAGAACTCTGGAGTCTGCGCAAGCAGCTTGCCAGCGGGCTGCAAACGCTGGGCCTCGAGGTGCAGGAAAGCCCCGCCAATTTTCTGATGGTAAAAGTAGGCCGGGCTACCAAAGTAGCCCGGCGGTTGAGAGAGGAGGGCATCCGGGTGCGTGACTGCACCTCGTTTGGTTTACCGGAATGGCTCCGGCTTTCGGCCCAGCCCCCCGAGGCTCAGGAAGCCCTGCTCGAGGCCCTGCCACGCTGCCTCGACTAAAGCCCTGCGCCCTTCTCGATATGCGCCGAAACGATGCCCTGCTCCTCGGCTTCGCGGGCCAGGATGGCAGCTTTGATGCGCTTGAGGGTGGTCACCTCTTCCAGGGCGCGCTGGTCGAGGGTATCGGTGATGAACTTGATCTGCTCGTTGATCTCGGGGATGGAGATCTGCTCCAGGGCGTTCACCCGGCGGTTGGTTTTCTTGATCTCCTCACCGATCTTGCGCAGGCGGTTCTCGGTGTTGGCCACCGCGACAATGGCCTCGGCCAGGCGGCGGAAGGCTGTGGCGGCCTCGAGGGTCTTGGCCCCCACCCCAATGGGACTGAAGGACAGCCCAGCCCCGGCCTCGGGGGCCGAGATGCGGGGCACCTTGACCCCATAAAGGCTCTCCACCTCCATGCGCACCTCCAGGGGGGTGCTGGAGAGCGACTCCACCGCCTCGGGGGTGTCAAAGGCCTTGGCGATCAGCAGGCTGAAGTAGGCCTCCTTGGCCGCGTTGTTGAGGGCCTCGCGGGCTTTGAGGGAGTCCTGCACCAGGGCAAAAAACTCGCCGATCAGAGCATCCCGCTTATTTTTGAGCAGTTCCACGCCTTGCAAGGCCAGCCGCTTCTGATCGCGCTTGGCCAGCAGGGTTGAGCGTGTCGGTGAGACTTGTTCAGCCATGGCAATTCCCCTCTAGGGGCAAAGGATCTTAGGCCCCCACCAGCTCTTCCAGCTTGCCGGTCTTCTGGTGGTACTGCTCGATGTACTCGCGACGGATGCGCTTGAGCTCGGAGGGCGGGAAGTCTGCAAGCAAAGCCCAGCCGATGTTGAGGCTCTCCTCGATGGAGCGCTCCTTCTGGCCCTGGTTGATGAACTTCTTCTCGAAGTTTTCGGCAAAGCGCAGGTACTTCTTGTCCATCTCGGTGAGGGCGTCCTCACCGGTGATGGCCACCAGACGGCGCAGGTTCACCCCACGGGCGTAGGAGCTGAAGAGCTGGTCGGCCAGCTCCTTGTGGTCGGCGCGGGTCTTGCCCTTGCCGATGCCGTTGTTCATCAGACGCGAGAGCGAGGGCTGCACGTTGATGGGTGGGAAGATGCCCTGCTGGGCCAGGTCGCGGGCGATGAAGATCTGCCCCTCGGTGATGTAGCCGGTGAGGTCGGGGATGGGGTGGGTGATGTCGTCACCGGGCATGGAGAGGATGGGAATTTGCGTGACCGAGCCCTTCTTGCCGTGCACCACGCCGGCGCGCTCGTAGAGCGAGGCCAGGTCGGTGTACATGTAGCCGGGGTAGCCGCGGCGGCCCGGGATCTCCTCACGGGCCCCACCGATCTCGCGCAGGGCCTCGCAGTAGTTGGTCATGTCGGTGAGGATGACCAGCACGTGGTAGTCGTGCTCGAAGGCCAGGTACTCGGCGGCGGTCAGGGCCATGCGGGGAGTGAGCAGGCGCTCCACGGTGGGGTCGTCGGCTTTGTTGAGGAAGAGTACCGAGCGGGAGAGAGCCCCGGTGCGCTCGAACTCCTGCATGAAGTAGCTCACCTCGCGCTGGGTAATCCCCATCGCTGCGAACACCACCGCGAAGCCCTCGCCCTCGCCCAGCACCTTGGCCTGGCGGGCGATCTGGGCGGCCAGCTCGTTGTGGGGCAGGCCCGAGCCCGAGAAGATGGGCAGCTTCTGGCCGCGCACCAGGGTCATGTTGACGTCAATGGCGCTGATCCCGGTCTGGATGAACTCCTCGGGCTTCTCGCGGGCCACCGGGTTGATGGGCGCACCGTTGATGGGCAGGCGCTTGTCGGCCACCACCGGGGGCAGGCCGTCAATGGGCTTACCAATCCCGTTGAAGGCCCGGCCCACCATCTCCTTGGAAACGCCCAGGCGGGCCACGTCTTCCACCAGCGATACCGTGGTGCGCTCGAGGTTCAGCCCCGAGGTCTCCTCGAAGACCTGCAAAACCGTGTACTGGTCGGAGACTTCAATCACCTGACCGCCACGGATGCGGCCGGTGCCGTCGTCGATGTTTACGATGGCGCCGTAGGCCAGATCGGCGGCCCCCTCCAGGAACAAAAGCGGGCCGGAGACGTAAGTTACGGCGTTGTATTCTTTCTTGAGCATCAAAACCTCCTTACGCCTTGACCGCACCCAGGAAAGCGGTCTTGATCATCTGGTCGAACTCGGCCTTGTAGGCGGGGAACTCCTCCTCGGGCACGTAGCGGGCCCGCCCGATTTTCTCGATCACCGGGTCGTTCAGGAAGTCCGCGATGGTCGCCCCCTTGGCCAGGGCCAGCTCGCCCTGCTTGTAGGCCGCCAGGATCATCTGCATGATGCCGTAGGCCTTGGCCATTGAGCAGCTCGCGTCCACCGGGTCAAAGCCGTTTTGCTGCAGGAAGTCCTCGCGGGCGATGCGACCGATTTCCAGGGCCAGCCGCTCGGCATCCTGCAAGGCGTCGGGGCCCACGAGCTGCACCACCTGTTGCAGTTCAGCCTCGCGCTGCAGCAGGGTGATAATCTGGGTGCGCACCTCGGGGTAGTCTGGGGCCACGTTCTCGCGGTACCAGGGCTCGAGGATGTTCAGGAACAGGGAGTACGAGCGGGCCCAGTTGATGGCCGGGAAGTGGCGGGCTCGAGCCAGCTGGGCATCCAGGGCCCAGAAACCACCGGTAATGCGCAGGGTGGACTGGGTGACGGGCTCGGAGAAGTCACCGCCCGCCGGCGAGACCGCGCCGATCACCGAGACCGCGCCCTGCTCACCGGCCAGGGTGATCACCTTGCCAGCCCGCTCGTAGAAGCTGGACAGGCGCGAGGCCAGGTAGGGCGGGTAGCCTTCCTCGGCGGGCATCTCTTCCAGGCGTGAGGCGATCTCGCGCAGCGCCTCGGCCCAGCGGCTGGTGGAGTCGGCCATCAGCGAGACCTTGTAGCCCTGGTCGCGGAAGTACTCGGCCAGGGTGATGCCGGTGTAAAGGCTGGCCTCGCGGGCCGCCACCGGCATGTTGGAGGTGTTGGCCACCAGGATGGTGCGCTCCATCAGGGGGCGGCCGGTCTGGGGGTCTTCCAGCTCGGGAAACTCCACCAGCACGTCGGTCATCTCGTTGCCGCGCTCACCACAGCCCACATACACCACGATGTTGGCATCCCCGTACTTGGCAATGGACTGCTGGGTAACGGTCTTACCCGAGCCGAAGGGGCCGGGGAT
The DNA here is from genome assembly GCA_000482765.1 of Meiothermus taiwanensis DSM 14542. Taxonomy (GTDB): domain Bacteria; phylum Deinococcota; class Deinococci; order Deinococcales; family Thermaceae; genus Meiothermus; species Meiothermus taiwanensis. The sequence continues at coordinate 41,424 of AXWR01000007.1, forward strand.
GGCCGCCGTACCCCCGGCAGCCAGGGGGAAGAGCACGTCCAGGATGCGCATCCCGGTCAGGAAGGGCTGGTTGGGGTCGAGCTTGCGGGTGAAGGGGCGGGGCTTGCGCACCGGCCAGAAGTGGGCCAGACGCAGCTTGGTGCCGTCCTCGAGCTCCGCGATGGTATCGTCGATGGTGTACTGCCCGGCCTCCACAATGTACTTAATACGGCCGGCCTTGTCAGGTGGCACCAGAATCTTGTGGGTGAAGCTGTACTCCGGCACGGTGCCTAGGATGTCGCCCCCTTTGACCTCGTCGCCCACTTTCTTCAAGGGGGTGAAGTCCCATTTGCGGGTGCGATCCAGGGAGGAAACCTCGATACCCCGGCTGATGAAGATGCCCGACACCGCCTGGATCTTGTCCAGCGGGCGCAAAATCCCGTCGAAGATGCCGTTCAGCAAGCCGGGGCCCAGCTCGAGGGCCAGCGGCAGGCCGGTGGTGACCACCGGCTCGCCCACCTTGAGGCCGTTGGTGTCTTCGTAGACTTGAATAAAGCAGGTGTTGCCATCCAGACGGATGATCTCACCCACCAATTTTTCGTTCCCGACGCGCACGATGTCGTACATCTTGGCGCCTTGCAGGTTCTCGGCGATCACCGCCGGCCCTGCGATTTTTTTGATGGTTCCCATCTATCCTCCTTTGTCGGATGCGTAGAACCGTTTGCCAGCAGCCTTCTATAGTTTGGCTAAACGCTCCCACGCTATGGGCTCATAGCTTGATGTCAAACCCGATGGTCTCGCGTACCAGCTGGCGCATGTAGGCCTTGGCATCGCCCCCCCCGCTGAAGGTATCGAGCAGGTTGGGCAGGGAAAGCAACACCGGCGCGCTGCGCCCGCGCATAGCCCGCTCGGCGGCCTTGTTGGGATCGGGCAGCAGGCGCTGGTCTACCGCCACCAGCGCGTACTGGTTGGACTGAATCATCTCGACCAGCCTGAGGGCGGCCTCCTCGGGAGCCGCAACCACGGCCTCGAGGCCGGCCATACGATAGCCGGAAGCGGTTTCGGCATCGGTCAGCACCCCAATTTTCATGCGACCTCCTTCGCCACCGCATCGGCCGGCAGGTTGTAGTAGGCCCGCCGGGCCAGGAGGCGGATGCGCGCGCCCTCCCACAGCTTTTTCTGGATGTAGTCGAGCACCAATCCACCCCCCAGGCTATCGGTGGCACCCGTGCTGGCTTTGGCGAGTAAAACCCTCCGCGAGATGCGCTCGAGATCCCCCAGGGTACGCACCCCCACCACAGGTGCCAGAGGGGTACCATTCAGCGCTTCCAGGGCAGCCAGATCCCCTGCCGCAACCCGACCAAAAACCGCCCGGCTCAGGTGCTTACCGCCTGGCACAAAGTAGTTGTCCAGGTTGAGGTTGGCCGCGCCCAGGGCCTGCAGCTTGAAAGCGGTGGACAGGTTGGTGACATCCGCTTCTAAAGCGTAGAAGGAAGCGATAAAGTTCTGGCGCAGCTTCTTGGCCTTTTTGAAGGTAGCGGCAAAAAACTCGCGATCCAGCGCGACCTCGAGGGCCAGCGGTTCGGGGTTGCCAATCAGGGCATTGCGCAGCGCTTTGGCTAAAGGATGTCCGGGAACCTGCAACACCTGAGCCATGCTGGCAACATCGGGTGCCTGCAACATGGCGTTAAGGATGGGTTCCTTGAGGGTTCCCCCTACCAGCCCAGCCTTGATCTCCTCCGGGGCCTTGCCGCTCTGCTTACCGCGCAGAATGGCCTTGAGGTTGATCAGATCGGCCCGCAGCAGTGGCAGACTCACCAGCTCGCGCAGCTCGCCCGATACCAGGGTTGGCAGGTCGCCCACTGTACGGGCGAGGTGATTGGAAACCGCCCGATCCACATCGTCCAGGGTATCGCCCAGCAAATCGGCGCCATAGACCGTTTCCGACAACAAACGTATGAATTCGGGGAAGGGTCGGCCCAAGGCTTGCTGAAAAAAAGACTCCGGAACCATCTGGCTTCGCCTCGAGCGCACCCGAGCGTTGAGATAGGCAAAGGCGTTACGGGTCAGCACACTACCCCCAAATGGCCTTGGCCGCCTTGGCGGAAAGCGCATCCCAGGCCCGCTCGAGGCGTTCGGTCAGCGTGTTCTGCACGTAAGACCGCCCGCCCTGGGCCACCAGGCGCACCCCATCCCGGATGGCCTCATCGGCCCTGAGTTCCAACCCCCGCGCCCTGGCCCAGTCGGCCAGCAGAGCGGTATGGGCAGGATTGACCACCACCGCCTCGGCCTGCCCCAGCTCGGCCAGCGCCTCTTCAGCCAGCTTTTGGAGCGTATCGGCGAAGCCCGGCTGCACGGCCAGGTTTTGCAGGGCCCGCAGCGCTTCGGCTTTAACCTGCTCCACCACCCGCCCCTTGGCCGCAATTCGGGCCTGGTTGACCAGCAGCTCCGCCGCACTCTCGGCCCGGCGCAAAGCCGCGGCGTGTTCGGCCTCGAGCTGGCGTTCTTTGCTGGCCTTGAGGGCCTCGGCCTGCTGCGCAGCCTGGCTCAGAATCGACTGAGCCTTTGCCTCGGCTTCGGCAGCGATGGCGCTGATCTCGGCGGCCACTTCACTTTGAAGAATGTCCTCGAGTTTTGACATTGGGCTCCTCTATAAGCTTCTTGCAGATAGCCAATGGCGGGTACACCACTGGCTATCTGGCATCGGCGCTAGTTGATGAGGAACGAGAAGGCCAGACCGAAAATAGCCAGCGTTTCGGGAATGAGGAAGAAGATCAGGGCCGTACCAAAGTTACGGCGATCCTCGGCCACCGCACCCACAGCCGCTGCACCGATGGCGCTCTGGGCCATACCCGTGCCCAGCAGACCCAGACCGATGGCCAGCCCCTTGCCGATAGCAGCAAACGAAGTACCGGTTGCCGCGCCTTCTTCAGCAGCAAAGGCCACCGTAGCCAGAATAACGATAGCGACGATCAACAGAGTCTTGGTAAGCTTCATGTTCTTCATACTGATTCTCTCCTTCACTGGTTTCACGCGCTACAGCACGTTAGTGAACTAGACTGGATGAGACTTTGTGTCGCCTGGCGACGAAAGGGCACCCTTACATCATAAGGGCGCACCCAGGCATTTTAATCTGACCTGACCGAGCGAAAGGGCCTGTACGGCCTCCCGGTTTCCTCGAAAAAGCCAAAGTTGGTGGAAAACTCGATCCACAAGAGACGGATGGGCTGGATCACGTGGCCCAGGGTGGTGATGACGATAATCGCCAGGATTAGCAGCAAGCCCACCAAAAATCCCAACACCCCGCCAATAAAGCCAAAGCGCTCCGCCAGGCCAAAACCCACCTGGTTGGCCAGGCTGGCCAGCACACCCCCCGCCACACCCACGGCGTACAAACGGATATAGCTAAGAATCTGCCCACCTTTACCCGGCAGCTCAGCGATCATCAGCACCTCACGCGAGAGGGCTACCCCGACGAAAAATAAAATGATGCCCACCCCAAAGATGATGTTGAGGATGGGGATGTTGGCCTGGGTGAGGAAGTTGTAGGCAAAGGCCACCAGACCCACCAGGCCCGAGAAATAGCCAAAGCCTTCCCAGAAATGCTTCATGTGCCCATGTTTGAGGCCCAGGCGCATTCGCAGGAAGAAGGCATAGAGAACCTGAAATACCCCAAACAGGATAGCAAAGACCATCAGCCCATTGGCGGTTTGGGCAAAATCCAGGCGGTTGATGATGATGGGAATTAGCCCATAGTAGGTGTCGGGATCGAAGCTGGGGCCGGTTGGATAAAACACCCGCCAGCCGTCTTTGAGACCAAAAATGCCCGGCAGCCGCAACTTCTCCAGAAAGGTGCCGAAGAACTCCCCGTACAAAAACCCCCAGAAGATTGCCCAGCCCGCCATCCATTTACCAATGGTGGCCAGTTTGCCCAGCACATCCGGCCCAAAAGCGGCCCCTAGAAAATCGATGCGCAGGGTCTCCCCTCGACGGGATTTCCCGGCCAGCCACAGGGCGACCAGTAAGAACAGCAGCCCAATGCCGATATCACCCACCACAATCCCGAAGAAAAGCGGGAAGAAGATAGCGATCATCACGGTGGGATCGTGGCTGCCATAAGCTGGGGTGTTGAGGAAGCCGTGCATCAGCTCGAAGGGCTTGGCCCAGGACGGGTTTTCCAGGGTTACCGGCACCTGGTGGCCCTCGTGGTGCTCGTCTACGGGTTCAAAGGTGTAGACAATCTGGTCGCGCAGACGGCCCAGGGCTTCTTCTACCTTTCCCTTGGCCTTTTGGGGCACCCAGCCCATCAGGGCAGCCCCATACTTCCCAGCAGCCATATCAGCAACAGCTTTGTAGCGGGCCACTTCGTCTTTGGCCCGGGTCCACAGGGCTATGAGGGCTTCCCCAGACTCCCGTGAAAGCTTGGCGACCTCCTCGCGGATCCCCACCAGCTCTTCGGGGGCCAGCTTGGCCCGTTCCTTCATGCGGGCCGCTGCCTTCCCAAGGGACATGGCTCCGTAAGCCCCCGGAAAGCGCAGCTCGGCCAAACCCAGGCGGGAAAGGCTCGAGCGCGCGGCCTCGAGCTCGCCCCGCCTGACCACCACCACGGCGGCCAGCTGGTTCTCCAGGGGCTCGGCCTCGAGCACAAAGCGATCGGCCAGGGTCTCTTGCAGGGCCTTGCGCACGGCCTCGAGCTCCTCGGGCTTGGCTACCAGGAAGGGAATGACCCCCAGGCGGGGGCTCTCGTCGAGCCCATGCGCCAGCGCGGCCAGCTTTTCGGCGGCCTTGCCGAACAGCTCGATGGTCTGGATTTCCTCCTCCAGGGCCGCCCGCTCTTTGCCCAGCACCTCGGCCCGGCTGGCCACCGGACGCAGCACAGCCTCGGCCTCCTCGAGGGAGCCCGTAAACGGTTTGCTGCTGGGCACCGTCGCCAGACCAACCACCGTCAGCGACTGTTCGGCTTGCGAAACCACCGCCTCCCAGCGCTTGAGTTCGGCTTCTTCGGTTGGGGATAGACGATACTCGCCCAGCTCATCCGGGCGCAGGGGGTCGATGTGCACCACCCCAGCCTTTTGCAGCTCGGCCAAAAGCTCCCGGGCCAGCCGCTTAGGGCCAGCCACAATCAACTTCTCCATAGGAGCGATCAAGGCAGTACCTCCTTCAGTACCGCCTGAACCGCCTCGGCCACCTTTGCTGCGGCCGCTTCACCAATGGCCTTTGCCTCCGCTTCGGCCCTGGCCTTGGCTTCGCTCTCAACTTTAGCCACGGCTTCGGTGGTGCGGGCGCGGTACTGCGCCTCCAAGTCCCGTGCAGCCTGCTCGGCCTCGGCCAAAATCTGGGCGGCCTTGGCTTCGGCTTCCTGGACTTTGGCAGCGGCGGCCCGCTTGGCCTCTTCGAGCTGCTTGGCTAGGGCCTGCTCGCGCTCCGCTAGGCTTTTTATGAGTCCTGATCCAGCCACGTTCCCTCCTTTCTGGTCGCCATCGCTTTGCTCGGCACATCGAAAAAGCGAGCAAGTGAAAACTTGCTCAAAGATGAACCCCAAGAATCATAGCGGTTTCTCAGGATTCGTGTCAACGCGAGATAGCATACACTAGTTGGCTTGAAGAACACACGGCATAGAAGCACACATTAAGGTGCCGCGAGGGCAAAAAGCATAGAGCGATTGATACGGCAGCAAAAAGCGATAGACTCACGGGATGAGTGTCCGCGTGAATGCCAGAGGCGCAGCCCGGCTGCTGTCCCGTCACCCTTGGGTATATCGAAGCGATGTGCTGGAAGGGCCCCAACAGCCCGGCCTCTACCCGGTGCAGGCTGGCCCCAGGGTGTTGGGCTGGGCACTGTACAACCCAGCCTCGGAGATCAGTGTGCGAGTTTTTCACTTCGGCGCAGCCAAAGATCCCCAGGGGGCCTTGCTTGAAAACCTGCGTAAAGCCCTGCAGCGGCGTAAAGAGGCCATCGCCCAAGAACCCCAGGGGGCTTTCCGGCTGGTGCACGCCGAAGGCGACCTCCTGCCGGCACTGGTGCTCGATTATTACGCCGGTCATGGGGTCTTGCAGATAGGCTCGGCCGCCCTCGAGCCGCTGACCCCCGCCCTGGTAGAAGTGCTGCAGGATGAGCTACCCCTGCAAAGTCTGCTAGCCAAAAACGACCAGAAAACCCGCAGCCTCGAGGGCCTGCCCCTGGAGGTCAAGCCCCTGCTAGGCCAGGTGCCCAGCGCGGTTATGGTGCAGGAAGGCGGCATCGTGTACCGCGTTGACCTGATGGAAGGCCAGAAAACCGGGGCCTTCATTGACCAGCGCGACAACCGCATCCGCCTAAAAACCTTTAGGGGGGAAAGCGCCCTGGACGTGTTTAGTTACCACGGCTCCTTTGCCCTCCACCTCGCTCAAAGCTTCAAACAGGTTACAGCGGTGGATAGTTCGGCAGCCGCCCTGCAAAGAGCCGCCGAGAACGCCCGGGCCAACGGCCTGGCCAACATCACCTTCCGAGAGGCCAACGCGTTTGAGTTTCTGCGCGAAGAGGAGCGGCGTAAAGCCCGGTACGACCTGATTGTGCTCGACCCCCCGGCTTTCGCCAAGAGCAAACGCGACATAGAGCGGGCCTACGCTGCTTACAAAGAGATTAACCTGCGGGCCATGAAGCTCTTGCCCAGCGGGGGCATCCTAGCTACCGCCTCGTGCAGCCACCACCTGAGCGAAGCCCTCTTTTATCAGATGCTCGCTGAGGCTGCCGCCGATGCCCACCGCGCTGTGCGGGTGGTAGAAAAGCGCGGTCAGGGCTGGGATCACCCGGTGTTGCTCAACGTGCCCGAGACCCAGTATCTGAAGTTTGCCATCCTGGAGGTTCTCTAGCCCTCAGCCAGCAGTTGTTCCCCGTGCTCACTCCGCTGCAAGGCCAGGGCCAGCGCCTTGCCCTCCTCACCCAGCCTCAGGGCCACAGCTCGCCTGAGGGCTCCCTGGCGCAAAATTAAGTAGACTGTGCGCCCGGCTCCAGGGGGGCTTAGGGGGCGCAGATGGGTTCTCTTGGCCTTGGGCAGGGTCCATAGGGCCACCTCCGGCAGGAGGGTAAGCCCCCCTACCTCCTCTACCAGTCGGATGAGGGTTTCCAGGTCTCCGCTCTGGAACTCCACGCCTTTCGAACCCTGGCCTGGCCTGCAGGCAGCCAGCACCTGTTCCCGAAAACAGTGTCCTTCAGCCAGAACCCAGGTGTCTTCCAGGGGAATTTCAAGGGGATGGATGGTCGTTCGGGCATAAAGGGGGTGCTCTGGGGAGACATAGGCCAGAAAGGCCTCCCGAAAGAGGGGGTGCACCTCGAGGCCTGGCGCCTCCTCTTCGGTGGCAATAAGGCCTGCGTCCAGGCGACCTTCCACCAGCCCCTGCAGGATGCTGGGGGTTGGTTCTTCCCGAACGGAGAGCTCGAGGCTGGGGAAGCGTGCTCGCAGCCGGGGTAGGAGCCGCGGCAGAAGATAAGGGGCCAGCGTCGGGATGACCCCCAGCCGAAAAGGCCCCTGAAAGAACCCCTCCTCCCCCCGGGCCAGGGCCTTGAGGCGCTCCACCTCTTCCAGCACCTTGCGGGCCTGGACAATAACCTGCTCGCCCACCTCGGTGGGCTCCAAGGGGCGCTTTTTCCGGTGGAAAAGCACCACCCCAAGCTCCTCCTCCAGGCGTTTAATCTGAATGCTCAAAGCCGGCTGGGTAAGGAAAACCCGCTCGGCCGCCCGGGTAAAGTGACGCTCCTCGTCCAGGGCCACCAGATAGCGGAGCTGATCCAGATTCATAAATCCAATTTATAATAGCACAGCCCATAATCTATTGGACTTATTTTTCCTGGCATCCTACCCTAAAACCGTCCGGAGCAAATCTCCGGCAAGGAGGTGACAAGGATGTTCCTGAGGATCGACCGGTTGCAGATTGAACTTCCCGCCCCCAAGGAGCAAGACCCCAATGCGGCCAGCGCCGTACAAGCTCTTCTGGGTGGGCGGTTCGGGGAGATGTCCACCCTGATGAACTACATGTACCAGTCCTTCAACTTCCGGGGGAAGCAAGCCCTGAAGCCCTACTACGACCTCATCGCCAACATCGCCACGGAGGAGCTGGGGCACATCGAGCTGGTGGCCGCCACCATCAATGCCCTTCTAGCCAAGAACCCCGGGAAGAACCAGGAAGAGGGGGTGAATCCGGTCAGTGCACCCCTGGGCTTTGCCAAGGACGCCCGCAACGCCGCCCACTTCATCGCCGGTGGGAGCAACAGCCTGGTCATGGGGGCCATGGGGGAGCACTGGCACGGGGAGTACGTCTTCACCAGCGGCAACCTCATCCTGGATCTCCTGCACAACTTCTTCCTGGAGGTGGCCGCCCGCACCCACAAGCTCCGGGTCTACGAGATGACGGATAACCCCGTGGCCCGGGAGATGATCGGCTACCTGTTGGTGCGGGGTGGGGTGCACGCCGCCGCCTACGGCAAGGCCCTGGAGACCCTCACCGGGGTGGAGATGACCAAGCTCCTGCCCATCCCCCGCATTGACAACAGCCAGTTCCCCGAGGCCAAGAAGTTCATGGAGCAGGGCTTCCACCGCAACCTCTACCGCTTTAGCCCCGAGGACTACAAAGACCTCGGCCTGATCTGGCGGGGTGCCTCCCCCGAAGATGGGAGCGAAGTGGTGGTGGTGGATGGGCCTCCCCAGGGCGGCCCCGTGTTTGACGCCGGCCACGACGCGGCGGAGTTTGCCCCCGAGTTCCACCCCGCGGAGCTTTACGAGATCGCCAAGAAGCTCTACGAGAAGGCCAAGTAGTACCAAAATACAGGCTTGCTAAATGGGCAGTGCATGCTGCACTGCCCATTGTGGGTTGTTGGTGTTACAAGCCCAAACGCTAGCACCGAAATGCTTTTCTACTCCCTTTGGTTGGGCCAGTGCACCGCCTCTGGCGCCAAACCAACCACCTCTGGTATTAGGATCCCAGCAGAAAATCCTCCCCTGCGCTGCGAGGGGAGGACTGCTGGTGGGTTTTGACTATCGAGCCCGCGGCAGCTCGAGGCGCACCTGTTGTGTACGTCCGGCTTCAACCCGAACATCCCTAAGCGCTGCACGGTAACCTGGGGCCAGCGCCACCACCTGGACACTACCGCCCTCGAGCTCATCCAGGCGCAGGAAGCCCCCCCGGGTCTGGCCCACCTCGCGGCCATCCAGGAAGATACGGGCCTCCACATTGGTGTAAACCTCGAGCGCCCCGCGCAGGGCCTGCAGGGTTGCATTCACCGGCACGGTCTGGCCGCTGCCCACGCTCAGGCTGGCCCGGAAGCTCTGGTAGCCGCCCAGGCGCAGCTCGAGGTCGTAGCGGCCCGGCGGTACGGTCAGGTTGAGGGGGGTGTTCCCCACCACCCGGCCATTCAGCAGCACCTGGGCCCCCGGGGGGTTGGAGTTAATTTGCAGCAGCCCGTTCTGTACCACCGGCACCAGGTTGGCGTTGACCGCCGTGGTCTCGCCGGGCCGGATCTGGGCTGTGGTGCGAAAGTTCTGGTAGCCCCCTAAGCGCAGCTCGATATCCACCCGCCCCGGACGCAGCACCAGGTTGAGGGGGGTGCTGCCCACCACCCGGCCTTCCACCAACACCTGGGCCCCCGCGGGGCTCGAGTTCACACTAAGGGTGCCGGTGGCCGGTTGCACGGGCTGGACAGGGGTTACGGCCGCCCGCCCCACGATAAAAAACGCCACGTTGGAAACCCAGTCCTGCTGGGGCAGCGGGGTTACCACAATCGAGAGGGCCCGGGCCAGGTTGTCCGCACCCTGCAGGTTTACCCGCCCGGTCTGAATGTCGGCGATCTGGGCCAGGGACAGGGGCTGGCGGCTGGCTACGGCCAGCACCCGATCCTGCCCTTCAGGGCCGGCCACATCTAAGGTATAGCGCGCGCCGGTGGCGGGCGGGAAGGTGCGGGTCTCGCCGGCCCGCAGGAAGTTGTTCTGATCAAAGGCATTGGGCAGAATCAGGCCGATCTCGCCCGTAGACTTGACGCTGAAAATGTAGACGTAAGCGTCCTGGTTAACCTGCACCGAGACCTGGATGCGCTCGCCAATCTGGTAGACCGGGTTGCCGGTCTTGCCGGGGTCTTTGTTGACCCAGACCCGCACCTGGAGGTCGGTGGGCACCGGGTTGACGATGATGCCCTGCGGGCTGAGTTCGGGTGCGGCCAGGGCAGAGCCTGCCAGCAAGAGTCCAAGGGTTGTTGAGAAGATTCGCTTCATGTATGGCCTCCTCCACCCCCAGCGTAGGATACTGGGACTGACCGTCGTGAGAGCCCATTCAGCCAAAGTTAACCTTGGCGTTGAGCAATTCTTTAGTGGGGCCTGGCCTGTTGGAGCGGGTTTCTGGCGGCAGGCCGGCCACAGCTAAGAAGCCAAGCGCATGAGCAGCCGGGCATAGCCCTGCTTGCCTTTTTCAAAGCTCGAGAGCCTGAAGAACTCGTTGGGGGAGTGAATCAGCTCGTCCTCGAGGCCAAAACCAAAGCTCACTGGATCGTGGCCTAGCTGCTGCTTAAGGGTACTCAGAATGGGCACCGAGCCACCAAACATGGTCTCCACCGGCGGCACCCCGTACAGCTCGGTGAGGACTTCCCGGGCCACCTGGGCCACCGGGTGGTCGGCCCGCATGCGAAACGCCGGGGCCCCCGACTCCTTAACCCGCACCTCCAGGCGCACACCTTTGGGCAGGCGGGCCTCCAGGTGCGACCTGATCAGGGCCACGATCTTATCGGGGTCTTGGTAGGGTACCAGGCGACAGGTGATTTTGGCATGCGCGGTGGAGGGAATCACCGTCATACCCCCCGGCCCCATGTAGCCACCCCACATCCCGTTGACCTCGAGGGTGGGCCGTCCGGTGATGCGCTCCCAGGGGGAATAACCCGCCTCACCATAAAACTCGGGCACCCCCAGCTTCTGTTTCATCTCCGCTTCGTTCCAGGGAATCCGCTTGTACCACTCGCGCAATTCGGGGCTGAGGGGTTCCACATCGTCGTAAAAACCCTCGACCGCCACGCTGCCGTCGGGGTTGTGCAACGAGGCAATCAGTTCGGCCATAGCGTGCAGGGGGTTTTGCACCTGGCCGCCCCAGGAGCCCGAGTGCAGGTCGTGGCTGGGGCCGATCAGGTCGAACTCGAGGCCGCAAATACCCCGCGCCCCAAGGCTCAGCAGCGGGGTGGTCTCGGAAAGCTGGCCGCTATCCCCGTTGATGATCATGTCGCAGCGCAGCCGTTCCCGGTGCTGCTCGATAAATGCCGGCAGGCTGGGGCTGCTGATCTCCTCCTCCCCCTCGATGAGGGCCTTCACGTTGAGGTGGAGGCTCCCAGTAGCGATCAGCGCCTCGGCGGCCAGCAGAAAGGCCATCACCTGCCCCTTCATATCCGAGGCCCCGCGGGCCACGATGCGCCCATCCACCACGGTGGGTTCAAAGGGCGGGGAGTTCCAGCGCTCAGGGTTGTCGGCCGGCTGCACGTCGTAATGGCCGTAGAAAAGCACCGTGGGCCGGTCGGGGTAAGGGCAGTACTCGGCCAGCACCACCGGATGCCCGGCGGTGGGACACACCTCGGCGGTAAAGCCGGCCTGGCGAAACCGCCCGGCCAGCCATTCCGCAGCCCGCCGCACGTCGGCCTGGCGGGCGGGCTGGGCCGAGATGCTGGGGATGGCTAAAAAAGCACGGAAGTCCTCGAGGTGAGCCGCTTGGTGTTGTTTTAGGTAATCGGGCCAGCTCATAGCAAAGCGATTCTACCGCTTTGCGCCCCATCTGGGGATCGGCTCAATAAGCCCTCTCAGAAAACAGCGCTTGATTGGCTTCCCGCAGCCACCGGCCCTACTCGTTGGTGCGGGCCATCACCTCTTCCAGGGTGGTCAGGCCCAGGAAAGCTTTTTGAATACCGTCCTCGCGCAGGGTTTTCATACCACCCCTGCGGGCGATCTCCTTAATCTGGGTGGCCGACTGCCCCTCCACAATAGCCCGGCGGATCTCATCGTCGAGCACCATTAGCTCGTGGATGGCGGTGCGGCCCTTATAACCTGTGCCGTTGCACTTATCACACCCCGTACCTTTGTAGAGGGTTTTGCCGCGCAGATCCTCTTTAGACAGATCCAGTCGGCGCAGCACGGTTGGGTCGGGCTCGATCTGAATTTTGCAGTGCTCGCAGATCTTCCGCACCAAGCGCTGGGCCAGCACCCCCACCAGGGCCGCCGAGATGTTGAAAAGCTCCACCCCCATCTCATCCAGGCGGGTAACGGCCCCTGCGGCGTCGTTGGTGTGCAGGGTGGCGATCACCAGGTGGCCGGTCAGGGCCGCCTCGGTGGCAATTTTGGCCGTTTCAGAGTCGCGGATCTCACCCACCATAATGATATCGGGGTCTTGCCGCAGAAAGCTCCGCAGGGCCTTGGCGAAGGTCAAGCCCGCCACCGGGTTCACCTGGGTTTGGTTAATCCCGGGAATCTCGTACTCCACCGGGTCTTCGATGGTGGTGGTGTTTTTATCGGGGGTGGCGATGCGCTTCAGAATGCTGAAGGTGGTGAAGGACTTACCCGAGCCCGTAGGCCCGGTAATCAGGAAGATGCCGTAGGGCTTGGAAATCACGTCTTCAAAGCGCTGAAACACATCCGGCGCGAATCCGAGCTGCTCAATTTCAGGGATGTCGGCGGCTTTGCGCAGCAGACGCATTACAATTTTTTCGCCGTATACGGTGGGCAGGGTGGAAAGACGCAGATCCAGGTCAATGGAACGGTCGCGGTAGCGCACCCGGCCGTCCTGGGGCAGGCGTCGCTCGGCGATGTCCAGGTTGGCCATAATCTTGATCCTCGAGGCAATCGCCGGCCCGGCCCCCCTGGGCAGGCGCATGTACTCCCGCAGGGTGCCATCGATTCGGATGCGCACCAGGATATCCGACTGGCGGGGCTCGATGTGGATGTCCGAAGCATCCTGCAAGAAGGCCTCGCGGATAATGCTGTTGACCAGCTTGACCACCGCGTTATCGTCGAGGGCGCTGGTATCGGCAGCCTCTTCTTCTCTTTTCTTACCCTCAAACTCCCGGGCCAGCTCCTCCACCCCGGTGGTGCTGCCATAGAACCGCTCGATAAGCTTGGTAATGGCCGCTTCCGCTGAGACCGCCGGCATCACATCGCGTTTGGTGATCATGCGTAGGTCGTCGATGGCCAGGATATTGCGGGGGTCTTTCATCAAGACCACCAGGGTGTTGCCCTCGAGGTGGTGGGGAAAAATGGTGTAGCGCCGAACCGTGCTTTCGGGCACCATGGTGAGCACCGAAGGATCGGGGGGCGAGTCGGTGGGGTCGATGTAGGGGTAGCCAAGCTGGGTGGCCAGGCTCTTCGCCAGCATCTCTGGCTTGATCTTGCCCGACTGCACCAGGGTGTCTTCGAGGCGGCCCCCGCCCTGCCGCTGTTTGGCCAGGGCCTCTTCCACATCCTGGGCGCTCACGTAACCCAGTTCGACCAACACTTCGCCCAGAGGCCGGGTTTTGCCCATGCGGCGCTGCACCGAAAGCGCATCCTGTAAAGCGGCGCGTCCCAGCTTACCTTCCTGCACCAAGGCTTCCCCCAGGCGGCTCTTTTCAGGATAGGCTTTGCCAAACAAGGCTTCCCAAACCTTGGGCAGGGTCAGGATGAACTTGGTGGGGCGTTCGATCAACCGGGCCACAGCGTGTCGGTGGCGTGGGTCGGCCAGTACCACCAGCACCTGCTGCCCATCCTGACGGGCTGGTATAGCCTGGTAGCGCAGCGCATCGGGGCGCAGCAAATAGGCCGAGACCTCCTGTTGCAGCTCGAGGTCGTCCAGTTCCGCCCTAAACTCGATACCGGCCTGCTCGGCCAGGGCCTGGTAAAGCCGTTCCTCGGCCAGGCCGAATTTGTTCACAAGCAGCCGACCCAATAGCTCACCGGTCTTCTCCTGCTCAACCAAAGCGGCCTCGAGATCCTCCCGGCTCAGCCAGCCTTTGCTGACCAGGATTTCACCCAGTTGCATCTCGCCCTGCGAGGCAGCCGAGGGCGGCGGGGGCACCGGCAGGCCCAGCTCGGGGTAGTGCACCGCCAGGGCGTAGCGAAAAGAGGACGGGGTAGCCAGGTAGGGCTCGATGATCTGATTGGTGAGGTCTTCGAGCTCCTCAAGCACCAGGTTGTCCAACGGGTTTAGCAGGGCCACCCGCAAGGTGCCCCCCTCCACGCTGAAGGGAATGGCACCCAGATCCCGCGCCCGCTCTGCCGGAATGAGCGACTTGGCCTCGGGTGAAATTTCCATGTCGGCTAGCTCCACCAGCGGAATACCAAAGGCCTGTTCAATGGCCTGGGCAATGCGTCGCTCAGAGAGCAAGCCCAGGTCGACGATAATCTCCGAGAGGTTCCCCCCCACTTCACGGTGCTGCTCGAGGGCTCGCTGCAGTTCTTCATCCCCCAGCAGCCCCATGTCCAACAGGGCAGCGCCCAGCCGTTTATCTCCAATTGTCAAGACGTTGGCCATTCAACCAGTCCTCCTACACCAAGCAGTGGATACCCAAGACCAATGAGCCAGTGAACAGGGCAACGTTTGTATACCTACAAGGCATCACGCGGCTTCCTCCTAGTCTTTGCTTATTCTGGGGTTCGGCGCAAAATCTTTTGGGTCAAATTCCTCTTGGGCTCCCACAGGACGTTTGCGGTTGGTATTGCCCAGTATCCAGCGCTCGAGCTTTCGCACCAGGCGGGTGTATCCCAGTTCCTTCTGGGCCAGCGGCGGTACCAGCACGGTGTACATCCCCACCAGGTTGCCCCCCAGCACGTCGGTAAAGAGCTGATCACCCACCACCGCCACCTCTTCAGGGCGCAGGCCCAGCCGCCGCAGGGCCTCGCGAAAACCAAACCAGGGTTTACCTGCCGGCCCAAAGCCCGGAATTCCCAGCTTCTCGCACCAGTAGCGCACCCGCCGGGAAGTGGCATTGGAAACCAGCATCACCGGGATACCCGCTTGCTTCTGGGTCTGTAGCCAGGCCTGCAAGGCCTCGGGAACCTCGCCATAGGTTCTATAGGGCACCAAGGTGTTGTCCAGGTCGAGCAGCACTGCCCGCAAGCCCCGCTCCTGAAGCCAGGCGGGGGTCACTTCGGTCACCGAGTTAAGCTGGGCCCTTGGCTTGAGCACCATTCCAGTGTAACGAAAACTTCTATAAGGAAGAACAGGGCTAATGGTTGGGCAGCATTATGACAGCCCACATACGGCCGGTCTGACCCCGATCCCTGCGGTGCGAAAAGAAGGCCGTATCGGCATAGGTGCAGCGTCCCAACGCCCAGTAATGCCGGGGGTCAATCCCACCTTGCAGGGCCTGGGCGTGGATGGCCCGCTCGAGGTCGAGCCGGTATCTGCCTGGATGCTTTGGATCGGGCCAAGCAAAAGCCAGGCCCACCCGCTCAAACTGCTCCAGCACCTCCGGGCCCACCTGGAAGTTGGGGCCGCTGATGCCAGGGCCCACCGCCAGTCGAATGTTCTCGGGGCTCGAGCCATACCGGGACTGCATCAGTTCCAGGGCCCGCGGCAAAATACCCGAAACCACCCCCCGCCAGCCTGCGTGCAACGCCCCCACCACACGCCTAACAGGATCGTGGAGCAGGATGGGGTAGCAGTCGGCCACAGTAACCCGCAGCAACAGTCCGGGGGTGGCGGTCAACACCCCGTCCCCTTCCCACTCCCCAGCCGTCTCAACCACATGCACCCGGTTGCCATGAACTTGACTTAGGGCTACCACCGGCGGGTTCCCGAAAGCCGCCAGCACCCTGCGCCGGTTTTCCAGCACATGCCCTGGATGATCTGCCGTGGACAGACCCAGGTTGAGGCTGTCGAACGGGGCTGGCGACACACCACCCTGGCGGGTGGTGAAGCCATGGGGCACCTCTAGCAAAGGACTGGTAAGCAACTGCAAGAACCCAACACCTCCTAGCAGCCATTCAACACCAACAAAAGCTCCACCAAACAAATCTCACTGCCAACCCTGGCATCGCCGGGCCACCCCCCCAGCCAAACACAGGCGAAAACCGGGCCAGCCAGGTTCACACTGTCATCACAAGCAGCCCGGCGCTCAGAGCCTACAATAACAGGGTGGATGTCTTTCCTCTACCTGCGCTGGCCGCTTTAGCGTTTATACTGGGCAGCCTGATTGGCTCTTTTTTGAACGTGGTCATTTATCGCCTTCCGGCTGGTCTTTCGGTGGTCTGGCCGCGATCGCGCTGCCCCCATTGTGAGCACACCCTTTCCCCAGCCGAGCTGGTGCCAATTGCCTCCTGGGTTCTGCAGGGTGGCCGGTGCAGAAACTGTAAGGCTGCCATCTCGGTGCGTTACCCGCTGGTAGAAGCCCTGACAGCAGCCCTGTTTAGCCTATCCGCAATTTTGCACCCCGTTTTCCCCGATCTGGTCTTTATATGGGCCTTTATCGCCCTGCTAATTGCCCTGTCATTTATTGACATTGACACCAAAACCCTGCCCAATTCACTCAATTTCACCGGATTCTTCCTGGGCCTGCTGGGGGCGGGGGCGCTGGGTTTCCCACATAGCTTTCAGACCGCTCTGGAAGGCGGCCTGATGGGCGCCGGCTTGGTCGCGTTGTTCGCAGGCTATGGCGGATGGCTGTACAACCGCTTCAAGGATGGCCCTCGCGAAGGCCCCTTCGGTGTGCACCTGGTACATCTGGCTGCCATGCTTGGGGCCTGGGGTGGGATGCTGGGCAGCGTAGGGGGCACCTGGCTGGGCGGGCTGGGCCTTGTGGTGGGGCTGCTAAACGCCTCGCTCAACGCCCGCACAGGTAAGGTATGGGCACTGCACGACAGCCTGACCCTCGGTCTTGCTGCGCTGGCCCCGCTTGCTGCCTGGGCGCTGGGTCTTTCCCCGCTGGAGAGCCTTCGGGGTTTGCTGGTCAGCGCAGGGGGCATGGCCCTGGCCGGCATGCTGTACTGGTGGCTCCGCAACCCATCCGATAAGGTGGAGCCCCCATCCACCGAAGAAAACCCGCAAGGGTACGTGACCGTAATGGGCTATGGCGATGTGGTGCTGGCCGGATTTCTAGGGGTCTGGCTGGGCTTTGCCAACCTGCTGGTGGCCGTTTTTATCGCCGTTTTTGCTGGCGCTGTCATCGGTCTGATCATGCGCAGGTATAGCGGCGAGAGTCAAATACCATTCGGGCCGTATCTGGCTATTGGCGGACTGGTTGCGTTCTTCTATGGAACCGCCCTTGTGCAGTGGTACCTGCGCTACATTGGACTGGCGTAGCTTGAGCCGGCAATTGAGGCGCATCATCCACACAGGGCAGTCGGCCTCAAAAAAACCTGTGCGAAAGGTGGCGTTGCTGGATTTTTCGTCGCGTGCAGCGCAAAAGGGTATCCTTAAGTCTAGGCGTCCTGGGATAGAGGCGTTATAGTGTCCTGCGGAACGCGGAGGCTATCCAGCGTTTAATCCCAAACAGGAGGATCACATGAAAATAGGCATCAACGGTTTCGGACGCATTGGCCGTCAGGTGTTCCGGATTTTGCAGGAACGCGGGGTGGAGGTGGTCGGCATCAACGACCTTTCGGACAACGCCATCCTGGCCCATCTATTCAAGTATGACTCCAACTATGGCCGCTTCCCGGGCACTGTCAGCTACGACGAGAAAACCATCACCGTCAACGGCAAGACCATCCGGGTATACGAAGAGAAAGACCCGGCCAACATCCCCTGGGGTGAGATTGGGGCCGATATCGTCATCGAGTCCACCGGGCGCTTTACCAAGCTCGAGGCCGCTGAAGCCCACCTCAAAGCGGGGGCCAAGAAGGTCATCATCAGCGCGCCGGGCAAGGGCGACATGCTCACGGTGGTGATGGGCGTGAACGAGCACATGTACGATCCCGCCAAACACCACGTCATCTCCAACGCGAGCTGCACCACCAACGGCCTGGCCCCTGTGGCCAAGGTGCTCAACGACCACTTCGGCATCGAAAAGGGCCTCCTGACCACCGTGCACGCCTACACCGCCAGCCAGAGCCTGGTGGACGCCGTCAAGGACGACCCCCGCGACGCCCGGGCGGCGGCCCTCAACATCGTGCCCAGCGAGACCGGCGCGGCCAAGGCGGTGGGGCTGGTGATCCCCGAGCTCAAAGGCAAGTTTGGCGGCATGGCCTTCCGCGTCCCGACCAGCACCGTCTCGGTGGTAGACTTTACGGCCATCCTGAGCAAAGAAGCCAGCAAAGAAGAGATCAACGCCGCCATGAAAGCGGCTGCTGAAGGCCCCATGAAGGGCATCCTGGCCTACACCGAGGAGCCCCTGGTGAGCAGCGACCTCAAGGGCGACCCCCACTCCTCCATCTTCAGCGCCCTGGACACCCTGGTGGTGGGTAACTTGGTCAAGGTGGTGAGCTGGTACGACAACGAGTGGGGCTACAGCTGCCGCGTGGCCGACCTGGCCCAGTACATCGGCAAAAAGCTATAAGCCCGCACCTTTGGAGGGGGCGCAGGGGGTGAGCGGCTTCACCTTTGCCCACCCCTCACCCCAACCCCTCTCCCGGTGGGAGAGGGCATTTGTCTAGGAGGTCAACCATGCGAACACTCAGAGACTTCAACGCTGCCGGTAAGCGCGTGCTGGTGCGGGTAGACTTCAACGTGCCCATCAAAGAGGGCAAAGTCAAGGACGAGACCCGGGTGGCGGCGGCCATCCCAACCCTGAAGCACTTGCTGGAACAGGGCGCAACCCTGGTGTTGTTCTCGCACCTTGGGCGTCCCAAGGGCGGCTACGAAGAGGCCAGCAGCCTGGCACCTGTGGCCCCGGTTCTGGAAAAACACCTGGGCAAGCCGGTGGTTTTCATCGGGGGCTCGCCGGAGCTGACCCCGGCCAGCGAGGCCACCCTGGAGCGCGTGCAGGCCGCGCCCCCCGGCTCGGTCATTCTGCTGGACAACGTGCGCTTCGAGCCGGGTGAGGAAAAGAACGACGAGGAGCTGGCGAAGAAGTTTGCACGACTGGGGGATGCCTTTGTGCTCGATGCTTTTGGCTCGGCCCACCGGGCCCACGCCTCGGTGACCGGGGTGGCCCGGTTTTTGCCCAGTTACGCGGGCTTTCTGATGGAAAAAGAGGTCAGCAGCATCGGTAAGGTGCTGCACAACCCCGAAAAGCCCTACTGGGTGGTGCTGGGCGGGGCCAAGGTCTCGGACAAGATTGGGGTGATCGAGAACCTGCTGCCCAAAGTGACCGGGATGGTGATTGGGGGGGCCATGGCCTTCACCTTCATCAAGGCCCAGGGGGGGCAGGTGGGCAAGAGCCTGGTGGAGGACGACAAGCTGGATCTGGCCCGCGACCTTATCAAAAGGGCCTCCGACCTGGGGGTAAAGTTGCTGCTGCCCACCGATGTGGTGGCGGCGCAAAAAATTGAGGCCGGGGCGCCCACCCGGGTGATGCCTGCGAACGCCATCGAGGACGGCTGGATGGGGCTGGACATTGGGCCCGAGAGTGCCAAAGCCTTTGCCGAGGCGCTGCGAGGCGCCAAGACGGTGCTCTGGAACGGCCCCATGGGGGTCTTCGAGGTAGATGACTTTGCCAAGGGCACCCTGGCCGTGGGCGAGGCCATCGCTCGCCTCGAGGGCGCCTTTACCGTGATTGGCGGGGGCGACTCGGTGGCGGCGGCCAACAAACTGGGCATGGCCGATAAGTTTAGCCATGTCTCCACCGGCGGGGGGGCCAGCCTCGAGCTCCTGGAACTCGGCACCCTGCCGGGCATAGAAGCGCTAAACTAGGGCATGCCCCTCCACATCCAGGCCGAACCCCCGGACAGCCCCATCGCCAGGGCCCTGATCGCCGAGCTCGATGCAGTCTTGGAGCCGCTGTACCCCCCCAAAAGCCGTCACGGGTATAGCGTAGAAAAACTCATCCAGCAGGAGGTCGCTTTCTTTGTGGCCTACCTGGACGGCCAGCCGGCGGGCTGTGGTGGGGTGCAGCTATTTGGCGAGGAGTACGCCGAGTTCAAGCGGATGTACGTGCGGCCTGCGTTTCGCGGGCAGGGTGTGGGGAAGCGGCTTCTGGCCCATCTGCAGGCCTATGCCTACGAGCGGGGCCTGCGGGTGTTGCGGCTCGAGACCGGGATCTTCCAGACCGAGGCCATCGGCCTGTACCAGCGTTTCGGCTTCCGGCGCATCCCCCCGTTTGGCCCCTACTTTGAAGACCCGGTGAGCCTCTGCATGGAGAAAAGGCTCGCATAGCCAGCCATTGCTGCCAGGCTCAAAGCAGCTAAAGGCCCCACACTGGGGCCTTGCTTGTTGGTTTCGCCATCGCCCTGGGGACAGGGGTTGTACCTGGTTGCAAATTTTGGATACAAAGGATACAGTGCTGGAATGTTCCGCGCATCCCTGACCTCCCCCGAGCGGGTGGCCCGGCAAATCCGCGAGCGGATTCTGGCGGGGCGGTATCCTGGCGGCACCATCCTGCGCCAGGAGGAGCTGGCGGCGGAGCTCGGCGTGAGCCGCATGCCCGTGCGCGAGGCCCTGCGCCAGTTGGCGGCGGAGGGGCTGCTGATCCTCCACCCTCACCGGGGTGCGGTGGTGGCCGAGCTCTCGCTGGCCGAACTCGAGGAAATCTACGAGATGCGGGCGGCGCTCGAGCCCCTGGCCCTGCGCCTGGCCATCCCCCGGCTGGGCAAGGGCCAGCTCGGCGAAGCCGAGGACGCCCTGGACGAAGCCGAGCGCGTGCACGATGGGCAGCGCCTGAGCCAGCTCAACTGGAGGTTCCACGCCGCACTGTACCGCCCCGCAGAGCGGCCCCGGCTGCTTTCCACCATCGAGCTGCTGCACCTGAACGTAGACCGCTACATGCGCATGATCCTCACGGTCATGCAGCACCGCGAGCAGTCCAACCTCGAGCACCGCCTGCTGCTCGAGGCCTGCCGGGCAAGGGAGGTCGAAAGGGCTTCCCGCCTGCTACAACAACACATCCTCGAGGCCGGCCAGCGCCTGGTGCAGTTCCTAAAGGAGAAGGTATGAAGCTGGAGAAATTTCCCCGCTACCCCCTGATGTTTGGCCCCTCGCCAATCCACCCCCTCAAAAGGCTCTCCGCGTATCTTGGGGTGGAGGTCTGGGCCAAACGCGAAGACTGCAACAGCGGCCTGGCCTTTGGTGGCAATAAGGTGCGCAAGCTGGAGTACTTGGTACCCGAGGCCCTGGCCCAGGGCTGCGATACGCTGGTCTCAATTGGCGGGGTGCAGTCCAACCATACCCGCCAGGTGGCCGCCGTAGCGGCCCACCTGGGCCTCAAAGCCCTCCTGGTGCAGGAGCACTGGGTCAACTACGAGGATCCCCTCTACGACCAGGTGGGCAATATCCTCCTCTCGCGCATCCTGGGAGCCGAGGTGGAGCTCAGCCCGGCGGGGTTCAGCATTGGCCTGCGGGAGAGCTGGCAGCAGGCCCTGGAAAAGGTGCGGCAACGGGGCGGCAAACCCTATGCCATCCCCGCTGGCGCCTCCGATCACCCGCTCGGGGGGCTGGGCTTCGCCCGCTTCGCCGAGGAAGTCGCGCAGCAGGAGAAGGAACTGGGCCTCTTCTTCGACTACGTCATCGTCTGCTCGGTGACCGGCAGCACCCAGGCCGGGATGATCGTGGGGTTTGCAGCCCAGGACAGGCCGCGCAAGGTGGTGGGCATCGATGCCTCGGCCAAGCCAGCCGAGACCCGCGCCGCTGTACACAAGATCGCCCGCTTCACCGCCGAGGCCGTCGAACTGGGCCGCGATATTACCGAGGAGGATGTGATTCTGCTCGAGGATTACGCGGGGCCAGAGTACGGCCTACCCAACCCAGGCACCCTCGAGGCCATCCGGCTGGCCGCCCACCTGGAAGGCATGATCACCGACGTGGTCTACGAGGGTAAGTCGATGCACGCGCTCATCGATATGGCCCGCAAAGGCCAGTTCGAAAAGGGCGCCCGCGTGCTCTATGTGCACCTGGGCGGGGCCCCGGCCATGAACGCCTACGCCAGCCTGTACCGGTCTTAAGAAGCGTCCCCTCGAGCCTGCCTCAAGCGGCTGCGAGAAAAACCGGGCGGGGCTTCCGCCCGGTTGTGCGCTATGGCTTCAGGTGGTCTTGATGCTGCCGTTGAGCCCCATGGGGAAGAAGCCCCCCATGCTCACGCCGGCGTTGCCGGTCAGGTATACGATCTTGAGCACCTCGCTGGTGGTGCGCCCGTAGGCCACAGCGTTGGCATCGGCGGCCACCAGGTTGGCTTTACCCATCTTGGTAATGCCCTCGTCCTTGCCCCCACCCACGCTGCCGCGCAGGTCGCTGATGGCCTGCACCACCTGCTCCACGGTGAGGCTCGAGGTCACCATCATGTCCTTGCGTTCGTGCAGCAGCAGCCGGATGAGCCCAGCGTGGTAGGCTTCCACGGCCAGAATGCCCGCGGCCGGATCCAACACATTGTTCTTGTCGGTGATCAGCTTGGCCGCACCTTTGTAGGCTGTCACGCCCACATCCTCGAAAATAAAGGCCCCGTGAATAAAGAAGAGTTCGTTGGCAAAGGGATTGAAGTTGGTGATGGCCCCATTGCTGGCGGCATTCCCGGCGTCCCGAAAAGCCTGGTCAAGGTCGATCACCGGGCGATCCACCGCCGCCGACCCCAGGGCCTGGCGCAGGAATTTGACGTGGGCCAGTTCATCCTCGGCGATTTCCTGGGCATACTCGAGCACCTCCTGGCTCATCCCGGCGATTGGGCTGGTGCCATCAAAGCCCGAAGGCAGGCGGATCTCGGCGCTGCCGCCAATGTTTTTGATCTCGTTAATGCGCCCCACCGCAGCCAGGTAGAAGGCCGCCTCCAGGTACTCCAGGTTGAGGGCAAAATTCAAAACGGCCACGTCCTGGTTGGGGCTCTGGCTCATCCCGGGGGTGGTGGCGCAGGCCCCCATCACACCCCCCAGCACCAGGCCCGTGCCCATCAGCCCAGTCTGCTTCAGCATCTCCCTACGGTTCATAGCTTACCCCCCTACATGATCTGAATCTGACCGCGCAGCTCGCCCGCCCGGAAGGCCGCGGTGTGAATATCGAAGTAGAGTTCTCCCCGGTACAGGCGGTTCAGGTCGTCCAGGCTTAGCTCGAGGCGATCCATAAAGGTGGCGCTCCGACCATCGGGCGCCGGCATTACCTTAAGGGCCTGCAACAAGGGGCCGTTCTGCCCCTTGGGGCCGCGGTGCAGGTGCACGGCGCTGGTCAGCCGGGCGTTCAGCGCTGGGTCGTCCACCGGGTCGCGGGTGTAGTCGCGGAAGGGCCCGGCCAGGTTGGCGACCGCGCCCTGGATGCTCAGGGTGGAGCCCATAAGCTCGAGGCGCACCACCGCCAGGGCCGGGGTGTTGGCCGCGTTGGGCACCACCTCGGCCCCGCTCAGCACCACCGCCCGCACCGCACCGCCCATCCCCTGGGCCCGGGCGCTGCCCAGGCCCAGCAACAACAGGCTGGCCCCCACTCCACTTACAAATGCACGCCGCTGCATGGGCTTCCTCCTTTACTTACGAATAAAGCCCTGCACAGCCTGGGTGGCCTGCTGGGGGGTGATGGCGACGGCCACTGCCCGGCCCACCGGGGTCTGCGGGCCTTCCACCCGCCCGCCCAGGGTTAGCACCGCGTCGCGCAGGATGGCCAGGTGGGCCTCTTCGTTCATGGCGATGCTGGCCGCCGCCGAGAGCACGGCTTTGTTCTGAATCAGGGGAATGGCCCCCAGGTAGGCCCCGGTAAAGGCGGTCTCGAGGGCCACCAGGGTTTCCAGTACTTTCAGCCGGTTGGCCGCGTTGAACTGCAGATCACCGTAGGTAAACTGCGGACGGGCCACAGGCATGGCGTTGAAGGGGCCCCGGATGGTGTCGGTCAGGGCCTTGACGTGGGCCTCCTCGTGCTTCAGGGCCTCGGCCAGGTAATCCCGGATCTCGCTGGGGAAGCTCACCGTGAGGGCGCGGGTGTAGGCATCGGTAGCCAGGTACTCGGCCGTGAGGGCCAGGTTGAGCACATCCAGGTCGCTCACGTTTTGCGACTGGGCCAGGGCCTGCCCCACCAGGCTATGGGCCAGGGCCGTGGAGAGGCCGGCTGCGGTCAAGACCTTAACGAACTTCCTACGGGCCAGATTTTGGGGTTGCGTTTGCATTTTGCACCTCCACCCTGCTATTCGCAGGGGGGGTGGCGTTTGGATTAAGCAGGTCGAACCCAGGGCGCCGGTGCAACCCCAGGCTGGGCTGCGGAGCCGGGCATCGCCAACCCCAGGCAATCCGTTAGCAGCCCCTTATACGCTTTTTGATCGGCTTGGATCCTTCGCGGTGAAGGGTGCAAGCGCAATATTACTGCGGAAGCCCAAACAGGGTGGTGGGTTGACGGCTGCCGCCGGGGGGCTCGAGCGAGACCGCCACCGCCTGGGCCTGGGAAGGCAGCCGCAGACTTTTGAGGGGGGTGCGGAAGGTGGGAAGGGGGGTGGGCCCACCCTGGGCCAGGCCCCAGGCCTGGAAGACCTGGCCCTGCGGGGGCCAGCGATCCAGCAGCACCAGGGCTAAATTGTCTTTGCGCTGGATCACCCGTCCTACCACCTCGCCCCTGGGGCTGGCCAGGGCAACCACCCGGGTTGCCGGGTCGCGCAGCGAGAGCAGCCAGAAAGCACCCCACCCCCCGGTGTAGCCCAGCCCCAGCAGCAGCAGCAGCGCCGCAGCCCGGGCCAGCCAGCCCGCAAGCAGCAGGCGGCGGCGGGGCCGCAGGCCGGCCATAACCTTTTGCTCCAGCCCCGCGGGCACCGGGGCCGGGGGGACGAGTTCGGCCAGATCGGCGGCGGTTTCCTGAAGGGCGCGGGCTTCCGCCCAGAGCTCGGGGTAGCGCTTCAGGGCGGCCTCGAGCCGCTCCCGCTCCGCGGGCTCCAGGGCCCCCAGGGCGTACAGCGGCAGAAGTTCACGCACTTCCTCAGGCTTCACGCAGCTCCTCCTTCAGGCGGGAAAGGGCCCGGCGGGCCCGGGTCTTGAGGGTGCCGAGGGGGATGTTGAGTTTGAGGGCCGCTTCCTGGTGGGCATACCCCTGGTAGAACAGCACCTCGATAACCTCCCGCTCCTCGGGCTCGAGGTGGGCCAGGGCCCTGCGAAGCCGGATGCGATCCAGGTGGTGCTCCTCGTCCAGGCCCGGGCCGGGCAGATCGAAGGCCTCGGGCTCCTCCTCGGTGGGCTCGAGGGCCTGGGGACGGGCCTCGAGGCGCCGTAGGTGATCCACCGTGGTGTGGTGGGCTATCGCTAAAAGCCAGGCCCGCGCCGAGGCCCGCCGAGGGTCAAACTCGCGGGCGTTTCTCCAGATCTTGCTAAAAACTTCCTGCACCACATCCTCTTGGCTGGCTGAGTCGAGGCCCAGACGGCGCGCCAGGCCCAGGAAAGCCCCTGCATAGCGCCGAAAGATCTGCTGCAAGGCGGCCTCTTCTCCTCTGGCCACCAAAGCCAGCAAAGCTTCGTCTGAGAAGGCCTCGAGGCTCATGCTCGGCCTATGTTAGCATACGTATCCGGCTCAAGTTTTGGTTTTCCCAGGGTGCACGAAGCCATCTGGCCTGCTATCCTATCCAGCGTGAAACGAGTTTTTTCCGGCTTCCAGCCCACCGGCGACCTGCACATCGGGAACTACCTGGGTGCGATGGTCAACTATATCGCCTTAGGCGAGAAGCTCGGGCAGGACGCCATTTACTGCATTGTGGACTACCACGCCCCCACCAACCCGGCGGCCTACGACAAAGACCTTCTGCGCCAGCGCACCTTCGAAGCAGCGCTGGTGAACATCGCGGCCGGGCTCGATCCCAGCAAGGTGATTCTCTTCGTGCAGTCGCACGTGCCCGAACACACCGAGCTGGCCTGGATTTTCACCACCCAGACCCCCTACGGTGACCTGACCCGCATGACCCAGTTCAAAGACAAGGCCGCCAAGCTCGAGTCGGTGCCGGCAGGGCTTTTGATGTACCCGGTGCTGATGGCCGCCGATATTCTGCTCTACAAAGCCGATACCGTGCCGGTGGGCGACGACCAGACCCAGCACCTCGAGCTCACCCGCGAGATCGCCCGCCGCTGGAACCAGACCTATGGCGAGACCTTCCCGGAGCCAGAGATCTACCTGAACCCCCACGCCCCCCGCGTGCCCGGCATTGACGGCAAGGCCAAGATGTCCAAGAGCGTGGGCAACACCATCGGGCTCCTGGAGGACGAGGAGAGCATCTGGGCCAAAATACGCACCATGCCCGACGACCCGGCCCGCATCCGGCTCTCTGACCCCGGCGACCCCGAGCGCAGCGTGGTTTTCAAGTTTTTGCAGTACTTTGCCCCGCCCGAGCTGGTGCAGGTGCTGCGCGAGGAGTACCGCCGGCGGGGTATCGGCACCTTAGTGGTCAAGCAGCTTCTGATGCAGGAGATGATGAAAACCCTGCGGCCCATCCGCGAACGCGCCGAGGAGCTGCGGGCCCACCCCGAGCAGGTGCTGGGGGCCCTCGAGGAGGGCGCCGCCAAAGCCCGCCGCATCGCCCAGGCCACCATGGAAGAGGTGCGGGAAAAGTTCGGGCTGCTCCGGCCCAAAAGCCAGACTTCCGGAACACCCGCGCCGGTAAAAGTGGCCTCCAAGTAAACCGTGATTACCCTGCGCCTCGAGCAATTTAGCGGAACACCCAGAGAGCTTTACGAGCAGGTACGCAAGGGCAGGATTGCCGCCAAAGACCTGCCGGTGCTGGCCCTCACCGAGCAGGCCCTGGCCCAGGTGCAGGCCCTGGGGCTTGCCGAGCGCAGCGAGCTGCTGCCCATCCTGGCCGAGCTGGTGCTCTTCAAGCTGCGGGCCTTCGCCAGGCGGCCCGAGGTTGTGCCGGCCGAGGATGAAGATTACCTCGAGGAGAGCGATCCGGCTTTCCTCGAGACCCTGGTGGCCCTGGAAGAGGCCATCGCCTTCCTCGAGCAGCGCTCCCGCGAGCGGGCCCGGGTGCTGCCGGTGCCACCGCCCCCGCTCCCCAAGGACCGTCGCCTGCGCCCCATGCCCCTGCAACTGCTGGTGCGGGCGGTCGAACCCTTCGCGCGGCGGGCTGAGCTGCACCTCGAGCCCGAGACTTTCGGGCTTAAGGAGGCCTGGGATCGTATCAAGGGCTTTTTGTGGGGCCTGCGCCGGGCCCTGTTTGGACAGTTGCCGCTTCGCGGCTGGAAGGAGCAGACCGTGGCCTTTGCCGCCCTTCTGGAAGCCAAAAAGCAGGGCCAGGTGGAGCTACACCAGCAGGAGAATTTCGGGGCGCTCGAGGTCGAACTCAAGGCCGATCACTAGCCAATGGCTGCCCAATCCATCATTTGGGAATCGGCACATCGGCCTGGAGCTTCATTTTGTCGTCCATGGTTTCGACGTGGATTTCCAGGTTCTCCTCATCGGGGAAATACCGCTTCAGCACGGCCAGCAGGTCTTGCTTGAGCTGCTCCACCATGCCCGGGCTCAGGTGGGCCCGGTCGTAGGCCAGCACCACCTTGAGGCGTTCTTTCAGGGTGTCTTTGCTTTTGCGCTGCCAGGGCCACATCATCTACCCCCAAACAGCCGCCGCAGGGTGCCCAGAAAACCCGGTGCATCGTTCAGGGAGGCAAAGGGTACGTCCTCACCCCGCACCCGCTGAGCAATCTCGACAAAGGCCCTGGCCGCCCCGCTGCCGTTCTTGAGCACCAAAGGCTCCCCCTGGTTGGAGGAGATGAGCACCCCTTCGTCCTCGGGCACGATGCCGATGGGCTTGATGCCCAGGATCTCCACCACATCCTCCACCGAGAGCATGTCGCCGCGCTGCACCATCTTGGGGCGCAGGCGGTTGATCACCAGGAAGTTCTCGCGGATCTCGCGGGCCTCCAGCATCCCGATAATCCGGTCAGCGTCGCGCACGCTCGAGACCTCCGGGTTCACCACCACCAAAGCCCCCTCGGCAGGAGTAGCAGCAGTCTGGAAGCCTTTCTCGATACCGGCAGGTGAGTCGATGAGCACCCGGTCGAAGCCCTCCTCTTCCAGCAAGGCCCGCACAATCTGGCGGAACTTCTCGGGGTCGAGCGCCTCCTTGTCCCGGGTTTGCGAGGCCGCCAGCAGGGCCAGCCCCTCGATGCGCTTGTCACGGATAAGGGCCTGCCGCAGTTTGCACTTGCCCTCGATCACATCGATCAGGTCGTAGACCACCCGGCCCTCGAGGCCCATCACCACATCCAGGTTGCGCAGCCCCACATCCACATCCACCACCGCCACCTTCTCGCCCAGGCGGGCCAGTGCAGCGCCCACGTTGGCCGTGGTGGTGGTCTTCCCTACCCCACCTTTCCCCGATGTCACCACAATTGCACGGGCATTCACGCTCAATCCTCCAGAGATTCAAGCCAGGCTGGCTTGGGTAAAAGCTCGCTTTAGTATACGGTCAACCAGGACGATGTGTCAGGCACAGGTCAGGGCAGGCCTCCGCCCAGCCGGATCGCTGGGACTGAATGGGGCCTCAGGAAGGTTTACAATCAGGGTATGCACGACCCTAAAAACCAAGATGCACCTCAAGGGGAGATCAAACCCGACTGGAAGGATTTTATAGCCCTGGTCATTGCGGCTTACTCCATCCTGCTGCCCCCACTCCTCCTGATTTTCGGCGCCGCCGCGCTGGTATTGCTGCTGCTGTATGTGGTCTTCTAAGCCAGGTCAGCAACGCTAAACCTTGGCAGCCTCTTGCAAACCCCACACAAGGGCCAAGTTGTTGAAAGGAGAACCCATGCCCGCCACAGTTGAATACCTGTTCGAATCGCTCCCCGAGGGCTACAGGGAACGCCTGGGCCGCCCTGGGGAGTACCCCTTCACGCGGGGGGTCTACCCCCGGATGTACACCGACCGCCCCTGGACCATGCGGCAGTACGCCGGTTTTAGCAGCGCCGAGGAGTCCAACGCCCGCTACCGCTACCTGCTTTCGCAGGGCCAGACCGGGCTCTCGGTGGCCTTCGACCTACCCACCCAGCTCGGCCTGGACCCCGACCACCCCCTGAGCGTGGGCGAGGTGGGCAAGGTGGGGGTCTCGATCGCCTGCCTCGAGGACATGCGCACCCTGCTGGACAGCATCCCGTTGGACAAGGTCACCACCAGCATGACCATCAACGCCCCCGCCAACATGCTGCTGGCCCTGTACCTGCTGGTGGCGGAGGAGCAGGGCGTGAGCTGGGATAAGCTGGGCGGCACCATCCAGAACGACATCCTGAAGGAGTACATCGCCCGCGGCACCTACATCTTTCCCCCCGGCTCCTCCATGCGCCTTATCACCGATGTGTTTGCTTTCTGCAGCGAGAAGGTGCCCAAGTGGAACACCATCAGCATCTCGGGGTATCACATCCGCGAAGCCGGCTCCACCGCCGCGCAGGAAATTGCCTTTACGCTCGCCAACGGCAAGGCCTATGTGCAGGCGGCCATAGAGGCCGGACTGGATGTGGATGCCTTTGCGCCCCGGCTTTCGTTCTTCTTTGCTTCGCATAACGACATCCTCGAGGAGGCCGCCAAGTTCCGCGCAGCCCGGCGCATGTGGGCCCGCATCATGCGCCATGAGTTCAAGGCCCAAGACCCCAAAAGCTGGACGCTGCGCTTCCACACCCAGACCGGCGGCTCCACCCTCACCGCCCAGGAACCCCTGAACAACGTGGTGCGCACCGCTTACCAGGCCCTGGCAGCGGTGCTGGGCGGCACCCAGAGCCTGCACACCAACGCCTACGACGAGGCGCTGGGCCTGCCCACCGAAAAAAGCGCCCTGCTGGCCCTGCGCACCCAGCAGATTCTGGCCTACGAGTCGGGCATCACCCGGGCGGTAGACCCCTTGGGGGGTAGCTTTTACGTGGAGCACCTGACCGATGCGCTCGAGGCCCAGGCGCAGGCCTACCTCGATCAGATTGCCAAGCTGGGGGGTGCGGTGGCAGCGGTCGAGGCCGGTTTCTTCCAGCGGGAAATCGAGGAAGCGGCCTGGGAATTCCAGCGCCAGGTGGAAAGCGGCCAGCGGATTATCGTGGGGGTCAACCGCTTCAACAACCCCGACTCCCCCCTCAACGAGCACACCCCGGTGCAAAAAATCAGCGATGCCCTGGCCAACCGCCGCAAGGCCCAGATTCAGGCCTTCCGGGCAGGGCGCGACGGCCAGGCCACTGCCAATGCCCTCGAGGCCCTGCGAAAAGCCGCCCGGGGTTCGGAGAATCTGATGCCCTATATCCTCGAGGCCTTCCGGCGCCGGGCCACCCTGGGCGAGATCTGCGGCGTGCTGCGCGAGGAATGGGGCGAGTACCAGCCCTCTTACTAGTTTCTTTCAATCCTCGGGCTCTCACCCGAGCGTAACGAAAGTCGCCAGGCCAGTTACCTGAATGCCCAGCGGGTTGGCTTTCTGCGCTTCAAGCGGAAAAAAAACTGACCTCGGCCTCCTGGCAAGCCGGGCGCCCTGCACCGGGGTATCAGGAGTCCAGGCCCACCCCGGTGGGTTGACCCCAGTATAGCACACTGGTTTCAATCCTCACTCGGGCTCTCACCCGAGCACAACAATCTCACTTTGGCACTCGTCCTAGAGGGGTTTCAAGAGGCCTTTTTTGCGCAACTCCCCAAAAAGGCCTCCGACGCAGGGTGAGAGAGGGTAGGGGAAAATCGAGTTTTCGACGTCCTCTAGCCGGTTTATCGGTTTGCGCGAACCCCCTGGGTTTTGCCACCTGCTTGGGGTTCACACAAAAGTAACTCATGCTACAAACTGGTAGGATAAACGGGTAGCATATATCCCAACTCGGGTACAATACGCAGCGTATACGATAGAAGCCTGCCCTCATACCCGAGGATCTTCCCATCGAGCCTAATACCTAATAATGGTAAGGATGACCTGGCCGAAACTTTGCTGGATACTAGGAGGGGCTCTTGCGCTGGCAGCCCTTGGGGTCGGCAGCGGCCTGTGGGTACAAAGCCGCCAGGCAGCACAGGCCCGGCCCCCCGCCCCCTACCGTACCTACACCGCCACCGGACAGGTCGTGAACCTAAAAGCCCTGGGAAACGAGGGTTGCATGGTGCAGGTTAGGCTGCACCAGTGGGTGTCCTTGAGCGATGGCTTTACCCTGGCCGAGATGCCGCAGCGGGGCCAGCTCTACACCCTTGGCGCTACCCCTGAGCAGTGCCTGACCCTCGAGGTTGCGCTGGCCTCGTCAGGTGAGCGTGAAGACCCGGAAAGCCCCCGCCACATCTACTACCAGGCCGGGCAGGGGCCGGGTGGCGAGTGGCGCATGCTGGGCAGTCCCTCGGCCCCCCGGGGCTGCGGGGGTTTGTAGAGCTAGAGCCTTAACTCGTAGAGCGCCACGTGCAGGGGGTAGCCCATGCGAATCACCCGCTTCTCCCCCACGCACACAAAACCCAGGCCCTCGTAGAAGCTGCGCAGTTTGGGGCGGTTGAAGTCGGTGTCCAGGCGCAGAAAGGCCAGACCTTCGGCCCTGGCCCGCTCCTGGGCCCAGGCCAGCATGGCGGCGGCCACCCCCTGCCCCGCCACCGCCCGCCGCACCGCCACCTTGTGCACAAAAGCCGAGGTTCCCGTCGGAATCTCAGGCCAGAAGAGGGGGTCGGCGTGCTGGTAGATGAGGGTGCCCACCGCCTGCCCCTGCCAGTAGGCCAGGAACAGCTCGCCCTGCTGGGCCACCGGGCGGAGTATCTCGGGGGTGAGATCCTCGAGGTGCCAGAGCGTCTCGCCCCGCGCCATCAGCCAGCGGGCGGCTTCGCTGAGGATATCGGAAGCAACCCCAGCTTCCTCCACCGAGGCGGGCCGCACCTCCACCCTCAATCCCGCCCCCTGGGGTCGAGCACATCCCGCAGGGCATCGCCCAGCAGGTTGAAGGCCAGCACCGTGAGCAGAATGCCCATGGCCGGCGCGGTGGGGGCCCAGATGGCCTCGGCGATGTAGCTGCGGGTCTCAGAGACCATGGCCCCCCACTCCGGGGTGGGGGGCTGGGCCCCAAAACCGATAAACGACAGGCCCGCGGCGGTCAGGATGGCCCCGCCCACATCGAAGCTGGCCTGTACAAACACCGGCGTGAGGGTGTTGGGCAGCAGGTGGCGCAGCATCAGGCGCCCCTGGGAGGAGCCCAAGGCCCGCGCCGCCTCCACAAACTCACGCTCCCGCAAAGCCAGCACATTGGCCCGCACCAGCCGGGCGTAGATGGGCCAGCTCACCAGGGCCACCGCAAGGATGGTGTTGTTGAGGTTGGGCCCTAACGCCGCGGCAATGGCCATGGCCAGAATGAGCGAGGGGAAGGCAAAAAAGATATCGGTCACGCGCATCAGCAGGTTGTCCCAGGCCCCGCCCAGGGTACCGGCCAGGAGTCCCACCGCCACCCCAATCAACACCGCCAGAATCACCACACCAAACCCCACCCGCAGGGAGATGCCCGCGCCGTGGGCCACCCGGGCCCAGACATCGCGGCCCAGCTGGTCGGTGCCGAGCCAGTGTTCTGCGGAGGGCGGCTGCAAGCGCTGGGCGATGTTCTGGCTGATGGGGTCAGGGGCGATGACCGGTGCCAGCAGGGCCACCAGCACCAGCAAGACCAGCAAAAATAGGCCAATCAGGCCCCCAGGGTTGCGCAAAAAGCGCCGAAGGGGGCGGGATGGGCGTCCAGCAGGAACTACAACAGCCATGGGTACTCCGTCGGGTTAGGCATAGCGGATACGAGGGTCGAGAAAGGCATACAGCAGATCCACGATCAGGTTAATGAGGGCATACACCAGCCCCACCAGAAGCGTCACCCCCATGACGGCGGGGAAGTCCAGGCTGGTAGCCGACTGGGTTACATAGCGCCCGATACCGGGCCAGCTAAAAATGGTCTCGGTCAGCACCGCACCGGAGAGCAGGCCGCCCAGCAGACCCCCCAGCAACGTGAGCACCGGCAGCGAGGCGTTTTTGAGGGCGTGGCGAAAGACCACGGCCCGGCCGGGCACCCCCTTGGCTCGAGCGGTGCGGATGTAGTCCTGCGAGAGCACCTCGAGCATGGCGGCACGGGTCATGCGGGCCAGAATGGCTGCCGAAAACAAGCCCAGCACAAACGCCGGCAGCACCAGGTGGCGCAGCGAGTCCAGGAAGACCCCCCAGTCCCTGGCCAGCAGGGCATCAACGCCCACCATACCGGTAACCCTGGGCGGTGGAAAGGTAAATCCGTCTAGGCGCCCCTGCACAGGTAACAGATCTAGCTGCCGGGCAAACACGTACTGCAGCAGAACCGCCAGAAAAAACACCGGGGTGGCCCCGCCGATGAGGGCCAGGATGCGCACCGTAACGTCGGTGGCCTTGTTCTGTCGCAAAGCGGCCAGAATGCCGGCCGGCACACCCAGCAAGAGCGTCACCAAAAAGGCCGCTACCGAGAGCTCGAGGGTCGCGGGGAAAAACTCCTTCAGGTCTTCAGCCACGGCCCGCTGGGTGCGCAGCGAGTTGCCCAGATCGCCGGAGAGCAGGCGGCCCATGTAAATCAGGTACTGCTGCCAGATGGGTTTGTCCAAACCGTAGCGCTCCCGGAATTCCCTAATCTGCTCCTCGCGGGCGTTATCCCCCAGGGCCGCAATGGCAGGGTCAATCGGCACCACATTGGCGATGAAGAAGGTGGCAAAGGTAACCCCCCAGACCACAAAAATCACAAAAAAAAGTCGTCGTAAAAGGTAAGGAAACATAGTCATGATTTAGGGTTCGGAGCCCAGGGTGTCCTAGGCCATACCCTGAGCCCCGAACCCTGGGCTGCTTATGGAAGTTTGCTGATGTTCTCGAAGCGCACCTGGCCCTGGGCGTTGCGCACGTAGCCTTCCACCTTGGCCGACAGGCCGATGGGCACCGCCGGCTGGTAGAGCACGGCGTAGGGGCCATTTTTCAGCACATAATCGGTGAGAATCCGGTACAGTGCCACCCGCTTGGCGGGGTCGGTCTCGAGGGCCGCCTGGTTGGTCAGCCGAATGGCGGTGGGATCGTTCCAGACGTTGCGCCAGGCCAGGCTGCGGGCCTCGAAGTTGGCCCAGGGGGTGGCGTTGCCATCAGGGTCGGGGAAGTCGGGGCTCCAACCCACCAAGACCATCTGGTGGTTCTGGGCGCGGTAGGTGCGCAGCACCTCGGCGTTGGCGATGGCCTTGACGTTGGCTTTGAAGCCGCCCTTGGCCAGGTCGGACTGGATCTTGGCGGCAATGTCTGCGCAGGGGATACCCCCGCCGCAGATCCCGGTGCTTACCAGAAGTTCGAACTCGAGGCCGTTCGGATACCCCGCCTGGGCCAGCAGGCGCCGGGCCCGGGCCGGGTCAAAGGTGTAGGGGGTGCGGGGGTCGTAGCCCAGCAGCCCTTTAGGGATGAGGGTCTGGATCTTGGTGCCGTTGCCCTGCACCAGCCCGCTCACCAGCTCGTCCTGGTTGATGCTGTAACGCACCGCATCGCGCACCAGCTTGTTGGCGAAGGGGCTGCCTTCCTTGACGTTCATGCCCAGGTAGTTCAGGCGCAGGCTGTCGGCCTTGAGGGTCTTGAAGCGGGGGTTGCCAGCCAACGCCCGCAAGGCTTCTGGGGTAAGCCCCTCGGCGATGTCAATCTCGCCCGACTCGAGGGCCGTGCGCAGCACCGCCGGTTCTTTGATCTCGCGCAAAATGACGCGCTGCAGTTTGGGCTTGACGCGGGCGTTGGGGTTGGCCTCCAGCAACACCTGCGAACCCCGATCCCAGCGCACCAGCCGGAAGGGCCCCGAGCCAGCCGAGTTGTTGGTGAGCCATTCTTTGCCAAAGTCGTTGCCCTTGGCGTTTTTCTGCACGGTCTCGGAGTCCACAATGCCGCCGATGTTAAAGGTCAGAATCGAAAGGAAGGAGCCCGGAGAGGCGGTTTTGGGAAGGCTCACCACCACCGTGTAGTTATCCACGGCCTTGGTGGCCCCCGGCTTAAGCTGGGCAATCTCGGTGAACAAGAAAGAACCCGGCCCCTTGATGGCCAGCGCCCGTTCAAAGGTATAGACCACATCTTTGGCGGTCACCTCGTTGCCGCTGGAGAACTTGCTACCCCGGCGCAGGCGGAAGGTGATCTCCCAGGTATCCCGGCCCCGCTCCACCTTCCAGCTCTCGGCCAGACCCGGCTTTAGGGTTGAGAGATCGGTGCCCTCGTACTTGACCAGGGTCTCGTACAGGTTGTCGGTGATCAGGCCACCAGAAAACTCGTAGGAAACCTGGGGATCCAGGGTGATCAGGTCGGACCAGTCCCCACCGTAAATCAGGGTCTGGGTGCGGTCTTGGGCCAGGGCACCCCCAAGGCTCAAAGCCGCAATGAGCCCAACTGCTTTTACTAGCCTCATGAAGCCTCCTTTCGATACGTCGAAACAATACCGATAAACACACGGCAGGTCAAGACATTGCAATGACGTACGGGCATATACTACGCCCGATGTCCTGGCAAGTACTGAAAACCTTTTTCTGGCTGGGTCTGACCGCTTTTGGCGGCCCGGCAGCCCACTTTGCCATTTTCCAGCGGCTGCTGGTGGGAGAAGGAAAGTGGGTGAGTAAAGCGCAGTACTTGAGGATGCTGGCCGCCGTCAATCTGATTCCGGGCCCCAACTCCACCGAGACAGCCATGCTTTTGGGGTACGCAAGAGCGGGCCACTGGGGGCTGCTGCTGGCAGGGCTGGGGTTTATCGTTCCGGCAGCGGCAGTCACGCTGGCCTTGGTGGCCCTCTACCGGGAGGTGGCCGCGCTGCCCTTGGTACAGGGGACCTTTCTAGGACTCAAGCTGGCCTTGGCGGCCTTGATCGCCCAGGCTTTATGGGATCTGCTGCCCCACCCCAAAAAACAGCCCCAGACCTGGACGCTGGCCCTGGCCGGGCTGGCGATGGCGGGGCTGGGTGTGGTGGAGTGGGCGGTGGTGTTGCTGGTGGGCTTACTGATGGTGCTGGGCAAAAGCACAAAAATGCTGAGCGTGGAACCCCTCGGTCTGTTCTGGTTTTTTTGCTGGTGGGCTCCACTTTGTTCGGCTCGGGCTATGTGTTGATTGGGCTGATGCAGGAGATGGTGAGTCGGAGCTGGCTAAGTCCAGGCGACCTCCTGAACACCCTGGCCCTGGGTCAGATCACACCGGGGCCCCTGCTAACCACAGCCACAGCAGCAGGCATTCCTGGAGCGGTACTCTCAACCGTTGGCATTTTTTTACCCTCGTTCATATTTGCCTTTTTTGTGGCCGGCCTCCTGCACCGCTGGCAGGAGCATCCCATTGCCGAAGCTATTTTTCAGGGAGCCTCTGGAGCAGCCCTAGGCCTCATCGCCTGGGCCTTGTGGCTATTGGGACGCGAAACCCTGGTGGGCTGGGCAGAGCTACTTGCGGCATTGCTGGCACTTGGGCTCCTGCTACGCCAATTTCCCCTTATTCCCTTACTGGGGATTTTCGGGCTGGGTGGCACATTGTGGAGCGCTTGGGTGGTGGGCTAAACATCGCACTGCTTTTGAACGGCAAACGCCCTGGGCGATCGAACCCCGTTCCAGCAAACCAGGCACAGGTTCCCACAACTGCACAAGCGGTAGAAATCGCTTGATGGAACCCTGGATAACCGCTGTCAAAACAGAATCCGAGGGTGTATACCCTCGGATTATAGCCTGGTGGAGCCGAGGGGACTCGAACCCCCGACCTCTTGAGTGCGATTCAAGCGCGCTCCCAACTGCGCCACGGCCCCAAGCGTTGTTTAGTGTAGCCCGGAGCCGTTCGGCTGTCTAGCCTTCCTTGACCCGCACCTCAATCCGGCCCCGGCGGTCGCGCACTTCCAGCTTGGCTTTTGCCCGGCCCTTGCGGTACTCGGACTTGTAATGACCCCCGCCGGCTTGATACTTGACCCTTGTCCAGCCGCGGGCCACCAGGTCGCGGTGGTGGTGGGCGTACACCTCAGCCGCCCGGCTGCTGCGGTACACCACCACAATCCCCTGGGGTTCTGGCACCCGCTCCACCACCACAAGGCCCGGAACCAAGGCAATGCGGATGTCGGCACTGATGGTGAGGGTGGGTGGGGGCGGGGCCTCGAGCGTCACCCTGATCTGGGCAAAGGCCATAGAACTTAAAACCAGCAAAACCATCACACCACGCATGCCGTTACCCTAACCCCGGGTATCCGCGGCTGTGTGTGAGGGACGTTAAGGCCTCTTTTATGATCCGCCTGTAGTAAGGTGGGCTCCATGCAGGTACACCTGCTTGCGGTGCAAACTGAGCTACACCCCCAGCCCTACACCAGCCCCGAGGGCTTCAGGCAGTACGTGCGGGAGCTCGCTCAAGCCGCCATCCACGGGCTCCCGGAACACGAACCCCGCCTCATTGCCTTCCCCGAGGCTTTCGCGCTGCCGCTGTTGTTCTGGATGGGCACACCCAGGGCCATTCGTGAGGCCAGAACCAGTCTACAAGCAGCGCTGGTGCTGCTACGGGAAGAGTGGCGAGCGGCCCTGGGGCTGGGGGTTTTGAGCCCTGCCGCGTTCTATCATCTGCGGGCCCGGAAGGTCTGGCCGGTGTACGAACAGGCTTTCCGAGAGGCCGCCCAGGCCGCCGGGGCTTATGTGGTAGCTGGCAGCATCTTCAGCCCCTTCATGGACTGGGAACCCGCACAGCAACTACACGCCCTGGGCCGACGGGTGTACAACCTGTCACTGGTTGTTTCACCCCAGGGTACCATCCTGGGGCGGGTGCCCAAGGTTCATCTCACCGCCCACGAACGCAGGGCTTTTTTGTCGGGGGGATGGCCCGGTAGACAGATCCTAAAAACCCGCCTGGGCGTTATCGCCAACCTGATCTGCCTGGATGCCTTTCATGAAAGCCTGCTCGAGCAGGCCGATGCCGCCGGGGCCTGGCTGGTGGTACAGCCCTCGGCCAACGCCGCCCGCTGGGATGGCCCCTGGAGCACCGACCCAAACCAGGTAGAGGGGCAGGTCTGGCTGCGCGAAGGGCTGGGCAAAAAGCTGCAAAACCGGGAGCACCTACGCTTTGGCCTTAACCCCATGCTCAACGGACACCTCTACGACCTGTACTTCGAGGGCCGAAGCGGCGTCTATCAGGCCGGTGGCCCGCTGGCCTTGGCCGATCGTGCGGTGGGCCATGCTTTCGTGCACGCGGTGGTAGAACTGCCAGAGGCACGGACGTTGGGCTAAATTGGGGCCATGCGCCTCTCCAAAACCGATATCTACGCCTTTAAAATCCTGGGTTATCTCGGTGCCCAGGCCCCAGATCGCCTTGTTGGAAGCGAGGAACTCAGCAAGGCCACCGGCGTACCGCACACCTACCTAGCACGCATTCTGGCCGCCTTGGTAGGACACAACCTGGTGCTTTCCAAAAAAGGCCAGGGTGGGGGGTATGCCCTCCCGCGCCCCCCTGAAGAGATCAATCTGCGCGACGTGATCCGGGCGGTGGATGGCCCCATCGCCCCCCTGGCCTGCGTGAGCCTCAACTGGCCCAAAGCCTGCACGGAGGAGCGCCGCTGCCACGCGCGCAGCGTGGTCTGGCTCAAGGTGCGGGATGCAGCGTTGCAAATCCTGAGCCAGGTGAGCGTGGCCGACCTGGCCGCCGATTTCCGACAAGGGGTGGATTACACCGAGTGCCTGGGGCACCTGCTGCCCTCGAGCGAGCTGCTCACCCGCCGCCCCAGCAAGGCCGGCGCCGGCCCTCGAGCGAAGACGGGGTAGACTCAAAAATAGCCCAGCAGAGCAAAAAGCTTGAATCAACCGCTGGTCTTGGGTATGATGCCGCTTATAGATTACATTTTTTGTAATCTATATCAGCGTAACCTCGAACATCTTTACCCTAAGCTGTTTTGGGTTAACTGATGCCGTGCAAAGGAGGAACCTAATATGAGCTACGCCAACCCCGACGTGCTGGTTTCAACCGACTGGGTGCTGGAAAACCTTAACAACCCCGAGGTGCGCATCCTCGAGGTCAACGAAGATATCCTGCTCTACGACACCGGCCATATTCCCGGCAGCCAAAAAATAGACTGGCAGGCCGACCTGTGGGACGACACCATCCGCGAGTTCATCCAACCCCACGAGCTGGCCGCCCTGTTCGAGCGGCTGGGCATCTCCAACGACACCACCATTGTGCTGTATGGGGACAAGAACAACTGGTGGGCGGCCTATGCCTTCTGGTTTTTTAGCTACAACGGCCACCAGAAACTCAAGCTGATGAACGGGGGGCGCATTAAGTGGATTCAGGAGAACAAGCCCCTCACCACCGAGGTACCCAGCTACCCCAAAGGCTCCTATACCCCCGGCCGGCGCGACCCCAATCTGCGGGCCTTCCGCGATGAGGTGCTGGCCCACCTGGAAAAGGTCAAGGCCGGCAAGGGTGCCCTGGTGGACGTGCGCAGCCCCGCCGAGTTCACCGGTGAGAAGACCCACATGCCCGAGTACCCCCAGGAAGGGGTGCTGCGCGGCGGCCACATCCCCGGCGCCAAGAACATCCCCTGGGCCACCACCGTGAACCCCGACGGCACCTTCAAAAGCGCCGAAGAGCTGCGGGCCATCTACGAAACCAAGGGCATCACCCCCGATAAGGAGGTGATCGCCTACTGCCGCATCGCCGAGCGCAGCAGCCATAGCTGGTTCGTGCTCAAGCACCTGCTGGGCTTCCCCAACGTCAAAAACTACGACGGGAGCTGGACCGAGTGGGGCAATGCGGTGGGGGTGCCCATCGAGAAAGGCCCGGAAAAGTAGCCTGGAGCACTGGATGCCCCCTGCCGAGTCTCGAGCAGGGGGTTTTGCTTTGCAAATCCGGGATAGACTGGAGAAAATGCCACACGCCGAGTCTGAGCCCATCATTCACCCGCACGAGCGAAGGGCCCTCGAGGCGCTGCTGAGGCCTTCCGCTACGATTTCAAGCCCGGCTGGTCGCGGCCCAACCTCACCGGCCTTGAGGGCGTTTTTGAGGGGCACTACCCCAGCATGCGCCAGGCAGTGGAGGCCGTGGTGGCCCGCAAATACCAGCCAGGCGGCCCCTTCAACCCCGAAACCCCCGGCCCCTGGAAAGACACCCCGGCGGTACGCGCCCGGGCTTTCCCACATGAAGAATGGCTGGTAGAGGTGGTGGCTACCCAGGCCCAGTACCTCTTCGATACCTTTGGGAAGTTCCCCGCCACTGTCCCCACCATCTACAGCCTGATGTTTTTGCAAACCCACCACCTCGACCCCGAGTACTACGACCGCTTCTTCGAGCCGGGGGCCTATTTGCAAACCCACAAAGAACACCTGGAAACCTGGCACGGCCTGCGGCTGGATGAGCTACCCAGGCGCACCGAATAGAGCGTTTCCCACGAATACCCAGTACAGCGTATTTTGCTGTAC
Organism: Meiothermus taiwanensis DSM 14542; assembly: GCA_000482765.1. GTDB lineage: Bacteria > Deinococcota > Deinococci > Deinococcales > Thermaceae > Meiothermus > Meiothermus taiwanensis. Next base: position 81,716 of record AXWR01000007.1, read on the forward strand.
TGGGCAAATTGCCTGCCACCGTGGGGCAGGCAATTGTGGGAGACGCGATAAACACGGCTGCCCGGTCTGGGCTACTGCCCTTCGGCCACCTTGCGCAGCTTTTGCAGCCCGCCCTCGAGGTTGTAGACCTGCTCATAACCCGCCGCTTCCAGGTAGAGCCCGGCCAGCTCGCTCAGCACCCCCCGCTCGCAGACGAGCAGCAGGGGGCGGTCTTTGGGCAGGTTGTGGCTGCCCTGCTGGATCTCGGACAGAGGAATATGCAAGGCACCCTCGAGGTCACCTGGTTTGTACTGCCCAGGCGGCCGCACATCCACCACCACCGGGTTCTCCTGAAGAAAGCTTTTGAGCAGCTCGGGCTTGAGGGTCCGCATGGCTTCCACAATAAAACAAAAGGCTGGGGCTCTCATGCCAGACTCGGCTGGTTTGCAGCCTTCCGGCGGCGAACCAGCCCGACCGAAGGGAGGGGAACAGCATTTCGCCAGTACCGCTTCGGCTTATCAAAGCAAAATGCGCACCACCCCAGCCCAAGGACGGAGCGGCCTCCTAGTCCTCGATTTCCAGCAGCGCCTCGGCCTGGAAGAGGTTGATGCCGCTCTCAACCAGGGCCAGGTACTTCTCCATGCTGCTCACTTCCTCGACCTGCTCTTCTAAGAACCACTGCAAGAACTGAAAGCCCACGTAGTCGCTTTCAGCCAGGGCTATTTTGGCCATGGTCTGGAACTGCTCGGTCACGGTGCGTTCCCACTTGAGGGCCTGCGCCACCGCATCGGCCGCACTCTTGAAGCCGGTGGAGGCTGCCGGGATGGCCGGGAAGTGCACCACCTCCCCCACATCGGTCAGAAAGCGCACAATCTTCATGGCATGCTCTTTTTCCTCCGCGGCCTGCTGGTAAAAGAGTGCGGCCCACTTGTCCAGGTTTTGCTGGGCGAAGTAGGTGCCGATGGCCAGGTACTGCTGGTGCGCACCGAGTTCGTGGCCGACCTGCTCCTGGAGTTTCTGGGCGAGCTTGCTCGAGATCATGGTTTGCACGGCCTTTGGCATGTTCGACTCCTTTTGTTTGAGATGGCCCGACAGTAGTTTTGCTGTACGCAACTACCCAGTTCGAGCTTAGCACGCTTGCCGGGTTCTAAAGTAAGCCAACCCCCAGGCCGGGCCTTTGCGTGTTTATACTCAAATCACGCAACACTATGCAAAAACCGGGTAGTCACCGGCCCCAATAAGTGTTATGCTCTCCCCTTGGTATGCCTGCTCGCACCGACCTGAAAAAGATTATGATTATCGGCTCCGGCCCTATCACCATCGGCCAGGCGGCAGAATTCGATTACTCGGGAACCCAGGCTGTCAAGGCCCTGCGCAGCGTGGGCTACCAGGTGGTGCTGGTGAATTCCAACCCGGCCACCATCATGACCGACCCCGAGCTCGCGGAGGGCACCTACCTGGAGCCCCTCACGGTGGAGTTCCTGGAAAAAATTATCGCTGCTGAACGCCCGGATGCCCTCCTGCCCACCCTGGGCGGCCAGACCGCGCTCAACCTCTCGATGGCCCTCTACGAGCAGGGCATTCTGGAAAAGTACGGTGTCGAGCTGATTGGGGCCAACGCCGCCGCCATCAAAAAAGGCGAAGACCGCGAGGAGTTCCAGAGAGCCATGCTCAAGATTGGCGTGGACGTGCCCAGGGGCAAGATGGTGCACAGCCTGGAAGAGGGGCTGGCCTTCGCCCGCGAGGTGACCGGCTATCCGGTGGTGGTGCGGCCCAGCTTCACCCTGGGGGGCACCGGGGGTGGGATTGCTGAAAACGAGGCCGAGTTCGTGGAAATCCTGACCCGCGGGCTCTCCCTCTCCCCCACCCACTCCGCCCTGGTGGAGGAGAGCATCGTGGGCTGGAAGGAGTACGAGCTCGAGGTCATGCGCGACAAGAACGACACCGTGGTGATCATTACCTCCATCGAGAACGTGGATCCCATGGGCGTGCATACCGGCGACTCCATCACCGTGGCCCCGGCCCAGACCCTCTCGGACGTGGAGTACCAGAAAATGCGCGACGCGGCCATCGCTATCATCCGCGAGATTGGGGTGGAGACCGGGGGCTCCAACATCCAGTTCGCCATCGACCCCAGAAGCGGGCGGATGATCGTGATCGAGATGAACCCGCGGGTTTCTCGCTCCAGCGCCCTGGCTTCCAAGGCCACCGGCTTCCCCATCGCCAAAATTGCCGCCCTGCTGGCGGTGGGCTACACCCTGGACGAGATCCCCAACGACATCACCCAGAAGACCCCGGCCAGCTTTGAGCCCACCATCGACTACGTGGTGACCAAGATCCCCCGCTTCGCCTTTGAGAAGTTCAGCACCCTGCCCAACACCAACCCCGGCGGCTTCTCCGACCGGCTGGGCACCCAGATGAAAAGCGTGGGCGAGGTGATGGCCATTGGCCGCACCTTCAAGGAATCTTTTGGCAAGGCCCTCCGGAGCCTCGAGGCCGATGTGCGCGCAGAGTTCTCGGGGCTTACCACCGAGGAGCTGGAGGCCCGGCTCTACCCCAACCCCACGCGAATTTATGCAGTCCTGGAATTGCTGCGGCGGGGTGCGCCCGTGGATCGTCTGTACGAAAAGACCCGAATTGAGCCCTGGTTCCTGACCCAGCTCAAGGAGGTGGTGGAGGCCGAACACGACCTCGAGACCGAGCCGCACCGCCTGGAAGACCTCGAGGACTGGCGCTACGTCAAGGGCCTGGGCCTTTCGGACGCTCGAGTGGGCGAGCTGCTGGGGGTTTCCGAGGCTGCGGCCCGCAAACAACGCCTGGCAGCGGGTTGCAGACCGGTTTATAAGACCGTGGACACCTGCGCCGCCGAGTTCGAGGCCTACACCCCCTACCACTACAGCACCTACGAGCTAGAGGACGAGGTGCGCCAGACGGCCAAGCCCAAGGTGGTCATTCTGGGTAGCGGCCCCATCCGCATCGGGCAGGGGGTGGAGTTCGACTATGCCACCGTGCACGCAGTCTGGGCCCTTAGGGCGGCAGGCTACGAGACCATCATGGTCAACTCCAACCCCGAGACCGTCTCCACCGACTACGACACCGCCGACCGGCTCTACTTCGAGCCCCTGACCCTGGAGGATGTGCTCAACCTGGCCGAGCACGAGAAACCCATCGGGGCCATCGCCACCCTGGGCGGCCAGACCCCCCTAAAGCTCGCTAGAAAGCTGGCCGAGGCCGGTGTCCCGCTGCTGGGGACAAGCTGGGAAGCCATCCACAAAGCCGAAGACCGGGCCGAGTTCAACCAGCTCTGCGCCGCGCTGGGCATCCCCCAGCCCAAAGGCGCAGTGGCCCGCACCCCCGAGGAAGCCCTCAAGCTGGCCGAGGCCCTGGGCTATCCCCTGATGGTGCGGCCCAGCTACGTGCTGGGGGGGCGGGCCATGCAGGTGGTGCGCAACCCCGAGGAGCTGCGCTGGTATCTGAGCGGCATCTACGCAGCCCTGGCCGAGCGGCCCTCGATTCTGCTGGATCAGTACCTGGAAAACGCCCTCGAGCTAGACGTAGACGCGCTCTGCGATGGAGAGCGGGTGGTGGTGGCCGGCATCATGGAGCACATCGAGCGGGCCGGGGTGCACTCCGGCGACTCGGCCACCATCCTGCCCCCCATCTCCCTCACCCCCGAGCAGCTCGAGACCGTCAAGGCCTACACCCGCAAGCTGGCCCTGGCGGTGGGGGTCAAGGGCCTGATCAATGTGCAGTACGCCATCAAAGACGGCGCGGTCTACATCCTGGAGGCCAACCCCCGCGCCTCCCGCACGGTGCCGTTCGTTTCCAAGGCCATCGGCCATCCCCTGGCCAAGTACGCGGCCCTGATTGCAGTGGGCCGCACCCTGGAGGAGCTGGGCTTCACCGAGGATCCCACCCCCGGCTTCTACTCGGTCAAGGAGGTCTTGATTCCCTGGCTCAAGTTCCCTGGGGTCATCCCGGTGCTGGGGCCCGAGATGCGCTCGACCGGCGAGAGCATGGGCATAGACACCGACCCCTACCTGGCCTACTACCGGGCCGAGCTGGGGGTGGGCCAGCGGCTGCCGCTTTCCGGCAAGGTGCGTTTCATCGAGGCCGAGCAACTCAAGCCCGACTGGGAGGCCGCGGGTTTTGCGGTCTCTGAAGAGGACTACGACCTGCTGATTGCCCTCACCCCCCACCCCGAGCTGCGCCGCGCTGTGGAGAGCGGCAAGCCCTTCATCACCACGCTCGAGGGGGCTAGGTGGAGCCTCGAGGCCATCCTGCGCGCACGCAACTCCAGCCTGCCGGTCAGGTCGTTGCAAGCCTGGCACAACCCACAAAAACCGGCCCCATAACGAGGCCGGTCAACCCAGAAACCCCTACTTCTTGGCCGTCGACTTTTTGGTAGCGGCGGTCTTTTTAGCCGCCGATTTGGCCGTGGCTCTAGCTGCGGTCTCGGTGGTTTTCGCGGCGGTTTTGCTAGCAGTCTTCCTGGTAGTGGTCTTAGCAGCCTTCTTTTCAGCAGGTTTAGCGGTGGCTTTAGCCGTGGGTTTTTCTGCTGCCTTGGCCGTAGTTTTCTTGGCTGGAGCCTTGCTAGCAGTTTTGCTCGCGGACTTCTTCTCCGTGGTCTTGGCAGCGGGCTTTTTGCTTGTTTCGGATTTGGCTTTTTCGGGCATGTGTATACCTCCTCGCAGTCCAGTGTGGAGATATCTAGGCCCCAGCTCCCAAACCATGCGCTATCCAGCGGATGATTCGCCCGTTGCACAAAACCCAAAAGCATCTTGTGCACTGCAGGCGAGCGGTGCTTTTAGATTGTTTCTCCACTAAACCTCACTATACAACATCTTGTATGCTTTTGATACGCGTAATACAACCAGTTGTTGAATTGCCAATCGGCGCGAGCCGGATCGCCATTGCCAGCTTTTCCCTTTCTTATCGGCACTTTTCCGCTGCCCAAACCCAGCCGGCCCATCTTAATCAAAACACCCCGAGGATCGCCGCCTGGCTTTGTTTAGCAAAAAAGCGTTTGTAAAACCCTGCGATACAATCTCCGTATGCTGGATTCAAAAACCCAAGCCCTGGCCCAGGACGTGCGCGCACTGCTCACCCAAGGGCTGGATGCCCTGGCTCGAGTGGGCCTCGACACCGAAGCGCTCAAGCAGGCTTTGTTGGATCTGGAAGGCCCATTTTTGCTAGTGGTTATCGGTGAGTACAACAGCGGGAAGTCTTCGCTGCTCAATGCCTTGCTGGGCGAAGACTTTCTAAAGGAGGGGGTCACCCCCACCACCGATCGCATCAACCTGATCGGCTATGGCCCTGAACCCAAACTACAGCCCCAGTCGCCGGAACTGGTGTTGGTTCAACTGCCACACCCCCTGCTCAAGGACTTGCACCTGGTCGACACCCCCGGTACCAATGCTATTTTGCAGCATCACCAGGTCTTGACCGAGCAGTTTCTCCCCCGCGCCGATCTTATTTTGTTCGTCACCAGCGCCGACCGGCCCTTCACCCAGTCCGAGGCCGATTTTCTTCGTCTAATCCGCGCCTGGGGGAAAAAGGTAGTACTGGTCATAAACAAAATTGACCTGCTCAGCGAGCCCGAGCTGCAGCAGGTGCTCGAGTTTGTCAAGAAAGCAGCCGATCAAACCCTGGGGCAGACCCCCCCGCTCTTTGCAGTCTCGGCCCGCCGGGCCAGACAGGGCCAGGTTGATGCCAGCCGCATTCCCGAGCTAGAAGCCCATATCCGGCAGGTGCTCAATCACGAGGCGGCCTCCATTAAACTCGGTTCCCCTTTGGGTGTGCTGATCCATCTTGTCGATGGAGCCAGGCCTGCTTTGGAGGCCCGGCTTGAGGAAACTGAGAAGCAGCTTGCCACCTGCCGCGAGCTGGATCACCTGCTCCAGCGGCACGAAGAGCGCACCCGCCGCGACTTCAACGGGCAGGTCGCCCTGGCCCTCCGGGCCATCGACGAGGTGCGCGCCCGGGGCGAGCGCTGGCTGGACGAAAAGGTGCGATTCTCCAGGTTCCTCGAGCTCATGCAGTCCAGCAAGCTCAAGCAAAGCTTTATAGACGAGGTGGTCAGAGGAGCCAACCAGGAAATCGAACGCCGGGTGCTCGAGGCCATGAACTGGCTGGCCAGGCGCGACCGCGAGTTGCTGGAAGACGCCCTCGTGCTGCTACGGGAGGCTCCTGGCCTCCGGCATGCTGAGCAAGCTGGCCCCGAAGAGCGTACCATTGCAGGCAACCTGGAGGAAGCCCTGCGCTCCTTTGACGCCGAGGCCGAGGCCAACCAGCTACGCGACTTTATCCAAGAGAGCCTGCGCGGCACCGCCCTGGCGGAGGTAGGGGTCATGGGCCTGGGCCTGACCATCCTGCTGGTAGCTCAGAAAATCGCCTTCGATATCCTGGGCATCTTTGCTACAGTGTTTGGGGCCATCCTGGCCACCTCCATCCTCCCCCGCCGCAAAGAGCTAGCTAAAACCCGTCTGCGCGAGCGATTAAACGAGCTCAAAGATACCCTCGAGCAAGCCCTCAACGAAACCCTAAATACCGAGATGCGCCTCACCCGCGAGCGCTTCAACAGCCTGTACCGCGCCCCTTGCACGCGCCTGGAAAGCACCCGCGAGGCCACCCTGGCCAACCTGCTAAAGGTTGAGGAGCTAAAACAAAGGGCGCTCGAGCTGCGTACCCGTCTGAACTAATCCCGGATTCAAAAAGATAATCTTCAAACAAAAAACATTGAGAGGCTATCTTTTTGAAACCGGCATCAGATCGTTTCCGCTTGCATCCCTCACCACCATGCGCAATCAAAGTTGAGGGATGCAAGCCGACCGATCCGTCATCAGCGCACCAGCAGCACCGGACACCGGGCATGCATGAGCACCTTCTGGCTCTGGCTGCCCAGCAGCAGGCCCTGCAGCTGGCTCAAGCCCCGGGTGCCCATTACGATCAGGTCTACCTGGCGAACCTCGGCCACCCGCAAAATGGCCTCTGCCGGCGGCCCTTCTAGCACCTCGGTCTCGAGCTCGGGCACCTCACCCAGCAAAGCCCGGGCCTGGGCTACTACCTGGTCGGCTGCCTGGGTTCGCCTGGAGATGGCCTCTTGCAAAAAGGGTTCCCCCAGATAATCGGGTACAGGGTCGTAGGTATGAACCAGGCACAGCGAAGCGCGGTGCTGCCGGGCCAGGTCGGCAGCCATCTGGGCTGCCTTCTGAGCATGAACTGAGCCGTCAAAGGCCAGCAGGATGTTTTTGAACATAATCTCCTCCTCCACCCCAACAGGTTGACTGGACGACCTAAATTTAATCAAATGTCTCCGGTGTTATCGCAAAAACATGCCAGCGTAACGCCCGCTTGCTTTACGCTTGTGCATTCGTCACATCCAGGGGGTTACGCTTCACGTAACTTTAGGTTATGTTGCGGGTGGTAGTATTCATCCTGTCATCGCCACCTTGCCCGCAAATCTGGAGGTAAAAATGGCAAAGCTTATAGCCGTAGACGATTCCATGGCAGACCTTAAGCTCATCGAGCAGTCGCTTGCACCCTACCACCAGGTGATCTTGTACCAGGGCAGCGAGAATGTCGAACAACGCATCGAAGCCGAAAAACCTGATGCGGTTCTGCTCGATGTGGTCATGCCTGGCCGCAACGGCTACGAGGTGCTTCGCGCCCTCCGGCGCAATGAGTCCACCAAGCACATTCCGGTCTTGATCATCAGCTCCAAGAGCGCCCCCACCGATATCGAATGGGGCAAGCGCCAGGGAGCCAGTGGCTATCTGACCAAGCCCTATACCCCTGAAGACCTGCGCAAAGCTGTCCAGGAAATCCTCTAGCCGGCCTGCTGGTTCCAGTTGAAATGGCATCTGCAGCTATCTGCGAACGGCTTGCGTTATGAGTAAGATCAGCATCGACAAAATCTGGGTGCTGCGGCTTGGTAGCGTCTTTTTGGGTGTTGAGCCCAAAGCCCTGAAAGAAGTGCTGGAAATAACGCAGCTCACGCCCATTCCGTTGGCTCCTCCACCCCTGCTGGGACTCCTGAGCAAACAGGGCCAGATTGTGTCGGTGTTTGATCTGAGCCAGGTGTTGCAGCTTCCGCCCACAGGTTCGGATCTGGCGGCTTTGCTCGAGGTCGAGGGTCAGTCCATTGCTTTTACAATCGACGAGGTGAGCGGGCTTCGCACCAACCTGGGTGGTGTCTGGGCCACCCCAAGCCAAGAACCCCTGTTCAGCGCAGTGCTGGAGGACGCTGGTAAAAACATCCGCATCCTGAACCCCAGCAGCCTGCTGGCCCACCTCACCGCCCGGATATCGGCCACAGCCCCCGCACCCACCTCTGCAATTCGAACCACCCCGTTCACCTAAACCGGCCATCCCCTGAGAGCACCTACTAAAGGAGTCCCATATGGAACAAACCCACCTTCCCATAAGCCACGACCCCTGGCTGGTCGGGGCCTCGTTCCTTATCGCGATCTTCGCATCGTATGCGGCACTGACTATTATCAGTCGTCTGCGGCAAAGCAGCAGCAGCAAGAATTGGCTGTGGCTGGGGGCCGCTACCTATGGGCTGGGGGTCTGGGCCATGCACTTCACCGCCATGACCGCCCTGCAGATCAACAAGCTGGTATCCTACGACCCGCTCATCACTCTAGTCTCCTGGTTTTTTGCCGTCCTGGGGGCTGCCGCCGCGTTCCAGATGGTCAGCCGGCCCAACGTGGGCCCGCTTCAGATCCTGGGCTCCGGCTTTTTCCTGGGAGCGGGTATCGGAACCATGCACTACGTGGGCATGCTTGCCATGCGCCTCGATGCCCAGCTCACCTTCAGCCCGCCCCTGGTGGTGCTTTCGGTTCTGGTAGCAATGGTTCTGGGTGCCTTCGGTATGTGGATGCTGGTCAGCCCGGTCTTGAGCCAGGTTCCATTCAGCAATCTGGCCACCGCCACCGTCACCGGCCTGGCCATCCCCTTCATGCACTACACCGCCATGCTGGCCGTGCGATTCACCGACACCGGCACCACCCAAATCCACAACATGATCGCTAGCGGCAGTCTGGTCACGCTCAACATTTTTGTGCTGTTTGCGGTAGCAGTCCTAGGGCTGCCAGTGTTTATCTCATCCCTGCTCGAGGCCCCCACAGAGCAGGCCCAGGAGGCTGAAGCATGACCCAGCGTGGCTCAAAAGCTGCTGTGCGTCCCGCGCGCCGCCCCAGGCCGGCCGCCCCCACACAGTTCCTGCCAACCGGTGGATTGCTGGGTTCGCTCAAAATCTGGCAAAAGCTGTTCCTGATCGTGCTGGCTTTCACATCGGTGGGTGCTGTGCCCGTCGTCATCATTTTTTCCCTCGAGCAACGCCAAAACGAAAGGCTGTATAGCCAGCTACAGGGTTACCAGCTTGCGCAGGCCCTTGATGCGGTATTCCAGCAAGTACACGAACACCGGCGCTACCTCCTGGACGACCGGCGCCTGGGCCTCAGAGGCAACCTGGCCAAAGAAGCCGCCGACGTGGATGACGCCCTGGCCCAACTGGCTCAGCTCAATGAGACCATGCGGGATCGCTTTGGTATTGGCGAGTCAATCGCCGAGCTCAATCAGAGATGGGCAGCAATTAAAAACCAGAGCCAGGCGGCCGGCAACAACGCTATCTTTGATATGCATCACCAGATGGTGCTGCAACTACAGCAGACCCTCGAAAAACTGAGCCTATCCTCTGGGATGCTGCTTAACATTGGGGAGGAGTCCTTCCTCCTGGCGGAAACTGCCCTACGACACCTGCCCGAGTTGCGCGAGACCCTGGCCGAGCTGCGTTTCCTGGGTATGGAGGTGCTGGCTCGAGGCTCCGCGCTCATCTACGAGCGGGAGCAGATCATCAACCTGCTCGAGCAGATATCCAAGCAAACTGAAAACACCCTGCTCAGCCTGGCCCAGAGCCGGTCAGGGCAGGTGCGGGGCATGGAAACCATCACCCAGGAGATTGAACAGGTTTTCACCGAGACCGGCTTCATTAACTCCTTTGTAACCAACGCAATTCTGGCCACCGCCCGGCCCACCCTGCGCCCCAGCGAGTACGCCAGCACCTTCAACCAGATCGATGCCAACGTGGCACAGCTCCAGCAAAACGCCCTGCAGGTGCTGCAAAACAACACCCTGCGAACCTGGCAAGAGCTCCAACATGAACAAACCCTGCTGTTCGTGACCATTGCGCTGGCCGTAACACTGGTGCTGGGGATTGTGGGGGCTGTGGTGCGTTCTATCACCCGCCCGTTGGGGCAGTTGTTCAATGCCTCTATGCGCCTGCGCAAGGGCGACCTGGGGGTGCAGGTACCCGTGCTCTCCTCCGACGAGCTGGGCTCACTGGCCCGCACCTTTAACGACACGGTGTTGCAGCTTAAAGCCAAAGCCGAGGCCGACGCCGAGCAGCTCCGCCAGAGCCAGCTCCTGCAAGAAAACATCGCCGCTTTCCTCAACGTAGCCATGGACATTGCCCAGGGCGACCTGACCAAGCGCGGACGGGTTACCGAGGATGTGCTGGGCAACGTGGTCGACGCGGTAAACCTGACGGTCGAGGAGATCGCCTATCTGCTCAAGCAGGTGCAGGCCGCTGCCGAGATGGTTAACCAGGGCGCTGCCCAGATGGCCCAGAGTTCCGCAAGTGTGCAGGAAAAAGCCGAGTCACAGGCCGAGCTTTCGGCCCGGGCCCGCATCGAGGCGCTCGATACCACCGAATCCATCCGCAGCATGGCCGAGCAGATTGTGCAGGGTTCCGAGCTGGTTATGCAGGCTAAAGAAGCCGCCCTGGAGGGTCAGGGAGCTGTGCAAAACACCCTCAGCGGTATGCAAAACATCCGGCGTGAGGTGCAGAGCATTTCCAAGAGCATTAAGGCTCTTTCCGACCGCTCGTTGGAGATTTCCGAGGTGGTGGATACCATTTCGCGCATCGCCAAGCAAACCAACCTGCTGGCCCTTAACGCCGCCATCGAGGCCGCCGGCGCAGGCGAGGCCGGGGCCCGTTTCGCGGTGGTGGCCGACCAGGTGCGCAAGCTGGCAGAGGACTCAGCCCGGGCCGCCCAGCGGGTAGGCCTGCTGGTCAAGGGTATTCAAACCGAGATTCAGGGCGTGGTGATCTCGGTAGAAGGTGGTACCCGCGAGGTGGAGCAAGGCTACCGCATCGCGACCGAGGCCGGGAGCAAGCTCGAGCAGATCGCAGCCCTGGCCCAGCAATCCGCCGAAGCAGCCCGCTACGTAGCCCAGGCCGCCCAAGAACAGGTGGCCCGCGTGGAAGAAGTAACCAGTGTGGTGCAGGACATCTACGACACCGCCCTGCAAACCGACCAGGAAAGCCGTAAAGGCCGTCAGACCGCCGAGGAACTACAGGCCCTGGCCCAGCGGCTCAGCCAAAGCCTGACCCGCTTCCGGCTGCCTGCCTAAAGGGATGCACTATGGCGCTTCAACGCGAGCTCCGCGAGGTAGAAATCAAGCAGGTGGGCCTCCTAGGTGCCCATAGCCGCAAGGTGCGGGTGGATGCGGAGGCCCTCGAGGCCCCCTACACCGGGTTCTTTGGCAACCTTCGCGTCCCTTATAAGCTGGCGCTGCTGGTCGTTCCTCTGCTGCTGCCCATTTTCTATCTGCTGTTCGCCCTGATGTTTGAGCAGCGCAACGACATCAACTTTGTGCGAGCCGAAAAACAAGGGGTGCTCTTCCTGCAAAGCACGGGCAGCCTGATCAAAGCCATGGCCGAGCACCGCAACATGAGCACAGCCACCCTCTCGGGCAACCAGGAACTGGTCTTGCCACGTTCTCAGAAAGCAGAGGAGATCAGTCGCAGCCTGCAGTTGCTCGACAGGTTAAACCGCACCGAGGGCGACCCTTACGGCGTTGGAGAAAGGCTTGCGGCCATCCGAACCAATTGGGACACCCTGCTAGCCGTGCGCTATAGCCCCGCACAAAGCTTTCAGGCACATACCCAGCTCATTGGGCAGCTACTGGAGCTATACGAACAAATGGCCATTGGCTCCAACCTGATTCTGGATCCAACCGTGCAGAGCTACTGGCTGGTGGATTCGGTGGTCTACCGCCTGCCGCCGGTCATGGAAACCCTGAGCCAGATACAGGGCATTGGGGTCGCGGCGTTGCAGTCCAAGCAGCTCACCGCAGAGCAAGAAAGGCGGCTGAGCGGGCTTCTGGCCTCGCTGGTCAATCGGGGCACCGGCTTTGGCGAGGTGGCCTCGGTAACCGCGGCCCTCGAGCGTTCGGTGCAGAACGCCCTGGCCACCAACCCCTCGCTGAGCGAAAGCCTGCAGGAGCAGGTAGGCACGGCCCGGGCCATCACCGAGTCGGCAGTAGAGCTTACCCGCCGGGAGGTGCTAAGCAGGCGCTTTAGCCTCGAGCCCGCCTTTTACTTCGACCAGCTAAGCCGCCCCATCGAGGCCTACTTTACCGTGCAGACCGCTGCTCTGAACCAGCTCAACAACCTGCTCGATAATCGCTTGGGGCAGCTGGTCAACCGGCAGGTGTTGAGCCTGTTCATCGTGGTCGCCACCCTGATGCTATCCCTCTGGCTGATCATTGGGGTTTTGCGCTCGATTCTGGCCCCGGTACAGGAGCTCACACGGGTCGCCCAGCACATCGGACAGGGCAACCTCTCCACCCTGGCCCATCTGCGCTCCAACGACGAGCTGGGGCTGGTCAGTAGAACCCTGAACCAGTCCATCCTTACCCTGCGCACCCTGCTGGAGCAGCAAGAAGCAGAGCGCCAGCGCGGCTTGCGGCTTCAGGAAAACGTGCAACGCTTCTTGGATGTGGCTACCAAAATCGCCCAGGGCGATCTTACCGAGCGCGGCGAGGTCACCGACGATGTGCTGGGCAACGTGGTGGATGCGGTAAACCTGACCGTTGAGGAAATTGCGCACCTGCTCAAGGAGGTCAAGCAAGCAGCCGAATCGGTCAGCCAGAGCGCCATGCAGATGGATCAGCTAACGGCTTCTATCGCTTCCGGGGCCCTCTTACAAGCCCAGGAGGTAAGCCAGGTACAGCAACAGACCCAGATTGCCGCCAAAAACATCCGACAGATGGCCCAAAGCGCAAGCATCACCGCGGAGGCTGCCCTTCGCACCCTCGAGTCAGCCCAGCTGGGCCGCCAGGCCGTGACCCAGACCCTCTCAGGCATGAGCGATATCCGCAGGGAGATGCAGGCCATCGCCGAGAACATCGCCGCGCTGGCCGCACGCTCGGCCGAGATCGAAAGCATCACCAGGGTGCTCGAGGACTTTGCCTCGCAAACCAACCTGCTGGCCCTCAACGCTGCCTTCGAGGCCGCAGGGGCCGGGGCCGCTGGCCGCCGCTTCGCCATCGTAGCCGAAGAAATCCGTAAACTGGCCGAAGACTCCGCCCGCGAGACCAGCCGGGTCAACAACCTGGTGCAGCAGGTGCAGGCCGATATCAGCCGGGTGGTGGAGCTGGTGCGTGAAGGGGTGCGCGAGGTGGAGACCGGCTATGACACGGCCAACAGCGCCGGGAGCCGCCTCGAGGAAATCGCCCGACTGGCTGAGCAATCGGCCAGCCTGGCCCAGGAAATCTCGGGCCTGGCCCAGAACCAGGTGGCCGTGGTGGAACGGGTCGATCAGGCCGTGCAAAAAATCACCCAGACTGCACAAAAAACCGGGATCGAAAGCCAGGAAGGCCGCCAATCCGCGGAGGCCATGCGGGTGTTGGCCCAGGAACTCTCTAGAAGCCTGGGCCGCTTCCGCCTGCCCGACTAGGAGCTGCCATGTCTGCCGCAACCGTACCCGATCTGCTGCAAAGCTTTCTGGAAGAGGCCTGGGAGACTGTAGCAGTCTTCGAGCAGGCCGCCGAGTTTCTGGCCATTAAGCGCCACGAACCCCTGATGGTTATGGCCCATCGCCTCAAAGGCTCGGCGGGGTTGTACGGTTTTCCCCAGATCGCCAACCTGGGCGCCCTGGCCGAACGCATCCTGGAGGCCGCCCCCCGCTATACCGAGCAGCAGCAGGCCAAGGTCATCGAGTTTGTAAGCCAGCTTACGGCGGTGCTCACCACTGCGCTGGAGAACATTGCCATTCACGGCCAGGAAGGTCGCGTGGGCCTCGAGCTCGGTCGTCTAGGAGCGGCTGCTCTGATCCAGGAGCTTGCCGCGCTCAACCCCGAGGCCTTTGCTAGCGATGAGCCTGAGGAGGCCCCGCCAGCCCCTCCCCAGACCCCCGGGGGGGTGGTGGAAGAGTTGCAGCAATTCTATCGGCAAAACGCCGAGTTCTGGGAGTTCTTTGCTCCCGAAACCCTCGAGAACCTCGACCACGTAACCAATGCGCTGGCCAGCCTGCAAGTCGGCGACGAAAGCGGCGAGCACCTGCGCGCCTTGTTCAGGGCCATGCACACCGTCAAAGGAGCGGCCTACTCGGTGGGCTGCAAACCGATTGGGGCCCTGGCCCACCAGCTCGAGGATCTCTTGGTGGCGGTGCGCGAAGGCCAGACCGCTTGGAGCGAAAGAATCGCCCACCTGGTACTGGAAGGCTCGCAGGTGCTGAGCCAGATGCTCGCGGTGGCCGAGGGCAAAGATCCCCAGGCCGCCCTAACCCTCCACCAACAGCTTACCGACCTGCAAAACCGGCTGGCCCTGCTGCTGAACCGGGAACCTCCCACCCCCACCCCGGCCCCGGCCCCGCCAACCCCACCCAGCACCCCCGCTCCGCAAACCCGTCCTAGCAACACGACATCGGTGCGGGTGAGCCTCGAGCGCCTCGACGCCCTGCTCAATCTGGCCGGTGAGACCCTGGTCGCCCGGTCGCGTTTGGAGCTGCTGGCCCAGCGCTTCGAGGAGATGGATCAGCTCCTTGAAATGGCCCGGCAGCGGCTGGTGCGCACCACCAGCGACTTCGAAGCCCGCTACCTCAACCCCCGGCTCTCGCTGGCCCAGGAAACCCAGGCACCCCAGCCCCAGAGCACCCTGGGCAAAACCGTTCAGGAGCTGTTTACCGAGCTCGAGTTCGACCGCTACGACGACCTCAACATCCTGGCCCGCTCCATCCAAGAGATGACCAGCGACCTGGCCGAGGTGCGCAACAGCCTCAGTGAGCAGATCAAAGCCTTCCGCCAGGAAACCGAGACATTCGCTAAACTCTCGCAAGAGCTGCGCAACGAGGTGGGCCGGGCCCGGCTGATCCCCATCGGCCGCTTTTACCAGCGCCTCACCCGCCAGGTACAACAAATTGCCGGTGAAAAACAGGTGCAGCTCCTCTTTCAAGGCGAACAGGTCGAGATCGACTCCGTGCTGCTCGATGGCCTTTCGGAAGCGCTGCTTCACCTGATCAACAACGCCGTCATTCACGGGATAGAAAGCCCCACAGAACGCCTGGCCGCTGGCAAAACACCCAAGGGCACCCTCACCATCCGCACCCAGCCGCAGCGCGGTGCCCTGGTGCTGGAGATTAGCGACGACGGACGGGGTATCGACCTCGAGGCCGTCAAGCAAAAAGCTGTGGAAAAGGGCCTGCGCACACAGGCCCAGGTAGAGAACATGCGCCCAGAGGAAGCCCTGGAGCTCATCTTCCTCCCCGGTCTTTCTACTGCTCCGGTGGTTTCGGATGTGGCTGGACGCGGGGTAGGCATGGACGTGGTCGCAACCACCATCCGTCGCTTGCGTGGCGACCTAAGCGTAGAAACCCACAGCGGCCTGGGCACGACCTTTCGCCTACGCATACCGCAAAGCCTGGTGGTCTCGGACATCCTGCTGCTGCAAACCGGTGGGCAGACCCTCGCCCTGCCCCGCGAAAGCCTGGTCACCCTGCTCACCGCGCCTGCTGGCCAGGATGAGGTGGCCTACGAAGGGAAGGCTGTTCCCATCAAGCACCTGAACGAGCTGCTGCGGCTATCCCCGGCTGAATCGGAAGAGTACGCGCTGGCCGTGGTGGAGAGCCGCGGTGGCAACTTGGTTGCCCTGGCCGCTGAGCGTTTTATAGGCCTGCAACAGGCCCTGGTCAAACCCCTCCCAGGCCCTCTTTCCGAACTACCCCACCTCATCGGTGCCACCGTCTCGCCTACCGGTCAGGTGATTCTGGTGCTGAGCCCCAGCGGTCTCCTCAGCCTGAACACCACCCTGCCCACCCAAACCCCCATCAAAGCCTCGGCCAGCCGGCGCCTGCCGGTTCTGCTGGTTGATGACTCACTCTCGGTGCGGAAAGTGGTGGCTCAGATGCTGCGCAAGGCCGGCCATCAGGTGGTCACGGCTGCGGACGGGCAGGAAGCCCTCGAGCTTCTGGAGCAACAACCCTTCCAGGCCGTGGTAACCGACCTCGAGATGCCCCGCATGTCGGGTTTCGAGCTGCTAGAAGAGGTGCGACGCCGCCCCAACCTGGCCCACCTGCCCATTGCGGTGCTGACCACTCGAGCCTCCACTAAACACCGCGATCTGGCCGTTGAACTCGGTGCAAATGCCTATCTAACCAAGCCTGCCGACGAGGTAGAATTGGGCCGGTTCTTGCAAGAGATATAGTCATATGCTCCAAGAGGCTCGTTTGAAAAAGGAGATTTATCGATGAAAGCCCTGATCCTGACCGGTCAACCCAAGCGTGGTGTCGCGCTCAAAGACAGCTTTGTGCTGTCGGGGTTTGATGTCCAGGTTGAGGACAGCGCCCTCTACGCCATGACCCTTCTGGAACGCCACCGCCCCGACGTTATTGTCAGCACAGCCTCGCTGAGCGACCTGGCAGGTGCAGAGTTCTTCGAGATGGTGCGCTCCGACCCACAGCTTGCTTTGGTTCCTTTTGTGTTGCTCGATCACACCACCCCAGCCAAAGTGGGCGACCTCGACCTGGTGCTGCCCCCCGACACACCGGCGGCTGAAGTGGTGCGCAGCGCCTACAAGCTTATCCTCGAGCTAACCCGTAAAACTCACGCCCCCGAAGCCACCAACCCAGCCGCCCAACAAGGTATACAGGGACGTCTGGGGGACATGAGCCTGTTTGAACTGGCCCAATGGCTGGCTAAATCGGCCAAAACCGGCCGGCTTCGGGTCGAAGTCGAGGGGGAGAGTGCCAGTTGGCTCTTCAGCAAAGGACAGCTCATCCACGCCGAGTACGCCGGCAAGAGCGGCGAAGATGCTGTGCTGCACCTGCTGCTTCAGGTTGAAAACCGGCCCAGCGGCCACTTCCACTTCGAACCCCTCACCGAAGCCGATTTTTTCTTGGAACCCATCACCATTCGCAAAAGCACCGACCAACTGCTGCTCTCAATGGCCGTCGAGATGGATCACCGCCAGCAAGGCATCAACTGATTGCTGCATAAAGGCCAGCCCGGTGCCCGCCTTCGAGCAGGCGCTTTTGCCGGGGGCTCGAGCCCTCTGATACCGGATCAAGTTAAGGAACGGCCTAGGGGCATTTTCGCGCTGCGGCAAAATGAGCAAAACTGCAATAGGGCGTTTCCCGCGAATACCCAGTACGGGCGTATTTTACTGTACTGGGCAAATTGCCCAACATCATGGGGCAGGCAATTGTGGGAAACACCATAAATTGGCCGGGTAGCCTCCTCTAGAACTCACCATGCCGGTACACCAAACGGCTTACCCTAAGCGCGGCGTGATGGTCACACATCACCAAACCCCATTCCAGATAGCTCTACCATTAGGTTAGTTATGCAAGGAGCCAAAGTCCTAGTTGTTGACGACAGCACCAGCGTGCGAAAGGTGCTTGAGAAGCTTTTATCGTCGCGTGGCCTGGTGGTCACCACCAGCGAGTCGGCCGAGCAAGGCCTTGATGCAATCAATCACCACGCCCCTAACCTGGTTATCGCCGATGTGGTAATGCCCGGCATGAGCGGCTTTGAGCTATGCCAGATGCTCAAAACGCAGGCCTCAACTAAAAGCATCCCAGTCATCCTAATCTCCGGCATCATCAACGAAGGTGTTGTCACCCAAGCCCAACAAGCAGGGGCCTTCGACGTGGTCTCTAAGCCTTTTACACCCGACGACCTCTTTCCCAAAATTGAGCGCGCCCTTAACGCTGCCAAGCAGTCACAGCAAGCTAAAGACGAGGTCGTCCCGGTTGTCAGCGAGCCTTCAACACCGCCGCCACCCATCACTGCAGCAGTCAGCCAGGCTCCCGTATCCTCTCCCCCATCGCCGACACCAGCGGTACAAACAGACCCACAGCCCACCTCTTCGCCGCAAACCCTGCTCAACGAACTGCAGCCTTTTCTGGATAAACCGGAGATTGAGAGTGTGTTTGTTGTGGGCAACGGCGGCCAGCTGCTGGCCTGGCTGGGGCAAACCCTGGATGAAGCCGATCTGCTAGCCACCTACATACACACCCTGCTCTCCATCAGCAGCGTCATGGGTGAAAAATACCACCTCTCCACGGTGCAAAGCCTGAACCTCGAGTACCTGGGCAAAACCGTCATTGTCAGCCGCATCAGCGATAAGGCCTCGCTGGTGCTCTTGCTACGCGGAACCGGCGGGACGGGCGTCATTCGCTACCTGGTACTAAAGCAAATGCCCCAGCTAAAAGCCGCTTTGGGCAGCTAGACGGGTTTTTCTCCCGCAGGGGGCCGGCCGCCCCCTGCTTTTTTTACCCAGGGGTGT
>AXWR01000008.1 GCA_000482765.1 Meiothermus taiwanensis DSM 14542
GGGAAGTCGTGGGGCAGGTAGTCCCACTGAGCACCGGTTCGAACCATCCAGCGCAGGGCGTTGAACACTTCGCGCAGGTCGTACTTGCGCTGGGGTGCTTCCAGCGGGGCGAGGGTCAAATAGGGCAGCACCAGAGCCCATTCCTCATCACGGACGTCCGATGGGTAAGCACGGCGGTTCATGCTCTAAACATAACTGCAGTGCCTGATTTGGGTAAGGTGGTTTGTAGATTCTAGGGAAATTTGGCTGATATTGAAACGCAGATGGCAGATCTTGCTTACAGCGCCACTGATCGCTTTGGCTGGAGCTTTGTTGTACTCCTTATTTCTTGCTACACCGCTTTATGCCTCTTCGGCTACTGTGAGTGCCACTTCACTGCAGGTGCAGTCTCAGCTAGAGCAAAAAATACAGGTGCAACAGACCAACCTCCTGCCGGGGTTCGATGCCTTTCGCGCAGTGGCTTTTTCTGAGGAGGTGTTGCGAGAGGTATGGGTAGCTTTGGAGAGGGAAGGTAAGCTGCCTGATGCCTGGCGGGACAGAGACACACGGCCTGGCTTTGAGCCGATGTCTCGCTTCTTTGAACTCAAGGATCGCAGCCCTAAGCAGGGGCAAGGCCAGGCGCTGTTGCCGCAGGGGCTGGTAGTGGAAATGAGCGTCAAGGCACCTGCACCTGCTACAGCGGCTCAAGCAGCCAACCTATGGGCCTCGGCCACGATCAAGCGGGTCAACGAACTGCCTTTGGGCAGGCTCAAGGCCAGTTTGGGGGCTTTGGATGAGCAGATAGCCCCGGCTGAGAGAGCCTATCGGCAAGCCCAGGCTCGTTGGGAAGCCTTCAACCGTGCTGCCAGCCTACCCCAGGACAAAGCTGAGCTCGAGGCCAAAACCCTTGAACGAGTAAACCTAGATACCGAGCGAGCGGGCCTCGAGCGCGACCTAGCCGCAGTGGCGGGGCGCATTGCTTACCTGCGGGCGGAGACAGCCAGGCAAGCCCGCATAGTTCCTAGCAACGCTTCACCGGATCAGATTGTTACCTTGAACCAGCAGCTTGAGGGGGCCAAGGCACAGCTCAGACAGGAAACCGAACGAATGCGCCAGGTTTATATCCAGGCTGCTCGTGCGCTGGAAGACTTCCGGAAGAAGGAGCGCATCCCCCAGTGGGATGCCGAGCTAGCTGCTTACACCCAGGCCTATGCTGATGCCCAGGCTCGTATTCTCACCCTAGAAGTGGAGCGCAGCGCTAAGGAAGCCCGATTGCGATCGGTTGAGGCGGAGCTTTCCCAGGTACCCAGTCTGCTTACCCTCGAGCGGGAGGTGGGGGCCGATCCCGCGGTGCTAGCAGCGGTGCAGGGAGGTGGCCTGCAGGCTGTGGTGGGGCTCAAGCTCAAAAACCAGGAACTGAACCCGGCACATCAGGCCTTGCTATCACAGGCTTTGGGCCTGCGGGCGGATCTGGCCTTTTTAGCCAAGGAGCAGGAGGCGTTGGGGCAAAAAATGGCCGCTTTGCAAGCCAACATAGCCCGGATCAAATCTCAGATCGCTACCCAGGAGCGTGAAAGAGATGCGCTGGCCCTCGAGTTTGCCAGCAAGAAAGCAGCCTATGAGGCTCTACGCGTTCGCTTTGATCAGATAGGGCAGCTATCAGCCCGTGAAGTCGGCTTTGACAGCCTTAGCCCTGAATACCAGCGCCTGCGCTCGGCTCTTATCGATGCCCAAGCGGAAGAGGCTCGCCTTTTGGCGCGCAGATCGATCCTTGAGACCCGCATTGCACAAGTAGATGCGCGCATAGCAGTGCTCAAAACCCGCCTGGCTAAAGCCCAGATGGAGTCTGATGAGGCCAACCAGGCCCTCGAGCTAAGAACACCTACCTAGCCTTGGTACAGAAGAAAACCGACTTGCAAATTGAGCTAGCCAGCACGAGAGATTCCCTTACTCAGGTGATTGCTCCAGCTTATCCTGTCTACCAACCGATATCACCCAAACGACTATTGATTTCGGTGGGCGCAGTAGTACTGGGTTTCCTTGCAGCCCTCCTATGGGTCTTCCTGGCAGAGGCTTTGCGAGGGGAGCCCCGTCTCGAGCCAGGGGTTGCTGGGGGTGAGGTACGAATACAGTAAGCGCAAGCTGTCTACAGAATGAACATAGGAACTTTTAGAGTGCTGTTACAATGCGCTGGTGCAGTTTAGGGTCACTAATCCACTTTGCCGGGCAGAACCAATTGATTTTTTGCAGTATTCACCGCAGCTAGCGTTAGTTTGAGCTTCAGGAGTGTTTTGAAATGGTTGCTAGGCTGAGCCAGGTTTTCCGGGGGCGCACAGCGCAGAACTTGCTAGCTCTTTACGGTGTGCAATTTGCTAACTACCTGCTGCCGCTTATTACACTTCCTTACCTGACTCGAGTGCTGGGGCCGGAAAGCTGGGGCTCTTTAGTAGTAGTACAGTCGTTTGCGCAGTATTTGAGCCTACTTGTTGAGTATGGCTTTAACCTTTCAGCTACGCGCGAGGTGGCTAGACGCCGTACCGATAAGCAAAGTTTGTCTGGTTTTTTGGTGGCTGTTTCTGGAGCCAAGCTAATTTTAGCTACGCTAGCTGTTGGCCTGGCATTCATTTTGAGTCAATGGGTAGATAATTTGAGTCAAGATCCACGCCTTTTGTGGTGCGGTGTATATTGGGCCATAGCCTTTGGGTTTAGCCCGATATGGTTTTTTCAGGGCCTGGAGCGCCTACCATTGGTGGCGGGTCTCGAGGTTGGTGCGAAGCTCGCAGTGCTTTTACCTATCTTCATTTTGGTGCGCACACCCGATGATGCATGGATTGTTTTGCTTTTGCAAGGCATGGCCTCAACATTGACGGCCGGTCTGGGCCTTTGGCTTGCAGGTCGCGAGGTGAGCTTTCGCCTGCCGAGCTTACATGAATTAAAAGAGGCTTTTCACTTGGGCTGGACTATGTTTTTATTTCGTAGTGTTGTGAGCTTGTACACGGTAGGTAATGTATTTATCCTTGCATTTTTCCTGCCTCCCCAGCAAGTTGCCCTTTACGCTGGAGCCGAGCGGTTGACCAAGGCCCTTTTAGGGATGCTTGAACCGATAAACCGGGCATTCTTTCCGCGCTTAATTCACCTGGCATCTCAATCGACTAAGGATGCAGCCTATCTGGCACGCCGCGTTGTGTTGGTAATGGGATTAGGAAGTTTAGGCGCTGCCTTATTATTGTTTGGGGCTGCACCCTTGATTGTGCGCTTGCTGTTGGGCGCAGGCTACGAGGGAGCGGTAGAGGTGATGCGTGTGTTGGTACTGCTATTTCCAATTGTTGCCTTGTCTAATGCGTTGGGAATCCAGTGGATGTTGGTTTTGGGTAAAGATCGGGCATTCAATGTAATAATCTCATCTGCGGGCTTATTGAACTTGCTCCTGGCTTTGTTCTTGATACCTCGAATGGGGCATGTGGGTATGGCCTGTGCGGTTGTTTTAGTGGAGGTTTTCGTGACAGGAACAATTTGGCTCTATCTGTGGCAAAGAGGAAAAACACCCTGGCAGGTGCGGACATGAAGGTGGATTGGCTTATTGTTGGTGCTGGTTTTACAGGTGCTGTTCTAGCCGAGCGGATAGCCTCGCAGATGGGTCAAAAAGTTTTAGTGGTTGAAAGAAGAAATCATATAGGTGGAAATGCTTATGACTATTATAACGAGCATGGAGTCCTTGTACATAAGTACGGCCCCCACATCTTTCACACCAACAGCAAAAAAGTTTGGGACTATCTATCACAATTTACTGAGTGGCGCCCCTACTACCATCGGGTGTTGGCTTCGGTAGATGGTAAGTTGGTTCCTGTACCTTTCAACCTTAACTCTCTATACGCGCTTTTCCCTCCCAAGTACGCAGAGCGCCTAGAAGAAAAGCTAATTTGTAGCTACGGTTTTGGTGTAAAAGTACCCATCCTAAGGATGAGGGAAGCAGAAGATGCCGAACTGCGCTTTCTGGCCGAGTACATCTACAAGAACGTATTTTATGGCTATACCCTTAAACAGTGGGAGTTGAAGCCGGAGGAACTAGATCCTAGTGTGACAGGTAGGGTGCCGGTATATATTTCCCGAGATGACCGTTACTTCCAGGATACTTACCAGGCTATGCCTAAGCATGGTTATACACTAATGTTTAATCGTATGTTATTTCACAAAAACATCAAGGTTTTGCTCAACACAAGTTACCGTGAAATAGTGACTGAAATTCACTTCAATCGCATGATTTATACTGGCCCTATAGATGCATACTTTGACTATATGTACGGTCCCTTGCCTTACCGGAGTCTCCAGTTCAAGTTTGTGACTCTTGAAGAGGAGTGGCATCAGTCGGTTGGCACAATTAACTATCCTAACGAATACGACTTTACCCGTATCACAGAACAAAAATACCTTACTGGACAACGGTTACCGCGAACGACCCTAGTCGTAGAATACCCTCAAGCTTACCAACCAACAAACAACCACTGTGAACCATATTACCCAATACCCAGAGAAGACAACCGCGCAATACATGCCCTCTATGAAAGGGAAGTAAAAAAGTTGCGAGGTACAGTGCTCTTTGCAGGCCGGCTCGCGGATTATAAGTACTACAATATGGATCAAGCAGTGGCTAGAGCCTTAAAACTTTTTGAAGAAGAAATCTTGACTAAAGAGAGATAAGTATGGCAACTGTAAACATATTCGTCCCAGCTTTTCATGGCAAGAAGTTTAGTGGGGGCTTATTAACAGTTTTTGAGTATGCCAATGGGCTTGTTGAAAAGGGGCACATTGTTAGGGTTATTCCAATAGAGCCTTCTCCCCGCCCTGAATGGTTTCAAGCAAAGTTTGAGATGGTCTCGTCAAGAATATCCATAGCGCAACTACTCAGCTCTTTAATAGAATTTCCGCTTGCTGCGCTTAGGAAAGACAAAAGAGGAATAAAAGAGGCCGTGGGTAAAGTAATGATTCATTTTGCCCGAGGTGCATCTTACAGCTTTCGTCGAGCTAGACAGATTGAGATGTTGAGAGATCAAGTACCCTCGGCTGATGTAACCTTGGCCACGTCCTATCTTACAGCTCTGCCGGTCTACTTATATGGTTCAGGACGGAAATATTACTTTGCTCAACACTACGAACCTCTTTTCTCAATAGACGAAGAATTCCCTGATTTGGCATTTATAGATGCTTATGTTACCTATTATTTACCGAATATGCAGATTATTGCTAACTCAACCTGGCTGGCCAAGAAGCTTTCTGAACAAACGAGTAAAGAAATACCCGTTTGTCTGAATGCAATTGATCATTCAGTATTTTTTCCAGATGGTAACCCACCTGATCCCAAAGAAAAGTTTGTAGTTATTAGCTATGGTGGACGTTTGGCAAAATGGAAAGGGTTTCAGGAGGCGGCTGAGGCCATTCGAATAGCTAAAAGGCGTATACCGCATCTAGAATGGCGAGTCTTCGGAGACGCTTTATTGCCTCCAAATAATTCCATAGCGCCTTATATCCCATTGGGTTTTATAACCGGAGAAAAGCTAAGACGAGCCTATTCGACTTCTCATGTACTACTTGCTAGTTCTTGGTATGAGAGTTTCCCCCTTTTCCCTTTAGAAGCAATGGCCTGTGGTACTGCGGTAATAACCACTTCATATGGTACCGAAGATTATGCCGAGCATATGTACAATGCTCTTATAGTGCCTTCCCGTGAACCTCAAAAAATGGCTGAGGCCATAATCCGACTATATGAGGACGATACTCTGCGCAGGTCTTTGGTTGATAAGGGAAAGAAGAGTGCGAAAAAATACAATTGGGAACATTCAGTTGCAAGGATGGCGGAGTTGTTGGAGCTAAACTAATGAAAGTAGTGTATGTGATTATTCTAAACTGGAATGGTTGGCAAGATACAGTCAAATGTATTGACTCGCTAAAATCCCTTACATATCCCAACTATAAAATAGTAGTCTTGGACAATGCCTCTACAAACGACTCTGTGGTGCGTATTCGTGAGGCACACCCCGACATTACCGTTATTGAAACGGGAGCTAACCTTGGTTTTGCTGGAGGAAATAATGTTGGCATTCGATATGCGCTTGAGCATGGAGCAGGTTACATATGGCTTCTCAACAACGACACTATTGCTAGCCCCGGTGCCCTAGCAGCAATGATAGAAGTTGCAGAAAGCGACCCAAAGATTGGGGCAGTTGGATCGGTGTTGTACTACATGAATCAACCCGAAAAGGTACAGGCCTGGGGTGGAGGCCAGGTAAACCTGCTTACCGGGCGCTCTCGCCACCTCTTGGCTCCAGGCGACCTTCACTATATTACGGGGGCTAGTATGCTTTTGCGCAGAGAAGCCCTCGAGCAGGTGGGTTTGCTAGATGAGGGGTTTTTTATGTACTGGGAAGACACTGATTTGAGCTTTCGCTTGCGGCAAAAGGGGTGGATGATAACGGTGGCTCCAAATTCGCGAGTGCTGCATAAAGAGTCTGCTAGCGCGAAAAAGGGTAGCTCCCAACAGGATATCTGGTACAATGCCTCAGCGGTGCGCTTTTTTCGCCGACACGCTATGTTTCCTTTTCTTCCGATCACACTTGGCGTTGGGGGGCGTATTCTCAAGCGGTTACTGCTGGGGGATTGGAGGAGAGTACGTTCTGTGTGGCTAGGCTATAAAAGGGGAATGGAGGCTACTCGGTTTACAACACGAGGGTGAGTACTGCGAGTGCATCGGAATCCACTGGTTAAGGTTTTAATCCGGTAAATGGTTAGTTTTTTGTACGCCTTTTAGAGCATCTAAATTATGTTACTTACTGCAACTGGTGCATTAGTGTTGGTAACAGCCATTGTGCTTTTTTTTCGCTCTTCGTTTGCTCTACTCTTATTTGTTTTAGTTTCGATACCGTTTTCGGCTACAGCTGTTTTCAACCTGCAATCTGAGGATGGAGCCAGCATAAGCGCAACACTGGTTTTAGTAATCATGTATATCTTTAGAAGAACTTTGACAACGTTGCTAGAAGGACGCATTCGCCTAGTAGGACGAACACCCTTAGCATTATTAGCTGTGTTTATAGGAGCGCTGGGATTGTCACTTGCCACGCCTTTATTAAGTCCGGGAATAACATTTACAGGTGTTGATCCTAAGGGAGCACTTGAGGCAACTTTCACTCTTTACTTTAGTGTGGAACATCTAAAAAATCTGGCATATTTTTTAGTTTGGGGCTTGTTTATCTTATTTGCAACATCAGATGTAACTACCTTGGATCGTTTGAAGGTTGTGCTAAGAGTTCTTCTGTACACGGGAGTCTTTGTTAGCTTGTGGGGATGGATGCAGGTAATTCTAAGTATACTAGGTATGCCCTATCCCTTCTATATTTTTAATAACTCCACAAACGGTTTTCTTCAAGGCTACAAACAAGTTATTGAGGAACTCAACATTAGCCGAATGTCATCAGTGTCTGCTGAGCCTTCAGTATTTGCTGCATACATTTTAGTGCTTCTCTCCTTGCTCCTGGGTTTTTTGCTCGTTGGTGTGCCTGTGTTGGATATCCACAGAGATCGTTGGTTGGCGTTGTTTTTTGCATTGACCGCCATGGCATCAACCGCGGCTACTGCCTATACTGGCTTATTGCTTTTAATCTTTTTTATTGTAGTTTCCTTGCCATATGTGCGGGCCAAGACACTAGCCCTCTTTGCTTTGATACTGGCAGCTTTGCTGCTCACTTCAACTGTGCTGGCTGTTCTTTATTGGAGTGTTCCCCTGGTTCAACAAGTAGTTGATAGTGTGATATTCAGTCGAAAGGATTCCTTTTCTTTTAGCCAAAGATTTTTGTCGATAATATATGCTCTGCAAAACTTCGCTGATTTCCCTGTTTTGGGCATGGGTATTAACTCGGTTACCGTGTATAGCTTACCTTTTTGGTTGCTGGCCAACACCGGTGTTCTTGGTTTTTTTACATTTTACATGTTTTACTCATCGCTTTTTCGAGCGCCTTTAGCTCTATTGCGGAATCCGGGTATGCCGAACTGGCTAAGGGGTTTAGCATTAGGAAACTTATTCGCCCTTTCTTTGCTCTTGTTTATAACTGCTTTGACTGGTTTTCCCTACGTCTTTGGCTATTTTTGGCTTCCTATATTTCTTGCCATCAGTCAAGAACACTTTCTTACCAAGAGCAAAAAAACTCTTGGTTCAGTGCTTGCGGGGTAGATGGATGATGCGAATAGCTATGGTCAGTCCCACGCCTCCTGTTAATTGCGGTGTGGTCGACTACACTGCTAGGTTAATCAAGTACCTAAGAGCAGAGGGGCACGAGGTTTTGCCTGTAGACAGCCCTCATTGGGGCTTAGTTTACAGCCGTTCTATTTATAAAAAGATAGTCAATTACAATCCCGATATCTTACACATTCAATATCCTACAGTACCTTATGGAAGGGGTTTGGCGCCTCAGGCCTTGGTCTTTTTATCCCGTGCCTACCCTACTGTAGTTACAATCCACGAGTTTAGCCAAAGCCATCTCTTAAGGCGTGTTGCTATTACCCCCTTTGCTATCGCTGCTCGGCGTCTAATTTTTACCAACCTTTATGAGCAAACTGCTCTAAGTAAGTGGTTCCCTCTAATAAAGGTTCGATCTGAGGTTATACCAATAGGAAGCAATATACCGTTCTTAGATGATGAAATTCCGCGCGATCCTAATATAGTAGTCTTCTTTGGTTTAATAAGGCCCAATCGAGGATTGGAGGAATTTATTGCTCTGGTGCGCCAGGCAATTGTGCATAAGAAACCTTATAGTTTTAAGATTATTGGTAGCCCTCAAGAAGGTGTAGAGGGATACTTTCTGGCTCTAAAACAACAAACCCAGGAATTGCCCAATTTAGCTTGGAACGTAGGTTTAGACCCTGAAAGTGTGGCTCGGGAGTTGGCGAAGGCCACTTTTGCTTACCTCCACTTCCCAGATGGTGCCTCGGAACGCCGCGCCTCCTTACTAGCTGCTATAGGAAACGGAGTGGTAGTGCTCACTACCAAGGGTTTACAAACCCCTCCGATATTTAGTGGCGCAGTTGAGTTTGTTGAAAGTCCAGCTCAGGCATTGAAAGTTTTAGACGAGCTGAGGTTCGCGCGCGAAAGACTCAATTTGATGTCGCAGAGAGCACGAGAGATAGCAGGTTTATTTTCGTGGGATATGATTGCACGATTACACATTCAGGTGTATAAACAGATGACTAATTCGGGGAAGAACCTGACGCCCAGTAGCAAATAAGGGACGGGGTGGGCAACATTACCCGTCCCTGCCAGAGATTGCCACTGCCCAGAGACAAGCACCTTAAGAAGGTAAGCCCTAGCGATAAGCGCAGCATCGCCCGAGCCACTCTCTTCAACCCCACCCGTGTCTGCACATGGACTCCAGGAAGCCGCCACAGCAACCCGGTCGCGATCATGCTAGCCAGGGAAAAGGGCCCTCAAAGCACGGGCATCAGCGGAAGATGAGGCCCCAACGGTACTCTTTGCCACTCGAGGGCATCTTTTCCGGCCTGCAGGGACGGGTCTTTCCAGGCGGTGGCCTGCTCAAGATGATGGAGCACAACCCCGCCGGGTGCCTCCTGTGGGCGCAGTTTGGGGGAATATGGTTGGTGGCTTTTCCGAATTGGGATGGTATAAGTAATCTAAGGCATGTAAATTGCTAGTGGCTTGGAGGGTTCTATATCTTTATGCTTTGATAAAGGGGTAAAGAGGAGAGGCAGGATGCAGACCGCCTGACGGGGAAAATAGCAGTGTGGGTTAACCCTCTAGTTTTACTGACGTAGACTTGCTTCGTCGGAATCTGGAAAAGGGCCAGAGCTGGCTGGGATGGAGTCCTAGGATAGAGTTTGAGGCCCTGGTGCAAATGATAGTCGAGCGAGCGGTGAAAGGTGTTTTGAGGTACTAAATGCGGATTGCCCTTGTGCACGATTGGTTTACCGTTTATGCGGGAGCTGAGCGGGTTGTCGAGCAACTGCTTCAAGTATTTCCGCAGGCGGAGCTATATGCGGTGGTGGATTTCTTGGAAGACAGACACCGGGAGTTCTTACGGGGCAAGAAAATCCATACCTCTTTTATTCAAAAGCTTCCTGGAGCACGTAAATACTACCGTACATACCTACCGCTTATGCCCTTGGCAATCGAACAATTTGACTTGCATGGTTACGACTTAATCATCTCCAGCTCCCATGCGGTGGCTAAAGGAGTGATCACCGGCCCAGACACGTTGCATGTGAGCTATGTGCACTCGCCACCTCGTTACGCCTGGGATCTACAGCACCAGTACCTTGAGGGAGCCGGTTTGTCTAAAGGCCTCAAGAGTAGCTTAGCTCAAGGCCTTCTGCATTATTTGCGCCTTTGGGATGGCCTTGCAGGGCAGCGCCCTGATATTCTAGTGGCTAATTCTCAATATATTGCCCGCCGCATTCAAAAGGCCTACCGTAGAAAAGCCGAGGTTATTTACCCTCCGGTAGATACGGGGGCTTTCACGCTACAAAAGAACAAGGAAGATTTCTATTTAGCTGCGAGTCGCATGGTACCGTATAAACGCATAGATCTGATTGTGGAGGCCTTCGCCCAGATGCCAGACCGCAAGCTTGTGGTGATTGGAGATGGCCCGGAGTTTCCTAAAGTACAGGCTAAGGCAAAAGGTGCTTCTAACGTGCAATTACTGGGCCACCAACCGTTTGAGGTACTTCGGGACTATATGCAAAAGGCTAGGGCTTTTGTGTTTGCTGCAGAAGAAGACTTTGGTATTGCTCCGGTAGAAGCACAGGCTTGCGGTACTCCGGTCATTGCCTTTGGCAAAGGTGGGACTGTAGAAACCGTCATTTCAGGTGAAACAGGGGTTTTCTTCCGTGAGCAAAACGTTAGAAGTCTAATTGCGGCTATAGAGGAGTTTGAAAGCCTAAGTTTTGATCCCTTACAAATCCGCAAAAATGCCGAGCGCTTTTCCACGGAGCGCTTCCAGAGGGAGTTCATTAGCTTGATTGAGCGAGAATGGAATAACTTTAGAGCGAAGCTGTCCCAGGGGTAGTTTCGATGAATAACTTGGTTGCTTCGCAGACTTCTCTAGTGAGCAATTTGCCCTCCCCTAGACGAACAGCAATAACACTGTTGGCCGTAGATGCCTTGGCGGTTTTGGCTTCTATGCTGCTGTCCATTTGGCTGCGCTATCTCTGGGATCGGAGCTTAATTTGGGATTTGTACCTTGATCTGTGGCCTGCTTTGCTGCTTTTTCCCCTGGCTTATGCCCTGGCGGGGCTTTATGGGGTGGGGATCGCTCCTCCGGAAGAGCTGCGCCGCCTTTCCTACTCTACAAGCTTAGTTTTTGTGGTTCTGGGGGCGGCCACCTTCATGTACAAGGCTGGTGCCGACTACTCACGGGGAGCGTTTGTGTTTGCCTGGGGGCTGGCCCTGGTGCTGGTGCCGCTGGGTCGGGCGCTGGTGCGTGAGCTTTTTGCCCGCAAGCCATGGTGGGGGGCGGCGGTGCTGGTGCTGGGCGCAGGTAAAACTGGGGAAGAAGTCGTGCGAGCATTGCAGAAGCAGCCAGGTTTGGGTCTAAAGCCCATAGCCCTGCTGGACGACGACCCAGCCAAGCAAGGAAGGGAAATAGGTGGGGTGCCGGTGCTGGGGGGCCTCGAGCGGGCCTGGGAATTTGCCCAGATGGGAGTTCAGCACGCAATTATAGCTATGCCGGGGGTTCCTCGAGACCGCTTACTGCAACTCCTGGAAGCCCATGGGGGCACCTTCCCCCATTTGATTTTGATTCCGGATCTCTTCGGTTTTTCCAGCCTGTGGCTGACTACGCGGGATTTGGGTGGGGTGTTGGGGCTCGAGCTTCGCCAGAGGCTTCTTTTGCCGGGCCCCCGCCTGGTCAAACGGGTTATAGATATTGCCTTAGTGATAGCTTTTGCTCTACCCGTGGCTTTGTTGCTTGCCATAATTGGCTTGCTGATTCGTTTGGACTCACCTGGCTCGGTGTTTTATGGCCAGTGGCGGGTTGGGCTGTCTGGGAATCGTTTTAGGGCTTGGAAATTTCGCTCCATGGTGCGGGATGCGGATCGCTTATTGGCAGAATACTTGCAGCGACACCCCGAACTGAAAGCCGAGTGGGAGCACGATCAAAAATTGAAGAATGACCCCAGGGTTACCCGCGTGGGAAGATTTTTGCGCAAAACCAGCCTGGATGAGTTGCCCCAGTTATGGAATGTTTTGAAAGGTGAGATGAGCTTGGTGGGGCCGCGACCTATCGTGGATGAGGAGATTAAGCGGTATGGCTCCCACTTCAGCTTGTATGCCAAGGTTCGCCCCGGTCTGACTGGCTTATGGCAAGTTTCTGGACGCAACGATACGACATATGCTGAACGGGTGGCGATGGATGTGTACTACGTGCGCAACTGGTCGCCCTGGCTTGATCTTTATATCCTAGCCCGTACAGTCTGGGTGGTGTTGTTTGGTAAGGGGGCCTATTGAACAGGTGGTTTTTATATCTACCGCTGCTTCTCATGCCCTTGTGGCCTGCCGCGGCGGCGGTTTTCTTTGGGCTGTTGGGTGCTGGATTGGTGCTAAAGCGGCAGGGTGTGGGCGGTGGGCGGTTGTTTTTGATATTCATGCTATTAGGCGGGGCAGGGCAGGTTTTTGCTCCGCAGAACTTGTTTAAGCTTCCACAGCAACCGTCTTATATCGAAGCAACTTCAGACCCTGTTGCAGCAAACTTGCTTAGGGTGGATGCGCTAGATAACTTGTTTGGTTGGAACCACCAAGATGGCGCAGGTGGGTGGGCCCAACGAGTGGGGGAGGGTTTTTGGCGCTTGCCTCGCTCGAACCCTGCCTCGGGCCTAGAGCAAAGCGAGTTTTTAAATGATCACTGGTACCCTATAACACCCGGTCAGACTTATACCCAAAGCTTCTACCTACGGCACGACGGTAGGGAAGCGCGCTTTCAAATAACTTTTTTTACTAATACAGGCCACCACTCGGTACCCACCCAGATGGAACCGGTGGCACCAGGGGTGTGGCGGCTATGGGCCAGCTACACAGCCCAAGAAGGGGATCACTCGTTGCGTGCAATTGATTTTTTCAATGCAGGCGGCGATTGGCGCTATATAGAAGTGGGTTGGGCCAAGCTCGAGGTGGGTTCGCGCCCCAGTGCCTTTTCCTGGGGACCAACGGGTGAGCGGAGCCTGGGCTGGCGACTGCAGTGGTGGCTGGGAATGATGTTGTTGGGTTTTTTAGTGCTGCAAGGGGGAAGTGTATTAAAGCAGCTCGCACCATCCTGGATGGCTGGTGCGCTTTTGTTGGGCATGGGCATACACCTTGGATATGCCCTATGGCAGCTTGAATCGCCCCCTTACGAGGGTTTTCGGCCCTCAGGCCTAACCCCTCAGCCCAACCTGCTGGGTCATACCTCCGTTATGCTGGCTGGTTTGGTCTGGCTGCTGGGGGGGAGCCGCTGGGGTGGAGCGGCTCTAGCCGTCTCGGGTTTGCTGATTTGGGTAACGGGTAGCCGGGCGGCTTTTTGGGGCTGGTTGCTGCTACTAGTGGTTTGGTGGTGGGGACTGGGGCGCTGGCGCTGGAGCATGCTAGGGGTACTTGTGGGGGGAGCCTTCTTGCTGGCCTGGCAACCTGAGTGGTTGGGGCGGCTAAGCCAAGCCACGACACTGGACTCGAGCGCACAGTCTCGCTTGGTTATCTGGCAGGTGGCGATGCGGGCTTTTCTCGAGTACCCCTGGACTGGGGTGGGTTTTGGCAATTTTCCTGTTTACTATCAGATTCACCGGCCCCAAGGTGCCCTCGAGGCCATCACGGGGCATGCTCATAATTTGTGGCTTCACCTGGTGGCTGAGGGAGGTGGGTTGGCCTTACTGGGGTTTTTGCTGTGGCTGGGTGGATTGTTAGGGTGGTTGATAAGGCTTCAAGCTGGGCGGGTTCTGGCCTTGGTCGCTGTGGTGTTGGTGCTGGGTCTGTTTGATTTTAGCTTTTTCTTTGCGGGGGTTTACTATACGCTTTTGCTGGCTCTGGGCGTTTGTATTTCTCGATTTGACAGTTCACCCCAAGGTAGACATAGAATACCTGGATGAGCTTAGATACTACGCAATCAAGAGACGAGATTTCTTTACGAGATATATACCTAATCCTTAAGCGATGGAGCCGCTTTATTTTTTTTGTCAGTGCAGGGTTGACGCTTGCTACTCTTATTTTTAGCCTCCTATGGCCCAAAACCTACACCAGCCAGGTGGTAGTGAGCCTGAGTCTGGCCAACCAGTCCAACCAGGGCCTGCTGAGCAACCTACCTTCCCTGCCCGGGCTGGCCCAGGGGTTTGTGGACTTGCAGCAGACCAAGCTACTAGCCAACCAGCTTGGCGTGGACGACCCCACGCGTTTTTATAAGGCCCGCTTTGACGAGAAGCGGGGGCTACTGTTCCTAACCGCAGAAGGGCGCAGCGCTGCCGAGGCCAGTGAACGGGCCGAGCGGATTCTCGAGGTGGCGCGCAAGTACCTCCAGCGCAACCTGCTCGAGGGTGCTCAGGCCAATCTGCGGGCTGCCATGGCCCAGACGCGGCTCGACCTTCAGGCTGCCCAGGATGCGCTTAAGAGCATCCAGGCTGAGCTTGCCCGGGCACCCGACCGGGCGGCCTCGAGTCCTACCATTGCTGCTGCCCTCGAGGCCCGCGGCAGCGACCCCCAGATCGCCCGGGCGACCAACCCCGCTTACACCAGCCTGAGCCTTGACGAGTCGCGCCTGCGCTCACAGATTGCCCAGCTCGAGGCCCGCATCAACACTCTCAACGACTTATTGATGCAGCCCCAATCAACCAGCCAACTGGTGAATCAGACTTTGTTGGTGCAGGTTCTGGTGCCCCCGGCTGAGCCGTTGCGCCCCAGTTTCCCCAGGCCAGCGCTCTTTACCGTCGTTGCTGGTGTGCTGGGGCTTCTGATGGGCGTGTTGTGGGCCTTCATCGCCGAGGCCGTCCGGTCGCCCGATTCTGAAGGTGGTTCGCCCTGATCTCTACCGAGCCGGCGACCGGGGGGCTGGGTCGAAAAAAAGCCTGCGGTTCTCGGGCCAGAGCAGCCAGATGAGCCCGAGCAACGGCTGGATGAGGGGCAGGAAGCCGTAGTCGATGCCAAAGTCGTGCCAGACGGTGCGGCCTATCACCTCTGGCATGAGCAGGCTTAGGGTGCCCACCAGCAAAACCCCTGCCATCTCGAAGCTCAGGGCACCGACTGAAACCCACCAGGCCCAGGGTTTTCGTATAACAAAAGCAACGGTGGCTACCAGATAGACCGTCGCCGCGATGGCTGAGAGGATAGGGGGTAGGTAGTCGGTCACACCGGGCTTGAAGAATAGCTGGTAGATTGAGCGAGCTCCAGCGGAAAGCGCCAGCAAAGGGTAGGAAACTGCCAGGATCTGGCCGATGGCCCGAATTACAGGGGGTGTGAAGAACCTACGCATTGCTCCAGTTTACCTTGAGCACCAGGGCATGCGCTGGAGAACGGGCTTGTTGAGAATGAATACCATTTCTAACTACATAAATCCGACTGGAATACTTGACATTTTGCCCGCTCGTTCATAGACTCACCCTCGAGCCGAAGACGGCTTAAATAACTGCAGGAGGAGTACAGTGCGTAAAAAAGCTGTTCTTGTAACCGCCCTTCTAACCTTGCTAGGTTTGGCGCAGGCTCAGCAGCAAAGCCTTACTGTTTACACGGGCCGTGGACAGGGGTTGGTGGAGCCGTTGGTAAAACAGTTCGAAGCCGAGACCGGTATTAAGGTCAATGTGCGCTATGGGCGCGATGCCGAGATTCTGGCTGCGCTACAGGAAGAGGGCAGCCGCAGTCCGGCCGATATTTTCTGGGCCAACACGGCGGGTGCGCTGGGCGTGGCTTCTGAGCGAGGGTTGCTGGTGCGCCTGGGTGATACCATCACGCGCACGCCGGCCTATTTTGTGCCGGCCAGCCGCCTGTGGGTGCCTCTGACCGTTCGTTTGCGGGTGCTGGCCTATGAACCCAGCCGGGTCAAGCCCGAAGACCTGCCCAAAAGCATTATGGATCTGCCTAAGCTGACCCAGTACAAAGGGCGCATTGGCTGGACGCCGACCTACAGCAGCTTCCAGGACATGATTGCGGCTATGGTGGCACAGCATGGTGAGGCCCGCACTCGGCAGTGGATAGCCGATATGAAGGCCCTCGAGCCCAAAGCCTACGCCTCCAACCCAGCCATGATGGAAGCCATCCGGGCTGGTGAGATCGACCTGGGCACGACCAACCACTACTACATTCAGCGCGTCGCCCGGGCGGGGCAGCGTATTGCCACCTACTACTTTGCCGATGGGGATGTGGGCGGCCTGGCCCTGGTGACCGGGGCTGGCATTCTCAAAACCAGCAAAAACCCAGCGGCGGCCAACCGTTTCTTGCTGTGGTTGCTTTCGCCCAAGGGTCAGCAGTTCTTTGCTAGCGAGATCATCGAGTATCCGGTGACCCAGGGGGTTGTGCTCAGCTCGAGCCTGCTGCCCATCAACCAGGCAGTGGCCAAGAGCCCCAAAGTGGATTTTGAGAAGCTCCCCCTCGATACTGCGCTCAGGCTGCTGCGTGAGGCCGGTTTGCTCTAAAGCCTCCTAGCTCTCAAACCGTTCAGGGGTCAGCCGATACGTCACGTGTCGGCTGATTACTTTTGAGGGTCGCGGGTACATTTATCCCCGTGGGGGTTTTGTCATACTATTTAGAGGTTATGCGATCGCCCCTTGATCCTCTGCGACCCCTCTGGCTTTCCCTTGGGTTTTTCTTTGCCGGTCTGGGTTTTGTCGGCACGGTGGTGCCTGGGATGCCCTCGACGGTTTTTTTTATTCTGGCCGCGTATTTTTTCTCTAGAAGCAGCCAGCGCTTTCTCAACTGGATACTCAACCTGCCCAAGGTAGGGCCCATCGTGCGGGACTACCGCAATGGCCTGGGGATGTCACGCCGGGCCAAGATACTCGCGCTTTGCATGTTGAGCTTCTTTGCCCTGACCAGCGCCATCTTCTTTATCCCGGTTTTCTGGGTTAAGGTGCTGGTCTTGCTGGTGGGGCTGGTGGGTTTCTGGTTTATTCACAGCCGCATTCCCACCAAGGAAATTGTGCTGGCCCGTCGCCAGTTGGGTGAGGTTCAGTAGGTATGTCTGATACCAGATTCGCTTAGTTCGGCACTGGAAGGCGGCGAACCAACCCGACCGCAGGTATACGCTTTCTTCTCCGAGCTTTGCAAGAGACCTTTGGCTTTGGATGACTATCTTTTTGAATCCGGCATGAAGCAAGAAGTTGTGCGACCCCCGGAACGGAGGCCGCACGTCTAGGAACGGGAAGCGGGCTACTTGATTAGGGCAAATGGGCGCCCGATGACTGTGACCTGGGCAGTGGTGAGATTGAAGCGGCCACCGTTGCTGTTGACTTCTACCCGGATGGCGATTCGGAACGAGCCCGACTTGATGATGTTAAACGCCGCGCTGTTATCGGTGGCACTGAGATTAACCGAGGTGGCGATCGACTGACTTTGCCCGGCGGCGACGTTGAAGCTGTTGCTGCCCAGACCCACATCCCCGCCCGAGTTGTCGTTGAGGTTGTTGTCGCTTTCCGGAGCCAGACGGATTTCGTAGCTTCCGGTCATAGGGATGCTTCCGTTGTTGACAAGGCTGCCTTGGATGGTTAGCTGGCCGCGCTCGAGGATGTCCAAGGTAATGGGCAGGGGTACCCGTTGCCCCTCGAGGCCGGGATATACCGCTAGGTAGTAACCGCTGGGGATGTTCAGGCTGCGCTGGTTTTCTGGGATAAAGCTAAGGATATTAAACTGAAAGGTGTAACGGGTGCTGGCACTGCACCCGGCCAGCAGCAGAAGCAGTAGAGCGAAGGCGAGTCTGGGCATGGTTCACCTCAAAAGTTAAGACCAAGGCTCAGGGCGATGCCAAACACAGTGTGGCCTACGATGGGAGCGCGGTGGGTGGTGAGGGCGGTATCTAGGCTGAACCCAGGCCCCACAAAGCCAGCACCCAATCCAAAGCGGAAGCCGTTGTCGAAGCCCAGTCCAGCGCGGAAGCGGGCCGGGCCCAGGCTGTACTCACCGCCGATGCGGCCGAACAGGCTATCCTCGTAGCCCAGGTCGCCTCCTACCAGCAGCGTACCGGTCTCGAGGGGTACCTGGGTGGCCGCGTTCAGATAAAAGGCCGGTACGAAGCCGAAGCTGCTGCGTTCGCTTGGGGTTGAGGTGGGGCTCGCGGATGAGCCGTTCCATTGCAATTCGGTGCCGCTCCAGCGGGCAAAGCCCAGTGCGTTGCGGATGCCCAGCCCCACCGTGGTGCCCTGCGCCTCCATCACCACACCCAGATCGGCCCGGGCTCCAAAGCCGTTGCCGTTGCCGGGGATGGTGTAAAAGGCGGTACCCCTGTACACCGGCGGCTGGTTGGGGTCTATTCGTCCCTGGGCGTCGCTTTGTAAACCAACGCTAAAGCTGCCCTCGAGGTAGGCCAGCCCATAGAAAGCCTCGCCCCGTGCGCCCACATACACCTTGGTGGGGCCCACCTCGGGGATGGGTAGATCGGGTAGCTGCGTGGCATACCCAAACCCCAGGCTGAGGCCGGCCTGGGCGCTGGCATTCGTGATCAGGGCATACTCGGTGTTGGGCTGAAGCTGGTTGCTTTGCAGGGCCTGCCGCAGGTTGGCGTTGGGCGAAAGACCCAGGCCGAAGCCCCCGGCGTACAGGCCGAAATCCAGGTAAAGGTTGTTCTCCAGGGCCAGCGGCACCCGAAAAAGCGGGGCAGGTGTGAGGGCTTTGGTGCTGCTGATGGAGGCCTGGCTTCCCAGCCCCAGGTCGAGCGGGATGGGTTTGCCCTGGTAATCGGTGACCTGGATGCCGTTGGCTGCTACATTGATCTGGATTTCAGGATAACCCGTGTTGGGGTTGATAAAGGCCCTCGAGGAGGCGGGGTTGATCAGAAACTCGTTCAGATGGGTGAGCTGATCGTAAAAGGTCAGCAGGTCAAAGGGGCTGTTCTCGTTGGTGAGGTTGGAAAGACCCGAGAGGGCGGGCAGTGGGCTGCTTTCGGGGCGCAACAGCAGGCCCAGCAGCCCTATGGGTAAGCGGAAGCCTGGGTCGCTGCCATACCGACCGGCGGGATAGGCGGCGTAGGCCGGGTTGAGGTACGCGGCCTCGGGGCCGGGCAAGACCAGGCCGGCCATGCCCAGGCTGCGCACGCCCTGTGACCAAGAAAAACCGCACATCAAGATCAAGATAAAGACCATGACGCCGACTGGACGATTCATAGCAAAAGTCATTGTAGAGCGAAGTGGTTTCCGGCCAGGTTCATATCTGCACCCTAAGTCACCGGCTGGCCTGGGGAAAGCGGTTGATAGAAGCAGTGGGTGAGGGCAATAGCCAGGGCATCGGCCAGGTGGGTGGGTTTGGGTAGGCTCTTTAGGCCCAGCAAAGCCCGCACCATGTAGGCCACCTGGTGCTTGTCGGCCTGGCCAGTCCCCACCAGGGCCTGCTTAACTTTGGGGGGGCCATAGCCATAGACCGGGATATTGAGCTGGTCGGCCACCAAAAACACCACCCCCA
This sequence comes from Meiothermus taiwanensis DSM 14542, assembly GCA_000482765.1. Taxonomy (GTDB): domain Bacteria; phylum Deinococcota; class Deinococci; order Deinococcales; family Thermaceae; genus Meiothermus; species Meiothermus taiwanensis. Next base: position 19,592 of record AXWR01000008.1, read on the forward strand.
TGGCCCAGCCCACCTTGTAGGCCAGCTCGTTTTGCCGGTAAAAGAACTGCTCTTCTACCGCAATGGCCTGGGGGCGGTAGGTGGCGGCCACCTGGTAGACCGCCCGGTAAAGCCTGCCCACCCGCTCGGGCGCGGTCTCACCGTGGCTGGTTTTGACCACCTCGGCGTGCAGCATCCGGGCTTGCTTTCCGACCTGCTCCACCACACCCAGGCCCAGGTTGGTGATACCGGGGTCGATGCCTAAGACGATCATTGGGCGTGGAGCCTGGACGCTTGGGGATCGCTTCTATGGACTAATTGCCTCGCTTGGGTGGGTAGTCGCCATCGCCATAGCGTATAAACGCCGGGATGTCGAAGTTGCTGATGTCCACATTGCTGGTGGGAAAGTCGATGAGGGGGCGCCCGCCGGGCTTGGCGACCACGGCGCTTTCGTTGAAGCCCGCGGCGATCAGGATGACGCGCATCTCGTCCTGGGCCCGGTTGTCGTAGGTCAGACCGTATAGCACGTCCACGTCCTCCACACCGGTGGCTTCCCGGATCTGCTCGACCACGCTGCTGGCCTCCATCAGCGAGATGTCTTCATCGCCCACCACATTGATCAGCAGCTTGCGAGCCCCCTCTACCGAGCGGTCGAGCAAAGGGCTCTGGATGGCCGACTGGGCGGCTTCCTGCACTTTGTTTTCGCCCCGGCCCGCTCCTATGCCCATCAAGACCTGACCGGCCCCGGTGAGCAGGGTGCGCACGTCGGCAAAGTCGAGGTTGATCTGGCCGGGCAGGTTGATGACGTCGGTGATGCCCTTGACCCCGTGGTAGAGCACCCGGTCGGCGATCATGAAGGCGTCCTTGGCCGAGACCTTTTTGTCCAGCGCTCCGAGCAGACGGTCGTTGGAGATGACCACCATGGCATCGACCTGTTCGCGCAGGCGCCGGATGCCCTCCTCAGCGGCCCGTAGACGGCGGGGGCCCTCCCAGGAGAATGGGCGGGTCACCACCCCCACGGTAAGGGCGCCCAGGTTTTTAGCAATCTGCGCGACCACCGGGGCGCTGCCAGTACCGGTGCCACCGCCCATGCCGGCGGTGATGAAGATCATATCGGCGCCCTCGAGGTACTCGCTAATCAGCTCTTCGGCTTCCTGGGCTGCTTTTTCGCCAATCTCCGGGTTGGCCCCAGCTCCCAGCCCCCTGGTGAGTTTGTCGCCTAGCTGGATGCGTACCTCGGCCAGGCTGTTGGCCAGAACCTGTGCATCGGTGTTGGCTGCGATAAACTCAACGCCGGTAAGGCCCGATTCGATCATGCGGTTGACCGCATTGTTGCCTGCGCCGCCAAGCCCGATCACTTTAATCTGTACGTCACCCATAATCTCTCCCGGTTATATTGCACTAGATTACTGCACCGACACGAAAATGACTAAAAGAAGTTCTTGAACATTCCCTTAATGCGCTCCCAAAGGCCGCTGGCTGCGTTGGTTGCGCCCTCACTGTTCAGCAGCGGCTTGCTGTTCTGACCGGCCTTGCTGCGGCTGGGCCGGTGGCTGCGGACAGGGTGGGATTGAGCAGCCAGGCTGGCGGCGTGGCGCACCAGGCCCACAGCGGTGGCGTGGGTGGGGGAGGCCACCACGTCGATGAGGCCCTGCACGCCGATGGGTTTGCCCAGCCGCACCGGCAGGTTGAACTGCTTACGGGCCAGCTCCTCCAGGCCGCGCACCATGCTGGTACCGCCGGTCAGGATGACCTTGCCCACGGTAATTTCCAGTGGTCCCAGGGCTTCATCCACGCTCTGGCGGGCCAGGTGCAGAATCTCCCGCAGGCGGGGCCGGATGATGCGGGCCAGGTCGGGGGCCTGGTAGGAGATCTGGGCGGTGCCCTCCTGGCTGACCTCGAGCACCAGCTCCGGATCGGCGAGCTCGGGCAGGGCCGCGCCATACTTCTTAGCGACCCGCTCGGCCTCCTCCACTGGGATCTGCAGCAGCTTGGCGATGTCCTGCGAGACATGGTCGCCGCCCAGGGGAATCACCGCTGAGTGGGCCAGCCGCCCCTGGCGGAAGACCGCCACGTCGGTGGTGCCTCCGCCGATGTCTACCAGCATGACGGTCATGGAGAGTTCCTCGGGTGAGAGCACCGCCAGCCCCGAGGCGTAGGCCTGCAGCACCAGGCCCTGTAGCTCCAGGCCCGCATCCTCCACGGCCTTGCGCAGGTTGGTGAGGGGGCCTCTGCTGCCCGCGACCAGGTGGACATCGACCTCGAGCCGCACCCCAGCCATGCCGATGGGGTCGCGGATGCCTTCCTGGCCGTCCACGCGGAACTCCAGCGGGAGGGCGTGGATGAGCTCGAAATCGCCTTCGAAGGGGTAGGCTTTGGCCTGTTCGATGGCCCGCTCTACGTCGGTGATGGTAATTTGCTGGCCCCGCCGGATGGCGGCCAGGCCGTGGCTGGTCACGCTGCGCACATGGGCCCCGGCCACCCCCACCCAGACCTGCTCGGCCTTGACCCCGGCCACCCGCTCGGCCTGGAAGACGGCCTGGCGGATGGACTCGGTGGTGCGCTCGAGGTTGGTGACGACCCCGCGCCTGAGCCCCTGGGAAGGAACGGTGCCCTCCCCGATGATGTCTAGGATGCCATCCGGGGACAGTTCACCGATGACCGCTGTTACTTTGGTGGTTCCAACGTCTAGGCCTACGAGAATCATCGGCGAGCACTCACCCCCCAAGAATACACATATATACGGCCGTTTGACCACGTGGCGGGGTGCGCAAGAACCGCGCTTGCGTCACTTTTGCCTATTCTGCTGAGTTTAGCCCAATCTTGCAACTCTTTGACGCTCTTGCCCCAAACATTAAGCCCATCGGTCGAGATCTGATAACCGCCCACATCGTAGCGGATGTGCTTTGCCTTGGGGAAGGCCTGCACCAGCAGCAGCAGATCGCCAATGGGCAGGTCACCCCGACCCTCAATCAGCGGGGTCTGGACGGGGGGGTTGGGCAGCAGCACGCCGTCTGGGCTCAGACCCATTCGGGTTTTATTGATCAGAAGGTTGGCTATCGAGGTGCGCTCTTGCAAGACGATGCGGATCTGCCCAGGTGCGGGGCGCTCGAGGGTGGCCGAGCGCACCCAGGGGTTGTCCAGCAGGGGCTTTAGCCTGTAAGGCCAGGCCCACAGCCAGGGCGCACCGGGCTCGAGGCCGGTGATCTGCTGGACTTGGGTGGGGGAGAGCTGCCGGTGGCCGACCACCTCGACCTGCTCGATGGGCAGCACCACCAGCGAGCCCACCCCCAGGGAGGCCAGCAGCAGGATGAGAAGCCCCGCCCGGATCACGCCAACCTCCCTCGGGCGGGCGCGCCCATGAACTGCGAGCGGGGGCGGGAGGGTGCCAACGCTCGCTGCAAGCCGCCGGGGGCGACCGGCTTCCATTGTGGCCTTGACCGCTTACCTCTCCTCATCGGCTCACCTCTGTCTCAGCGGGTGCAATCTCACCCCAGATATCCCACTCCACCTCGAGGGGCAGAACCGCCTGTACCTTGCGGATCAGGGCGTACATCTCGGCGGCGGTGGCCCCGCCCAGGTTGACCAGGAAGTTGCCGTGCTCGAGGCTGATCATGGCCCGGCCTATGGTGGTTCCTTTGAGCCCGCTCACGTCGATCAAACGGCCCGCCGAGTCGCCGGGGGGGTTTTTGAAGGCACAGCCCGCGCTTTTCTTCTTGGGCTGGCCCTTGCGGGCCGCGTCGACCAGGGCGATTTTGGCCCGCACAGCTTCTTGGGTGGAAGGGGTCAGGCGCAGCTTAACGCGGGTGACGATGCTGCCCTGGGGCAGCTCGGAATGCCGGTAGCGGAAGCCCAGCTCCGAAGGGTGGTAGACCTGCAGGCCGCCGTCGTGGTAGAGCTCGACGAGCTCGAGGGCGTCGGCCATCTCGCCGAAGCGGGTGCCGGCGTTCATCTTGACCGCACCCCCCACCTGGGCCGGAACCCCGTGCAGACCCTCGAGGCCGCTCAGGCCCAGCCGGGCCGAGGCCTGCAGGAGCGTGGGCAGCAAAACGCCCGCGCCCACCCAGCCCGCGAGGTCGGGGCGCCATTCGGCAAACTCCCCTGCGAGCCGGATGACCCGTTCCGGGACGCCCGCGTCCGAGACCAGCAGGTTGGAGCCGTTGCCCAGCACCCGGTAAGGGGCCTGGGTGGCTGTTTTGAGGTCATCCAGCGTCTCCACCGTCCAGACCTCAGCCTCACCCCCGACCCCGATGGTGGTGAGCTTGGCGAGTGGCAGGCGTGCAATTTTCATAGGTTTCTACCTCGGATCGGTGGTCTTTCCCCAACCCCTCACACGGCCTCCTTTTCCGCTGCCAGCAGCCGCCCCAGCCTGGAGACGTTGCCGGCCCCGATGGTCAGAATCAGATCGCCCGGTGCGGCGCTCTGGCGCAGGTAGTTGAGGGTATCGTCCCAGCTTTGGTACGAAGCCCGGCAGCCTTTGGCGATGAGGTGCTCGAGCATACGCTGGGCGATCTGGGCGCTGGTGAGCCGGAGGGGGGCTTCCCCGGCGGCGTAGACATCCAGGAGGAGGGTCTCGTCGGCTTGCTCGAGGGCCTGGGCGTACAGGGGCCATTCCTGCTCGCTGCGGCCATAGCGGTGGGGCTGGAAGACCGCCCGCACCCGCAGGCCGGTGTTGCGAGCCGCTTTGAGCAGCGCGAATAGCTTGGTGGCGTTGTGGGCGTAGTCGTCCACGATCAAAGCCCCGTTCAGTTCGCCCACCTTTTCAAAGCGGCGGCTGGCCCCGGTGTACTGGTAGAGGCCCTGCTGGATGGCCTCGAAGGGGATTCCGGCCACCAGCGCCGCCGCCGAGGCGGCCAGGGCGTTGGTGATGTTGTGCTCGCCGGGGACCTGCAGGCGCACCGGCCCCAGCACCCGGCCCTGCCAGACCAGCTCGAAGCGGCTGCCGAAGGGCTCGAGGGCAATCTCTTGGGCGTGGCAGTCGCCTGCCAAAAGCCCAAAGCTGCTGCGGGGGCGGCCCTGGGTGAGTGTGTCCAGCAGCTGCCAGCGGGGCTCGCCGTTGTAGATGATGTGCCCGGCCCGGCCTGCGAAGGAGCGCACCGCCTCCTGCAGGGCCTCGAAGGAGGCGTGGTAGTTGGGGCGGGCCTGTCCATCGGGCGATACGTGGTCAGGCTCGAGGTTGGTAATCACCGCCACATCCAGCTGCAAAAAGCGAAACAGCGGGTCGGACTCGTCCACCTCGGCAATCCGATACCGGCCCGAGCCCACCCTGGCGCTGCCGCCAATCAGGCCCAGCTCGGCCCCCAGCAGCACGGTGGGGTCGGTCTGGGCAGCGATGAAAATACTGGTCAGCATCGAGGTGGTGCTGGTTTTACCGTGGGAGCCGGTGACGCCCAGGCTGTAGCCGCCCTGCAGAATCTCGGCCACCACCTGGATCCGCCGCCAGACCGGGATGCCCAGGGTCTGGGCAGTGCTGAGCTCGGGCTCGCTGTCCGGGATGGCGGTGGAGGCCACCAGCACGTCCACCCCTTGCAGATGCGCTGGGTTGTGGCCCTGGTAGACCCGGATGCCCTCACGCTCGAGCTGCCGGGTCAGGTCGGAAAGCTGGCTGTCGCAGCCGCTCACCACGTGCCCGTCTTTGCGCAGGAGGCGGGCCAGCCCGCTCATGCTAATTCCACCAATGCCCATCAGGTGATAATGCTTCACACTACCTCCAAAACGATCTGGGCCAGCCGTTCGGCGGCTCCCGCTGGCGACAACCTCTTGAGTCTATCGCGGATCTGGGCCCGCGTGGAGGGGTCGAGCAAAGCATTAAGCTCGGTTTCGAACTGATCCCAGGAGTGAAGCAGCCGGGCCGCGCCCCGCTCGGCATAAAAGCCCACGTTGGCCCACTGCGCGCCCCCGTCCAGGTTGCGGGGCAGCGGTACGCCCAGCACCGGCACCTGGTGGAAGGCAGCCTCCGATAGGGTGCCGGCCCCCCCGCGGGTGATGGCAAAATCCGCGGCGCTCCAGGCCAGCGCGCTATCCACATAGCCGCGCACAAAGTAGTGCGGTCGCTCCAGGGCCTTGAGATCACCCTCCCAGCGCACCCCGCACTGGTGCAGAACCTGCCATTCGCCCAGGAGGGGGTAGAGCCGCTGGGGCAGCTGCTCGTTGAGTTCCTTGCTGCCCTGGCTTCCGCCCAGAATCAGAATGGTGGGGCGTGTGGGATCCAGCCCCAGGGCCGCTCGAGCCTCGGCAGGGCTGTGTTTTTCCTCGCGCACCGGGTATCCCACCACCTGGGTTTTGGCGGCCAGCCGGGGTTCTAGTTGTATGGGTGTGGCGAGGGTGACCCGGCGGGCCAGCCGGGCCAGAATCCGGTTGGCCAGCCCCAGCTTGGCATTCTGCTCGTGGATCACCATGGGAATGCCCAGCAGCGCAGCCACGAAGGCCACCGGAAAACCGGCATAGCCGCCCATGCTCAGTACCGCCCTGGGCCGCAGCTCCCGCACGACCTGCCGGGCCTCCAAAAGGCCCCGCAGCACCTTCACCCCTTCGCCCGGGCGCAGGGCCTCGCGCGAGAGTTTGCCGGCCGGGATGAGCCGATACGGCAGCCTGGTCTCGGGAAGCACCCGCTCCTCGAGGCCCCCCAAAGCCCCTACGTAGGTTACCGGCTCGCCAGCGGCCAGCAGCGCCCGCGCCGCCGCCAGCCCCGGATAGAGGTGGCCGCCGGTGCCGCCGCCGGTAACGATCACCATGCGCCTCCTTTGGGGAGGGCGCAGAAGCTGGGCGTGGAAGCCAGAACTGTGCCCTCCTGCCTGTACAGGCCAGATGCGCGCTTGCCATTTTCGAGCCAAAGGAATCCGGCAGGGCCTGGTACATTGCTGCGCGCTGATTTTCGCCTCATTGCTGGGCCTCCTGTGTGGGCCTTTTTTCTCTCTTGCCAAAGGCCTCGCGTGAGAGGGCTTGCAGCAGGCCCATGGCGATCCCGGCCATCATCATCGAGTTGCCACCCATGCTGACCATGGGCAACGGCGAGCCTCCGATGGGTACCGTTCCGATGACGGCAGCGATGTTGAGGGCGGCTTGCAATACCAGGTACAGCGTCAGACCCAGGGCCAGCACGCTTTGGGCGCCTTCTAGGTTGGCGGCAATTTGCAGACCTCGAGCCAGAATAAGCCACCAGGCCAGCAAAACCATAAAGCCTGCCAACCAACCCCCCGACCAGATGATGGAGGCCAGGATAAAGTCGTTGTGCGACTCCGGTAGGTTGGGCATGCGCGAGCCCACCCCCTGCCCAAACGGCCCAGCGTTGACGATAATCTTGTGGGCCTGGGTGATCTGGTATAGGGGGCCACGGATGACCTCTGGGCTCAGCTCATCGACCCGTCCGCTGATGTACGTGCTCCAGCCCTCGAAGCGATCCCGCACCTTCTCGAAACGGTGCAGGTACAGCCCCGAGACCGAGAGGGCCAGCACCCAGGCCGCCAGCCCAATAGCCAGCAAGCGCCGCCAGGGCACTCCGATGACGATCAGCAAAAAGCCCGATAGGAGCAGCACGAACAGGCCGGTATCCAGGTCGGGGGAGGCGATGATCAGCCCGGCTGCCAGGCTGATGGCCAGGATAGGGCCGATGATGGGGTAGTCGGTGGGTTTGTTGTGGAAGAAGGCGGCCAGGTAGAGCACCACCGCCAGCTTGGCCAGCTCCGAGGCCTGGATGTTGAAGGAGGTGAAGGGAAGGTCGATAAAGCGACGCTCGCTGCCCGGCCCAAAGCCTATCAGTAGGTTGGCTAGCAAGAGCCCCAGCGATAGCAGAAAGATGGGCCGAGCGGCCTGCAGGGCCCAGCGGGGGTGCAGGCGCGAGACCATCAGCATCAGGGCCAGCGAGAGGGCGATGTTGCGCAGATTCTCCAGGCTGTGCTGCTCGGGGGCGGCCCGCATCCAGTCGGAGGTGGCCACCCCCAGGGCCGAGAGGGCAAACAGCAGGAGCTGGGCCAGAAGCAGGATGCTATCCATGAACCCCTCCTAACTCCATGACCACTTCCCGGAATACCCGGGAGCGTTCCTTGTAGTCTTTGAACTGGTCGAAGGAGGCGGCCAGGGGGGCCAGCAGCACGCTGCCCGTGGTGAGCCGCTGGAGGGCCTCGAGCACCGCTTCACGCAGGGCCTTGCGCCCGTCGGGCTCGCTGATTTCCAGCACCTCCACCCGCCCTCGAAACGGCGCGGCCAGGCGGGGGCCATCCCGGCCCAGCGCCAGAATCAACCGCACCTTGCGCTCCACCACCTCCAGGAGCTCGGCGGAGGGTGCCCCTTTGTCCACACCCCCCAGGATCCAGGCCACCGGCCCGGGGGCCGCTTCCAGGGCCGTGCGCACCGAGTCGAGGCGGGTGGCGATGGAGTCGTCGATGAAATGCAAACCGCCCATGCGGGCAAACACCTCGTAGCGGGCCTCGGGCTGGGGGGCGGTGTCCCGGTACGGGGCCAGGGCCTGGGCGCTGGGCTCGACCGCCCAGGTTCGGCCGGGCTGTTCGCGCTGGACGATGTGGGCATAGGCCAGGGCTGCTTGCAGGGCGGCGTTCAGGTTGGTTTCGCGGGGGCTAGGGGCCGGCTCAAAGGGGTAGCGACGGGCCGGGCTTCCCGCGATGCCCGCCAGGATCCGGGGGTCTTGGGCGTTGTAGACCAGGGCATCCTCGGCGGTGAGGTTCTTGATTAGATTGAGCTTCGCTGCGTGGTAGGCCTCGAGGCTGCCGTGGCGATCGAGGTGATCCACGCCCAGCAGCAGGAGTACCGCCACCCTGGGCCTAAAGTGCACGACGCGCTCGAGTTGGAAGCTGCTCATCTCGGCTGCAACCACCTCGGCCTCGTCCACCACGGCGGCCAGAGGGGGGTCGATGTTGCCTCCTTCGACCGCCTTGAAGCCCAGCGCCCGCAAAAAGTGCCCGGTGAATAGGGTGCAGCTGGTTTTGCCGGCGGTGCCGGTGATGCCGATGAGCGGGGTTTGCGAATGCCGGTAGACCAGCTCGGCCTCGCCGATTACCTCGGCCCCTCCCTCCCGGAGCGCGGCCAGCCGGGGGTGCTGGATGGGGACGCCAGGAGCGGCGATGACCTGGTCGTAAAGACCGGGGGTGGGGTTGGGCTCGAGGGCAAACCCCAGCTTTAGAGCCTGCTCGGCTTCCTCGGGTTTGAGCTTGTCGTCGTAGAAGGCGGCTGGGAGGCCATGCCGCTGCAGGTAGGCCAGCACCCCCAGCCCGCTGCGACCAAGCCCGTATACCAGCCGCCTCATCCCATCCCCCCCCACAGATGCACCGCCAGGGCTGTGCACAGTGCGGTAACGGCCACAAAGCGAAAGACCACCTTGCTCTCGGGCCAGCCGGAAAGTTCAAAGTGATGGTGCAGCGGGCTCATGCGGAAAAAGCGCTTCCCAGTGCGGCGGAAATAGCTGACCTGGACGATCACCGAGAGCGCCTCCAACACCGGAATCAAGGCCGCCAGCGGCAGCCACCACAGCTTGCCCTCGAGGATGAAGAGCCCCGCCGTCAGCGCGCCCAGGGCCATGCTGCCGGTGTCGCCCATGAAGACCGTGGCCTTGGGGGCATTGTGCCACAAAAAGCCCAGCAGCGCCCCCACCATGGCCTGGGCGGTGGGTAAGCCCACAAAGGGTAGCAGGATGACTGCGGTAACACTGGCGAGCAGCCCATCCACCCCATCGGTAAAGTTGAAGGCGTTGCAGGCGGCTATCACCACCAGCGTGAAGAGCAAAACATCCAGTGCGGGATAGGGGGTGTAGTGTACCTGGCGCGCGGCCCATATGGCGAAAATCAGGCTCATCAGCGCCTGCACCACCAGCTTCTCCCGGGCCCTCAGGGGGCGGCGCAGTGAACCCGCCAGGTCGTCGGCCAGACCCAGCAGGGCCATGCCCAGCACCAAGAGCCAGAGCCCCGCCCACTGATCGCCGCCCGAGAGGCCGTACACCACCCCAGCCGCCAGCAGAAACGCCACCCCGCCCATGCTGGGGGTGCCCATCTTGACCAGGTGGCTTTGCGGCCCATCGGCCCGCACCTGCTTGCCAAGCCTCAGCGACTGCATCAGGGTAATCCAAAGCCCCACCAGGAACCAGCTCAGGAGCAGGGCTGCAGCAAGGGTGTTCATGGTACCTCCAAACGGAGAAGGGGTCGGGGGTTTACAGCCATAACTGCTTGGGGTTCCAACCGACGAACGGTATCCAGGTTGAGCTGCAGGGTGCGAAGGCGGCCCCCCTCGAGGGTGTAGAGGTAGGTGCCGTCGGTCTCGAGGCCCTTGTAGGCCCCGGGCCGGAAGCCCAGGCGCAGCCCCTCCGGGCTTAGCCGGTAAATTCCTTCGGAGGTGAGCACGTAGAGGTCGTCCTGCACCACGGCAGCCTGCACGCCGGCGGGCAAAGGAACCCGCAGGTTGTCGGGCAGGCGGAAGGCTTCGCGCCCAAAAGCGTACACGTAGCGCTCGCTGGCGGCCAGAAGGCTAAACCGCCCTTCGGCCAGCAGGCGGCGCCCAAGGTAGAGGCCCTGCCCGTCGATCCAGTAGACACCCTCTTTGGTGTAGAGCGCATCCTTGGCCTTGTAGGGGAGGCTGCCCAGCCCCGGTACGAAGAGGCGGTCTTCCAGGCCCACCAGGGGAAGGGGTTTAGCCCGCAGGAATGTGGGAACCCCCGGCAACGGCTGGCTATCCTGTATGAGGCCATCTTGATAGATCAGAAGCTGGAAGGGGTAGGCGGCCAGGAGGGTTGAGCCGTTGCGGGCCACCCAGGGGGTGGGGCTGGGCAGGGCCAGCTGTAGCGCCCCGGCCCGCACCACCCGCCCTTCCACCACCCCCCCTTCGATCAGGAGGGTCGTGCTGGTGGATGGGGTGGTTGGCTGGGGTGCGCAGGCGGCCAGCCAGAGGCCGCAGACGACCAGTCCGGCCCTCATGCCCCCTCCTTTTCGGCCGGTGTCGAATGGTTGTTTTCTCTGGGCCAGAGCTCCAGGAGGCGCTCGAGGCCCACGCTGCGCGAAGCCTTGAGGTAGACCAGGTCGCCGGGCTGCACCCGGTGGGAGAGGAACTGCACCGTCTCCTCGATGGTCTCGAGGGCGGTTCCACCAGCCTCTGCGGCCTGCTGCTTTGCAAAGGGGCCAACGAAAACCAGGTTGGGGCTGACGGTGGCAGCCAGGCGGGCGGCCTCGAGGTGGTGCTTTAGGGCCTCCTGGCCCAGCTCGGCCATACGCCCCAGCACCAGCCACTTGCGGCCGGGCTGTGCCTGTAAAAACGCCATCCCGGCCCTGAACGACAGGGGGTTGGCGTTGTAGGCGTCGTGGATAAAGTCGATACCGCCCAGCCGCAGGCGCTGCATCCGGCCTGGGGGCAGCCGGAGGTGGGCCAGCCGCTCAATGGTCAGGCTGAGGGGCTTGTCCAGCATCCGGGCAATGGCCAGGGCCGCCACCGCCCCCAGCACCGGCCCCACGCCAGGGTAGGGGAGGTGGACAACCTTCCCCTCGAAGCGGAAGCGGGTGGCCTCGAGGCCCATCTCGACCCCTTCCGCGCGAAAGTCGCCGGCCTCGAGGCCATAGGTGATCAGGTTGGGCAGGTTCAGCAGTTCAGCGGCCTGCACGCTGGCCAGTCGCAAAGGGCTGACCTGCAGCAGCCAGCTCTCTTCTCGAACGATGTTCTCGAGGTCGCCCAGCCCTTCCAGGTGCTCCGCGCCCAGGCTGGTGAGCACCCCGATATCGGGTCGGGCCAGGTAGGCCAGCTCGGCCATTTCCAGCAAGCGGTCGATGCCCAGCTCTACCACGCAGCCTTCGGCCTGCTCTAGATGGAAAAAGAAACGCGTGAGGCCGGGGGCGTTGTTGAGGTTGCCTTCCGGAGCCGGCCAGCCCAGCCCCTGGGACAGGCATTCCTTGGTGGTGGTTTTGCCCGAGCTGCCGCCCACTGCCAGCACGGTTCCCCTGAACTGATCCCGCAAGGCCCGGCCCACCGCTAGCAGGGCCCGCTCGGGCCTGGTCACCTGCACCGTGCCGGGGTGGTTTAGGTCGCTGACCACGAAAGCTGCGCCAGCCTGTAGGGCCTGCTGTCCGAACTCACGACCGTGCGTTCGAGACCCCGGTAGGGCAAAAAAAGCCACCCCAGGCCCAACCTGGCGGGAGTCCCAGTGCAGGTCGTGGGCCACCGAGACACCGGGATGTATATGGCCGCCAGTCAGGCGGGCTACCCATTCAGGGTGGAGTTCCTTGGGGGTCTTGCTCGGTACCATAAGCTCATATGAGTGTTTTGCTCAACATACACAAAATGCTCATCAACGAACCAGTTTACCGGTTTTTGATGAGGGTTCCAACTGCGGCTGGGGCGGTATCCCCCAGAGCGCAAAGAGCCGGGCTGCAATCTCGCGGTAGATGGGGGCGGCTACCTGGGATCCATGGATGCGGCTGCCCTTGGGATGGTACAGCGTGACCACCACGGTCACACGCGGGGTATCGGAGGGAATGAAGCCAGCGAACAGGGCCGTGTACACGCTGCTGCTGTAGCGGCCATTCACCACTACCTGAGCGGTACCGGTCTTGCCGCCTAGGGTGTAGCCGCGAAGCTTGGCGTTCTCAGTTATGCCCTGGGTGAGGGCCTGGCGGATTGCACGGGCCACCTGCGGCCGGAAGACCGCCTTGCTTTGCGAGGTGTTGCCCTCGAACAGGATGGGCTGGCGGTAGACCCCATCGGCGGCCAGGGCGTTGTAGGCAGCGGTCAGGTGCAGGGGGGTGATCAGAAAACCCTGCCCAAAGGTGGCATTGGCGTACTCGGCGGGCCCCCAGCGCTGGATGGGCCGTACCTGGGGAGCGGCTACCTGCACCGCAATTGGGGGCTGGTAGGACAGCGGTGGAAGAAGCTGGTCATCCAGAAAGTGTAGCTGCTTGAAGAAATCGAACAGGGTCTTGGGTGGAATTCGCTCGGCCAGGGTGGTGATGCCCACATTCGAGGAGTACTTGAGCACCTCGCTCAGGGTGAGGGTTTCGGGATGCCGTACCACGTCGTTGATCGTCCAGCCAGCCACGCGCCGGCTCATGGGGGCATAGACCTTGGTGTCCAGCCGGGCCACGTTTTCTTCCAGCAGCACGGCAGCGGTCAGGGCTTTGATGGTTGAGCCCGGCTCGAGGGCATACATAAAAGCGTGGTTGCGCCAGGCGATGTCTTTGCGAATATCGCCCCGGGGCGCGGTGGGGTCGAAGGCCGGGCCATTGGCCACTGCCAGGAGTCGGCCGGTCTGGCTCTCCATAATCACCGCCGTGCCCCAGTCGGCTTTGGCCGCCTCGAGCCCCTTCCACAAGGCCTGCTCGGCGATGGCCTGCACCTGTGGGTCAATGGTCAGGCGCAGGCTCTGGCCTTTAGCCAGCAGGGGTTCCAGATCGAGCTCGAGGCCCGAGAGACCTTTGCCGCTGCTGCGCTCGCCAAAACCGATGAGCTGGGTTGCCGAGAGGCCCAGCGGATGCAGCCGCGCATCCTCAGGGGTGCTCAGGGCCAGGGGGGTGCCATCGGCGGCCTCCAGACGGCCCCGCACAACAGGCGTTTCAGAGACCTGGCTGGCCCGCAGCGATAGGCTGGGTGCGTTGTGCCACAGGATGTAGAAACCATAGCCCAGACCCAGGACGAAAGCGACCAGGGCCAGAAGCACCACCCAGCCGCGGTTCAGGGTGGCCTGTTGTTGGGTGTTGAGGTGGTTCATGGCCTGCTCCTTTCCGGCACCGGGCCTGGGTGGGCCCAGCGGCCCAGGCTCATGGGGATATAGCCGTTGGCCTCAGCCCAGGCCCGCAAGGCCAGGGGGGCGGTAAGCTGATAGCGCTGCAACAGGAGCCGGGTCTCCTTTTGCCGCAAGTCTGTTTCTTTCGCTTCTAGAGCAGTTAGGTTCGCGTTGAGCTGTTGATTGTAATGCCCCAATGCGGTTAGCCCGGTCAACAGCAGCAAATACAAAAGGCCCCATCGCAATACCGTTTTCATGGGTTGTCTCCGTCTACACGCTCGGCCACACGCATCTTGGCACTTCGGGCCCGGGGGTTTTCCCGTTGCTCGGCCTCAGAAGGCACGATGGGTTTTTTGCTAAGGGAGCGCAGGGCTGCTGACCCACGCAGGAAATGCTTGACCAGGCGGTCTTCCAGCGAGTGAAAGCTGATGATAACCAGCCTGCCGCCGGGCTTGAGCACCGTCTCGGCGCTGCGTAAGAGCTGCTCCAGGGCACCCAGCTCGTCGTTGACGTAAATTCGCAGCGCCTGAAAGCTTTTGCGGGCCGGGTGGCCGGCTGAGCGAAAACCGGTGGCCTGGCGGATTACCTCGGCCAACTGGGTGGTGGTGTGGATGGGGCGGTGCTCCACAATAAAGCGAGCGATACGGCGGGCGCGGGGTTCTTCGCCATAGCGGAACAAAATCTCGGCCAGGGCTTCTTCTGGGTAGGTATTAACCACCTCATGGGCGGTGAGCTCGCCCTCGCCCATGCGCATATCCAGAGGGCCTTCGCGCTGGTAGCTAAAACCCCGGCCTGCATCGTCGAGGTGGAAGCTCGAGACCCCCAGGTCGGCCAGGAGGCCGTCCACCTGCGGGATGCCGCGCTGGGCAAGTTCGGGCACCAGCTCACGGAAATTGGCCTGAATGAGGGTCAGGTGGGGCAAGCCCAGAGCCTGTGCCCGGGCGATGGCTGCTGGATCTTGATCAAAGGCCACCACCCGGCCGCCCCGCTCCAGAATGCCGCGGGTGTGGCCGGCCCCTCCGAGGGTGGCGTCCACATAGAGGCCACCCGGCCGAACCGAAAGCCAGTCCAGGGCTTCGTGGTAGAGCACCGGGGTGTGGTTCATGCTGCTGCCCTCCGACCGGGTGCTGGGCCGGATAGAGGAGGTTTGGCAAAGGTTCGCATACATGGTTCATCCGATCAGGCCGCGCAGGGCTTCGGGGGTGGTGGGGTTCTCCACGAACTTGGTGATGGCAGCCCACCAACGTTGCTCGCTCCAAAGCTCCAGGCGGGTGGGTGCGCCCACCACCACGGCTTCGTTGGTATCCTCGAGGCCGGCAAACTTGCGCAAGGGCGGAGGAATGGTCACCCTCGAGGCGTTGTCCATCTGGGTTTTATGAGCCCCCGAATATAAAAAGCGCACCAGCTCCTGGGCTTCCCGGTCGATGAGTGGAACGTTCTGCAGCTGGCGCTCGATATTGCTCCAGGCCAGCAGGGGGTACATGTACAAGCAGCCCTCGAGGCCCCGGGTGATCACCACCCCATCCTCGATAAACGAGCGGAAGGATTGGGGTATTACCACCCTACCCTTGTCATCGAGGCTATACTGGTACTCACCGAAGGGCATTCCGCTTTCTCCCGCGCTGTTTCGACTGTTGGGCCCATCTCCCCACGAGCGCTTCCCACCGGAGGTGCTGTTCTAGACCGTAATGTACCACGCAATCCCCACTTTTTACCACCACCTCCCACTTGTCTCCCACTTTTTCCCACCTTCGATGTGCAAAATGGGCGGGATTCCCACCCGGCACATCTCGCCGAGGCCATGGCCTGCAGATGCTGTTCTGGATAATAAAAATGCTATGATCCAGCCACACAAATGTATTGCTACGAGATAAGCTTCAAAGAAGGGTTGCGGAACCGAAACAACCGGAAGCGTGCGGAAACGTGCGATAGGGACGCGAAAAAAAGCGAGTACCGGGTGGAAGAAAGTGGGGGCATCCGGGACTTTGTGAAAAACGAGACGATTTCAAAATAGAACGACATAAAGGTGAAATTTGAAAACGATGAGAGTTATAAAAACCGAGGACAAACAATATAGAACTGGGCCAGGGCATGCCTAAAAAACCCACCATAATGTCAAGGAAACCTAATCTGGCACGGCAAATAGGACACATAGAAGCGCATACAGATAAACAGGGCTGTGAGCCCCGTGAAACATTATTGAACTGAATTTGGTATACCATGTATTGATTCCATCTTAATGTAACTAAGGGGGGGTGCGGACAAAAATACGAATATCACAAAGTCATGCGGACAACGATTGGTATCGCAAAACTTGATAAATGAAGTGTATATCACAAATGTCCGCACCCCCTAGTGCGGACAGGGGTGCGGACAAGAGTGCGGACAAATAAATATACAAAAACAGACTAAGGGGAATCAGGCGACCTCACCTCAATCACCTTACCGACTATTTCCTGAACAGAAGATGTGGGGATAACAGCAGGGTAGGAGTTATCAGAAGATGGGTTGGCACTTACCAAATAGTTGCCAGTGGAACCGTGCTTCAATAACTTGCATACATAGCTACCATCAGCCAGGCGAGCGACAACCCTCGCACCAACCCTACCTTTATTTTGACAATCCACTATGATTACATCGCCATCACAAATCGGTTTTGGGCCAGCGCACATGGAGTTGCCCCTAACCTTGAAGGCCACCACGTTGCCTCGTAAAGCCAGATCCATATCTACTGGGACATATTTTTCTTGGATATCTTCCTCTCTACCGCTACCAGCACCTACCCAACCAATAATCGGAACCTGTGGCCAGAGAGCATCGGTGTTCTCTAAATCGTCGTAAAACCGCTCGATTAGGTAAACAAGCGGGACGTCTAGTGCCCTGGCGAGACGCCAAAGGGTTCGAATATCAGGGCGAACCCATGTGCCGGTATGCGATTGTCGTCCCACCATCGCAGTGCGAAGAGCGGTTCGACCTATGCCCCACTTGTCAGCCCACTCGTTGGGCCTCGAGACCCCGTCGCGCTTCATGGCGGCGAAGATTAAATCGTTGACGGGTCCATTTAAGATCGGGTATTTTCTAGGTCTACCCATACCGATTGCGCCTATTTGATGTCGCTTGACCAAATGGCTCATAGGAGATTATCATAATCTCCTATGAGAGAACACCCAAGCGAAATTGCACAAGCTCTATCTGAGCTGATGGAGCGGCGCAAGATGAGTGCAAATGCGCTCAGTAGAGCTTCGGGTGTTGCAAATGGTTACATTTACGACCTGCTGTCCGGGAAGAAGGGGGAACAGATTGGGTTACACGTTTTACGCAGGCTTGCACAAGGTCTGCAGGTGAAAACTAGCTATCTGGTTCATCGTATCGAAAAAATCTCCTCGGAGAGAACCCATGCTACCAACAGACGAGCGTAAACTTCCTCAGCTATGCACTACCAAAGAGATCGCGGCGGCCTGGGGTCGGAATGAACGGGTTGTACGACGCCTACAGTCTACCCCTGGAGTGTATTGCAAGCGAGTTATCGAGGAAGGTCGTTCGGTTTTGCTATTCGACCCCACCACCATCGAGCAAGTCTGGGGCCCCCCAGTCAATCCTCTACCCAAACCCGAATCGGAGCCCACAACCGAGATAATCCTGCCCTCTCCCACGGCAATCATCCACCAGGCAGCCAGCGCCAATGAACTAACCCCCAGCGCCTTAGCTAACCGGCCCAGACTGCCCGACTTGCGGCAGGTTGACCCCAATAGCCAGGCCCTGTGGAACCGCATTGAGGAACTGCGGCAGCGGTTGGCCCAGGCCCAGCGCGGCGAACGCACGCAAATCGTAGCGGCGTTTGCAAAAGCGGAGGGTGTATCACTAAAGACAGCGTATGCCTGGCTGAACATGGCGCCCCAGGCCTTTTTTAGGTGTCGCCGCGCCGACGCCGGCTCGTTACATATCCCCACCGAGCTGGTGGAAGCTACCACCAGCCTATGGCTACACCATCCCAAAGCCAGCGCCTGGATGATTCACCGCTGGCTCCAGATAGCGAACCCCGACATCCTTATATATAAGCGCGGGAACTACGAGCGGCGATTCAGCGTTCGGGGGGTGCGGGACATCCGCAAACGCCTCGAGGCCAACCCCATCACACGGGCCGCTCTGATGAATGAGGATGAGCGCCGGGAGTTTATTCGTACCTGGTCGGGCGCAGTAGTGGCCACGTACCCCAATGAACTGTGGCAGATGGACATGACCCGCTGCGATACGTTCGTGTGGGGCTACGCCCGGCCCACAGACACCGAGCCCAGCGCCTTCCGCCTGCGCATCCACGACTGCATCGATCACTACACCGGCGCCATCCCTGCCCTGGTCTTCTCCCGGGAGGAAAGCCGGCGCCCCACTACCCGCCTCCTGATCCTGGGATTGTTCCCCAAACCCGGCGGATGGAACATATACGGGAAGCCCACGCGGATATACCACGACAACGGCTCCGCCTATATCGCCGAGGCCACCCAGCGCGGCCTGGCCACCCTGGGCATCGAGACCAGCACGTCCCCGGCCTGGGTGAGCCACACCCGGGGCAAGGTAGAAAATTTTCACAAGTTATTCCATGCCTGGGAGCGTACTCTCCCCGGCTATGCAGGGGAGGATGCCAGCCAGCGCAACGACTGGGAGCTGGCCCGGCTGATCCAGAACACCCGCACCTGGTGGGAGAAGGGGTGCCCGCCCGAGGCTGACCCGGGCAGGGGCAATCGGCTCCTGTTGGAGGACGAGTACAAGCAAGAGGCCCTGAACTGGCTGCAAAACGACTACCACGCACGGATTCTGCCCGGGGGCTATACCCGAGCCGAACTGTTCCTGCGGGAAGTTCCCGCCGAGACCCAGATTCAGTACAACCTGCGCGACCTGCTGGAGATTTTCGCCGAGAGTGACGAACGCACCGTGACCGGCAACGGCGAGATTCGCTGGAAGAACCAGCGCTACACCCTGCCCGACGGCAGCCTGATGCTCTACCAGAACCGCACGGTGGTGGTTACCGAGTTCGAGCACCCGCTCACCGGGGAAGCGGTCGTTAACCTATATATACGCCAACCCGACGGGGGCTTGCTCGAGCTGGGCCAGGCCATCCCTGCCCCCGAAAATGCACTTTCCCCGGAGGCCAAAACGCAGCGCCGGGCGAACAAAACTGCCATCAAGGAACTGTTCGCCCAGGCCGAGGCCTTCCGCCAGCAGTACCTCAACCCGAGCTGGCGACAGGATGCCGTCCTGGCCAAAGGGCAACCCGCAGAGCCGATCACCCTGGAGCTGCGCGGGCCTAAAGCCGAACTGAGACGCGAGACCCCGGCCCAGGCCGCCCTCAAAGCCGCCGAAAGCCAGGCCGAACTGATCGAGAAGATGCGCCAGAGCGACAACCCGTTGAGCCGCGCCCTGGCGAACCTAGGTATGGGCACATCGGCCCCCGATCCCTTTGGAGAGGAGTAATCGAGGGCCGTGCCGAAAGGAGATAGGGATGACAGAACCTATTTTGGGATCGTTGGAGCTGATTCGTCAAGCCATCGCCCAGGCGGTGGGAGAGGGCATCATCGTGCCGGAAGACCGGCCCGACCTGATGGCCACCACTGCTACCCGCACCATTAGCGAGCGGGTGCGCTTCGGCCTCAAGCGCCAGTTCAAGTTCGTGTTGGTGCACGGGCCCGCCGGGGTGGGCAAGACCGCCACCCTGAAGCACCTGGCCGAGCAGGTGGGCGGGGCCTACATCCGCTGTTACCCCGACTTCTCGGCCCCCGCGCTGGTGCGGGCCACCGCGGAACGCCTGCAGATCACCCAGGTGGAACGCTATCACGTGCTGCTGGGCATTGTGGTGGAGAGCCTGCGGCGCAATCCCCGGCTGATCATCTTGGACGACATCGAAAACGTGCCGCGCAGCACCCTGGGCACAGCGAAGTACCTGGCCGACGAGACCGGGAGTACGGTGGTGCTCTGCACGATGGACGAGTACGTGCCCCTGGTGCGGCGTTTCCGCGACATCGAGAGCCGCATCGGCATTGTGGTGCAGGCCATGCCGTTGAAACAGGCCGAGTTTGCCAAGCTCTATGCCCAGAGCGGTTTTAGTCCCGCCACCCTCAAAGCTATCTACGCCCACACCGGCGGGGTGATGCGGGACATCGAAAACCTGGTGCGGAGCCTGGACGACGCCCTCGAGGTGCTGAATGCCGAAGCCCCCGAGGGCCAGCCCCAGTTCACCCGCGGCCACATCGAACCGCAAAACGTGGACGAGGCCGCCGCCCTACTGAACCTGGCAGGAGGAAACCGATGAAGAGACCCTATACCTGGATGGACTTGGCTCGGGATATCGCCACCGGCGCCTTTGGCGCAGGCATCATCATCTCGATCGTCTACTGGGGGATGTAATGGCACGCCGGCACCTCAGCGGACGGAACAAGCAGCAACTACCCAAGAGCGTGACCGACGACCGGGGCGAGGAAATCCCCGTGTCCAAGGACGCCGGCACCTTCATCTACCTCAGCGAGGATGGCGAGACCTGGCCCAAACGCCCCCTGGTGGGCCTGCCGCTGGATCTGGCGTGGCTGCAGATCGGGGATGTTTTGCAGCTAAAAGACCTACGGCCTGGTTTTTTTATGGGCCAGTTATCTCCTGTGAGATTAGTGGATGTGCGCATAGAAATCCTAATCCACCCCGGCAAGTGGGGACAGGTGAGGCGGAATGTACTCGCCGTGCCCGCTGAAACGGATGACGAGTACATAACCGCTGTACAGGAGGGAGTTAACCGTGCTTGACCCCCAAACGCAACAACACATCACTCGCCTGCTGGCCCTACCCCGGGAGATTGCCCGGGTAGGGCGGCAACTGACCGCGCTCAGGGCCGAAAAGCGCGACCTGGAAGACGACCTGAAGAAGCGGGCGGCCCAGGCCCGCCTGCTGGCCCGCAAGACCCCTGAGTTTGCCGCTTTGACCAGGGCCTCCGCCCAGGAGGACTTCCTGACGGTGGCCGTATTCGAGGACATCCAGTGGGAGGAGGACAACAAGCGACTGAAACAACTGCAAGCCGCCATCGACAAGCTCCAGGTGGAGAAAGACGAACTCCAGGACGAGCACCAGAGCCTGCGGGCCGCCCTGGAAGGCAAATACGCCGAACTGCTGGAGCGTGTGCTGACCGAGGTGAAGCTGGCCAATCAGCTCTCCACCGGGCGCCCGCTGGCCTGAGAGGGGGGTAAGTGTGACGTTCTCTATGCGGGAGCTCATTGCCGAAGTAGACCGCGAGCTGGCGCTGCGCCGAAACGTGTACCGCCAGCGTGTTCGGGCGGGCAAGATGCACCGCCACGACGCCGAGGCCCAGTACCTGCGGATGGTGGCCATCCGCCGGTTGCTGACCAATCAGGCCGACACCGCCATCGAGGTTCCCGATGAAGCCGAAATCATCGCCGGCCTTTACGGAGCGGCCTAGCCACCGCGATCCAGACCTGCGGCCCTTGTGGGGCGAAACCGAGCGCCCCAAAAGCCGCACCCGCACCGACAAAAGTGCCACCATTGCCAAGATCGCCGAAATTGCCAGGAGGAAAACCATGCACAAGCGCCAGTCGTTTGAAGCCAGCCAGGAGGCCCTGGAGCGCGTCGTGACCTATACCGCCGAGGACTACCTCAACTTCTCGTTGCAAAGCATTGCCTCGGAATTGCTCGACCACGCCCGCGAGCTCCGCGAGACCCGCACTGTTGAGCCCATTCTGCTCAAGAACCTGACCCGCCGCCTGATGGCCTGCTACCTGGTGGCCTCGGACATCCAGGCCGGCGAGACCTCGACCGAGAAAGCCCTGGAAACCCTGCGGAACCCGCACCGGATGCGGGGGGTGGAGCTGCCCTGATGGAGCTGCTTTGGTTTGCTTTCGGCCTTGTAAGCGGAGGCCTGCTGGGCGTGCTCCTGATGGCCATCCTGGCGGTCTCCGGCTACCACAGCCGCCGGGAGGAGGAACGCCATGACCAGCCTTGACCGCATCTATGCCCGCAACCTGACCCCCACCCAGGCCCGCCACTATGGGCGCCTCTGCGAGATGAACGGCAACTACTACGGGGCCCAGCTCTACGCCGATGTGGCCGAGGCCCTGGAGGCCGCCCAGCGCATCCGCTGCACGATGGCACTGCAGGGTTACATCTGCCCCACCTGCGGCAACACCGGGAGGCTGGATGACATTCCCTGTTTCCACTGTGCAGCTTGAACCGGCCATGCAGACCCCGGGCGAAATTCTGAACGCCATCCGGCAGGCCGGGCGGCCCGTGCTGCTCTTCTACGCCCACGACACCGCCCTGCGCCTGTGCTACCTGGGCCGCACCCTGCTCCCGGATGTGCCCGACCCGGCGCACCCGATGGGATACCACCCCGGGCAGACGGTGGAGCTGTTTGGAATCTATTCCCCCACGTTGGATGACTGGCTGGAAGTGACCGAAAACACCCTGGCGGTGGTGCTATCCCGCCGCCAGGTACACCACCTGGAGGTGGAGGATGAATGCTATTGAAACCCTCCGCGAGCGCCTGGCCCGCAAGGGCGTGACGATCCATGAGCACCCCCGCCTGGTTCTCAAGGGGACGCACTTTGCCGTCTGGAAAAAAGATGGGCAGTACATCAAAACCTACGACATCGAGCCCACGCTGGAGGCCACCTACCCCGACGAGGACACCGTCTGGCGCTGGATGAAGCAGCACCTGGCCGGCCTGCCCCTGCGGGGCATTGGCCTGGCCGGGCTGGAGCTGATCCAGCGGCGCATGAAGCGGGAGGCCCCCGATGCCTAGCGCCCAGGCCCTGGCCCGCCAGCGGGCGGCCCAGCAGCGCGCGGTCAACAACACCGCCGACGCGGTGCGCTTCCTCAACGACCACGAGGGGCAGCCGGTCTTGCTGCGCAGCAGCCGGATCGAGGTGCTGGCCCGCTATGAGGGCCTGATCGAAGAGGATGGGCGCGTTGAGCCCCTTTACGCTTTGCATCTGCCCAGCACCGGCGAATGGCTGCGGGTGGCCCAGGCTACCCTGGACGGCTATTTGAACCTGTACGGCCCCTACACCTGGGAGGTGCAGAATGCCTGACCCCCGGCGCAAGCTCCTGGAAGCGGCCTATCTGATCGCGCGCTATGCTCCGAAGAAACAAGGAAAATATGTCGGTCAGGCTAAGGTATCCTGGCACGACATCAAGAATCTGCGCCAGGCCCTGGCCGACCTGAACATCTCGATCAACCACTGGGACTCGGCCACCGAACTGGAGCGTCTGTACGGCGCATTCGAGGAAAGCCATGAGCGATCCGAAAATTGATCTGGCCCGGGCTGTATTCAGGGCCCTGTGGGAAGCGGGCCCGGCAGGCCTGGACCGGGACGCGCTGGCCCACGCCGTGAAGGCATCTGACCGGGAGATGCGGGAGGCCGTTGAACTCTGTGCCAAACTGTCGGCCCAGCCCACCGTGGGCGGCGCAAAGCCGGAAGTGGTGGGCTTCGACCCGATGACCCGCCGCTACCACATCGCCAACTCGGCCGAGCAGGCCGACCGCATCATTGCCTATGCGCTCAGCTATATCCGCAGCGGCCTCGAGCGCGTCCTGGCCTACCGCGATGCCCGCACCCTGCGCTGGGGGGATACCGAGATGCCCCAGGCCACCCAGCAGGCTCTCTTTGAGGCGGAACAGAAAATCCGGGGGTGGAGATGAGGGGTTTCGACCTGATCGCCCTAGTTGCCGGGGTGCTGGGGGTTGTCGGCCTCGTTGCGGCCACGGTTGTAGACAACGACCGTATTCAGGCCGAGCGGTTCCAGGTCGAGGCGGCTGCCAAGCCGGCCCCACAGATCACCCTCGACCTGACCCCCGAGGCCATGAACATCTGCAAGCGCCTGTTCGTGCGGCACATGCAAGGCGGCCACGTGGACGAATACCGCTGTGAGCTGCTTGACGGAGCCATCGTGCTGATTGGCCCCAACTGGCGGAAAGCCCAAGGAGACAAGGCCCCCATTGAGGTGCTTGGCCGAGAAGCGCTTTAAGGAGTTTGCATATGGAAAAGCAAGTGGTGATTTTAGGCGATCCGGAATACCATCTCAGGCTGTACCACCATCAGGGCGAGATCGTGCTGGAAGTGGCAACGCTGGACGGTTTTGTGCTGGACAAGTGGAGCATCGAGCAGGCCGAGGCGGTGCAGGGCCGGGAGGTGCTGCAGGAGGGGGCGGCGGTTGGGCAGGTTGAATGGCAGGGCATTGTGCTGGAGCCCTTCGAGGCCCTCGCAGTAGCCAACGCACTAGGAGCACTGCTCTGACATCCTCCCCGTTCTGAAGAACAGGGGTTCCTACACGGAACTTTCAAGGTTGGAGTCTGCATGAGCCGAAACCCACACCTTTACTCCATCCAGCCCCTTCCCCACGGAAGGAGCCTGACCCTTATCGGGCCGGGCCGTGTCAGGCGGCCCATAGCGCAGCAGTCCAGCCGCTACGCCAATGCACTTGTTATCCCGGTACGCCGTGGCAAGGCCGTCACAGACGGTAGGCGTGGGGTTACCGTGCATGGCAAAACTGTAGCACATCAGCGGATGGACGCGCTACACCGAGCTTCGCTCGGCTTTCGCTTCCTCCCCGGTTTGAAAACCGGGGCATCCGCGAAAGGAGTTTTGTGAACCCCATCCTGCGCAATAGCCTGATCGGCCTGCTGGCCCTGGCCTACCTGGCCACCCTGGTGATGTCGGCGGGCCACCTGACCAAGTGGTTCGACCTGAGCCTGGGCGACCTGCCCTGGTATTTCTCTATCGGACTGGCGGTGGGCCTCGAGTTGCTGGCCTTCACCCTCTCCCTGGCCTCCACACTCGAGCCCCGCCTGCGCTGGAGCCTGGCCGGGGGGCTCTTCTTCCTGCTCCTGGTCTGGCTGGGCAACCTGCTGGCGATGGTCCGGGTGGCCGACGCCCCCGGCTGGGAGGTGTTGCTGCAGAGCCTATTTGCCCTGGGGCCCCTGGTGGCCGGCAAGGCCATCGGCGAACTGTTGCGGCTGGACTCCCGGCCCCTGCCCGCATCCGCGAGTCCACTCCAGCCGACCAGCTCCACCCCCACCGTCCACATCCAGACCCATGTCCAGACCACCACGGTTCACCAGTCCACCCAGGCGGAGTCCAGCGGGAACAACCGAGTCCAGTTTGAAACAGCCCCGTCCGCCCATGCTGAAACGCCACCCCCTGCACTTGGAACACGAGCCCCTTCCCTGGACGAGCGGGCGGCACAGTTGATGGCCCAGCTATCCAGCCAGCCCCTGGGGCCGTCCGCCCTGGCCCGTCAGACCGGGCTGCCCAAGACCACGGTCTACCGGCTGGCGGCCCGGCTGGTGGAGGCCGGCCTGATTGTCCAGACCGCGGATGGCTACGTCCGGCGGGAGGTGGAACATGGATAACCTGCTGCGCTGGCGGGCGGAACACCTGGCCAAGTACCTGTGGTGGGTGGCCTCCGGGGTGAAACAGTGGCAGACCGACCACACCAGCTATGCCCCGGAACTGGAACGGCTGACCGGGCGGGTGGTGCGCCCCGGCTACCTAATCGTCCGGGTGATGGAGCTGCCGGCTTTGGGCATTGAACGGCACACCCTGCGCTTCTGGCGGTCGGCCTATGCCAGCCTGCTGGAACAGATGGATCCGGCCATCAAGGACGAATGGGCCGCTTTCTTGCACCGTTCCAGATGGTCCAGCCTGTGGTACTACGACTCGCGGAACAGGCGGGTGCGGCCCGGCAACGAGCACCCGGGCCTGACCCGGTGGACGCTGGAGCTGGCCCGCTGTGCCGAGGTGTTGGACAAACCGGCCCACCAGCAAAATATCTGATACCATTTCCGTAACGTAACCCGCCGCATAACCAGCGGCGGGCGTTCTTTTTGGAGGCGCATGGACGAAAACGAAAACCGACTGCTGGAACATCTCATCCGGGCCATCCGCGCCCCCCGCAAGGCCGAGCGGGAAGCCGAGCTCAAGGAAGCGGAAAACATCCTGCAAGCGCGGAAGGTCATCTTGCAAATCCCCAAACCCCGGGCCCCGGCCTGGTGGCAGAACGAATGGTTCTTCCGCTTCATCGCCACGCTCATTGGCGCCGCCCTGGCGGCAGTGGGCATCAACTGGAAACCTTGAAAGGAGCAAAATGAGCATCTTCAACAAAAACAACCCCCGCCGGGCTGCCCTGATCCGGGGGCGGCTTATTGAGGTGGTCTACTTCGCCGCAATGGGCGACGCCCTGAACCCCGACGACCCCTACACCATGAGCAGGGGGGTGCTGGTGGCGGCACTGGAGCAACTGGGCGAGCTCCCAGCCGAGAACGACCTGCACGCAGCCCTGCGCTACTGCGCGGAGAAGGGCTACCTGGAGGTGGCCTGGCGCAAGGACGGTAGCGGGGCCTTTGATCAGGTTCGCCTGACCACTGCAGGCATAGACCTGTATGAAGGCACCCTGCACGACAAGGCCGTCTATTTCGCCTCAAGGCGATGATATGGAGCGCCTGGACCGCATAGAAGCCCAGATTGACGATTTGCAGCAGGAGCTGCGGGGCCTGCGGCTGGCCCAAAGCATTGCCTCCGAGGAGCTGCAGCGAACGCTCCGCGATGTACGCGATGGGCTGGTGCTGCTGCAGGCCCGTCCCCGCCCCCCCAGGCTCAGGGTCTGGGCTGCACTGGTTTTTGCCATTCTCGGATTCGGCCTGGGATTTACGGCCCACTGGCGGATTTCCACCTGGGAGGAGGTTAGGCATGTCCAGCTTGTTTTACCCCCGCGAGCCCCGCTGCAAAATCTGCAACAGCCCACTCCGGGACGAAATTGACCAGATGCTTCTGGGCAATGAGTGCAAGGCCGACGGAACGCGCTGGCGGATGGAAGAGATCGTGGAGTGGGCGGCACAGCGGGGTTTGCCCACCAGCGTTGCTGCGTTATCCCGTCACAAAAACAACCACCTGAACCCGGCTATCCAGGCCGCCCTGGAGACCGAGCGCATGGTGGAGGCCATCAGCCAGGCCACGGGCCGCAAACTCTCGGTGGCCCGGGCGTATGCCAACGCCGTGCTGGCCAAAACGTTGCGGGTGCTGGACGACCTGGACTGGCAGAGCCTGGACGACAACCAGCGGCTGCGGGCGATTGACAGGGGCCTTCGGGCCGGGGAAGTGCTGAGCCGCCTCGAGCGGGCCGATGTGCGCCTGGAGGTGGCGGCCAAGGTCGAGCAGACCCTCTCGGAGGCCGGGGCCGGGGCCGAGATCATCCGGCGGGTGAGGGAGATTTATGGCCTCGAGTGACGTCATCCTGTTGCCCTACCAGCAGCGCTGGGTGGCCGACAAAAGCCGCTTCAAGATCGGCCTGCTGGCCCGCCAGACCGGGAAATCCTTCGCCGCCTCGCTGGAGGCGGTGCTCGATGCCCTGGAGCACCGGGGCAACCTGTGGATTTTCCTCTCCCGGGGCGAGCGGCAGAGCCTGGAGCTGGCCGAGAAGGCCAAGCGGCACTGCGAGGCCATCCGGGTGGTGGCCGAGCTCTACCAGGAAAACTTCGACGTGGCCACCAAGCAGTACGTGATCCAGTTCCCCAACGGCAGTCGCATCATCAGCCTGCCGGCCAACCCCGACACCGCCCGGGGCTACTCGGGCAACGTGCTGCTGGACGAGTTCGCCTTCCATCAGGACTCCCGCGAGATCTGGGGGGCCATCTACCCCACCATCACCCGCAACGAGCGCTACAAGATTCGGGTGATCAGCACCCCCAACGGCCAGAGCGGCAAGTTCTGGGAGCTCTGGCAGGGCGGGCCGGGGGACGTGTGGAGCCGGCACCGGGTGGACATCTACGACGCGGTGCGGGAGGGCCTGGCCATAGACCCTGAGGTGCTCCGGCAGGGCATCCGCGACCCCCTGAAGTGGCAGCAGGAGTACCTGCTGGAGTTCGTGGAGGAAAACACCGCCTGGCTGCCCTACGACCTGATCGCCACCTGCGAGAGCGACCAGGCCCGCACCGAGGGGGAGCTGGAGGGCGAGCTGTACCTGGGCATGGACATCGGGCGGCGCCGCGACCTGAGCGTGATCTGGGTGGCCGAGCGGGTGGGGGATGTGCTCTGGACGCGGAAGGTGGTCTGGCTCGAGCGCACCCCCTTCAGCGTCCAGCGGGAGGTGCTCTACGGCCTGCTGCCTAGGGTGCGCCGGGCGGCCATTGATGCCACCGGCCTGGGCATGCAGCTGGCCGAGGAGGCCCGCCAGCGCTACGGCAGCAAGGTGGAGCCGGTGCTGTTCACCAACGCGGTCAAGGAGGATCTGGCCATCACCCTGCGGCGGCGCTTCGAGGATCGGCAGATCCGCATCCCCCCCCACGAACGCATCCGCGAGAGCCTGCACGCGGTGCGGCGGATTGCCACCAGCGCGGGCAACTTCCGCTTCGATGCGGAGCGGGACGAGACCGGCCACGCCGACGAGTTCTGGGCGGCGGCCCTGGCCGTGCATGCGGCGGCCCGGCCCGGCGGCCCCATCGCCTTTGAGCGGGTGGGCGGCCCCCGGCTGGAGAAAGGAGCCTGGTAATGTGGCTGATTGAACAGGTGCAAAAACTGCTGGGCAGGAAGCCCCCCCTGGCCCCAACGGCCCAAACCCCCAGCGGGCGGGTGCTGGGCGGGGTCTCGCGGGGCCTGGAGCCCGCCGGGCTGGCGGCCATCCTGCGCCAGGCCGAGCAGGGCGACCTGACCAAGCAGATGGAGCTATTCGAGGAGATCGAGGAGAAGGATGCGTACCTGGCAAGCCTCCTACAAACGCGCAAACAGGCGGTGCTGGCCCTGGACTATGAGGTGCTACCCGCCGACGACTCGGCGGAAGCGCAGCGCATCGCGGATCAGGTAGCCGAGCTGCTGCGCAACATCGACCTGGAAACGCTGCTGCTGGACTTGCTGGACGCCACCGCCAAGGGGGTGAGCGTGGTGGCCATGCGCTGGGAGTACCACCGCCTATCGCGGATGCAGCTCCCGACGGAGTTCACCTGGGTCCACCCCCGCAACCTGAGCTACGACCCCGACAGCGGGGCCTTGCGGATGCGCACCGAGGGGGGCCTGGAGCCCATCCCCTACGGTGCGGCCCTGGTGCACCAGTACCGGGCCAAGTCGGGCGCCCCAACCCGGGCCGGGCTGATGCGGTCGCTGGCCTGGCTTTACCTCTTCAAGAACTACGCCGTCAAGGACTGGGTCACCTTCCTGGAGATGTACGGCCAGCCCCTGGTGCTGGGCAAGTACGACCCCACCGCCAGCAAGGACGAGCTAAACGCCCTCAAGGAGGCCGTGGCGGCCCTGGGGCCGGAGGGCCGGGGGGTGATCTCCAAGGCCACCGAGATCGAGTTCAAGGAGGCCCAGCGCTTCGGCAGCGCCGACGCCTACAGCCGCTTCATCGAGCTGATGGAGCGGGAGATGGCGGTGGCGGTGACCGGCTCGCCCCTGAGCAGCTTTGACGGGGCGGGGGGCAGCAACGCGATGGCCCTCACGCTGGATAAAATCTCGCAGCGCCTGACCCGCTCCGACGCCAAGGCGGTCTACGCCACCCTGCGCCGCGACCTGCTGGTGCCCTTCTGCCATTACAACTTCGACCGGGCCGACCTGGCCCCGGCGGTAGAGCCAATTGTTCGGGAACCGGAGGATCTGCGCACCGCCGCCGAGACGGTCAAAGCCTTGGTGGAGGCGGGGACGCCCATCCCCACCTGGTACATCCACGAGCGCTTCCAGATTCCCGCCCCCCAGCCCGAGGACGAGGTGCTGGATCCCATGCGGAACCAGCTCAGGATGGCCTCGAGGGGGCGGCGGGTCAGGCTGGCCTCGGGGGAAATCGCCTCAGGGTTTGTTTCCGGCCAGATTTACGTGGATAGCCTGGAGGAAGCCTCTAGGGTTGAGGCAGCGAGAACGCTCCAGAGACACATTCGGCGAATCACCGAGTTGGCTCAAACCAGCCAAGATTACACAAGTTTGCGAGAAGCCCTGATCCAGGAGTTCCCTGATCTGGCCAAGCCGGTTCTGGCCGAGCTATTGGAAAACAGCCTGATGCTGGCGGAGATTGCGGGTCGTGCCGCGGTCGCGGAGGACGCCTGATATGGCCTGGAGAGTAAATGTCGATCCGCTGCGGCCAGCGGAGGCGATAGAATGGTTCCGTAAGAAAGTAACCATTCGTGCTGAAGAATTCCGCCAACTTACCGACCGGGCGCGCAGGCGGGCCTTCACTGTAGCGGGCATAACCTCCCTCAACCTGCTGGAAGATGTGTACAAAAGCCTATTGGATGCCCTCGAGATGGGCACTCCCTATGAGGAGTGGGCTAAAAACCTGGGGCCCAAGCTGGAGGCCGCCTGGGGATTTACAAACAGCTACCGAACCCGCTTGGTATTTCAACAGAATATCCTCTCGGCCTATGCGGCTGGACGGTATGCACAGGCCACCCAGCCTGAGGTGATTAAAGCGAGGCCCTACTGGATGTTCGATGCCGTACTTGATAGTGCGACCACAGAGACCTGTCGCCAGCTCAACGGTACCGTGTTGCGCTATGATCACCCCTTCTGGGACAAAAACTACCCACCCCGACACTTTGGCTGCCGTAGTGGTGTGCGCAGCCTGACGACTGAGGAGGCCGCACGGAAAATTTCCTCAATCGCCCCCACCGCTGAATCAGATCCAGGTTTTGGCCAGCGTCCCGACCTAACGGAGTGGGGGCGCGACTGGGCGAAGGGCGTGGCGACCGCGGCTGACAGTGCACGATGGCAGCCTGTCTTCATTGGTGAAGCACCAAACTGGCGCACCTATGGGCGTCCTGCTGAGATTCCCTACGACACGCTCACTGTGCCCTTGTTGCCCACCATCGCGGCTGTTGGTGAGGGAGCTTTCCTTGAGGCCCTCAAGGAGTCTTGGGGTGGACTGGAGGCAGTGGTCGCTGATCCGACCGGGGCAGGCACCATTCTCAACGCACAAATCTTGCTCGATCACCTTGACCGCAACAAACCGGACGGTAGAGAGCGCTTCTTCAGCCTGCTGCCCGACGTGGTGGCCAATCCGTTTGAGGTCTGGCTCGTGCCTTTGCAGTCAGACCGCGGAGCGTTTGCTTTTCGCAAATACTTTGTCAAACTCTACCAAGACGATAAAACGGAGCGAGCATTCCTGCTCGTGCTGGAGCAGCAAAAGGGGGCCGGTTGGACTAGCTATACCCAGGTATACAGCAGTAGACCCAAATACATCCGTGACCGGCGCATCGGGTTCTTGTTGTGGGGGAGAGATTAAAAAGGGCCATCCACCCCCTGGAGAGTGCGGCGCTCTGCAATTGGGTATCGGGAACCCAGGCCCACCCAAAAGGATTCACTAGAAATTTTAGCAAAAAAACTCCCCAGGAGCAATCCTGGGGAGCAACCGCTTCCCGGCTCAGCTCAGCCGCCGGGCTATCAGGCTCAGAATCTCGGCCTGCTGGGCCAGAATACGGGCCAGTTCGGGGGTGCGCCGGAGTTCGGGCCGGGGGTGGTGGGTGCGGAGGTGCGCCACTCCCAGCCGCCCAGCCAGCCGGTACAGGGTGGTCTTGGGGGTGCCGCTCAGGCGGGCAATCTCCGAGTACGTATAGAGCCTGCCGCCCGGCCCCAGCACCTCGCCCACCAACAGGCGAGCCGCCAATTGCCGGTCGCCCCTTGGTGCGGCAGGTGCGGTCTGTGGGGCTGGGTTAAACAGTGGGGCCTGGGCTGGGGCGGCCCCTTCGAAGAGCAGGCGGTCGAGGGTCTCGAAGGCCCAGCGCTGGAAGGCAACGACCCGCGCCCGCCGTGCTGGATCCTTGATGCGGGCCGCGCTCAGCTTGGCCAGCGCCCCCAGCACCCCAGGACGTTGCAGAAAGGCCGTCTTGTGCGGGATTCCGTCCCGCACCATCGTAACGATGGTCTGGAAAGAAATCAGCACAGGGTCGCGCTTAATCAGGGTGCGTAAAGGTTCAAGCTCGTACCCCACCACCTCCGCCAGCCGGGCCAGGGGCACCGCCACCTCGGTGCGGCCCTCCAGGTTCAGCCAGGCCACCGGCAGGCGGGTGCCCAGCGGAGTGTCCAGTTCCTGGGTGCGAATCAGCTTGCTCATGGAGCCTCCTCGGGCGTTTCGAGCGGGGACTGGGCCAGGGCCTCGGCCAACAGAACCCCCAAAGGCAGCGGGCTGTCCAGCAGGCCCGCCAGGTAGATGTCCCGCACGGCCTCGACAAACGCGGGCCAGTCCTGCGTGCTGGCCGACTCCCAGGCCGCGTCCAGGTACGGGCTGAGCCGGTTAAAGAAGAAGCCTTGGGCCGGGGGCAGCCGCATCTCAGAGAAGCTCAGCAGTGCTGATTTGACCGCCATGTGCTTACAGGGTGTGGTATTCTCCATCTGTCCTCCTTTAAGAGACCCAAGAGGGTGGCCCTGGAAACCGGCCCTCTTGGATTATGTGTATTATGGGTACGACCATAATAGTTTGTCAATATATTGGCATGACAGATATAACTGCGTTAGCATATAGCTGTGATGGTGTACCGTTACCGCATCCGCGATTTGGCCGAGGAAAACGGCATCAGCCTGTATAGGTTGGCGAAAATGAGCGGTCTTCTGCCCGCTACAGTGTATGCAATTGCTCGTGGCGAAACCCAGCCAACACCGGAAACGCTACGGCGGCTGCATCAAACTCTCGAGACCCTCCTGAACCGCGAGGTCAGCCTCGACGAACTGATCGAGGTCAAACGCACCACCTAGCAAAAAATCCGGTATAATCGCAGTAATCTCGGCAACCTACCCCCCGACTTCGGTCGGGGGTTTCGTTTTGCCGTGGCGGAAGGAGGTGTACATGGACGCGTGCAAAGCGCTGGGATTTGCCGTCTGGTTGCTGGGCCAGGGGCCGGTGGTCTCCCTTTTGGTGGACGCCCTTAAGCGTCTCGCCTGGGTGCAGCAGAACCCGCGCAAGGCGGTGGTGATCCTGAACGCGGTTGCGGCCCTGACCACGGGGCTGACCCTGTGCGGGCTGGGCCTGGAAAACCTGCTGCTGCAGATTGCCGGCGGCATTGCGGGCTCGGTGGCGACCTATGAGTTCATCACCAAACCCCTGGCCGAGCGCCTGGCCCGGCCCGAGCGACCGGAGCCGCTCGAGTAGCTCCGAAAATCCACCCCGAGGAGGTCGCCCCGTGTGAGACGACGACATACCGGCTTCAACGTTTTTGAGTCCCAGGAGCCGCCCGCCGAGTTTCTGATCTGGGCCTACGGCACGGTGCCCTTCCGCTGGGCCGACGGCAGGCAGATGGACTTCCTGTTCACCCCGGAGGACGCCCAGGAGGTCATCCGGCGGGTGCAGATGCCCGAGCTCCCCATTGACTACGAGCACCGCAGCCAGTCACCGGTGGACAACGGGCCGGTTCCGGCAGCAGGGTGGTTCCAGCTCGAGGCCCGCCCCGACGGCCTGTGGGCCGTCAACGTGCGCTGGACCGAGACCGCGGCCAACCTGCTCAGGGCCGGGGAGTACCGCCACTGGTCGCCGGTCTTCTGGGACGAGGATGGGCACATCCGGCAACTGGACATGATCGGGCTGACCAACCAGCCCGCCACCGTCAACCAGATGCCCCTGGTGGCATCGGCAGTAGGAGATTCCATGCGAGAAAAACTGATTCGAATCCTCGGCCTGGCCGAAGACGCCAGCGAGGAGCAGATTGAGGCTGCCCTGGCCGAGCTGCAGAACCGGGCGGGGCAGCTCGAGCAGGCCCAGGCCCTGCTGGCCGAGGCGGGCATCCAGGCCCCCATCGGCAGCGATGAGGCCCACGGCCAGGCGATGGCCGCTGCCGCCAATGCCCTGCTGGCGGCCCGGGTAAGCGAGCTCGAGGCTGAGCTGGCCACCCTGCGCACCCAGGCCCTGGAGGGCGAGGCCGAGGCGGTGATCGAGGCCGCCCTCAGTGAAGGCCGCATCCACGCGGCCAGCCGCGAATACTGGCTGGATCGCTACCGCCAGAACCCCCGCGCGGTGCGGGCCCACCTGGCCAGCCTGCGGGCCGGGGCAGCCGTCCCCACCGGGCCCCTCCGGCCTCCGGCGGCCCCCAGCGACCCCCTCAGCGAGACCGAAAAAGCCATCATCGCCCAAACCGGCGTGAGCGTGGAGAAGTACCTGGCCACCAAGCGCCGTCTGGAGGAACAACATGCCTGAACGCAACACCCCACAGCAGGGCCTGGGGCCCATCCTCGAGTACTTTGACCTGCCCCTCGAGGCCAACACCACCATCGAGGCCGGCAACCTGGTGGTGCTCAACGCCGCCGGCTACGCCGTGCATGGCAGCACCGCCACCAACCTGCGGGCCGTGGGCCGCGCCGAGCAAACCGTGAACAACCAGGGCGGCGCCCAGGGCGCCAAGCGGGTGCGGGTGAGCCGGGGCGTGTTCAAGTGGCAGAACTCGACCGCCGCCGACCAGATCACCCAGGCCGACCTGCTCAACGACTGCTTCATCGTCAACTCCACCACCGTGGCCCGAACCAACGGCTCCAACACCCGCAGCCGCGCCGGCAAGGTGGTCGGCGTGGAATCCGACGGGGTCTGGGTGGAAACCTACTAAAGCGAGGGAACCATGCGAATCACCACCGCTGCACTGCAAGCCCTGCGGGTGAGCTTCGAGACCCGCTACAACGAGGCCTACCAGGCCGCCCAGCCCCTGTGGAACCGCGTCGCCACCGAGGTGCCCAGCACCACCAAGGAGAACACCTACGGCTGGCTCCTCAAGATGCTGAAGATGCGGGAATGGCTGGGCGAGCGGGTCTTCCAGAACCTGGCCGAAGCCTCCTACACCATCCAGAACCGCAACTTCGAGGCCACCGTCGCGGTAGACCGCAACGACATCCAGGACGACAACCTGGGCATCTACAACATGCAGTTCGACCAGATGGGCCAGGCCGCCCGGATGTACCCGGATGACTTGGTGTTCAGCCTTTTGCTGAACGGGCAGTCGAACCTGTGCTTTGACGGCCAAAACTTCTTCGACACCGACCACCCGGTCTCCACGGTAGACAGCAGCCTGGGGGTATATGCCAACTACGCCACCAGCCGCCCCCTCACCACCGCCAACTACGAGGCCACCCGGGCCGAGATGATGGCCTTCCGGGGGGACGACGGCCAGCCGCTGGAGGTGATGCCCAACCTGCTGGTGGTGCCGCCCCAGCTCGAGGGCACCGCCCGCCGCATCCTCAACGCCGACTTTGTGGCCGGCGGGGATACCAACATCTGGAAGGGCAGCGCCGACCTCTTGGTGGTGCCCAAGCTGGCCAGCCAGCCCACCGCCTGGTATTTGCTCGATGTCAGCCGCCCCATCCGGCCCTTCGTGTTCCAGAACCGCCAGAACCCCGAGTTCGTCAGCAAGGACGACCCCACCGACGACAACGTCTTCATGCGCCGCCAGTTCGTCTACGGGGTGGATGCCCGGGGCAACGCGGGCTACAGCCTGCCCTTCCTGGCGTACAAGTGCGTCGGCTAAGGAGGCGCACCATGACCCAGTACCGCGTCAAAGTCTCCACCCCCCAGCCGAAGGGCCGCTGGCGGATTGCCCGGCAGTGGTGGCCGGAGCCGCAGGAGGCCCTGGTCTCGCCCGAGGAGCTGGAGCGCCTGCAGGCCGACCCCTTGCTCCTTGTGGAGGTGCTGGAGGAGGTTGAGGCCGACCCGCCCAAGAAGGCTCGAGGCAAATAATGCCCTACCTCACGCTGGACGAGCTCAAAACCCGCAAGCGGGAAGACGCCATGCTCTACGCCCTCGACCCGGAAAACGTGGGCGAGTGGACGGTGCTGGCCGAGGAGCGGGCCGAGGCGGCCATCCAGGACGCCGCCGACACCATCGACAGCTTCGTGAGCCAGCGCTACACCCTGCCGCTGCCGCCGGTGCGGGCGCTCAAGCGCATCAACGCCGACATCGCCTTCTACCTGATTCTGGCCCGCCGGGGCTTCCAGGAGGGCACCGCCGACGATGTGGTGGTGCGCGACTACGAGGAGGCCCTTAAGTGGCTGCGGCTGGTGGCCGAGGGCAAGGCCCAGATTCCCGCCGACGACGGCCAGCCCATCCCCCCCGGGGGCGCCCAGGGCGGGGTGGTGCCGTCCGAGGCCAAGCCGGAGATCGAATCCGCGGGCCGGGTATTTGGCCGAGACAAACTCAAGGGCTGGTAGCCCGGCTGCCGTGACCATTGCGGCCAAATCCCGCCCGTGACCCCGGCCCCCTACCCCGAATAGGGAGCAGGGTCTACCCCCGCCTCAAAAACGGTTTTAGAGGCAAGGAGTGAAAACAATCACAAACTATGAGCAAGGTTGCCCAGATTGCCCTCCAGGCCGTGCGGCGGGAGCTGCCCGGCTTCCCCACCAGCGCGGGCTGGTGCGTGGCGTTCGCCTTTGAGGCCATCGCCCGGGCCTACCAGACCAACCGCTGGCTGCTCTACAGCCGCCTCCTGGACTCGGTGCGGGCCGACCCCGACCGCAGCCGCTGGGCGGTGGCGGTGGAGCGGGCCATAGACCGGCTCGACTGGGATGTGTCCGCCGTGGATCGAGACCCGGCCAAAACCGCCGACCGGGCGGCCCTCCTCAAAATCATCAAGCCCGGCGACCTGCTATTCAGCAGCGCGCCCTTCGACGAGGCGCCCCGCTCTTCCCGCACCGCCCCAGACCGCGAGGGGCACATCGGCATATACCTGGGCGAGGTGGAAGGGGTGCCCAGCGTGGCGGAAAACACCCGCGCCGAGCGGGGCCGCTGGTGGGGGCGCAAAACCGCCCTCCGGCTCACCCCGCTGCAGCAGTGGGACGCCGTCACGACCCTGGGCCGGATTCCGGCCCGGTGGAAGCCGTGAGCGTCACCGGCTCCTTCCGCAAGCTGGATCGGCTGATCCGCTTCGCCGACAGGCTGCGCCAGCCCCAGTTCGCGGCGGGATTGGTGAAGAACCTGGGCCAGGCCGCGCTGAACCAGATTGACGAGTCCTTCGCGGGCCAGAAAGACCCCTGGGATCGGCCCTGGAAGCCCAGCGCCCGGGCCGAGGCCACCGGCGGCCAGACCCTGCGCAAATCCGCCCGGCTGCAGCGCTCCATGACCTCACAGTCGGCCCTCAAGACCGACCCCCAGGGCTTCGAGATTGGCACCAACGTGCGCTATGCGGCCACCCACCAGTACGGCGCCACCATCACCCCCAAGCGCAAGCAAACCCTGCGCTTCCGGGTGGGCAAGGACTGGGTGCAGGCCCGGCGGGTGGAGATTCCGGCCCGCCCTTTCATCCCAGAGCCCGAGCTTTCGCCCCGCTGGGAGCAGGCGCTGGAGGAGGCGGCCCGGGCCTACCTGGAAAAGGAGATTCGATGAACCGAACCGAACTGATCGAGCAC
This sequence comes from Meiothermus taiwanensis DSM 14542, assembly GCA_000482765.1. Lineage (GTDB taxonomy): Bacteria > Deinococcota > Deinococci > Deinococcales > Thermaceae > Meiothermus > Meiothermus taiwanensis. The sequence goes on from AXWR01000008.1 coordinate 56,612, forward strand.
ATCCACGCGCAGACCGGCCTGAGCAAGAAGCAGGCCCAGGCGGCCCTGAAGGCTGCCCTGACGGCCATCGAATACGCCCTGGCGGACGGCAAGGAGGTGCAGCTCACCGGCTTTGGCACCTTCGTGACCGCCCGCCGTGCGGCCCGCAAGGGCACCCGGCCCGGCAGCGGGGAGGCGATTCAGATCCCCGCCAAGACGGTGGTGCGCTTCCGTCCCGGCAAATACCTGCGGGAGGCGGTGAGCTAGGTTGACCCAGGCCCTGTTCGAGCGGCTCAAGGCCGAGCTGCCCCGGCAGGTGAAGCTCGAGCTGGGTCCCGAGGCCCTGAACCAGCTCGAGGCCCCCCTCAAGCTGGTGCTGGTGCCGGGCCAGGACACCTTCACCGCGCCGGATGGCCGGGCTATCTCGAGCGAGGCCCTGGCCCAGGAGCCACCCCCCGAGCCCAAACCCAAACCCCCCTACACCCGGCTGGCCGGCTATACCCTGCACATCTGGGGCAAGGACTACGCCACCGTGGAGGGCATCCTTTCCGACTGCGTGGCGGCGCTGCGGCGCATCTGCGGAAGCGCCCTGGAGCTCTTCCCCAGCGGCTGGGACGAGGACGAGACCGGCCAGGCGGCGGCCCTGCCCGCCGACAAGCGCCGCTATCAGCTCCGCTTCCGGGTGTTCCTGGAGGTGGGGGCGGCAGAGCCGGGGGTGTATGTGAGGCTCGAGCGGGCCCTGCTCGACCAGACCGAGGTGCTCCCCTAGGAGGAAACACATGGCGAAAAACGACACGACTGCGGAACTCCGCAAACTGCAAACCGTAGAGGAGCTGGCCGCCGAAGCCGGCACCCCGGACTGGCTGCTGGCGGCAGCCCGGGCCAAGCACCGCTGGGTGGTGGGCCAGGAGCTGACCAAGGCGGCCTTTGAGCGGGGTATTGCCGAGGCGGCGAATGAGCCCATCGGAGGTGCGCGATGACCGGCCTGCCCCGGGTAGAGGTCAAACCCCAGGACTTTGGCATCGGCTCGGTGCCGGGTAGCGGGGAGGGAGTACACGTCAAAATTGGGGTGGCCACGGTATTGGCCCCAAATACCCTGGTGACCGTGACCAGCCCCCAGGGCGCCAAGGAACAGGTGGGTGGCAAGCTGGCCGAGGCCGCCGCCCTGGCCTTTGGCGAGGGCACCCAGGCGGTGATCTGCCTGGCTGCCAATCCCAGCGTGGCCGGGGTCGCCGGGGCCGTCACCAAGACCGGCACCGGCACCGCCACGCTGACCCTGACCGGCAGCACCCCCCGCGACGATTACAAGCTCCGGGTGCGCATCACGCGGGCGGCGGCCAACCTCGCAGCGGCCCAGGCCGCTTTCGAATACAGCCTGGATGACGGCAACACCTACAGCCCGGAGACCGCCGTGCCGGTCTCGGGGGTCTACATCATCCCGGACACCGGCCTGACCCTGACCTGGACCGACGGCACCTTCGTGGTGGGGGATACCTACACCGCCACCTGCACCGCCCCCGGCTACACCCTGACCGACCTGATCAACGCCCTGAACGTGCTGTTTGCCCGCACCGAGCTGTCGTATCGGTTCATCCACGTGGTGGGGGCGGCCACCCCCACGGTGGCCGCGGGCGTCAACACCGCCCTGGAAACCCGGGCCAACGACGCCAACAACCCCCGCTTCATTCACGCGATTCTGGACACCGCCGACGACACCGACGCCAACCTGATTGCTGCGTTTGCCAGCTTCACCAGCGTGCGGGTGGGGGCCGGGGGGCGCTACGCGGATGTGGTCAGCCCCATCACCGGCCTGGTGATGAAGCGGCCCTCGGCCTGGGTCATTGCGGGCCGCTACAGCGGGCGACCGGTGGAGGAGCACCCAGGGCGCTACGCCTCTGGGGCGCTCAAAACGGTGGCCAAGCTGCACGGGGACGAATCGGTCACCCCGGCGCTGGACGCGGCTCGCTTCGCCACCTTGCGCACCATCCAGGGCGGCTTCTACATCACCCGGGGCCGGCTGTTCGCCCCGCCCGGCAGCGACTACGAGCAGGTGCAGCTCCGCGAGGTGATGGACGTGGCCTGCGAGACGGCCTACCGGGCCTGGCTGCGCTGGCTCAACGAGCAGATCCAGGTCTCGGCCCAGACCGGGCGGATCCTGGAGCGGGAGGCCCTGCGCATCGAGGCCTACGTGCAGGGGCTGGTTCGCACTGCCTTGCGCGGCAAGGTCTCGATTGACGAGACCACCGACCAGCCGGCGGTATATGTGCGCATTGACCGGGCCGAAAACATCCTCAGCACCAAGACCATCCCCTACGACATCAGCATCGTCCCGCTGGGCTACGCCGAGCGGATCACCGGCAAGGTGCGGTTCTTCAACCCGCAACTGCAGCCGGTAGCGGCCTAGGAGGTGGCGCGTGGCGATTACCGTACGCAACGGCAAGGTCTACGACAACTCCAGCATCCAGCTCGACCTGGACGGGGAGCGCATCCCGGTGAACGTCGAGCTGGAATACAACACCGGCGAGGTTTCGGAGGAGTACATCTACGCCGGGGGCAAGCCGGTGGGCCGCACCCCCGGCCAGATGGCCCCGGCGGATGTGACCATCAAGATGCCGGTGGATCAGTGGCACCAGTTCCGCGCCAAGTTGGGGGCCAAGTACAAGCGCAAATCCTTCAACGCGGTGGTCACCTTCGTGGACGCCGAGGAGAACGTCATTATCGACAAGCTCAACGACCTGCGCATCCTGAACGACGCCCTCTCGGCCACCCCGGGCGCGGAGGCCCTAATGGCCGAGCTGACCTGCAAGGCGCTGGACGTGGTGCCCGGCGACCTGGCCACTTTCTGATATTGCTTTGAGCCGGCCCTGCCCCTGGCGGGGCCGGAACCTTTTTGAGGCATAACATGGGAAAGCCCGAAATTTTGACGGACGACCTCGAGGGCCTTTTGCCCCCCACCACCCTTGCCACGCTGATTGAATCGCACGGCGACCGCCTGTTTGCCCTGGTGCGCCAGGGCCGTGCGCTGGTTTTTCGTCCTCTATCCAAGGGCGAATACCGCCTCATGCGGGCCGACCTGGACAAGGCCGCCAGCGGGCAGAAGCTGGCCCTGGATACCTACGCCATCGGCGAGAAATACGCCAAGGCGACCCTGGTATTCCCCGACAAAGCCGAGTTTGAGCAGATGTTGGAGGACTACCCCGGCCTGGCCGACGTTATCAGCCAGGACTTGGCGGCCATCGCCCAGATGGCCGAGACGGAGTTTCTTCAAAAAATCCGCCGACTTGCTGAATGAGGCCCTGAAGCACCGCGACCGGCCCCTGTTTGCGGGCCAGCTTTTGCTGGCCTACCGGCAGGGGCAGGACAGCCCTGAGGCCCTAGCCGGGGCTGCACTGGAGGCGGCGGTGCTCCTGAGCCACTTTGAGGAGAAACCATGAGGCGCCTGACCTGGTACTTTGGCCTGCGCAACAACTTTGTGACCCAGTCGCGGGCCATGTCGGCGGGCCTGGGCCGCATCCGCACCCAACTGCAGGGCTCCGGACGGGACAGCGCAGCGGCGGCGCGGGCCATCGCCAATAGCTTCGGGATTTCCACCGCTGCCGCCCGCCGCCTGGTGGGGGCCCTATCGGCGGTGGGGGCGGCCAGCCGCCACCTGGGCAGCATCCGTACACAGGCCCAGAATGCTTATAAATCCCTGAGCGGCCTGATTGGCCGCCTGACCAGCCTGCCCAACCTGCTCATCGCCGGGGCCGCCGGGCTGGCCACCAAGAGCGTGTTTGACGCCCTGGGCTTCAAGGAGCAGCAGCTCATCAGCCTGCGGGTGATGCTGCGGCCCCAGTTCGGCGCAGAGGCCGGGCGCATGGCCAAGGAAACCTATGCCATGCTGGCCCGGTTTGCGGCCCAGACGCCCTTCGAGACCCAGGAGGTGCTGGCCGGCGGCAAGCAACTGCTGGCCGCCGGGGTGAATGTCAAGAACCTGCAAGGGCTGCTTAAGGACGCCGGCGACCTGGCCTCGGCGATGGGGGTGCGGCTGGAGGACGCCATCAGTCCCCTGACCCGGCTGCGCTCGGGCAACTTCGGCGAGGCCTTCGAGCGGCTGCGGGAGCTGGGCATCAGCCGGGAGCTGCTGGAGGCCCAGGGGCTCAGGTTCGACAAGAGCGGGAGCTACGTGGGCACGGTCAACAAGGCCATGCTGGCGGTGCGCCAGATCATCCAGAAGCGCTTCGGCGGGCTGATGGAGGAGCAGAGCACCAGCATCTTCGGCCTGATCTCCACGCTCAAGAGCCGCCCCTTCGAGCTCTTCAGCCAGATGGACGTGGGCGACGGCGGGCCGCTCAAGCCCTTCAAGCAAATGCTCGGCAACCTGGCCGCCCTGACCGACTTCAGCCAGGGTCCCGGCGCCGCCATCGCCCGCCGCTTCCAGGCCAGCCTGGCCCGGCTGATGCAGGCGGTGTTCGGGCCGCTGGCCAGCGCCACCGAGCCGAAAAAGGCGGGGGAGGCCATCCTGGGCTTCCTCGACCGGGCCGCCCTGCTGGCGCAGAAAGCCCGGCAGTATTTCCCGGTGGCCCTGGGGTATGCGCGGCAGTTTTGGGCGGGGGTTCAGGCCGGGCTGGGGACGTTGCAGGGGGTATGGAAGGCGCTGGAGCCGGGCCTGGCCCTGTTGGGCCAGCTCGCCAAAGGCTTCGCGGCCAATCAGGCCGGCCTGACCGGAACCAACGCCGGGGGGCTGGCCCTGGTGGGCACCCTCCTGGTGCTCACCACCGGATTCCGCCTGCTCAACACCCTGACCTTCGGCCTGGCCGGCACCCTACTGCGCCTGGGCTTGGTCTGGGTAGCTACCGCAGCCCGCATGGCAGGCGGCTGGCTGCTGGCGATGGGGCCGGTGGGCTGGGTGATCGCGTTGGTAGGGGGCCTGGTGGCCGCCGTGGTGGTGGCCTATAAGCGGCTGGGCTGGTTCCGCGACGGCGTGAATGGGGTGTGGCAGGCCATTATCACCAAGGGCGGGGAGCTGATTGTCTGGGCTAAAGGGTTGCCCGAGACCATCCGCAGCGCCCTGGCCAACCTGCCGGGGCTGATGCTGGAGATTGGCCGCAACGCCATTACCGGCCTGTGGAACGGCCTCAAGGCCGCGCCCGGCAAAATCTGGGAGGCAGCCAAGGGGCTGGCTGTGCAGGCAGTAGGCGGGGCCCGGGAGGGCCTCGAGGTGCGCTCCCCCAGCCGGGCCCTGGCCCGCATCGGGGAGCAGGGCGGGTTGGGCCTGCAGCGCGGCCTGCTGGCCATGCGCGGGGCAGTGGCCAGCACGGGCCTGGCCCTGGCCACGGCGGCCATCCCGGCGGCGCCCCAGATGCCGGTAGCGGCCATCGCAGCGGGCGCAGGGGCTACGGCTAACCCCACCCGCGAGGTGCATGTTCACATCGGCCACATCGTGCTGCAGCAAGCCCAGACCCCCGGCGAGGCCAAGGCCCTGGTGGTGGAGGCCATCCTGGAGGCCCTCGAGCGGGCCGCCATCGAGGAGGGTGCCTGATGGAGCGCGACCAGATCGTATTTGTGGGGCCAGGCGGCCAGCGTTTCGCCATCAAGCCCTCGGCCCGGGGCCAGGACGAGATTCAGGGTGTGGTGCAGGTATCGGTGCGCCGCACCCTGAAGGAAGAAACCACCGAGATTCCCAAGAAAGGGGTGGAATACACCTACCTCGGCTATGACTACGCCGAGGTCACGGTGGAGATCCGGGTCTGGAAGGAGAGCGAGTTCACCAAGCTCCAGCGGCTGATCCAGCTCTTCCGCCCCAAAGCCAAGGAGCAGAAGGCCCCCGACGTGTACCAGCCGGTGCACCCCACCCTGCGCCGGCACGGCATCACCCACCTGTACATCTTCGGCCTCGAGGAGCCGCCCTACGACCCGGTGAAGGGCTGGACGGCTACCCTGCAGATGCGGGAGTGGCGGCCCAGCTACAAGAAGGTAAAAACCGAAGCCACGCAGGTGGGCAAGAAGAGCGGCAGCACCGACACCGGCGGGGCTGACCGGGACGGCACCCCCACCACCCAGCAGCGGGCCCAGGCCAACCCGCCCAGCGCCCGTGGGGTGCGACCATGAGCTACCTAACCGCCAACGGTATCCCGGTCAGCAGCGGCGTTGTTACAATCCCCCGCATAGGCCGGCCGCTGGCCGAGCTGCGGCTGGGGGAGGAGGTGCCACTGGCCCCCGGGGAGGCGGTAATCCTGCGCTTCGAGGACGGCACCACCTACCGCACCACCGCGCGGCGCGGCGGCCCCAGCGCAGGTATAACCGAGGTGTTTTTGGTCGGCGGCTACGATGGGCTATCCAAAATCCTGCCCCCTAAGGATTACGAAGGCGTGCCGGCCTCACTGGTGGTGCGGGATCTGCTAACCGAAGCAGGGGAGCAGCCGGGGGAACTGGATCTGCCCACCGTATTCGTGCGCTGGGCTCGTCGCGGCGGTACTGCCGCAGAGGCCCTGAAAGCCGTCATGGCGCGCCTGCCCGACCGAGCCTGGCGGGTGCTGCCCGACGGCACGACCTGGGCCGGGGCCGAGCCCTGGCCGCAGGGGCCCGAGGGGGCGGTGGTCTCCGAGGCCGCCCCCCAGCGGGGCTGGTTTTCACTATTACCGACGCCCGCGCTCCGGCCCGGAGTCGTGCTCAAGGGCCTCTGGGACGGCCAGGTGCGGGAGTTGGGCCGGGTGGAGCGGGTGATTCACCAGATTGGGGCCAAGCTGCGCACCGCCATCTATATAGGTTAAGGAGGGTAGATGCAAGAACGACTGACCAACGCCATCAAACAACTGGCTCGCCCGGCGCACCTCGACTACCTGGCCCTGTACCCCGGCAGCATCCTTAAAGACTACGAGGACATGCACGTGGATGTGCAGGTAGACGATCCCCGCCTGGGCGCCCTGACCCGGGTGCCGATCTGGACGGGGCTGCCCGGGGTAACCGTAAAGGTCGCCCCCGGGGCGCGGGTGCTGGTGGGCTTCCACCAGGGCGATCCCGAGCTGCGCTACTGCGACCTGTGGCGGGGCGAGGGGCTCCGGGAACTGCGGCTCACCGCCAGCATCAAGGTGACAGTGGATGCGCCCCTGGTGGAGCTTGGAGGAGTGGGGGGCTCTAATGTGCTGCTCCAGGGCCAGCCGCTGACATTTGTTTTCAGCACCACCCCGGTTGCAAATGTGCCCACCACCGGCACCGTGCAATCTGGCGGCTCCAGCAAAGTGAAAGGGGTGCAGTAATGGCGGATTTTGGCACCGATCTATCGGCATTTCCCGATCTATCCTGGACGATCAAACGCGGACTGGATAATCTGGCCGAGGCGGCGGCCCGCTGCCTCATTACCCCGCCCGGGAGCCTGTTTTATGCCCCCGAGTACCGGCTTGACCTCAAGCAGTTCCTGAACCGGGAAATCACCCCCGAGACGCTATTTGAGATCGAGGTGCGGGCAACAAATGCCCTCGAGGCTGACCCCCGCATCCTGAGCGCCGAAGTGACCGCCAGCCAGCCGCAGTGGAACCAGCTCGACCTGGATATCGTGCTGCAAACCGAGGAAGGCCCCTTCAGCCTGGTGGTGCGGGTCAGCGATCTGAGCGTGGAGGTGCTGCGTGCCTAACCTGAACCAACTGCTGCAGCCCCGCAGCCGCGACCAGGTGCTGGCCGCGCTGATTGCCTTCCTGCAGGCCAAGGGCTACCCCCCCACCGACTGGGTAGAAGGAAGCATCCAGCGAACTCTGGTGGAGTTGCAGGCTGCCGGGATTGCCGACCTCGAGGCCCTCCGCCTGGAAATCGCCAAAGGCGGGTTTCTCGACACCGCAACCGGGGATTACCTGGATTTGCTGGGCCAGAGCGCCTATGCCCTGACCCGCAAGCAGGCCACCTTCGCCCGGCAGACCTTCCGCCTTACCGCCCAGGCGGGGTTTGGCCCCTACAGCATCCAGCCCGGTCAGCTATGGGCGGGCAATGCCGCCGGGTTGCGCTTCAACAACCTGAACGGCGGCACCCTCCCCCTGGGCGGCACGCTGGATCTGGAGTTTCGGGCCGAGAGCCCGGGCGCGGCCTACAACCTGCCCATCGGCTCCGGCACCGTCATGTTCACGCCGCTCCCAGGAGTGACCATCGTGAACACGGGGGTGCTGGAGGCCGCCATTGACAAAGAGAGCGACGCCGCCTACCGCGAGCGTTGCCGGCTGCGCTGGGGGGAGCTGGGCTATGGCGCTACCCGCGCTGCATATGAAAGCTGGGCCCTATCCAGCACGCCGTCAATTACCAAGGTGCGGGTGCTAGATAACAACCCCCGCGGCCAGGGCACGGTGGACGTGGTGGTGTGGGGGGAGGGGGGCCTGGGGCCGGGGGCTGTGGCGGCTGCGGATGCCTACATCCAGCAGCGCAAGCCCCTGACCGCCAATGTGCAGGTGTACGCCGCCACCCAGGTAAACATCGCCATAACCGCCACCATCCGCCTACGGGCCGGCTTCCTCACCGAGGTGCAGGCCGAGGTAACTTCCCGACTGGCTGCCTTCCAGCAAAGCCTTGCTATTGGGACAATGGTTTACCGCTCGGCGCTGATTGAGGCGCTATTCGTGACCAATGTCCTCGATGTAGTGCTAACCGCCCCCTCTGCCGACCAGACCCTGACCCCCACCCAGGTGGCCAGCTTTACGCTGAGCGCCACCTATCAGGAGATTTAGATGCCGGGCCAGGAGATTGATTTAGTCCCAGTCCAGCTCTACGAGGACTGGCTGCCCGAGCTGGCCCCACCCTGGCTGCAAAAAGACCGTGGTTGGGCGCTCCTGGCCGGCTGGGGTCGTGCGCTGGACGAGTACAGCTCTTTGGTTGCTACCGGCTTATTGGCCCGCTGGGCGCAGTTGGCGCCGGAGGATGCGCTCAACCGCCTCGGCGCTGAGCGTGGGCTAACGCGGTATCCGGGGGAGAGCCTCGAGGCCTGGCGCACGCGGGTGCTCGGGGCCTGGGAATTTTGGCAATGGGCCGGCACCGAGTACGGGCTTTCCGTGGCCCTGTCGCAGCTTGGGTATGCCTCCGCGATTGTGCCCGTTTGGACCTACGACACCACGCGGTGGAGTGAGTTCAACGTATACCTGTACCCAAATACCCGGAGCTACGATGGCACCCCGGAGGAGCGGGCCCGCATCCTGGCCATCATCAACAAAATCAAACCCGCCCACACGAGGCTTGCGGCGGCCTACTATGTTGGATATGGCCCGATCACCTGGAACCCTTCGGGCCTGACCTGGGATCCCTCAGGCCAGGTGTGGGAGGCGCCCCCTATCCAACTGTGGCCAGAGCAAGCCTTTTACCCAAACCCGACCGGATTACGAACCTTTTACGTATCCCCGGCGGGCAGCAACAGCAATCCCGGTACTCAGTCCCAGCCCTGGCAAACCATTACCTACGCTATTAGCCAGTTGGTTGCGGGGGATGTGTTGCGGGTTATGGACGGGGTTTATAACGAGTATGTCCACATCAACCGAAGCGGTACTCCGGCCAACCGGATTGTGGTAATGTCCCACAACAAATGGGGCGCCAAGATCAACGCGGCAGGAAATAACTATGGCATCACGTTCGGGGGCAGCTATATCGATGTGATTGGGTTTGAGGTATACGGAGCAGCAAGGGTGGGGATAATGTCCTGGACGTATAACCCGGCCAACGTGTACCAGAGCAACCGGGTGCTCTGGTGCTATGTGCACGATATCATCCCGCCCTGCGACTCGGATGGCGGCGCAGGGATTGTGTTTTCCACCTACTCGGAAAACTGCGAGGCGGCCTACAACGTGGTGCGGGATATTGGGGATTATGCCGCCGGGCACTGCACCTGGATTCATGGCATCTACGCCCAGGGGCAGGGGGCCATCATCCGAGGCAACTTCGTGCAGCGCGTGCGGGGGTACGGCTTGGATAACTGGCACAGGCCGAAGAATGGGTACATCATCAACAACACCGTGGTGAACTGCCGGTATGGAGGCCTCTCGCTCGGTACCGATGTGGATGGGCACACGGTGGATGGATACCTAATTGCCAACAACATCTTTGCCCTCAACGGCAGCTACGGGGTGCAGGAGGTGGCCCAGACCGGGGTCAACCAATTTTTGAATAACCTCAACTGGGGCAACCCCACCAACTGGGCGCTGGCAACCAGCACCCATCAAAACAGCCTCAACGCCGATCCAAAGTTCGTAGACTATCAGGCCGGCGGCAACGGCAACTATCGCCTGCTCCAAAGCAGCCCGGCCATCAACGCAGGGGCGCTGGTGAGCCAGCTCCCCGAATACGATCTGGATGGATTGCCCAGGCTGCGCGGGGCGCCCGACATTGGCGCCTACGAACTACAGGAGGCCTAAATGCCAAAAACACTCAACCCCACCAACGCTTTTCCTACCAGCATCCCAAACTTCCCACAGGCCGGGAACAACGAGCCGGTGGCCATCGGCCCACTGGAAGCCGCCATCCAGGCGGTGCTCGACCGCACGGAAAATCTGCACCAATCTCGCCTGGTCGTCGAAGGGGCCGGCATCAAGCGCATCCAGCGCCTGGGGTCTCTTTCGGCCCTGGCTGCAGCGACCGGGTTCAATGATGGCGATACGGTGGATGTGGAAGGATACGGGCGTTACCGGTTATACAATCCATCGGCTCTCGGTGTCGACGGACTGTGGGTGCTAAACGCTGCTGGAGGGGGGCGGTGGGTACACACACTGAATGGGTTACGAGGAGATACTCGGGGACTCGTAACCAAAAATTACCAAACCCACTCCGGCTGCATAGGAGGAAGTAGCAATATAGTGCTGGCGCCGCAAACGAACAGATCAGTGTATGGGCTGCCAATAGCACTCCAAAACCAGAGGATCCTATTACGCCGAGTTCAGACCAGCAGTGCGAACGGTGGCAAGATAATCGTAAATAGCGTGAACGCGTGGATTGCTCCCGCGTCCACAGGCGATTGGGTTGTAAACCACGAGTTGTCCCCCCCGTCTACCGCGCTAAGGACTTTGATAGTATCGTTTTTCAACGATAGCACCGAACAAAATGCTGTACTAACTCCAGAAACGAGCTGGCGTATCGAGATTGAAATAACATAGGAGGCCACATGCCTACAGAACGGGGAAAGCTGACCGCCTTTCCCACCATCCATCGTGGTGTGTTGGGTTACGCCTACCGGGTGGTGTTCACCCGCAGCTACCGCGCCCCCAACGGCGAGCGGATTCCGGCGAACTTCAACGGCCTCGAGGCCCGCCTGACCATCTACCCGGCCAACAAGCAGGGCCCCCCGCTCCTGGACGTGAGCACCACCCCGGCCAACTCCAACCTGTATTTCACCCTGAACGGGCCGGATCGGGTGGCACTGACCTGGTTCATGCCCCACACCGAGGTGGCGGCCCTGACCTGGAAGCAGGGTTGGGGTGAGCTGGCCCTGATTGAAGGGGCCCACCGCTGGAAGTGGCTGGAAGGGAAGGTGGTGGTGGGTGATTGAGGTTATAGAGGTTAGGGAGCACTACGAGACCACGCTCGAGACCACTCAGATCGAGGTGGTGGAGCTGGGCGTGGATGTGCAGACGGTGCTAGCGTACCCCGAAGTGGAGCTGGTGGAGCAGGGCATCATCGTGGTGCAGACGGGGGAAGCAGGGGGCATAGCCCCAGTGCTCCGCACCTTCACCTCTGGTGTCCCCTCGCCCATGCTGCTGCACACGGTGCAGGCACCAACCCTCCTGGCCGGTGCAGAGCTCGATGTTCGCACCCCCTTCAACGGGGCAGGCGCCCAGCTATCCATCGGCCAGCCCGGCCAGCCGGGCCGGTTCATGTCGGCAAGCGAGAATGACCCCGCCTTTGCCGCCCAGTACGAGGTATTCCCAAACCTCGAGCTGGCCCCCGGTGAAGGCATTTACCTATTCATCACCCCCGGAGCGGGCACCACCCAGGGCGCGGGCGTGGTGATTCTCAACCTGGTCCCGCTATAGGAGATGATATGAGCAACCCCCTGAAGGAACTTTTTGGCACCCTGCGCGACCAGTTCCAGATCGGCCTGGCCAGCGCCACGGCTGCCTTGTTAAAAACCGCCTCCGGGCGGTTGGATTTCCGCAACCGGGCCGACAGCGCCCACATCGATATCCGGGTCAAGGCCCTTCAGCTCAACGATGGGGATACCAACCAGATCACCATCCAGAGCCCCGCCATCAGCGCCGACTATACCCTAACTTTGCCGACAGCGCAGGGTGCGGCCAACCAGGTGCTGGCGCAAAGCAGCACCCCAGGGGTGCTCGAGTGGGCCAACGTGGCTGTGGCCAACGATACGGTCAAGACCGATACCACCAGCCTGGCGTTCAACTCCGCCGCCACCGTCAGCATGTTCGCCCTGCCGGCCAATGCCAGGGTGCTGCGGGTACGGCTCATCATAGATACGCCCTTCACGGGCGGTACGGGGGCGCAAGTCTCGGTGGGCATATCGGGCAATACGGCGAAATACATGGGGGCTACCGAGAACGACCTCAGCTACCCGGCCCTGACCAGCTTTGAGGTGGAACCCAACCTGACGCCGGTCGGCTCGGTGGAAAACATCATCGCCACCTACGCCGCCAACGGCGCCACGGCAGGCGCGGCCCGCATCGAAGTGGATTACGTCCTGCCCGGATAGGGGGTAGGGCATGAGCAAGATTGAGAGCAGGCTGGCCGGTACGCGGGTTCCCTTCGGTCTGCCCGTGTTTACGCTGGCGACTCGCCCGAACCTGTCGGCCAACGATACGGGCCGCCAAATCTATGTAGCCGATGCCCCAACCGGCCAGCGCATACAGGTCTGGACGGGCACGACCTGGGAGGCCCCCATCGCGGGGGCCTCCTTTCGTGCATATAGGGCTACCTGGTCTACCGGCCAGAGCACCATCAACCTACCTTGGACACCGAGGGGCGACGTAGCTGTGTTTGTGGTGGCCAAGGCCGAGTTTCTGGTCGAGGGCGGGGGCAACGACTACACGGTCGCCGGGGCTGTGCTCACGCTGACCGCCGCAGGTCAGGCAAAGCTGGCCAACAACGATGTGCTGCTCATTGTGGGGGCGGAGAGCGCCTCCGGCGGCAGCCTCAACAGCATCCAGAGTTTCGTAATTGCTGCCAGCGACGAGACCAGCAACCTGACCACCGGCACGGCTAAGGTGACTTTCCGCATGCCGTATGCGTTTACCCCGACAGCAGTTCGGGCCAGCTTGAGTACGGCCTCGAGCAGCGGGCCGGTGGTGGTGGATATTCGCAAGAACGGAGCGTCTATCATGGGCAGCAACAAGCTGTCCATCGATGACAACGAGCGCACCAGCACCACGGCGGCCACCCAGCCCAACCTGGTCGATACCAACCTGGGGGACGATGCCGAAATCAGCATAGACATCACCTCGGCAGGCACCGGGGCCAAGGGGCTCAAGGTGACACTGATTGGGTACCCGACATGAGCAAGATAATCATTAATCCATTCGCATTTGGGGCAAAGGTAAGTGGACTGTCGGCAACCTAGTACGATGGGTACGCAGTCGTAGGTTGGAACGCGCTGGCCGCTGACAGCTATGAGATAGGAATCGCCTCGGTATCGGGAGGCCCCTATACCTTTTTTGCTGTAGGCAACAACACGTCCTTTGAGGTAGGGGGGCTGCTAAACGGCACGACCTACTATCTTGTGGTCAGGGCAATCATTGCCGGTGTTCCACAGCCCACGAGCGACGAGGTCAGCGGAAGCCCGAGTAATACAGCCGGCTACAGTCAAACGGACGCCGATGCAGGCTGGCGGAATGCCGGAGGGGGCATCCAGAGTATTAATACAGCGGCAAACCGTTCCTGGCAGGGCGATGCGGGAATATCCAGGCAGACCGTAGGTTTTTACAATCAAAATGGGCAAGATTACGATACTCCCACACTTCAGCTTCTTAACCCCGCAAGAAGGATCCGACTCCGGATAGCTGACGTTGCCACCCCAGATTCCCCGATTGCGCTGTGGATTCGCAGCCAGACCCAGTGGTATGGCGATCAGTGGCAGGTGTTTTGGGACCCCAGCAGCAACTTCATTTCTCTCGGGGAAATCACAGGCGGCACATACACGTATGTCACCGGCGCCAGCGGCCCCAGCCGTTCCAACGCGCAAGCGCACACCCTGGAAGTGCGGGATACGGGATCAATCATCAGTGTTTACGTGAACGGGTCGATGTTGTTAAGCCATCCGACCACCAGTAAGGCGTCTAACCAGTATTGCGGATTCCAAATCGGGCCGGGTAGTTCCGGGCGCGTGCGGTGGCTAAGCATAGATAACGCAGCTTAGGAGGGGATACATGCACAGAGGCATGGCCGTCGGACTAGTGTTAATATTGGCTATCGTGCTGGCCCAGGCCATTGATGGCTCGAGGGCTTTGATTAACAACAGCGTGCCGCTAGGTAAGCTTCAGATCGTTAACAGTGGCACCCTTCTAGGTAGGTCTAGCGCCGGTTCCGGGAATGTCGAATCCATAACGGTGGGTTCCGGGCTATCCCTATCAGGGGGCACGCTATCGGCCAGTGGGGGTGGATCCCCCGGCGGCAGTAGCGGCCAGGTGCAATACAACAGCGCCGGGAGCTTCGGTGGTGCATCGCATGCCACCGTCAACGGTTCGGGCCAGATTGTAATCGGTACCTCAGGCGTGCAGCTAACTGCCCGCACCGATGCAGCGCCCGCGTCCGTAAGTGGGCAACTCACGTTATATGCGCGTTCCAGAGCCGGGCGGATTCTGCCGCAGTTTGTGGGCCCTTCTGGGGTGGATAGCGATATTCAACCAGCGCTATTTGGTAACCGGATTATGATGTGGGTTCCCGGAAGTGGAACCGCGCTCGGCTCATTCGGGCTTACCCCTACAACTGCCGCCACTTTGAGCCATCCGACCCCTGCTATAACTACTTTGGCAGAGAGTATATACCGCACTCGGTTTAGCACGAGCACCACAGCAGGCAACGCCAGCGGAGTGCGGGACAACGTTAACACATTCTGGCGCGGCAACAGCGCCGGGCGAGGTGGTTTTTTCCATCACGTTCGCTTTGCCTCGGGGAGCATCAGCCTGACGGGGGGGCAAAAATGTATTTGCCTGAGCAGCCAGACCGGCATTCTGGCGGGAGAGCCCTCTGCGCTACCAGACGTGGTTGGCATGGTAAAAGACTCGACCGACACCAATTGGTTTTTTGCCAGGCGCACAGGCACCGGCACAGTGCAGAAGGTTAATTTGGGGGTGGCGGTTGCCAACAACCAAGTATTTGACATGACTCTCTTCTCGAGGCCCAACGGCACAGACCTGGGTGTTCTAATAGTCCAGCAGAACTTCGATGGCACCTCAACCGTGCTCCTAGATACGACCTATAACACCGACCTTCCGGCCCAGACCACCCTGCTGAGCAGACACTTTGAAGTCCGCAACGGCTCCACGGCTGCAGCAGATAATCTAGACCTAATACGTTGGTACTCGGAATCAGAATTTTGAAGTTTCACGCGAATAGTGCAAAACTATACAAAATAGGTGGATAATTGTGCATAGTTATACATGAGAAATTTACCTTTATGTCGTTTCTCATTTTCACCTTTATGTCGTCGCGTGACAACAAAGCTGCTGCGGCCGCCTAGAAGCGAGCCTCTGGGGCGCTGTCTTAATACTCGAGGGGGGCCTTGGCCCGTAGCAAAAAAGCCAGCCCCTAACCCAATAGAGGTCAGGGGTCGGCCAGAAACGTCGAGGTTGGGAAGAGGCGTAAGCCGGGTTCTGTTTCCGCAGCCATCTCTCTGGGATGAGCGTCGCCGCTCACCTCAAGCGTCCCTACCGCAGGTTGTAGCGAACCGGGCCAGTTCTCCCTGGCGTGTCGCCCCGCCTGAGCGGGACGTGGGACTTGCAGCAGATGGGGTTTGCCTAGCTGCCCCTGTTGCCAGGGGCACTGGTGCGCTCTTACCGCACCGTTTCACCTTGACCGGGTTGACCCGGCCGTCTGCT
The DNA here is from genome assembly GCA_000482765.1 of Meiothermus taiwanensis DSM 14542. Classification (GTDB taxonomy): domain Bacteria; phylum Deinococcota; class Deinococci; order Deinococcales; family Thermaceae; genus Meiothermus; species Meiothermus taiwanensis. The sequence goes on from AXWR01000008.1 coordinate 72,574, forward strand.
TTCTGTTGCACTATTCCGTCGGGTTACCCCGCCCAGCCGTTAGCTGGCATCCTGCCCTGTGCTGCCCGGACTTTCCTCTGGTGTTGCCACCAGCGGCTGCGCCCTCTTCCCAAAACCTTATTGTAGCAGATGGGCGGTTATGGCTGGGCTGCTATTTTCTCCACCACCTTTCTTACCCGATCTCCCGGAGCAGCGGGGCCCAGGGCCTTGGTGACGATGCCGATGGCGGCCATGGGCGACTTGAGCGATGCAAAGTCTACGTTGGCCCTGATCCAGGCTTCAATTTCAGCCTCGCTCATCTCCTGTGGCAGGTATCTGTCCAGGAAGGCCAGCTCGAAGGCGTTCTGGTTTTCCTCGGCGGTAACCCGCAGGGCCTTGAGAATTTTGACCGCGTCGGCATCGGGCAGCGGCCTGCCATCGCCCTTGCGGTCGAGCTCGGCCTTGACCACCCGGGCGTAGTCGCGGGTGGCGGTGTCGCCACGTTTCATGGCTTCGACAATTTCTTTCTTGATGGCTTCGTAAATGGATGTGCTCATGCGTTAAGTTTAGCCCCTGCCGGGCCAGCGGACCGTTGCAAAGGTGCCCATTACCCCGGTGGGTTTCAAAAGGGGGCTTTGCGAAGGGTATGATTCTGCCGTATGCGTGCGCTTTTATCGGTATCGGACAAGGCGGGTTTGGTGGAGTTTGCGCGGGGCCTGGCGGAGCTGGGCTTTGAGCTGGTCTCCACCGGCGGAACCCACAAAACCCTACAGGCGGCGGGGCTGGACGTGATTTATGTCTCCGAGGTGACGGGCTTTCCCGAGATTCTGGACGGGCGGGTCAAGACCCTGCACCCCCGCATCCATGCCGGCTTGCTGGCAACCAGGCGCCCTGAGCACGAGGCCGAGCTGCAGGCCCAGGGCATTCCTCGGATTGACCTGCTCTGTGTCAACCTGTATCCGTTCCGGGAGACCCTGGCACGGGGGGCTTCGTTTGAGGAGTGCCTCGAGAACATCGACATCGGGGGGCCGGCCATGCTGCGGGCCGCAGCCAAGAACCACCAGGCGGTGTTGCCGGTGTGTGACCCGGCCGACTACCCCGAGGTATTGCAGGCCTTGCGCACCGGCGTTAGCAGTGAGTTTCGCCGCAGGCTGGCATATAAAGCCTTTGCCCACACCGCGGCCTACGACGCGGCCATCGCCGACTTTTTGGCCTACGAGAAGTTCCCCCAGACCCGGCTTTTGAGCCTCGAGCGCCTGCCGGTGGAGCTGCGCTACGGGGAGAACCCGCACCAGGAAGCGGCTCTGTACGCCCTCGAGGGCCAGCGAGGCCCGGTGCTCCACGCCCGGGTGCTGGCCGGCAAGCCCATGGGCTTCAACAACTACGCCGACGCCGACGCGGCCTGGGGCCTGGTGAGCGAGTTCGAGCTGCCGGCCTGCGTGGCCGTCAAGCACGCCAACCCCTGTGGGGTGGCCCTGGCCGACGACCCCAAAACCGCCTGGGAGCGCGCCCGCGATGCCGATACCCTCTCGGTGTTTGGCGGGGTGGTGGCCTTCAACCGCCCGGTGGACCTCGAGACCGCCATGGCCACCCGTGGAACCTTCCTCGAGGTGCTCATCGCCCCCGAGGTAAGCCCGGAGGCCCTCGAGTGGTTCCGCAGCAAAAAGCCCGACCTGCGGGTGCTGGTAGCCGCTCCACAAGACGCTGACCAAAGGGAAGTCCGCCCGCTGGTGGGTGGTTTTCTGGTGCAGGATCGGGACATGCGGCGCTGGGAAGAACTCAGCCTGCACTACGTGACTGAGCGCATCCCCACGGCGCAGGAACTCTTAGATCTCAAGTTCGCCTGGTACGTGGGCAAGCACACCCGCTCCAACAACGTGGTGCTGGCCAAGGATGGGGTCACGGTGGGGCTGGGCACGGGGGCGGTGAGCCGCATCTGGGCCGCCGAACGCGCCATCCAGAACGCGGGTGAGCGGGCCAAGGGGGCGGTGCTGGCCTCCGAGGCCTTCTTCCCCTTCGACGATGTGGTGCGGGCCGCGGCTGCTGCAGGGGTTACGGCCATCGTGCAGCCCGGCGGTGCCAAGCGCGACAAAGAGGTGATCGCTGCCTGCAACGAGCTGGGCATCGCTATGGTCTTTACCGGCTCGCGCCACTTTAAGCACTGATCCTATTTCACGAACAGGTATAGTGATAAAAATCACTAAAAGGCCGCTCGGCCAGATCCAGCGGCGGGGCGGCCATAGAGCCTCTGGGATGGAGGAAACTGGGTGGGCGGGCACTTTGTTTGTGAGGAGAAAGCCCGAAGCGTGCTGTGTTCAAACAACGGGTTAAACGGCGGGCTTCATACGGCTGCGGAAAACCAGCCCTACCCCCAGCAGCACCAGGGCCCCGCCAACCCAGGTCCAGATGCCCAGGGGTTCCCGCAGGAAGACCCAGCCCAGCAGCAGGGCGATTACCGGGTTGATGTAGGCATAGGTGGTTACCAGGCTCAGAGGTAGCAGCCGCACCGCCTGGATGTACGAGGTATAGGCAATCAGGGAGCCAAAGACGATCAGGTACAGGTTGCTGGCCCAGCCCAGGGGGGTGGGGGTGTGCCAGGGTTCACCCAGCACGATGGAGATGAGCAGGAAGCCCAGCCCACCAAAGAGCTGCTGGTAGCTCGAGACCACCACCGGTTCCACGCTGGCAATGTAGCGCTGGGTGTAGATGGTGCCGCTGGACCACATCAGCGGCGAAATCAGGAGCAGCGAGAAGGCCAGCAGATTGGTGGGGGTGCCGGTGCTTAGCTTGGGCACGTTGAGGGCCAGGATGCCCAGCAGACCTGTAAGCAGCCCCAGCACCAGGAGTCCCGAGGGCCGCTTTCGATCCAGCAAACCCTCGAGCGTGGCCGCCCAGATGGGGGTGGTGGCGATCATCAAGGCGACGTATCCCGATGGGACATGCTGGGTCGCCACGAGAATCAGGCCGTTGCCGCCCAACCAAAGCAGGCTGCCCGAGAGCGCCAGCTTGCCCAGCATTTGGCGACTTGGCCGTATTTGCCAGCCGCGCCAGCGGGCGTACAGGAGCAGTAACAAAGCCGCCGGGATAAACCGGGTAGCGCCCATCCAGAAGGGCTCAAATCCATTCAGGAGGCCTATTTTGAAAGCCAGGTAGGTGCTGCTCCAGACCAGGTACACCACCAGGAGGTGAAGAAAGCCGGTTCGCGAAAAAGGCATCGGTAGGGGGTGGTGAGGGGCTGGGTGCTGTTAAAAAAGCGACTCCTGGCTAACAGTTTTGATCTCGATCCCCTGTTTTGGCCCGAGCTCGTCCAGGGTTTTTTTGACCAGTTGGATGTCCTGCCAGGTGAGGTGTTTGGGGCTGCCGGCTTCGCGGGAGGGGTTGCGCAGCAGGTAAGCCGGGTGGAACATGGGAAAAATTTTGATGCCCTGCCACTCGAAAAACTTGCCGCGGGCTTTGGTGATGGAAAGTTTTTCGCCCGCAAAAAACTCCAGCGCGGTTGCGCCCAGCGGGATGATGATCTGGGGCTTGACGAGCTGGACCTGCTTGACCAGCCAGAGCGAGGTGCAGGTCTTGGCTTCAAGCGGCTCGGGCGCACGGTTCCCCGGTGGGCGGCACTTGACGATGTTGGCGATGTAGACGCTGGCTCGAGGAATACCGGCGGCCTCGAGGATTTTATCGAGCAGCTGACCGCTGCGCCCCACAAAAGGCCGCCCCTGCAAGTCTTCGTCTTCACCCGGCCCCTCGCCCACAATCATGAGCTTGGCATCGGGGTTGCCCTCCCCAAAGACGACGTGGGTGCGGTTCCTGGCCAGGCCGCAGGCCGTGCAGGCTTTGGCTTGAGCAGCGAGCAGTTCGAGGTTCATGGCAAGAAGAAAGACAGAGATATAGAAAACCGGGGCACAGGTATTCCCCGCACCCCTACCCAGAGCCGTTATTGTAAGGGTTTGCGTGCCTTGCGGGCTTCCCGGCGAATTTTGGGATCCAAGCCGATCATCAGAAAGAAGTTCTCTAGGGCATTTTCCTGGCCCTTAATCTCCGGGTGCATATCTTCAGCCGTGCCGGTTACAAAAGGAAGCTGCTGGTACAGCTCGAGCGCCTGACTTACAACCGCATCCGGGCCTTCATTTTCGGCCACCTCGGCCAGTTTGGCGTAGATTTCGCGCCGGGCTTCGGCGTGCAGACGGAAGATATCGGGGTTCGGTGTCTCCGGGGCCCGAAGAACATCCTGCTTGGCAATACGACGGTAGTGTTTCAGACCACGCACTATTTCTTCGGTGGAGAGGGTCACCTTGTACTCCATCCTAGCTCCTTTCAACGCAGAACCCTTGGGGGGTAACGGTTGATTTTTCCTACATGATTATAGGATTGCAAAAAATATGGTGTCAACGCGAGGTTGTTTGATTAAAATCCACGCTTCGTGTACTGACATGCTCGATGTGGCGGACGATCCCCTTCGGGACGGGCTGATGCCGGTACACCGGAAGGCTGAAACCCAGCCCTCGAGGCTGAGCAGCCCGGCCAGCAGGCAAGATATACTGCGAGCTATGGAAAGCCTAGGGCACTACTTGTTACGGGAGCGCATTGCGCTGCCGGGGGTAGGTGCAGTCGAGGCCTTCGAAGGCCAGGATGTACGAACGGGCATAGATGTGCTGGCCTTTAGACCCATATCGGAACCGCTTCCAGCATTGTCCATGCCGCACATCCTTCCCTGGATAGACCAGGAAGGGGAGGCCTGGATTGCCGAGATTCCGGTGGGCGCAGTAAGGACAGCCTGGCTGGCTGAGCGGATTGATCTAGACCGCCTGGCGCAATGGTGCAAACAGCTGGCAACGGTGCTGCACTGGGCGCAAGAACAGAATATTCCGGTGGGCTACGTAATTCCCGAGCTGGTCTGGGCCAGGGGTAGCCGGGTCTGGCTGGGTGGGGTAGGGGTGTCCAACCCTGGGCATGTGCGCGATTTCCCGGGTCTGCTCAACACCATAAAGGTGCTTGCAGGTGAAGCCTATCCGGCCCTGCCCTGGAGGGAAGCCCTTGAAGACTATGTGGTCGGCCACATCGACTATTCAGCTTTGGTGCAGCAGCTCGAGGTCGGGAGCGAGCCCCTGGCATCGAAACCGAGCCCGCCCAATCCACAGACCGCACCCAACCCCCCTCGCGTCGATGCCCTCGAGGCCCACAGCGCGCGGGCTGGCGCTGAAGGGACGGAGGATGCAGTGCAAGATGAAACGACCGCTTCCTCGCTCGAGGCTTCTGATAAAAGCCCTGCGAAAGCCGCGGCTGCGCCGGGGGCCGAGAGGCAAGCCCATAGCAAAAGCCTCAATGTCGAGGTAAACCAGCCAACCTCACCACCTGCAACCAGCACGCCGCCGCGTCGCATCCGCATTGAAGAGCGGCTCGAGCCCCCCTTCGAGGTGCTGGAGCCGCCCTTGCCCAGCCGTCGCGCTGTTGCGCTCTGGATATGGCTGATCCCGTTGGTGCTGCTACTGGCCGGCCTGGGCTGGTGGGTGCGCTCGAGAACGCCTTCATCAACCCCGGTCACAGTCTATCCGGTGGAGTTTCGTCTGCAGCCGCCGGGCCCGGGTGCAAGCCTGATAATCCTGGAGGCACCCGAGGGCTCCCAGATGCCGCTGAATATTGAAGTGGCCCAGCTGCCTGGGCGTGTGGACTTCGACCGGCCTGGCATTTATCGCATTCGTGTGCGGGTGCAGGGACGGGTACCGGTGGAATCGCTTATCGAAGTGCCCAACCCCGGTGGGGTCACCATCAGCCTGAGGTAGCCGTGCGGACGTAGCTGGCCTATGGTTTGGAGCCTATCGCCTTGAGCGATATGCTTTTTGCATGAGCGTCGTTATCCTCGACTATGGTTCCCAGTACACCCGTTTGATCGCCCGACGCATCCGCGAACTGCGGGCCTATTCGGTTATTCTGCCAGGAACGGCCAGCCTGGAGCGCATTCAGGCTGAACAACCGCAGGCCCTCATCCTTTCGGGGGGGCCGGCCTCGGTGTTCGAGCCCAACAGCCCCCGGCCCGCACCCGGGGTGCTCGAGCAGGGCTGGCCCGTCCTGGGCATCTGCTATGGAATGCAATACCTGGCCCAGCATTTTGGGGGCAGGGTTGAGCGGGCTGGGCGGCGCGAGTACGGCAAGGCCAACCTGGTGCACCACACCGGCCCTTTGTTTGCTGGCCTGGAGGGGGAACTGCAGATGTGGATGTCCCACTCCGATGCTGTTACCGAACTGCCCCCGGGCTGGCAGGTGGTCGCCAGCACCGAAGAGAACCCGGTGGCCGCCATTGCCGCTCCCGATGGCCGAACCTTTGGGGTGCAGTTTCACCCCGAGGTGGTGCATAGCCCCAAAGGGATGCAAGTTCTGGAAAACTTCCTCGAGCTTGCGGGGGTGGCCCGCAACTGGACAGCCCAGCACACCCTGGAGCACCTGATTGCCGATATCCGGGCCAAAGTGGGGGATGAAAAAGTGCTGCTGGCTGTTTCAGGTGGGGTGGACTCATCGACCCTGGCCCTGCTTCTGGCTCGAGCCATTGGCGACCGGATGACCGCGGTGTTTGTAGACCATGGCCTGTTGCGCCTGGGTGAGCGCCAGGAGGTCGAGCAGGCCCTGCGCCCCCTGGGGAAAGCCCTGCGGGTTGTAGAGGCTTCCGAGCAGTTCCTCTCGGCCTTGCAGGGGGTAACCGATCCCGAACAGAAGCGTAAGATTGTGGGGCGCGAGTTTATCCGGGTCTTTGAGCGAGAAGCCCGGCAGTTGTCGGCCCAGGGCTATAGGTGGCTGGCCCAGGGCACCCTGTACCCCGATGTCATCGAGTCGGCGGGCAGCGGCGAGGGCAGCGCCAATATCAAGAGCCACCACAACGTGGGCGGCTTGCCCGAGGATCTGCAGTTTGAGCTGCTCGAGCCTTTCCGCTACTTGTTCAAGGATGAGGTGCGCGAGCTGGCCCTGCTGCTGGGCCTGCCCGAGCCTATTCGGATGCGCCATCCTTTCCCGGGGCCGGGCCTGGCAATCCGCATACTGGGGGAGGTGACCCCACAAAAACTGGAGATTCTGCGCCGAGCCGACGACATTTTTATCTCCAGCCTGCGCGACTGGAACCTTTACGACCAGGTCTCGCAGGCAGCCGCTATCCTGACCCCCATGCAAAGCGTGGGGGTGGTGGGCGATGAGCGCAGCTACGGCTATGTACTGGGGTTGCGGGCGGTCTCCACCATAGACTTTATGACCGCCGACTGGGCCCGGCTTCCTCTGGAGTTCTTAGATGAGGTGGCCCGCAAGATCACCCGCCAGGTGCCGGAGATTGGACGGGTGGTGTACGACATCACCAGCAAACCGCCGGCTACCATCGAGTGGGAATAAACCCCCAATTACCTGCCCCACCGTAGCTAAATACCCAGTACAGCAAAATACGCTGTACTGGGTATTTATGGGAAACGCTCCGAGAGCACACCCCCCGTATCCGGTATGTGCGGTTGGCTCAGGCCGAGCGGGCTTTCACGGCGGCTTTGCGACGCTGCTCGAGGGTTTTGTACCAGACCACCAGGGCCGAAACCACGTAGATGGAAGAGTACGTACCCACCACAAAGCCCACGAAGATAGCCAGCGAGAAGTCGCGCAGCACCGGCCCGCCCAAGAAGAGCAGCGCCAGGATGGGCAGCATGGTGGAGAGGGAGGTCATGAGGGTGCGGGAGAGGGTCTGGTTGATGGAAGCGTTTACAATCTCGTAGTAACTCCTGCCCCGCATGATCTTGAGGTTTTCGCGTATACGATCCGAGATAATCACCGAGTCGTTGATGGAAAAGCCGACGATGGTGAGCAAAACCGCCACGGTTGGAATCGAGAACTCCAGCCCCAGCAGGCTGTACATGCCGGCCACAATTGCCACGTCGTGGCCCACCGCAATCACACTAGCGACACCGAACACCCAGTCGAAGCGGAAGGCCACATAGACTAGAATCAGCGCCAGACCTATCAGCACCGCAAAAATGGTATTCCGGCGCAGCTCCGAACCAATGGCCGGGCCTACGGTTTCGGACTGGAGGATGGTGGCCTGCAGACTTTCCTGGAATTTTTTCTCCAGCTCGATGCGCTGCTCTTCGCTGATCTGCCGCACCCGCACCGAGAATTCGTTGCCGTTCACGCTGGAAAGCGAGGTGATAACCGATTCGGCCCCACGGAGCTCAGCGATACCAGCGTTATCGAGAAAGCTGCGGATTTGCTCGGCCCGGGTCGCATCGGGTACGCGGATGGTAAAGGCCGTGCCGCCGGTAAAGTCGATGCCGAAGTTGAAGCCTTTGACAAACACGATACCAGTCGCGATGACCGCCAGCGTGAGGGAAGCCGCTGTAACATAGCGCGAGATGCTCAGGAAGTCGATTTTGGTACCCCACAGCCAGTAAGGGGGCCTGATCTCGCGGCGGTCGCCGATGAGCTCTAAAAGCCAGCGGCTGAAGACCAGGTTGGAGAAGACCGAGGTCACCACCCCCAAGGCCAGCATGACCGCAAAACCCCGCACCGGCCCGGTGCTGTACTGGTAGAGGGCGGCTGCGGCCAGCAGATGGCACATATTGACGTCGAGGATGGTAATGATCGAATGGGAGAAGCCGCCCGGTATGGCCTGACGGAACTTCTTACCCATTTTGATCTCTTCCTTGATGCGCTCAAAGGAGAGCACGTTGCCGTCTACCGCAGCACCCAGGGTGAGAATCAGGCCGGCGATGCCCGGCAGGGTAAGGGTGGCCCCCAGCAGCGAGATGGAGGCCAGCAGCAGGATAGCGGTGTAGATGAGGCCCAGGGCCGCCACCAGGCCCATCCAGAAGCCGTAGTAAGCGAAAATCAGGATAAACAGCAGAATTGTGCCGATTACCCCTGCCTGGATACCCGCATTGATGGCGTCCTGGCCGAGGGTGGGGCCGATGGCACGGGTCTCGGCCACTTCCAGCTTGACCGGCAGCGAGCCGGAGCGCAGCACCAGGGCGATGTCGGAGGCTTCCTGCACCCCAGAAAGCCCTTCGATTACGGCCCGTCCACCGGCGATGGCCTGGCGGATGCTGGGGGCAGTATAGACCTTGCCGTCGAGTACCACGGCGAGTTGGCGGCCCACGTTGGCCCGGGTGACCTCCTCGAACTTTTTGGCCCCCTCGGGGGTGAACTCCATATCCACCTGAGGGCGTCCAAACTGGTCAAAAGAGGCATTGGCGGTACGAAGGTCGCTACCGGTGAGCAGGGGAGGGCCCAGATCCTCGAGCCTGTAGAGGTTTTTCTCGAGCTCGGCCCGGCGGGCAGCCAGGGCAGCACCGCTGAGGCCAGAAATGCGTAGCTGCTCGTTAATTTGTGCCACAGTGGTGCCAGTAGCCCCTTGGTTGACGATGCGAAACTCGAGCCGGGCGGTCTGGCCGATCAGGCCCAGGGCGCGCTCCTGCTGATCCTGTTGCAGGCCCGGCAGCTCCACGATGATGCGGTCGTTGCCCTGTACCTGCACCAAAGGCTCGGCCACCCCAATGGCGTTGACCCGGTTCTCGATAACGGTGCGGGCCACATCCAGCTCGGTTTTGGCCACGGAGGGATCGGGGTTGGGCTCGGCCACCCTGAGGGTGATGCGCAAGCCCCCTTGCAGGTCGAGGCCCAGCCGGATCAGACCATCGGCGGGTAACAAGGGTTTTTGTGGGTTACGGGCCTCCCAGGGGCGGAATAGCCCCACAATGGCGGCCAGGAGTAGCCCGATCAGAAAAACTGCTTTCCACGTGCGGTTGGTCATATCCGTTCCCGTTGCTACTTTTCAGGTGAGCCCAGCGACAGGCAGCGCTGCTTCATCGTCCAGGCTCAGTGAGGAGGGTGGAGGGTCGTATGGTTTAGTAAAGGGGTGCGCAACGAGTGGGCTATCCGCCATCGGTTTGCAAGCGGGCATAGGTTAAATACAGCCGTCGTTTGGGGAATGGAGCTGGGTGTGAAGGGGTTTCCTGCCCCGACGGGGGGGTGCGGCTGCGAAGGGTCGGTTCCAGGGCGTTCAGCACCAGCCCCAGCCCCAGGGGATTGTACTTGGCCTTGGCCTCGAGCAGCGGCTGGGGCAGGGGAACGGCCATCCAGCCCTGGCTCAGCCCACTGCCGGTTTTGGCCTTGCTGGGCGACCAGAAGAGCCCTGGCCCCAGGGCGATCAAGGCCAGGGTAGCCAGGGTGAACCAGTGTTGCCAGCGTTGCATAACCTGTAGCCCAATCACTGTATACCGGAAGCGCTTGGTTTAGCCAGCGCGGTCGGGCCAGATTGAACAAGCCTCTCCGGCGCAACTCTACTGGCCGGGGGTGTTGTAGGCCCCTAGCCAGCATAGGGCGGGTTCGCGACGGGCCTTGACCTCAATCCGTAGCCACCTCGACCTGCTGGCTGGCCTCGAGGATATCCCCTTCCTGAAAGTCGGCAAAGCCATCCAGTAGAATGCCGCATTCAAAGCCCTGGGCCACCTCACGCACGTCATCCTTGAGGCGCTTGAGCCCTGCGATCTTGCCTTTCCAGATCTCCTTACCCTTGCGCAGCACCCGGATATCGGCGCTGCGGGTAATCTTGCCTGAGGTGACCATACAACCCGCAATAACCCCACGGCTTAGCTTAAAGATGGCCCGAACTTCAGCGGTTCCCAGGATTTCCTCTTTGTAAACCGGCTCCCGCTGCCCTTTGACCATCTTGCGGATCTCATCGATCAGGTCGTAAATGATGCGGAAGCTCTGTAAGGGCACACCTTTCTGTTCGGCGGCCTTCTTGACCGAGCTGCTGGGGTTGACGCTGAAGGAGAGAATGGCCCCGTTGGCGGTGGAGGCCAGCAGCACGTCCGATTCGGTGGGCGCGCCCACGGCGGCCAGGAGCACGTTGATTTTGACTTCCTCGGTGGCTTCTTTAGCCAGGATGTTTTGAATGGCCTCGAGGGACCCCTGGGTGTCGGCCCGCAGAATCAGGTTGATTTCTTTTTGCTCGTCCTGCTGCACCTTGCGCATCAGGTCGGCCAGGCTGCGGGCACGCTGAAAATCGCCTCGAGCCTCGGAGGCTTTGCGCTCTTCGATGCGCTCCTCGGTAATCTCCTTGGCGGCCACCTGGTCGGGAACCCAGGTAAAGGTTTCGCCGGCAGAGGGTAGCTCCGAGAAACCCAGCACCTGCACGGCGCTTCCGGGGCCGGCCTCGGTGCGGCGGTTGCCGTCGGCATCGGACATGGCCTTGATCTTGCCCCAGCACTCGCCTGCCACCACATAGTCACCGATTTTGAGGGTGCCCTGCTGCACCAGCAGGCTTACCAGAACCCCAGCCTGCTTATCTACTCGAGCCTCCAGAATCACCCCCTGGGCCTCGGCTTTGGGGTCGGCCCGCAGGTCTTCTAGCTCGGCCATTAGCAGGATGGTCTCGAGCAGATCGGCCACGCCCTGACCGGTCTTGGCTGAGATGGGTAGCACCTCGACATCGCCCCCGTAGGCCACCGGCACCAGGCCAAGCTGCATCAAGTCCTGGTAGACCTTGTTGATGTCAGCACCGGGTAGATCCATCTTGTTGGCTGCAAAGATGATCTTGGCCCCGGAAGCCTTGGCGTGGGCGATGGCTTCCTTGGTCTGGGGCATCACCCCTTCGGTGGCTGCAATCACGATAACGGCTATATCGGCAACCTTGGCGCCGCGCTGGCGGATGGTGGTGAAGGCCTCGTGGCCTGGGGTATCGATGAACACCACGGTGCCGCCAGCGGTTTTTACCTCAAAGGCCCCCACGTGCTGGGTGATGCCCCCGGCCTCTTTCTCAGCGATGCGGCTTTTGCGCAGGTAGTCCAGCAGGCTGGTCTTGCCGTGGTCCACGTGGCCCATGATCACCACCACTGGAGGACGGTGGGGGATGGACTTACGGGCTTCCTCGGCTTTTCGGGCAGCCTCGGCCACCTTTTGCTCGCCGATGAGCTCCTTGACTGCCAGCGCGGTGTCTTCCTCGAGGGTGCTGGCATGGGACTTGTAGGTGACCCCCATATCGTCGAGGATTTTTAGCAGCTCGTCGTTGGACATCTCGAGTTCTTTAGCGAGCTGATAGATTCTGATTTTTGCCATGCTGACCTCCGGTTCTAATATGCCTAGAGTCACTGCGGTGATGGCTGCTCATTCTGCGAAGCCGGACGCGCTGCGTTTCCCAAAACCATCTGTAGTGCCAAGGCAAGTTCTGCTGCTTTCGCTCCGGCGAGACGACGCAGTTTTTTTTCGGCCCAGCATTCAGGGCGATCGGGGCACACGTAAGCACCGCGCCCTGGCTTGCGGCCGGTGGGATCGAGTACGGGGCCTCCCTCGGTCATCACAATCCGCAACAATTCGCGTTTGGGCCTGCGTTCTCGGCAGGCAATGCACTGGCGGATGGGGATGTGTTTGGCCCTGGACATTACCACTCCGTGCTGGACTGTAGAGGGTTATTCGTCGTCCTTGAACAGGCTTTCAAAGCGGCTCTTGGCATCGCTGGAGACCCTGGACGACTCATCCCTTTCGGCAGCTTTCAAGATGGCTGCGTCAAGGTCGGTAATTTCTTCGGCTTCCTCGAAATTGATCTCGTAGCCGGTCAGCTTGGAAGCCAGGCGCACGTTTTGTCCAGCCTTGCCGATGGCCAGGGAGTGCTGATCTTTGGCAACCACCACGCTGGCGCGGTTCTGCCCGTTCTCGCTGTTTTCTATGGTGATTTCACCAACGGTAGCGGGAGAGAGCGCATTGCGGATGAACTCTTTGGGGTTGGGGCTCCACTGAATGATATCGATCCGCTCGCGCCCCAGCTCGGCAGAAACCGCCTGAATGCGCTGGCCCTTATGCCCGATGCAGGCACCAATGGGATCCACGTTGGGGTTGTGGCTTACCACAGCCACTTTGGAGCGGCTGCCGGGTTCACGGGCGACCGCTTTGACCTCCACAATGCCTTCGGCGATCTCGGGTACTTCCTGGCGTAACAGGTAGCGCAGCAGCTCTTCGTGGGCACGAGACACCACCAGGCTGGGCCCTTTGTTCGAGCGCTGCACCTGCTTTAGATAAACTTTGATGCGCTGGCCGGGATGATAACGCTCGGTAGGGATTTGTTCCTTTTGTGGCATCAGGGCTTCACCGCGTCCGAGCTCCACGTAGACGTTGCCACGGTTATCTACACGGGCTACGCTGCCGGTGACCACCTCGCCTTCTTTGTCTTTGTACTCGTTGTGCACGCGGGTGCGCTCGGCCTCTTTGAGGCGCTGGGTGAGCACCTGCTTGGCAATCTGTACGGCGATGCGGCTGAACTCCTCGGGATCTACCGGGAACTCCATCTCCTCGTTGAGCTCGACCTCGGGGTCATACTTTTTGGCAGTCTCGAGGTCGATCTCTTTATCGGGGTCTTTGACCTCCTCGACCACCCGCCGTATCTCCAGCACCTCGAGGTGGCCCTCCTGGGGGTCTAGGTGCACCTCGATGATGGGCCCTTTGCCCTCTTCTTCCACATCCTTAGGGCGGAAGCCTTTTTGCCTGAGGTAGGCCAGCCTCAAGGCCTCCTCAAAGTTGGAGATCAGTTCTTCTGCGGTGACCCCACGCTCGTGGGCTACCTGGGATAGAGCGTCTACAAAATCTTTGTTCACAGATGTTCCTCCTCTTGCCTAATGCTCCGATAGCCCACTCTACCTGGGCTTATCCGGCCACTCTGCGAGGGTGGCCTTAAAGGTGCCGATTTGCAGGCTGCGCGTCTCGTCTTTTTCCAGTAGAAACTCGACCATCTCACCCCTGACCGCCCCGATTCGCCCGGTAAAGTTGCCTTGTGGGCTGCGTACCCGTACTTTCAGCCCGGCAAAGCGCTCAAAATGCCGGGCTGTGAAGAGCGGGCGGTCGGCACCTGGCGACTCCACCTGGAGCAGGTAACGCGCTGGCAGCAGGGCCTCGAGGGTGTCTAGGTGAGCACTGAGCGCGCGGTTGGCCCGCTCGAGGTCGGCAAGCGAGATGGGCACTTCGTCTTTCCGCTCGATGCGCACCAAGAGCACTGGGTTTTTACCGCTCTTGAGGCCCGCCTCGAGCACCTCGTAACCCAGCGGGGCCAGCACACTTTCGGCCACCTGGCTCCATTGGGGGGTGCCGCCTGCCTGCAAGGGATGTTCTGGCTCCACTCCTTCACCTCCTCCCCCAAGCAAGAAGGGTGGGTTGATAACCCACCCCCTCGGAATCTCGGGAGAACTTCAACAGTATACTTTAGCACCCATTGCTAAGAAGGCAATGTGAGGCAAACCGCCATACCAGCGTAAGCGGTGCTCCAAGGGCGATCCCCTGCTTGTGCACAGGAATGGCCTCAAAAGCATTACCCCCCTCGATGAGGGGGGTGGTTGGTGCCGGGAACAGGACTTGAACCTGCACACCCTTGCGGGCGCATGACCCTGAATCATGTGCGTCTACCAATTCCGCCATCCCGGCGCACAGCAAGGAGAATATTAGCTAGTTAGATGGATTTCGTCAAGGGGGTGTAATCGGGGCCTCCTCCCTGCCGCGAGCGGGTGGTGGCGAAGCTCGGGAAACTGCTTCAGGAGCTGGGGGAGAGAAAGTGGTGAGTGTTCAGGGTGGGGGCGGTTGTCGCTGGGCTCCATCAAAGATTAGACTCTGCCTTGTGGGGCCGACACTTTTTCGCAGCCGACGCGAGCGAAAGCTAGGTGAGCACATTGCGGTGCGCCTCGAGGGGGTCACCAAGCGCTTTGGCGACCAGAAGGCGGTAGAAGATGTGAACCTCGAGGTTCGCGACGGTGAGTTTTTCAGCTTGCTGGGACCCTCGGGCTGTGGTAAGACCACGCTGCTGCGTATGATTGCGGGGTTTGAAACCCCCGACGAAGGCCGGGTTATCATCGGGGGCAGGGACATGACCCAGGTACCGCCTTACCTGCGCCCGGTCAACACGGTTTTCCAAAACTACGCCCTCTTCCCACACATGACCGTGGAGCAGAATATCGCTTTTGGGCTCAGGATGAAAAAAATGCCCCGTGATGAGATCGCCCGGCGGGTGCAGTGGGCGCTCGAGCTTATCAACCTGCCGGGCTATGAGAAGCGCCGCCCGGATCAGATGTCGGGGGGGCAGCGGCAACGGATCGCCCTGGCCCGGGCCCTGGTGAATGAGCCGGAGGTGTTGCTGCTCGATGAGCCGCTCTCAGCCCTCGATCTGAAGCTGCGCCAGGAGCTACGGGTCGACCTGATGAACCTGCAGGAGCGTCTGGGCATCACCTTCATTTTCGTGACCCACGATCAGGAAGAAGCCCTGGTGATGTCGGATCGCATCGCGGTTATGAATAAAGGCCGCATCGAGCAGCTGGGCCCCACCGAGGAGATTTACGAGCTGCCGCAAACCGCTTTTGTAGCCAGGTTTATCGGCGACTCCAACTTGATTCCGGCCCAGGCCATTGAGCCGCGCAAGGTTAAGACAGCGCTGGGTGAGTTTGTGCTCGACGACGAGGATGCCCTGACCCCTGGTCAGGAGGTGCTGCTCTCGATTCGCCCCGAAAAAATTCGCCTTTTTCGCGAAAAGCCGAACCTGCCCAACGTATTCCGGGCCAGGGTGGACGACATCATTTACACCGGCTCGGAGAACCAGTATGTGTTGGTGGCGGGTGGCCAGCGGTTGATGTGTGAGACCCTCAACCACGACATTCAGGAGCCCGGCCATGAGGAGTTTGCCTACGACGAGGAGGTCTGGGTGGCCCTTACCCCGGAAAAACTGGTAGTTATTCAGGGCGGGAGCGAAGGGAGCAACCCCTATGCGTGAAGCCGCCACCCCTTGGGAACGCCTGCGACAGGTGCTGGTAACGGTGGGGCCGGGGGGCTTGTGGTTGGTGCTGTTTGTTTTGATTCCAACCCTGGTTATGCTGGTGGCCTCGCTGATGAGCCGGGGAAGCCTGGGCCAGCTGGTGCCGCCCCTGGGCCTTCACAACTACGTGCGTTTCTTTTCCGACCCACTTTTCATCGAGATCATCGGGCGTAGCCTCTGGATTGGCTTTTGGTCAACAGTCTTGATCATGCTGCTGGGCTACCCACTGGCTTTTTACATCGCCCAGAGCCGCTACAAAGAGGTGCTCCTGCTGCTGGTGGTCATACCGTTCTTCACCAACTTCCTGATCCGGGTTTACGCCTGGATTGTGGTCTTCCAGAAAGAGGGCCTTTTGAACGGACTCATCACGGCTTTTGGCCTGCCACCTCTCGAGCTGCTGCCCTCTACCTTTGCGGTGTACGTGGCTACGGTGTACACCTACCTGCCTTTTTTCGTGCTGCCGCTCTATGCGGCTGTTGAGCGCATTGATTGGAGCCAGCTCGAGGCGGCCTACGACCTGGGGGCCAGGCCCATCCGGGCTTTTTGGGAGGCCATCTTTCCCCAGACGGTGCCGGGCTTGTTTGCCGGTTTCCTGCTGGTGTTCATTCCGGCGGTGGGCACCTTTGTCATTGCCGATCTGCTGGGTGGGGGCAAGGTGATCCTGGTGGGCAACCTGATTCAGCTTCAGTTTGGCTCCGCCCAGAACTGGGCTTTTGGCAGCGCAGTCAGCATGGTGCTGATGGCTATGGTGCTGCTGGGCTTGTGGCTTTACGCGCGAACCCAGGGCGAGAAAGGGCTGGACAGGCTGGTATGAAACGCTGGCTGGCTGTGCACGCTTGGTTGGTTTTTGCCTTTTTGTACCTGCCCATAGCGGTGATCGTGGCGCTCTCCTTCAACCAAAGCCGTTTTGGGGTGCGTTTTACCGGCTTTACCTTTGACTGGTATATCCGTTTGTTCAACAACGAAAGAATCCTCGAGTACCTCACCAACACCCTGATTGTGGCGGTGGTCTCCACCGCAGTCTCAACCATTCTGGGAACCCTGCTGGCGGTGGGGTTGGTGCGCTACCGGTTCCGCTGGCAAAACGCCCTGCGCTACTTGCTGTACGTGCCGGTGGTGGTGCCGGATGTGGTGATGGGGATCTCGCTGCTTTTGCTGTTTGATGTGGTGCGCGACGCTATTGGCTGGCCCCGGCTGTCCTTGTTTACCATCATCCTGGCCCACATCAGCTTCCAGATCGCCTATGTGACCCTGGTGGTGCGGGCGCGGCTGATGCTGCTCGACCCTACCCTGGAAGAGGCCGCCAAAGACCTGGGCGCGACCCCCTGGCTCACCTTCCGCGAGGTTACGCTGCCCCTGATCATGCCGGGGGTGATCTCCGGGGCTTTGCTGGCCTTTAGCCTGTCTCTCGACGACTTTGTGGTGACCTTCTTCACCGCGGGCCCGGGTTCCACCACGCTGCCGCTGTACATTTACTCTTCGGTTAAGCTGGGAATAAGCCCGGAAATACATGCGCTCTCTACTCTGATGGTAGGGATTACAATTCTGGTGTTGTTGCTTGGGGCACTCTTCTGGAAGAGGCGTGTCTGATATAGAGGGAGGTTGAGAGTGAACAGAGTGTGGGTAGTGGCTTTGTTGGGGCTGTTGGTCGCCGGCTGTGGGCAGAAGAAGCAAGAGCTGCGCCTGTTGAACTGGTCGGATTACATGCCCAAGGAGGTGCTTGAAGAGTTCGAAAGGCGCGAGGGCATCAAGGTGGTGGAGGACACCTACGACTCCCCCGAGGCCATGCTCTCCAAGCTGCAAGCCGGGGGCGATGCCGAGTACGACGTGCTGATTACCGCCGACTACACGGTGGGGTCGCTGGCTCGAGCCGGTAGCCTGCAGGAACTCGACAAGAGCAAAATTCCCAATCTGCAGAACCTCGATCCCCAGTTCGCCAGCCCGGCCTTCGATCCGGGGGGCAGGTACAGTGTGGTCTACCAGTGGGGCACCACCGGGCTGGCCTACCGCGAAGACCTGGTAAAGGGGCCAGTAGAAAGCTGGGCGGTGATCTTTGATCCGGCCAAACAGGTGGGGCCTTTCCTGCTGCTGGACGAGATGCGCGAGATGATGGGGGCGGCCCTCAAATACCAGGGGGAGTCGGTTAACACCACCGACCCAGAGAAGCTCGCCAAGGTGCAGGAGCTTCTGCTCGGGGCCAAGCGGCGCTCGCAGGGCTTTGCCGGTGGAACCAGCATCCGCGACCGCCTGATTGCCGGCGATATCGCTGTGGGGCCTGCCTACTCGGGTGATATCCTGGCGGCCCAGGCCGAGAACCCCCAGCTCAAATATGTGATTCCCGTTGAAGGGGCCACCCTCTGGACGGACAACCTGGTGGTGCTTAAGAAGAGCCCCAACCATGAGCTGGCCTATAAGTTCATCAACTTCCTGCTGGAGCCCCAGATTGCCGCGCAGATCTCCAACTCGATTGGCTATGCCACACCGGTGGCAGCGGCCATGGATCAAATTGCAGAAAAGGACAACCCCATCATTTACCCCAGCCCGGAGATAAGGGAACGCCTCGAGCTGCTCGCCGACCTTGGGGAGCAGGCCGATGCCTTCAACAAAGTCTGGGCGGAGGTGAAATCCCGTTAGCGCTGGGTTGCCTTGAGCTTGGCTTAACGTAAGGGTCGCTAAGGACGCAAACTTACTTTTGCTGGGCGGTGCGGGGCTATACTCGAGGTGTGAGATACCTCTTTGGGCTTCTAGCAGTTCTCAGCCTGGCGCTGGCCCAGCCGGGGCCCCAGCTTTACCAGCAGAACTGTGCGTTTTGCCACGGCGACAACGGGCAGGGGCGTCTGGGCGCATTCCCGCCCCTGGCAGCCCACGCCAGCGAGCTGGCGAAAACCCCCGAGGGCCGGGCCCACCTGATTAATGTGATGCTATTCGGTATGCAAGGCCCGGTGCGGGTTAAAGGCACTACCTACAACGGTGTGATGCCAGCTTTTGCACAGCTATCCGATGAACAGATTGCCAGCCTACTCAACTACATTCTGAACGCCTGGGGCAACGATAAGCTACTGCCGCGCGATCACCGCCCTATCACGGCAGCAGAGGTGCGCAGCGCCCGTAATGTGACCAACCGCCCAACCCCTCAACAAATAGGTGATCTGCGCTCGCGGATCAATGTGCCGTAAAAGGGCTCGAGGCCTGGGCTGAGGAGGTGCCGAATGCCACGATTGCTAGCTGTGTTGATGCTGATGCTGGTTCCGGTTTTTGCGCAAAATGGCGCTGCTTTGTACCAGCAGTGCCAGGGCTGCCACCAGCCCAACGGCGCGGGCATCCCCGGGGTGTTTCCCCCGCTGGCCGGGCATGTTCCGGAGATTTTAGCGGCCAAAGGGGGTCGAACCTGGCTTATTCAGCTCTTGCTCTGGGGTATGAGCGGTGAGATTAGCGTAAAAGGGCGCAACTACAACGGGGTTATGCCAGGGTATCGACAGCTAAGTGACGCCGAGCTAGCAGCCCTGCTCAACCATATATCCACCCAGTGGGGCAACAGACTGCCGCCGGGCCAGAAGCCGTTCACCGCCGACGAAGTGAAGGCCCAGCGGGCCAAAACCCTGACCTCGGCCCAGGTTAACCAAGCCCGCAAGGCCCTGGGCTTACGATGACCTGATGGGGCTGTCTCGCACTCATTCCTTGGCAGGTATCTGGGTTTGACAGCCCTGGTATGGCCTTGCGTAGGCTGTAGGGGTGAGTGCAGCAGCAATCCACAAGCTCTCAACCTCCGACTGGGCGGTTTTGGCCGCTTTACTGGAGCAGCCGGCACACGGGTTCCGCATTGCGGCGCTGTTTGCTCCCAACGGGGAACTGGGGGACATCTGGCGTATCCAGCGCACGCAGGTTTACAGGGCTTTGGCGCACCTCGAGGCCCGCGGGCTGATTGAAGCCATCCGACAGGAGGAGGGTGAGGCCGGCCCACCCCGAACGCTCTACAGGGCCACGCCTACCGGCCAGGAAGCGGCCTTTGGGTGGCTGCACACCCCTGTAACGCGCCTGCGCCATGGCCGCTCAGATCTGCGGCTAAAGATCGCTTTTTTACTGCGCTTGAAGCACGACCTCGAGCCGCTGTTGAAGGCCCAGGAAGGGGTTTTTGAAGCCATCCTCGAGGATTTGCAGCAGCGCTTCCAAACGGCAAAACGCATTCAACTGGTCGCCATCCTGTGGCGCATGGAGATGGCCAAGGCCAGCCTGGGGTTTATCCAGCAGCTCCTAGCACGAAGGGAGGACTTGTCTAAATAGGTTGGGGCCCATATAGTTACACTGTAACTAATAAGGAGGCCCAGATGATTCGTTGGCTGTGCTTGGGGTTGTGGTTGCTGGGGCTTGGCCTGGCACAAAACACGGTACGGGTGGTGGCGGCCGCCGACCTACAGTATGCCTTGAGCGAGATCGCGCAGCGCTTTGAACTCAGGAACCCGGGTATGCGGGTCGAGCTTACCTTTGGTTCCTCGGGCAAGCTCTACACCCAATTGATGCAGGGGCTGCCGGCCGATATGTTTTTCTCGGCGGATGAAGCCTACCCGATGCAACTACAGCAGGCCGGGCGTGTCGAGCCGGGCACTTTGCGCCTGTACGCGGTGGGCCGTCTGGTTATCTGGGCCTCCAATGGTCTGGTTCAACAAGGGCTGGATCCTCGGCAGCTTGGGCCGCGTATACTGCTCGACCCGCGGATTACCCAGCTGGCTATAGCAAACCCCATGCACGCCCCTTATGGCCGCGCTGGGGTGACGTTTCTGGAGCACTTTGGTTTTTTGCGCCCGACCCGTTCGGTAAGGTGGGAAGAGATGACTGGAGGCATTGCGGCCTACTTTGACCTGAGCTTTTTGCGGCGGGGCAAGACCGGTTTTGAGTTTGTTTACGGTGAGAACATCTCCCAGACCGCCCAGTTGGCCCTGACCAGCACCAATATTGGTTTGCTGGCCCTTTCCCTTGCCAAGAGCGAGGTTATGCAGAAGGCCGGGGTGTACTGGCTGGCCCCCTTGAGCAGCCATCTACGCCTTAACCAGACTTACGTAATTCTGCGCGGCCAGAACCGCCCGGAGGTGCGGCGCTTTTATGAGTACATAGACACCGCTGAGGCCCATGAGGTATTGCGTAAATACGGGTTTTTGCTGCCGGGAGAGAAACCCGCCCCATGAGCGACCCTGTGTTCTGGCAGACCCTGCGCCTGACCCTCGAGGTCGGACTGGTCAGCACCTTGATTCTGCTTTTGCTAGGGCTGCCGCTGGGCTGGGTGCTGGCCCACAAGCGCTTCTGGGGCAAGCGGGTGCTGGAATCGGTGGTGCTGCTGCCCCTCACCCTACCGCCCACGGTGCTGGGGTTTTACCTGCTCTTGCTCCTGGGGCAGAACGGCCCTCTGGCGCAGTTTTTGGGTGTGACCTGGGCTTTTCGCTTCGAGGGGCTGGTGGTGGGGTCGGTGCTGTTTAGCCTGCCGTTTGCCCTGAACGGCTACCGCGAGGCCTTTCGCAGCCTGGATCTGGATCTGATTCAGACCGCGCGAACGCTGGGTGCGGGCTCTCGGCGGGTCTGGCTCGAGGTCATCCTGCCCATCACCTGGCCGGGGATTCTGTCGGGCTCCATTCTGGCCTTTGCCCACATTCTGGGCGAGTTTGGGGTGGTGCTGATGGTGGGGGGTAGCCTGCCCGGCAAAACCCAGATGGTCAGCATCTACATCTACGATCAGGTGCAGGCCTTGCAGTTTGGGCGGGCGGCCGAGGCCTCGGGGGTCTTGCTTGTGGTGAGCTTTGCCCTGGTCTACCTGGTGCGCACCCTGGAGGATGCGTGGAGATTGCGTATGCCCTCGAGCACCCGGTAAAGCTCGAGCTCAGCCTGCAGGTGCGGGGTTTTACGGTACTGCTGGGCGAGAGCGGGGTGGGAAAAACCAGCCTGCTCAAGGCCATCGCCGGCCTGATTCCGGCCAGGGGCCAGCCCTTTGCTGGGCTGCGGGCCGAGGCGCGGCCGGTGGGCTACCTGCCCCAGCACTTTGCCCTCTTCCCCCACCTGCGGGCCTGGCAGAACGTGGCCTTTCCGCTGGCCCACCTGCCCCTCCAGGCCCGTAGGCAAAAGGCCCTGGCCTACCTCGAGCTGATGGGGATGGCCGAACTGGCTGAACGCTACCCCCGCCAGATGTCCGGGGGGCAGCAGCAGCGGGTGGCCCTGGCCCGGGCCCTGGCCCGGGAACCCCAGATTTTACTGCTGGACGAGCCCACCAGCGCCCTGGATGTGGCTACCCGGGAGGAGGTTTTTGCGGGGGTGCTGGAGCGCCTTCGATCGCTGCAGATACCCACCCTGGCGGCCACGCACGACCAGTGGCTGGCCCAGCGGGCCGACTGGGTGGCCGTGTTGACCAAAGCGGGGCTGGCCCAACAGGGAAGCTCCGAGGAGGTATTTACCCGCCCCGCGAGCCTCGAGGTGGCCCGGCTGGTGGGCTTTCGCAACCTTCTGGAGGCCACGGTTCTGGCCGTGGATGGGGTGTGGGTGCAGGTGCAAACCCCCCTGGGCATCCTCAAAGCCCCCTACCGAAACGGCATTTCGGTTGGGCAGCGGGTGATGCTGGGCGTTCGCCCGGAGGAGGTTTTTACCCAGGAGGGCCCCGAGAACCGCATCCGGGGCCAGGTGCGGAACCTGCGCGTGCAGGGCCTGCGGCTACGGGGGGAGTTGGGGGTGGGCTCTGTCGGCCTGGCCTTCTTTCTACCGCGCTACAAACAGGCCCAGCTCGAGCTTGCCGAAGGCCAGTGGCTCGAGGTTGCCCTCGAGCCCCGCTTTTTGCACCTGATACCGGGGTCTGGCACAATCTAAGACTGTTTTTGCTCGGGTTTGCTTTCTTCGGGTTTTTTCTCGTCCTCGTTCAACCCTTTGCGGAACTCCCGGGCCGACTGGCCCAGACCTCGAGCCAGCTCGGGCAGCTTGCGAGCGCCAAACAACAAAACCACAATCAGCAGGATGATGATGAGTTCGGTGGGGCCTAAAGGCATGGTCTTCCTCCTTGGTTCCAGTATACGCCGAGCGTTATAAACCCAACTGTAAAGCCATAAGGTAACAGGAATGTGAAAACCGCTCATACCTCGCTGTAGCGGTCGCGGTGGATGAGCAGGGCCAGCCCCAGCCCCAGATACACCATAATCAGGCTGCTGCCGCCTTTGGAAACCAGGGGCAGGGTCAGGCCGGTTACCGGGGCCAGGCCCAGCGTGACGGCAATGTTGACCACGACCTGAAAGGCCAGCATCGAGAGCACCCCCACGATGATGAGGCGATCCTCGAGGCGCACGCATTCCAGCGCCATGCGGCCTAGCCGGAAAAAGAGCAAAGCGTACAGCACCATGAGGGTGGAGGCGCCCACAAAGCCCCACTCTTCGGCCAGCACCGCATAGATGAAGTCGGTCTGGCGCTCGGGCACGAACCCCAACTGGGTCTGGGTGCCGGCCCCGAAGCCCTTGCCCATCAGGCCGCCCGAGCCGATGGCGATGGTGGACTGGATCTGCTGGAAACCCTTGCCCTTGGGGTCTTTGGACAGGTCGAACAGAATTTCCACCCGATCCCGCTGGTACTGGCTCAGGTTGGGCCAGACCACCGTGGGCACCAGCACCAGCACCGCCAGGAGCCCTACCACGATATGAATGGTGGGCATGCCCCGCACAAACAGCATCCCCAGCAGCCCCGCGATAAGCACCAGGGTGCCCCCCAGGTCGGGCTGGATAAGCACCAGGCCCAGGACAGGGGCTGCCAGCAAAACCGGCAGCGCATAATCCAGCCAGCGCTCCAGCGGACGGGCCGCCAGCACTTTGGCCAGCACCAGGATGAGGCCGATTTTAGCCAGCTCGAGCGGTTGAAAGCTCAAGGGGCCCAGGTTGAACCAGGCCTTGGCCCCGTTAATCTCGCGCCCAACCAGCAAAACCAGCACCAACAAAACCAGCGAGACCGCATACAGTGGAAAGGCCCAGGAAAGCACCTGACGGCGGGAGAACAACTGCACCAGCAGGCCCACCGACAAAGCGATGGGGAAGGCCAGCATCTGCTGTAGCCAGACCCCCTGGCTGGGCGCTGCGCTGTAGAGGGTGACCAGGCCGATCAGATTAATCAGCAACACCAGGCCAACCAGCACCCAGTCGTAGGCAAAAACCGGCACCCTGCGCAGCGTCACCCCAACAGTCTATAAAGCCAGGGTGAGATTTGTCAGTCTCATGTAATCGGTCAATACATTTGAGACTCCAGGGGAACCGACACCTCCTGTAGCTTAGCCAGGTACTCCACCGGCGCCAACCCCCCCAGGGCCATGTGCGGCCGGTGCAGGTTGTAGTGCTCCAGATAACCCTCCAGCTCCCCTTGAATAGCCTCTATCCCCAGCGGTAAAGCCCGCGTGTAAAACTCATCCCGAAACGTCCGCTGCAGCCGCTCTACCATCCCGTTCAGCTTCGGACTCCTCGGCGGCAAAACAAAAAGCTCTATCCCCAATACCCGACAACCCTCCTCAAACTCCGCCATGAACTCGCTGCCCCCATCCACCTGGATCGCACGGATGACACAAGGACATCGCCGCA
>AXWR01000009.1 GCA_000482765.1 Meiothermus taiwanensis DSM 14542
TGAGCAGGCGAGCGGTGGCGGCCTGACTGCTGCCCTCGCTCAGTTGCTCTGCGACCGCTACGGCCTTGGATTCGGGCAGTTTACAGTTCCAGAGGGCCGTGCCCTTCCTTTCGCTGAACTCCTGCCCGCAGCTCTTGCAACGCAGGTATCGTATCTTTTCTGCGCTGTACACTTTGCGTACCTTGAGATTGCCTTGTCCGGTTTTCCCGTACAGCTTGCATCCTTCTATCGGGCATGCCAGACTTGAGAGGGGAGGTTTGTTTGTTTTCACACAACGCAATCTGCGTTGAAAACGGCCTCCCCTTCAACCCCTGTCTGGGATAATCTCACTCTACTACCAAGCCCTCCAGAGGCCATCTTTTTGCATCCTAGAGTCCAACCCTTGCTACGCTCGGCGGAGAAAGCATAGCCCTTGGGTGGGGTTGGTTCGTTTCCAAACTAACCGATATCTAGTAGCAGATAACAGTGTAGTTTATGTGTGTAGCGTCTGCTACACCGAAGCCCGGGCTATAGCTACACCACAATAGCCTACTCCATTTCAATCCCCGCACAAACTACCATCGACTTCAACGGGGTGTACGTATGACATACATTCGTTGGTTCGAGACGCTGGGGATGAAAGACCTCGAGGTGGTAGGGGGAAAAAATGCCTCCATTGGCGAGATGATGTCCAACCTCTCGCAGGCCGGGGTGCGGGTGCCGGGTGGGTTTGCCACCACCGCAGCGGCTTTCCGCGAGTTTTTGCAGCACAATCACCTAGATCAACGCATCGCCGCGGCCCTGCGAGGCCTGGACGTTGACAACGTGGATGAGCTGGCGCGAGTAGGGGCCGAGATTCGCAGCTGGGTGGAGAGCGCCGAGCTACCTAAGGCCCTGGAGGTGGCCATCGTAGATGCCTATATCCGCCTCGAGTCCGCCTCCAAAGGCGGGCTTTCTGTTGCGGTGCGCTCGAGCGCCACCGCCGAAGACCTGCCCGAGGCCAGCTTCGCCGGTCAACAGGAGACTTTTTTGAATGTGCGCGGGATCGATAGCGTGCTGCAGCACATCAAGAAAGTGTTTGCCTCACTGTACAACGACCGGGCCATCGCCTACCGCGTCCACCACGGGTTCGCCCACGAGGAGGTGGCCCTCTCGGCGGGCGTGCAACGCATGGTGCGCAGCGACCTGGGGGCCTCGGGGGTGGCCTTCACCCTCGATACCGAGTCGGGTTTTCGTGATGCCATCTTCATTACCTCGACCTATGGCCTGGGGGAGCTGCTGGTGCAGGGTGCGGTCAATCCCGACGAGTTTTATGTGTATAAGAAAGGCCTGGCCGAGGGGCGCAACACCATCCTGCAGCGCACCCTGGGTACCAAGCTACAGAAGATGGTCTACGCCCCGGAGGGCCGGGGGGTGCAGGCTGTGGAGACTTCCGCAGAGGAGCGCCGCAGCTTCTCACTGTCTGATGCCGAAGTGCTGGAACTGGCTAAACAGGCCCTTCTGATCGAGCAGCACTATGGCCGGCCCATGGACATCGAGTGGGCCAAGGACGGGTTGGACGGACATATCTACATCCTGCAGGCCCGCCCCGAGACTGTGCAGAGCCGTTCGGGACGGGTGCTGGAACGCTTCGAGATGCTCGAGCGCGCACCGGTGCTGGTAACGGGCCGGGCGGTCGGGCAGCGCATCGGGGTGGGCCCGGTGCGGGTTATTAGCCACCCCCGCGAGATGAACCGGGTGCAGCCCGGCGATGTGCTGGTGGCCGATATGACCGACCCCGACTGGGAACCGGTGATGAAAAAAGCGGCGGCCATCGTGACCAACCGGGGTGGGCGTACCTGCCACGCGGCCATCGTGGCGCGGGAACTGAACATCCCGGCTGTGGTGGGGACTGGCAACGCCACCGAGGTGTTGCACGATGGGGAGATGGTCACGGTCTCCTGTGCCGAGGGCGATACCGGTCGGGTGTATGCCGGCACCCCGCGTTTCGAGGTGAAGCGGATTGAGCTGGACAACATGCCGCCCATCCCCACCAAGATCATGATGAACGTGGCCTCGCCCGAGCGGGCCTTCAGCTTTGCCAGCTTGCCCAACGCCGGGGTGGGTCTAGCAAGGCTCGAGTTCATCATCAACAACACCATTGGCATCCACCCCAAGGCGCTTTTGCAGTTCGAGCAGCAGCCCGAAGACCTCAAAGCCGAAATTCTTCGGCGCAGCGCGGGCTACCAAAGCCCGGTGGATTTCTACCGCGAAAAGCTGGCCGAGGGCATCAGCATGATTGCGGCGGCTTTTGCGCCCAATCCGGTTATCGTGCGGATGTCGGACTTCAAATCCAATGAGTACGCCCATCTGCTGGGGGGAAGCCGCTACGAGCCCAAGGAAGAAAACCCCATGATCGGCTTCCGGGGGGCCGCCCGCTACCGCAGCCCGGAGTTTGCCGAGGCCTTTGCCCTGGAGTGCCAGGCGATCCGGGAGGTGCGCGAAGAGAAGGGGCTCACCAACGTCTGGGTGATGATACCTTTTGTGCGCACGGTGGGGGAGGCCAAGGCGGTGATCGAAATCTTGCAAACCCACGGCCTCGAGCGCGGTCGGGACGGCCTTAAGCTGATCATGATGTGCGAGGTGCCCTCCAACGCCATTCTGGCCGAGCGCTTCCTGGAGTTGTTCGACGGCTTCTCGATTGGCTCCAACGACCTGACCCAGCTGACCCTTGCGCTGGACCGCGACTCAGGGCTGGTGGCCGATCTGTTCAGCGAACAGGACGAGGCGGTGAAGTTCTTGCTCGAGCGGGCCATCGGCACAGCCAAGCGCATGAACAAGTACATCGGCATCTGCGGCCAGGGCCCCTCCGACCACCCGGAGTTCGCCCTGTGGCTTGTGCAGCAGGGTATTGAGAGCATCTCGCTCAACCCTGACAGCGTGCTGGAGACCTGGCTGTATCTGGCCGAACAGAGCACTCTAGCGGGGATCAAATAACGCTTTTGGTAGGGTTCGGGCCAGTGGCGTGGGCTTCTACTCCGGCTTGGCCTCGCGGCTCATCAGGCGGATGAGCTCCTGCATGGGATCGGCCCCCTGGTAAACCACCCGGTACACGGCCTCGGTAATCGGCAGGTCGGCCCCGGTGGCCTGATCCCAGGCGTGCAGGGCTTTGACCGTGTAGATGCCCTCCACCACGCTTTTCTGGGCCTCGAGCTGGGCCAGGGTCAGGCCCTTGACGATCTGCTCGCCAGCGGTGCGGTTGCGTGAATGGGGGCTGCTGGCGGTGGCGATCAGGTCACCCAGGCCCGAGAGGCCCATGAAAGTGGCTTCTCGGGCCCCCTGGGCCACCCCAAAGCGGATGATTTCGCGCAACCCCCTGGTAATCAGGGCTGCTTTGGCGTTGTCACCGAGCTTCAAACCATCCACCATACCCGCCGCCAGTGCAATCACGTTTTTGAGCGCCCCACCCAGCTCCACCCCCACCCGGTCGGTAGAGGTGTAGACCCGGAAGCTTTTCCCGGAGAAAACCTGCTGCACCTGCTGGGCCAGCCCCGGTTCCTGGGCGGCCACCACCGCCGCGGCCGGTAAAAAACGGGCTATCTCCTCGGCCAGATTGGGCCCCGACAACACAGCCACCTGCGAAACCCCAGTTACCTCTTCGATGACCTGGCTCATGCGCAGGAGGTGTTGGTCGGTAAACTGCAACCCCTTGGTGACCGAGACATAGGCCTTGGCTTTGGGCAGTTGGACCAGGGTTGCTCGCAGGGCCCTGGAAGGAAGGGCCACGACTGCGAGCTGGGCTTGGTGCAAGGCTTCCTCGGGGTCGGAGGTTGGGTAAAGCCGTTCAGGGAAGACCGCACCGGGTAGGTACTCGCGGTTTTGCCGCTCGAGCTGCATCGCCAGGGCGTGCTCGGGCCGGCGGGCCCAGAGGTATACTGGAACCCCTTTCGACGAGGCCAGCAAAGCCAGGGCCGTGCCCCAGGACCCGGCCCCCAGCACGGCAATGGGGGGGGTGTGGTGGTTTGAGGACGAGATGGACATAACACTGCACCAGTTCTGCGCCAGGTCAGATGGGTGGGTGGGGCCTGTAATTGCTCTATGGACGCATTAGAACCAGGATCGAGAAGGCCTCGTACCAGGCCCCCAAGAGCAGGAAGAAGGCCCCCAGGTAGACGGTGAGACCCAAAGCCCGCAGCCCGGCCCGGTAGCCCTCGCCCCGCAGGGTTTTGAGCATCAGCACCAGCCCACCAAAAGTGACCAGAATGTAGGCCTGTAGCTCCACCACAATGGTGGGTAGGTGCAGCAGGTAATTAACCGTGGGCAGGGCCACTGGGCTCAGGGCAAAGCCCAGTACAAAATAGCGCAACGCGTTGAACAACAGTGCTGGAATACCCAGGAACAAGCCCGGTACGGCCGTGGTCAGCAGCAGGCCGTTGGTGAAGTTCCAGTAAAAGATCACAATGGCAAGGCCCAAAACACCCCCAGCCAGGGCGCTGCCGAGGCCGATTTGCTCGAGCGCCCCACCCACCAGCTCCTGCATCAGCCGCACCATCTGGGGGTTGGTATAGGCCACCAGCCCGCCCAGGGCGAACAAGCCATACAGGCCGATGTTGGTGCCCAGGTACAGCCCCCGGTACTGGCGCACCAGAGCCCAGCCTTCGGCCCACCAGCGGGCCAGGGCGCTGTGGCCGCGCAGGGCCACCAGCCAACCCAGAGAGAGGGCCACAAACAGCGCCCAAGCTACGGGGCTTTTGAGCCAGCCCGGCAGCAGCCCGCCCTCGGGGGCAAATCCGATTCGGGTTACCACTCCTTCGCGGATGGTGACCCGCACCTCGCCGCCGCGCCCAGCCACGGTGGCGGGGAACTTAACGATGCTGCCGCCGGGGATGGGCTCTTCTAGTGGCTCATCCAGATTCACCGATAGCTCGCGGGGTGCGGGAGGGAAGGCCAGGCTCTGCTCGAGCAGCCGGATGGCCTCCTCGGTGGGCTTGCCCAGGGCTTGCGAGGGGTCTACCTGGTATTGGCCGGCCTGCCAGTCCTGCACGGCCTGACGGGCCAGTTCCAGGTTGGACTGGGCCATAGACAGCCCCAACAACAGCCCGACTGCCAGCAGCCATCTGCCAATTGGGGGTGCTACTAGAAAAGCAACGTGTCGCAGCATATGCCTTAGCCTACCAAGTCTGCCTAGACTTCCTGTAAGGGCTCACCCCGCTGGCACAGCGGACAGGTTTCGGGGGCATAGGTGGGAAAGTCGAGTTGTACTAAAGAGCGGTAGGGCACGCTAAACTCGGCCCGGCCTGCGCTGCGGTCTACGATAGCCCCCACTGCCACACAACGCGCGCCTTTGGCCTCGGCGGCCTGGATGGCCTGCTGCACCGAGCCCCCGGTGGTGACCACGTCTTCTACGGCCAGGAAGCGCTCGCCGGGGTGAATGGTCAGCCCTTCGCGCACCCGCATACCCCCTTGGCCGTCCTTTTCGGCGAAAAGGGCCCGCACCCCCAGGGCTTTGGCGGTTACAAAGGCCAGGACAACACCCCCCATGGCGGGGCCTATTACAAAGTCGAGCTCGAGCGTATCGAAAAGCTCGCCCATGGCCTGCCCCACCGCCTCGGCGTATAGGGGGTGCTGGAGCAGGGTGGTGGATTGAAGAAATTTGGGGGAGTGCCGGCCCGAACGCAGCAAAAAGTGGCCCTCCAATAAAGCCCCGGTTTCTTTGTAAAGGTTAAGAACATCCACCGCTCCATGCTACCCGACTCGGCGTAGACTAGAACAGCATGAGTGAGCGTATCCCCCGAGCCAATCTATACCTGCCGGGCCAGGACGCGCCCGAACAGAGCCGCCGGCTGGCTGAAATGCCCCTGCTGATTCTGGTGGGCCTGACCGGTGTGGGCAAAACCAGCCTGCTCGAGCACCTGGGTTACCCCACCCTGCCCGACCGCAGAGAGCTGGTCGACCGTTACGTGTTTCCCTTGTACGGCTGTGCGGAAAAGCAGCTGGATCGCAGCGAACGCTTTGCCCTGACCCGGCGCTTTCGCCAGGAGCACCCTGGTGGGGTGGCGGAGATTCTGCTCAACAGCCGTGCCCTGCCGGCCTGGCCCCTGTTGTTCGATGGTTTGCGCGGCGAAGCGGAGGTCAGCTTTGCCTTGAGCCATCTGCCCCTAAGCCGCTTTGTGGTGCTGGAGGCCCGCGACCTGACCCGCCTTTCACGCCTCCTGACACGGGGGGATGCCTTCGACCGGGTGCGGGTTGAGCAGGATGACCTGACCAACCTGCGTGAGCTGGCCCGGGGGGTGCTGAGCGAGGATGAGCTGGAAGAGGCTTTGAGTTGGAACGTTTCTGTGCCAGAGTTGACCGCCAAGCTCAAGATTGTGGCCGAGGAGCGCAAAAACTACAACCCCGATGGCGTGCGCCGGGCGCTCCAGGGCTCGCCAAGGGCCCTGTTTCTAAACACCGAAACCCTTGGCCTGGCCGAAGAAGCAGCGGCCATCCGGGCCTTTGTGGAGCAGATCCATGCCTAGCATACGGCGAATCATTCCCCGCCCGTTTCGCCTGCCCCTGAGGGGGGCTTTGCGCTGGGGCCGGGCCTCGGAGCTGTCAGCTTTGGAGCACGTTTTGCTCGAGGTTGAGCTTTCCGACGGCTCGATAGGCCGTGCGGAGATTCCGCCCCGGCCCACCATTTACGGCGAAACCTTGGGCACCGTACTGGCGGCGCTGGACTACCTGTCGCCGCAGCTGGTGGGCCTCGAGGTGGAGGACACCGAGGCCATCCAGAAGGTCTTGGGCAACTTCCCCAACAACCCCACCGCCAAAGCGGGGCTGGACATTGCCCTGTGGGAGGCCTGGGCTCATAGCGAAGGGCAGACCCTGTGGCAGGTCTTCGAGCCGCACCACCCCAGGGTGCGGGTCAGCTACATTCTGGGCATTGCCGACGAGGCGGAGATGCTGGCCGATGCCCAAACGGCCTACGCCGCCGGGGTTCGGGTGCTGAAGGTCAAGGTGGGGCGCGATTTGCAAGGCGACCTATCGCGTATAGCGGCCCTCAAGGAAAGCTTCCCTGATGTGGCCCTGTACGCAGATGCCAACGAAACCCTTTCCCCCGAGGAGGCCCCGGCCTATCTGCAAAGGTGGTCTGAAGCTGGGCTTGCCTACGTGGAAGAACCCCTGCCGGTGGGTGAGGTGCGGGCCCGCCAGCGCCTGCGCCGGGCTGCCATCCTGCCCCTAATTGCCGACGACTCGGCCTTTACGCTGCGCGACCTGTGGCGCGAGCTTCAGCTCGATACCTTCGATATCCTCAACCTCAAGCCCGCCCGCACCGGCTACACCCAGACCCTACAGATGCTGGCCCTGAACCGTGCCGAGGGTAAAAAGGCCATGGTGGGCTCACAGGCCCTTTCCAGCTTTGGGGCTTACCAGACCGCGCTGATGGCCTTTCAGGAAGGGGTGAGCGAGCCTTGTGAGCTGGCCTTCCACCTTAAGGCCGAGGGGGGTTTTTGTAGCTTTCCTCCCCTTAGGGAAGGCTGGTTATACTGGGAAGACCTGGCCGGGTGCCGCTTTGATCCCCAGGCCTTTGAGCGCTACGCCCTGCACGTCTGATGGTCGCGGGAACCCGCATCCACAGGTGCCCTGTACTCGATTGCCTGAGCCTTGGCATTCCGCTGCTTTCGCTGGAGCTGCCGTTTGCGCTGTACACCCCGCTCCAGCGCCCGGGCCGGGCGGCCCTGATCAAGGCCCTGGATTCAAAAAGATGGTCATCCAAAGCAAAGACCTCCAGAGGCCATCTTTTCGAATCCTAGAGCACACCCCTCGCTGCGCTCGGCGAGGAAAGCGTACCCCTTCGGTCGGGCTGGTTCGCTGCCTTCCGCGCCGAACTAACCGAATCTGGTATTTAGTAAAGCTCGAGCGCGTAGGTCACAACAGCGCTGGTCTGTTTGAAGCCCAGGCGTTCGTAAAGGGCCTGGGCGGCTTTTTCGTGGTCGTGGGCGCGCACCTGCAGGGTCTCGATGTGCGGATTGGCAAAGGCCCATTCGGCAGCAGCCCCCAACAGCGCCCGCCCCAAGCCCTTGCCCCGGGCCTCCGGCACCACCCCAATGTAGGCGATCTCGGCCCGGGTATCGTCGAGCTCGAGCTCGGCCATACCTACAGGTTCCCCGGTGGCATCGGCATAGGCCATGAATAGCTCGACCTCCGAACCAATAAAGTGCTGGCGCAGCTCTTCATCGGTCCAGTGCAACCGTAGGCTCCAACCATCCTCGGCGCGGCTGTACAGGTTGCGGTAGGTTTGGGGATCGCAGGGTTCGGCCCGCTCAATCTTGTAGCCGGCTGGAACGGGATAGGCCAGATCGGTGCGCTGGATGCAGTAGAAGTAGGTGGTGTGTTCGGCGGAGAAGCCCATCTGCTCCAGCAGGCCTCGAGCCTGGCGGTTGCAGGCTTCGGGAAAGGCGTAGAGCGTCGAAAAACCTTCCTGACGGGCTTTTTTGACCAGATGCTCCAACAGCGCCCTGCCATCGCCCCCACGGATTATGGGGCCCTCCAGGGCCGCTCCTTCCCAGAAGGGCACCAGGGCGCCGTACCCCTGCACCCGGCCTGCTTCAATCCAGACCCAGGCTTTGTCGCTCTCGCCGGCCAGCACCTCCCACCACAAGCCTTCGGGGGTGCGGGCCTCGGGGGCCAGCGAGCGACGCTCGGGCGCCTCGTCCATCCAGCAGAGCAACTCGGCGAGCTGCGATAGGTGGGATTGTGCCACGGGCCGGTTCATAGAACCTTCCTTTGCGAGCAGCGAACGACAACCTCCTTCGAATACTCGTATTGTACAACGTTGGCCTTTGCTAGAATCAGGGGAAACACAATGAAGAACCATACGACCTTTGTCATCAATCCAGCGGCGGGGCGGGGGCGGGTGGGCCAGATGCTGCGGCAGCTCGAGGCCGCTATTGTCCGGCAGGCCCGGCCCTCCGACGCGGAAATCGTGGTTACCCAGGCCCCAGGTCATGCAACCCAGATCGCCCAGAGGGCCGCGCCCGGTAGCCGGGTGGTAGCGGTGGGAGGGGATGGCACGGTGCACGAGGTACTGCGCGGTATCGCTGGATCGGATAAGGCCATTGGGGTGGTGCCCATCGGTAGCGGCAATGACTTTGCCCGCATGGTGGGGTTACACAAACTGCCCCTCGAGGCTGCCTTGCACACCGCCCTGCACGGAACTGTGCGCAGCGTGGATCTGGGCGTGGTCAACCACCGGCCTTTCGGGGCCAGCCTGGGCATTGGCTTCGATGCCGCAGTGGCCCGCAAAGCGCTTTCCGCCCCTACCTTTTTACGGGGAATGCCCCGCTACTTGTACTCGATTTTCGCCGTGCTAAAAGAGCTTGAGCTACCCAACCTCGAGCTCATCCAGGATAACCAGGTTCTCTATCAGGGCCCCAGCCTGCTGGTGGCCCTTATGAACGGCTCGACCTACGGGGGGGGTATTCCCATCGTACCGGATGCGGTGCCCACCGATGGACTGATTTCGGTTGCGGTGGCCGGCCCCTTCAGCCGCCTGGGGGTGGTGGGGATTTTGCCGCAGTTGATCATGGGCAAACACGTGCACCACCCCCGCCTGCACTTCTTCCGCGGAGCCGAGTTCGTTGTTCGCTTCGATCGTCCGGTTCCGGCCCACTCCGATGGGGAGTTGCTCGAGCCCAGCCAGGAGTACCGGGTGCGGATGATTCCGGGCGGACTCCGGGTGGTTCAGTCTGGGGCGTAATCTGCACGGGCTTGTTAACGGCTGGTTTGGTGATGAATAACCATGCGCCCCTGCACACCGCTTGGTACATTAGAATTGTGGCTTCTTAGAGCCCCCAAAGAAAGGATTGGAATTGGTGAACGAAGTTAGCTGGAAACTATTCGCACCGCTCTCCATCGAAGGGGCCACGCTCCTGATTGAGCACCAGGATTTACCCTCTGGTATGGCTATTCGCCTTGGAGGGGCGGGGGGCGTGGTGCTCAAACCCCAGGAAGCCCAGGAGCTTTTGCTCAACCTACTCACCGGTGAGTCCTGGGTGAGCAGTCGTTTGGTCTGGGCTGCACCCCGCCTGCATATCGGGCAAAAAGGCTACAATCTAAACGAACGCGCCAAGCTGGCTCTGATTGAAGCCCTTCAGTCCTTGTTGGTGGAGTCTCAGGGCGTGGCCGTCAACCCCATGCCCAAGGAAACCTGGCAGCGCTCGCTGCTCGAGATCACCCAGCAGCGGTTCGCTAGCGTGGAGGAAGCCCTGCCCAGGCTGGGGGAGATGCTGATCTCGCTGGGCCTCAAAGGTCTTTGTTTGTGGTTGCGGGATGGCAGTGGGCGTACCCTCAAACCAATTGGACAGTACCCCGAAGCCGCCCTGCCCGATGAGCTACAACCCGAGCGCCACCCGGTTTATTTTCAGGTGCTCGAGCGCAACCTGCTGATTGCTGCCGACGACGCTCGGCAGGATGCCCGTATGAACGAGTTGCGCGACATCCTGATCGGCCGTGGCCTGGGGGCGGTATTGCAGGCGGTTCTGCACGGGGAAGGGGGGTTGCGGGGTGTGGTATGGATTGAAAGCATGCAGCCACGTAAGTGGAGCAACGCCGACGAGACCCTGGCCCTGGCCGTGGCCCAGGTGATTGAGCGTATTCTGCGCCCGCTCAAAGACGAGATTAAAATCCAGACCCCCGAGCGTAAGTCGCTGGCGGTTCGGCGCAGCGAGTTTGAACTCAATCTGGCCCAGGCCCTCTCGATGGCGCAACGGTATGAGCGCTCGCTGGCCTTGATGCGCATTCAGATTGACGGGATGAACAAGGCCCAGACCGAACGAGCCGCCCGGGAGATTGCCTACACCCTGCGCCAGAGCGACTCGCTGGCTTACCTGGGTGAACAGGGCTTTGCCCTGCTGCTATCCGAGGTGCGCTGGACGGCTGGGGCCAGCCGGGTGGCGCATCGCTTGCTGGGCCGTTTGCGGGCTGCCCTATCGGGCCTAAAGGTGGGCATTGGGATCGCGATGTATCCCCAAGACGCCACGACTGTGGAAGGCCTCTGGAATCAGGCCGAGCAGGCTTGCCAGGCATCCCTCGAGGCGGGTGGAGGTATCCGCTTGCTGACCCCTGGGGCTGCTGAGTTGCAGGAGGCCATTTCGCAGGACGGCTTGACCTTGCACTTCCAGCCGGTGTTTAACCTGAGCGACCTCGAGCTGGTGGCTGTGGAGGCCCTGGCCCGCTGGCCTAGGCCCAAAGGGCTGCACCAGGCCGGGGAGTTTTTACCTCTGGCCGAGCAGGTGGGCTTGATGAGTGCCCAAGATCGCTGGGCCCTGGAAAAAGTGCTCGAGCAAGCCGCCCTCTGGAGGCCTTCTGGGGTTAACGCCCGCTTCAGTATTAACGTCTCCACCGAAACCCTTATCGATCCAAACTTCCCCAGTGTGCTACAAGAGATGCTCTCGGCTAAGCGCCTCCCCGCTGATACGCTTATTGTGGAGCTGCACGAGGAGGCCATCCTAAGCGACCTCGAGACCACCAGCCGTAGCCTCGAGATCCTCAAACACCTGGGCGTTCTGGTGGCCCTCGACAACTTTGGTTCCAACCCTATTCCGCTCACCCAGCTCAAGCGGCTGCCCATCGACTGGATCAAGCTTAACCCGGCCCTATCGGTTTCGGAAAACGCCATGCTGGCCAAAGCGGCCATCGATATGGTGCACGCTGTGGGTGCTAAAGCGGTAGCCAAAGGTTTGGAGGAACAGTCTCAGCTTACCCGCATGAAAGAACTGGGCGCCGACCACGGTCAGGGACACATCCTGGGCTGGCCGGTTCCCGCCGAAGATCTGGGGGCTTTGCTGGTCTGGGGCATTGGCTCGTAATGCCGGATTCAAAAAGATAGTCATCGAGGGCGAAGATCTCCAGGGGCTATCTTTTTGCATCCTAGAGTACACCCCTCGCAGCGCTCGGCGAAGAAAGCGCATGGGTTGGTTCGCTGCCTTCCGGCACCGAACCAACCGAGTCTGGTATAAAGCTCTGCTACCATAACTCCATGACCGAAGGCGCGGTGCTGCTGCTGCGGCTGCTGTTGTGGCTTTTTCCTGGTATGCTGGCCTTTCTCTCGGTGCGAGGCTTGCTGACCGGGCGTATCCGCGTGGGCCTGGGTCTGCTGGTGGGTGCTGTGCTGGCGGCCTTCCTGATCAAGCCCATCCCGGTGAGCCTGGCTTTTTTGCTGATCGGTGGGCTGGCGGCCCTAGGGGGCGGGCGCAACCCCCGCTATGCCCGCGAGCTGCGGGAGCGCCTGGAAGAGTGGCGAAAATAAAAAGGCACGGAGCTGGTTAACTCCGTGCTTTTTACCTGGCGGGCGCGGCAGGATTCGAACCCACGACCTACTGATCCGTAGTCAGTCGCTCTATCCAACTGAGCTACGCGCCCTTACGCACCGGTGAGTACCACCAAATGCGTCCTGTAGGTTAACACAGGCGGTGCAAGCTGTCAACAAGGGCGGAGGTGCGGTCAGGGGAAGTGTGCTTTAAATCCTAAAGCCATCGGGTACACTAGTTTAGGAGCCTCGAGGCTCCCTTGATATGGGTAAGCGTGTACTGGCGGCCATGAGCGGGGGGGTGGACTCCTCGGTAAGCGCGGCTTTGCTCAAGGAACAGGGCTACGAGGTCATCGGGGCTATGATGCGCTTCTGGCCCGACAACAAAAAGGACGACTGCTTCGAGACCTGCTGCTCGCCCGACGCTGCCTACGAGGCCCGGCGGGTGGCCGATATTATCGGTATTCCCTTTTACCTGCTCGACTACCGCGAGGAGTTTCAGGAAAAAATCATCAACCCCTTTATCGCGGGCTACCAGGCCGGCGAGACCCCCAACCCCTGCGTGAGCTGCAACACCCGCGTCAAGTTCGACTCGCTTTTGAAGAAAGCCCGGATGCTGGGCTGCGATTATGTAGCAACCGGGCACTACGTCATCAACCGCGACGGGGGGCTGTACCGGGGCGACCCCAAGAAGGATCAGACCTACTTTTTGTGGGGCACGCCCAAAGAGGCCATTCCCCATATGCTCTTTCCGGTGGGGCACCTGGAAAAGCCCCAGGTGCGGGCCCTGGCCGAGAAGTATGGTCTGCCCACCGCCAAAAAGCCCGAGAGCCAGAACATCTGCTTTGTGCAGGGCGACCTGAAGGACTTCCTGGCCCAGCACCTCACAGCCCGTCCGGGACCGCTGATTGACCTCGAGACCGGTCGGCAGATTGGCGAGCATAGTGGGGCACAGTTCTACACGGTGGGCCAGAAAAAGGGCCTGGGTCTGTGGAAGAGCCACCTCGAGCGCTACGTGGTGCAGGTGAATGCCACCACCAACGAGGTGATCGTGGGGCCCAGGGAGGCCTGTATGTGGGGCGGCCTCGAGGTCCACCAGGTCAACCTGCTGGTCGAGGCGCAGAACTTGCCCGAGCGCCTCGAGGTGCAGGTGCGCTACCGCACCCGACCGGTGCCGGCCTGGGTGGAGGCGATGGAAGCAGGGCGGATGGTCATCCGGCTGGAAGAGCCCCAATTCGCTGTCACCCCAGGCCAGTCGGCGGTCTTCTACCAGGGGGAGCGGCTCTTGGGTGGGGGTTTTATTGCCAGGGCCCTTTACAACCAGTTCCAGCCTCGAGCCCTTGCGGCCAGCCAGAGACCTTGATACACCCTTGGACAGGTTCGAATTCCCCTTCCCCTGGATTTCCGAATCGTGGGTGGAGACTATCTTTTTGCATCCGGTATTAGAACTCCAAAGATGGCCTCTGTGAGGGCTTTCCTTTGGAACCGGTATTAGAGGCCCACCGCTTTGGCGGCCTCTGGGCTTAGAGATAGGCCCTCCTGCAGGGCTTTCTGCTCGAGGAGCCACTCGCGTTCGCCTGGCAGCAGAACCCGATCTACGTTCTCTGCGGGGGGCAGGGCCCGAACCCTGCGAATGTACGCGTCTACCTGCCTTCTAAACTGCTCCGCGTCACCAAAAACAGCCGGGTTCAGGGCCATGAAGAAATGGCCCAGGCCCTGGGGGCGTTCGGGGGCGGTGTAGAGCGGGGCGATCTCGGGGCCGATCAGGGCGCCCACCAGTGGGCCGCACAGTATGTCGATGATCAGGCTGATGGCCGATCCCTTGGGCCCCCCAAAGGGAAGCAGGGCACCGGCCAGGGCCCGGTCGGGGTCGTCGGTGGGCCGCCCCTCTGCATCGAGGGCCCAGTTGAGGGGAATGGTTTTTCCACTGGACTTGGCGAGCAGAATCTTCCCGTGGGCTGCCTCGCTGGTGGCCATGTCCAGGGCGATGGGGGGTTCCTCCATTGCCGGGATGCCCACGGCCAGGGGGTTGGTGCCCAGAAAACGAGCGCGCGCCCCCCAGGGGGCCACCAGGGCATCGGCGTTGGAGAGCGCCACACCGATCAGCCCCTTTTCCACTGCCCTGCGCACGAAGTACCAGGCCAGGCCAAAGTGGCTCGAGCGCCGCACCCCCACGGCGGCCAGGCCCACCTTCTGGGCTTTTTCGATGGCCAGCTCCATTGCCTGCAAGCCGGAGGGGATGCCGTGGCCGTCCTGGGCATCCAGCCAGGCCAGGGCCGGGTAATCCGCCAGCAGCACGGGCCGGGCTTGGGGTTTTACCGAGCCCAGCCGGGCGCGCTCGAGGTAGATGGGCAGTCGGATCAGGCCGTGCGAGGCAACCCCCCGCATCTCGGCCAGCACCAGGGATTCTGCGATGGGTAGAGCATTCTCCGGCGTAAAGCCATGGTTTATCAGGATCTGTTCCACCCGCTCGCGCAGTTGTTGCACAGGAATGCCTTGCATCACCAGGGTTCTCCTGTGGTGAAGCCACCGTCCACGTACAGTACGTGCCCGTTGACATATTCGGAGGCTGGGGAGGCCAGGAACACGACAGCGCCGGCCAGATCCCGCGGCTGTCCGGCCCGCCTTACGGCAACGCGCTGTTCCAGGCGCTCGACCCAGAGGG
Source organism: Meiothermus taiwanensis DSM 14542 (assembly GCA_000482765.1). Classification (GTDB taxonomy): domain Bacteria; phylum Deinococcota; class Deinococci; order Deinococcales; family Thermaceae; genus Meiothermus; species Meiothermus taiwanensis. Next base: position 14,913 of record AXWR01000009.1, read on the forward strand.
CATCTTGAAAAAGCGCATCGGTCATGTGGGTATGGAAAAAGCCGGGGGCGATGGCATTGACCCGGATGCCCCACTCCCCCCATTCCTGGGCCAGGGTGTAGGTGAGGGTGACCAGCCCGCCTTTGCTGGCGGCATAGGCGGCCCTGCGGGGTAGCCCCCGCGCGCTCATTACCGAGCCGATGTTGATGATCCGGCCATAACCCTGGGCGCGCATGGGCCCGGCCACCGCCTGGGCCATGAAGAAACTGCCGCTCAGGTTGACCTCGAGCACCCGCTGCCATTCGGCGGGGCTTAACTCGAGGGACGGTTTGATCACATGGGTGCCTGCGGCGTTCACCAGGATATCCACCCGCCCGAGTTCGTGTAAAACCTGCTTTACCGCACCCTGAGCCTCTTCGGCGGAGGCGACATCGGCCACCACGGGCAGCGCCCCCAGCTCGCGGGCGCAGCAGTGCAGGCTTTCCTGGTTGCGGCCTAAAAGGGCCACCTGAGCGCCGGCTTCCCTCAGGGCTCGGGCCATCTCCAGGCCCAACCCCCCGGTACCGCCGGTCACCAGAGCCACCCGTTTGTTCAGTTCAAACAGTTCTTTCATGCTACTTCCTCAGTCCATAAGCGCCCCACCGTTGATATCCAGTGTGGCTCCGGTGATAAAACCTGCTTCTTCGGAGACCAAAAAGGCCACGGCTGCCGCGACCTCCTGGGGTTTGCCCAGCCTTCCCAGCGGAATCCCGGATAGCACCCGCTGGCGGGTTTCTTCGCTCCACTGGGCGCTCATCTCGGTCTCGATGGCATGGGGGGCCACGGCATTGGCGGTAATGCCATAGGGGGCCAGCTCCCGGGCCAGGGTTTTGGTGAGGTTGACCACCCCGGCCTTTGAGGGGCCGTAGCCCGGTGCGGAGGTGATGTCCCCTGTTTTGGCCGCGATCGAAACGATGTTGACGATGCGGCCCCAGCCCCCTTTGAGCATGTACGGCGCGGCGTGCTTGGCGCAGTTGAAAGCGCCTTTGAGGTTGACCGCGATAACCCTATCCCAGTCCCCCTCGCTGACGCTGAGCAGGTTGCCACGGCGGATAATGCCGGCGTTGTTGACCAGGATGTCCAGCCGCCCGTGCTGGGCGTAAACCTGGGCCATGAAGGTCTGCGTTTCGGAGTAGCTGGAAACGTCCAGGCGGCCCGCGGTGCCCCCAATGGCCTGGGCGGTTTGCTGGGCGGCCTCGAGATCCAGATCGGCCACAACCACGTGGTGGCCCATGGCCGCGAGCCTTTCGGCGATGGCCTTTCCGATGCCTCGGGCGGCTCCGGTGACAAGGGCGATTCTACGCGACATACTTCACCTGTGGAAAAGCAAGTTGGGCAGTGTGGTAACCAAAGGTGGGAACAAAAGGGCTGCGAGGATGGTCGCCAGTACCGCAACCAGCAACGGCCAGCCTTCGCGCAGATACTCTGCAACCGAGCAGCGCATAATCGAGCAGACGGCGTACATCGAAAGACCCACGGGTGGGGTCAGCAAGCCTATGGCGCAGGTAAGGGCCATCAGCACCCCGAAGTGCACCAGATCGACCCCCAGGGCCTTCATGGCCGGCACCAGTATGGGGGTTGTCAAGATGATCATCACGGTGGAATCCAGAACGGTGCCCAGGACCAGCAGGGCCAGCAGCACGGCCAGGACCACCAGGGTGGTCTCGAGCTGTAGCCCCACCAAAAACTGCCCCAGCTTCTGGGGCCACATCTCCCACTTCATGGCATAGCCGATCAGGGCCGAGCAGGCGATCAGGAAGGAGACCATGCCGATATCGGCCACCGACTGCTTTAGGGCGCGCACCAGGCCGGCTTTCCCCAGTTCCCTGTAGACCACGCTGCCCAGTATGAGGGCATAGACGCAGGCGGCCGCGCCCACCTCCGACGGCACGAAAACCCCGCCCCGTAGCGTGAGGAGCAGGATCAAGGGGAAGATCAGGGCCCAGAAGCTGGCTAGAAAGGCGGAAGCGATCTCGCGCGTGGGGGCTCGGCTGGCCCGCTCGCGGGGGTACTGGCGTTTTTTAGCCAGGAAAGCCACCACCAGCATAAATACCAGGGCCAGCAAAAGCCCTATGCCGATCCCACCGGCAAACAGGCGGCCGATGGAAACCTGCCCGATGCTTCCGTACAGGATAAGGGCGATGCTGGGGGGAATCATCACGGCCAAAAGGCCAGTGAAGCCCTGCAACGCGGCAATGAAGCCGGGGGTGTAGCCTCTTTTTTGCATCTCAGGCCCCAGCACCCGGGCCTGCATACTGGCATCGGCGATGGCCGACCCCGAGACCCCCCCCATCAGGGTGCTGGCCAGCACGCTGACCTGTCCCAGGCCGCCGGCCAGGTGGCCGGTGAGCAGGGTGGCGAACTGCACCAGCCGCCGGGTGACCCCGGCTTCGTTCATTAGATTGCCGGCCAGAATAAAGGTGGGGATGGCAAGGAGGGCGAAGTTCTGGGTCTCCGAGAGCGCGAGCTGAACCGGCATGACCGGCTGGAGGCCGGGCGTGAGCAGGAAAAAGACGAAGCCCGCAATGCCAATGGCGAACACCACCGGCATGCCCAGCAGCAACAGCCCGAGGAAAATAAGAAGCGATACGATCATGCCGGGTTCTCCTTGAGAAGCTGCCTAATTTTGCCCACGGTTGTAATCAGTAAAAGCAGGCTGCCAACCGGTACGCTCAGGGTGACCCAGGCGTAGCTGAGTTCTGGGATGCCCTGGAAGGTGCGAAAGCGGGTGGCATAGGTCATCTCGAGGCCATAAACCAGCAGCGCCAGCAGGAACAAAGCGATCAGGCACAGGTTGAACAGTTTGATGGCCCGTTGCCAGGGTTTAGAGAGCCGCTGCACAAAAATTTCTACGCTCACATGCCGATCCTGCCGGAAGGCCACATCGGCCCCCAGGAAAACCGCCCAGGCGAAGCAAAAGGTCGCCAGGTCGATGCTCCAGCCCAGGGGTTGGCCCAGAAAGCGGCTGATACCGCTTATGAAGACCATGGTGGTTGCGATGGCAAGGAAGACCAGGGCCAGTGATTCTTCGAGTCGATGCACTGTGCTCACAACAGCCCCCAAAGCTTACCCGGGCCGAGAGCGGCCCGGGCGATTGGCTTTAGCGCAAGCCCATCTCCTCGTAGAGCCTGCGGCGGGCATCCAGAAGGCCAAGGCGCTCGTAGGCGGCCTGGCCGGCCTGCCGGAAGGCCTCGAGGTTGACGTTGGTTACGATGGTCATACCCCTGCGCTGCACCTCCCGCTGGGCCATGGCGGTCTGCACCTGGATTTCTAGGGTGACGCCCCGGCCAGCGCTCTCGCATTCTTCCACCAGGATTTGCTGGTAGTTTTTGGGTAGACGCTGGAACCAGGCCTCACCTACCACCTGGAAGTTGACAAGCAGGATGTGTTGCGTCTCGTTTACATAGCGCAGCACCTCGTTCAGGCTCATGTCCAGGATGTTCTGATAGACCAGCTCCACGCCGTCAATGGCGCGCTGCTGTAAGCCACTGTAGATCTCACCGAAGGCCAGGGCGACCGGGGTGGCCCCCAAAGCCCGCACCGATTCCTGCCAGATGGGCGCAGGGGGGGTGCGGATGCGCAGGCCCCTTAGATCTTGCGGGGTTCGGATGGGCCGGTTGGTCATGAAGTGCCGGGCCCCCTGCACCCAGTTCATACAGAGCACCCGGATGCCGTACTGTGAGGCGAGCTGATCGATCCAGCGCTGAACCGATGGGGTTTTGCTAAGACGCTCTACCTGGGCGGGGTTCTGTAGAAAGTAGGGGGCGTTGATCACCGCCATTTCACGGATATAGTTGCCCATCCGCGCGGCGTCGGTGTTCTGCCCGACCGGGATGCCCCGCCGGAGCTGCTCGATGATGTCTTCTTCAACCCCTAGCTGGGCGCTGTGGAAAACCAAAATCTGCAGGTCGCCATTGGTGCGGGCGGCCACCCGCTGGGCCCACTTTTGAAACGCGGCATGGAACGGGTGGGTAGGGGCCAGGACGTGGTTGTAGCGAAGGGTGTAGGTGGGGTTGCCTCCTTGCGCCAGACCGCCTGTGATCAGTAACACGAGGAAAAACCAAGCCAGCTTGTTCATGGTGCCTCCTTTGCTTGCAAAAACCAGCTCGAGCCGTATGGTGACTGTGGGGTCAAGCCATGCCTACCTCCTGTTTGATTTAGTTAGGTAAACGATAACCTAAACACAAAAAGCTTGTCAATACAGAAGAATGAAAATATATTGAGTTAGCGTTTATGAGACCTCGTGCCCGAACCACCCTTGCGGATGTTGCCCGACTGGCAGGGGTTTCTGCCGTTACAGTCTCGAAGGTCTTGAACGGCAAGGGGCACATTTCCCCCGAGACCCAGGAAAAGGTGCAGCGGGCGGCGGCTTTGCTGGGGTATGTGGCCAACACCGCGGCGCGTCGGCTCCGCGGGGGGGCCACCCGCATTCTGGGAATGGTAGTGCCGGAGCTGGTCAGCCCCTACTTTGCAGAGCTGGCTCGAGCCGCCGCCGATGCAGCGGGCCGGTGCGGCTACGACCTGGGCCTGTTCACCACATCTCGAGACCCCCAGCGGGAGCGTGAGCGCATCCAGAGCCTGCTGGGCGGTATGGCCGATGGGCTTTTGTTGGTGGTGCCGGTCGGCGCCAGTGAATTTCTGAGTACGCTTGAACAAAGCCAGGTTCCCATTGTGCTCATCAATTACTTTGGCGGAGCCACCCACCTTCCGGTGGTACGGGGCGAGAACTACGAGGGCACCGTGGCGCTCTTGCACCACCTGCTTGCGCTGGGCCACCGGCGGATTGGCTTTATTGGGGGGGCGGAGCACTCGGGGCAGGCGAAGGAGCGCTACCGGGCCTACCGGGAGGTGATGCGGGCGGCGGGGCTTTGGGATGAGACCTTGGTGCAGCCAGGCGACTTTACCCGCAGAAAGGGCCTGGAGGGGGCTCGAGCGCTGCTTGGGCGGCCCTCACCGCCCACGGCCATTTTTGCCGGTAGCGACCTGATGGCCTTTGGGGTGATGGAGGCTGCACAGGAGCGCGGATTGCAGGTGCCGGCGGATATCTCCATCGCCGGTTTCGACGATAGCCCACTGGCCAGCCTGGTTCCACCGGGGCTTACGACGGTGGCTCATCCCATCGCCGATATTGCCGAGGCCGCGGTGCGCTTGCTGCTCGAGGCCATCGAGGGCAAATCGGTGCGAGACCAGCTGCTGGAATTTCCCAGCCGGCTGGTGGTGCGGGGATCGACCGCCCCTCCCAAAACCCCCCTACCTTGAGTCTGGTATGCTTGTGACAGCAGGCATGAATGGGTAAAGTCCGGGAATTGCGTGCTTCACGCTTCCCCCTGTAGTTGAGCTTACCCAACCGCTGCGCTGGGTATCCGTGGAAACCAATCTAGAATGACTATTTCGTTTCTGACCCTGCTTGCTAGCTTGGCCGTGCTGCTGGGGGCAGCCCGCTTACTCACCCAGTCATCGGAGCGCATTGGCCTCGCTGTGGGGCTATCCAGCTTTATGGTGGGTGTGATCATCGTGGGGGTGGGAACCTCACTGCCCGAGCTGGTGACCGGGCTTTTCTCGGTGCACCAGGGGGTTTCGGAGATTGTGAGCGGCAATGTGCTGGGGGCCAATGCATCCAACCTGCTGCTCATTTTGGGTGTGAGCGCGGTGTTTTCGGTGTTGCGTCCGGTATATCTGGGCGAGGCGTACATCGCCATTGACCTGCACTTTTTAGTGGGTGCGGCGTTTGTGCTGGGGGTGGTGATGTTCGACGGGCTGGTGGGCCGGGTGGAGGGGCTGTGCTTGCTGGCGGTGTATGGGGTGTATGTGGCCTATTTGCTCAAAGAAGGCAGCAGCAAAGTGACTGGGCAGGCTCGAGCCCCCCTGGTCTGGCACGACCTCCTGATCGTGGGGCTGAGCGCGGTGGGTGTCTACTTTGGGGCTGACTGGACGGTGAGCAGTCTACAAGGGCTGGCGGCCGGCCTGGGTGTTCCAAACGCCGTCGTGGCGGTTACGTTGCTGGCTTTGGGTACGACCCTGCCCGAGCTGGTGGTAAGCCTCACTGCCGCACGCCAGGGGAAGGCTTCCATGGCGGTAGGGAACATCCTGGGTTCCTGCGTTTTCAATGCGCTGGTGGTGGTGGGGGCGGGTGCGGTCTACGGCACCGTCAAAGCGCCGCCCGAGCTGACCGGCTTCGCCCTGCCCTTTGTGGTGGGGGCTTCGCTGTTGTTCTACCTGCTGGTGCAGGATCGGCGCATCTCGAGCTGGGAAGGGATGCTGTTCTTGGTGATGTATGGATTGTTTGTGCTGGAGGTCAGCGGCCTGGCTTGAGACGTGAGCAGCATTTGAAGAATGCAATAAAACGCGCGCCTCACGGTAGTGAGGCGCAGCGCGCAACTCCTGTTTGAGCTCAGGGGTGGGAGGTTTAGCGGGTGCGACCGGCCAGTAAGTCCTCAGCAGCTTTCTGGGCCTTGTCTAACGCAGCCTTGGGGGTGGCCTGGCCCAGCACAGCCTCTTTGATGGCCTGTCCCAGGATATCGAAGCGGATCTGCTCCCAATCCGAAAGGGCGGGTTCAAACTTGGCGTAGCGGGCCTGGGTGATAGCCACACCAAAGGCGGGGTTCTGTTTGATGTACTGGGTTACCACAGGGTCGGCGCCCGAGCCTAGGTTGACGGGCACGTAGTTGGTGGCGACCCCGAAAACCGCCTGTACCTTGGGCGAGATCACGAACTTCAAGAAGTCGGCGGCGACCTTTTTCTCTTTTTCGTCGGCTCGCTTGAAGACCACCAGGTTGGTGCCCTGCACCAACCCGAAGCCGGGCTGCTTGTCGGTGCGGCCCGGTAGGGTGGCCACGCCCAGGTCGAATTTGGCCGCCTGCAGGTAGAAGCTGTAACCCGCCGAGGTATCGGTGGAGAAGGCGTAAGGCCCCACGCCGAAGTTGGCGTTAATGAAGCCACTGGTAATGGGCCGGGCCCAGCCCTCCTTGACCCCCTGCACCAGGAGCTCGAGCGTCTCGACGGCCTTGGGCGAGTTGAGCACCAGCTTGCCGTTTTGCAGGTAGCTCCCGCCCAGGGTGAAGAACCAGTACGAGAAGGTCGAGGTGTCGGGCTGGAAGAAGTAGACCGGGGCTTTTTCTCCCTGGGAGATTTGCTTGGCGGTGGCTATGAACGCGTTGATGGTGGTGGGCACCTTGGCGTTGTACTTCTTGAGCAAATCGCGGTTGTAGTACAGAACCTGGATGCTCTTGTTGAAGGGAACCCCGTAGATCTGCTTGTTAAAGGTCACCGCGTTGACAAAAAGGGGGTTGACCCCTTTCAGGTCTATACCCAGCGCGGCCATGGGTGTAAGAGCATCGGACTCGAGGTACAGCGCCATGTTGTTCTCGAAGGCCTGGGCCATGGCCGGCACTTTTCCGCTGGCAAAAGCGGCTTTGATCTTGGTCGAGAGGTCGCGGTAGTTGCCTTGCCCAATTGGGCGCACGCACACCTGGCCGTTTTGGGTTCGGTTGAACTCCACCACCAGGTTCTCCAGGGCGGTCTTGGGGGCACCACCGGTAAAGCCGTGCCACAGCTCGGCCACCACGCTGGCCTTTTCACACTGGCCCTTGATGATCTCCTCGGGCCGCTGCTGCGCTAGGGACAGGCTCAGGAAAGCGAAAAAGGCGATGGTTAGATATTTCATCTCACGTCTCCTTCTCATTTGTTTATACCCACAACAACGTCAGCTAAAGGTCAGGCCACCTATTACATTACCCCATGGTGGGCCTACTTGATTCCACTGCGGGCCACCCCCTGGATAAACTGCTTTTGCGCCAGAAAATACCCCAGCACGATGGGCAAAATGGCCAGCGTTGAGGCGGCCATCAGGGCCCCGTAGTCGCTGCCGGCCTCCCCGATGAAAACCTGCAGGCCCCGCTGGATGGTGTACATCTCGGGCCGGTCGGTCACAATCAGAGGCCACAGCAGGGCGTTGTAGGCGCCCAAAAAAGTAAAGATGCCATAGGTGACCAGCCCCGGTATCGAAAGCGGCAGGGCAATGCGCACCAGCTGCGTCCAGTAGCTGGCCCCATCCATCCGGGCCGCATCGAACAGATCCCTGGGGAGCGACAGATAAAACTGCCGCAGCAGGAAAATCCCGAACACCGAGGCCAGCCAGGGCACCACCAGGGCGTAGTAGGTGTTGATCCACTCGAGCCTCGAGAGCAGGATGTAGCTGGGAATCAGCAGCACCTCGCCGGGAATCATCAGAGTTGCCAGGATCATGAGCCAGACCAGATTCTTACCGGGGAACTCGATGCGGGCCAGGGCGAAAGCGGTCATGGCGGCCAGCAGCAGCCCCACCAGCACCTGGGTTCCCGCAGTTATGAAGCTGTTGAAGAAATACCGCCCAAAAGGAGCGGCCAGCCAGGCCTCGCGGTAGTTGTGGAAGACATAGCCCAGCGCGCCGGGGGCCAGGTTGACCCATTCCAGCCGCCAGTCGTCGCCGCTCGAGCGCACCGCATCGGGGGGTAGCTCGGGCCGGTAGCTCGCGTAGCTTTTGGAGAGCAGCACCACCGCCGGGAGCAGCCGGAAAGACTCGCCCGAGACGTTGGTGAAAGTGATCTCCCAGTGATCCTCCTGGTAGCGGGTGCGGATCTGGGTGCCCTCGGCCCGGGGGTCGCTGAAAGCGCCCACAGCCGTAGGAATAAAGACCTGGGGCTCGGGCCCCATCCGGCCCGTATAGATGCGCAAGGTGACGCTTCGGCCGTCCTGGTAGCCGCCCCAGAGGGGGCTGCCCCCTTCGGCACCTAGCCGGGCGGCCACCCTCCAGTTGGCGGGCTTGAGCCGCTCGGGAACCCAGATGGGCCGGGCCTGCTGGGCCTCCTGGGGGCTTTTCAGGCTGGTAGCCAGCATCCAGTAAAAAGGAAAGGCCATCGCAATGGCCCCTACGCTCAAAACCAGGTAGATCAGCAGGCGGCTCAGGGCATACGGGGGGGTCATGGGGTTCCTTCCTTTGCGTTGTGGAAATCAAGTCTCATAGTTTACCCTGCGCTCGAGCACCCGCTGCTGTACCAGCGTGAGCACCAGAATAACGGTAAACACCACCACCGCGATGGCGCTGGCGTAGGAGAAGTCGGAGTCGCGGAAGCCCTTGTTGTACAGATACAACGTGATGGTCAGGGTGTCTTGCAAGACCCCGCCGGTGGGGGTCATGATCAGCACCTGGGTAAAAACCTGAAAAGCCCCGATCAGGCCCAGCGTGGAAAGAAAGAAGGTAGTGGGGGAGAGCAGGGGCCAGGTGATGTAGCGCTGCTGCTGCCACCAGCTGGCACCATCGAGCTGGGCGGCCTCGTAGTACTCTTTGGGGATGTTTTGCAGCCCGGCCAGAATGACCACCACCTGGTAGCCCAGCAGGTGCCACAGGCTCATCACCATGATCGCCACAAAGGCTACGCTGGGCCCGGCCCAGAAGCCTTGAAGATGGATGCCCAGCGGAGCCATAGCCAGGGCAAAGATGCCCTGCGGGGTGGAGAGCCAGTCCAGCCCTGGCGTGCCGAGCACCCAGTTGAGGAAGCCAAACTCGGGGTGATAGATCCAGTCCCATACCGCTGCAGCCGCGGTGAGCGCCGTAATGTAGGGCAGAAAGTAGAGCGTGCGGAAGAAGCCCAGCAGGCGCACCCTTTCGTTGAGCAAAATCGCGACCACGGTTGCCAGCAGAATGCCCAGCGGAACCGTAAAAATCACGAACCAGAAAGTGTTGCCCATGGCTTTCCAGAACAGAGGATCGCGCGTGAGCAGAATTTCGTAGTTAAGGAGCCCCGCGAACCTGCTCTGTCCGATGAAGTTAAACCGATCCAAAAATGAAAGCCACAGGGCATACAGGCTGGGGAAGATCTGCCAGACCAAGAGCAGCCCCAGCGAGGGCCAGACCAGCACCCAGCCCCAGAAGCTGGCCTGTTCGCGCTCGCTCATCCGGGGCGCCCAGGCCCAGTAAAGAGCGCCCACCCCGAGCAGGGCTAGCAACACGGCCGGGGTGTTGCCGTATCCCCACCCGATACCAACCAGCAGGAGCCCTATACCCGGCAGCAGAGCCGCTTGGAAGCCTCTAAACATCGCCTCGAGGGTCACCCCAAGGAGCAGGATGGCGCCCACCCCATAGGCCCAGGGGGGGAGCAGCTCGAGCGCCACCGCCAGCCGAACCAGGGCCAGCAGTACCGCCATGCCGAGCACCAGGGTGGGCCGATGACCGAGCGAGTGTCCAAGCGTAGACCCACGAAGCATTCGCACGGCGTAAGTCTACCAGGACAGGATTTGTGAGGGGAGCGGGTGGGGGCTCTACCGGCCTGCCTGGTAAGGTCATTGGCTGGATACAAAAAACACCAGCCGCCGGCGGCTGGTGTTTGGGCGTGACCTGATGTGTACTAGTCGTCGGCTGCCTGGCCAGAGGAAGGGGCCTGCGTCTGCTTTTTGCTACCGAACAGCCGCCGGAAGAAGCCCAGGATTGGGTCGTAGTACTCGTCCACCACCCGCTCCTTGAGCGGGATGATGGCGTTATCGGTGATGTGGATGTGCTCGGGGCAGACCTCGGTGCAGCACTTGGTGATGTTGCAGTAGCCGATGCCCCCCTCATTTTTGAGCATATCCAGGCGGTTTTCCACGTCCAGGGGGTGCATCTCGAGGCTGGCGGTACGCACCAGCAAGCGCGGCCCAATAAAGCCGGTTTTTTCGTCGTGCTCGCGCAGCACGTGGCAGACGTTCTGACACAGGAAGCACTCGATGCACTTCCTGAATTCCTGCACCCGGTCGACATCCTCCTGGAACATGATCCAGTCGGTGTTGGGGGCCGGGGTGAAGGGTTTGATTTTTTTGTTGGCCTCGTAGTTCCACTTCACATCGGTGGCCAGGTCGCGGATCACCGGGAAGGTTTTCATGGGCCGCACCGTGACGGGCTTGCTGGTGTCGAGGGTGTCCAGCCGGGTCATGCACATCAGGGTGGGCTTGCCGTTGACCTCGGCCCCGCACGAGCCGCACTTGCCGGCCTTGCAGTTCCAGCGGCAGGCCAGGTCGGGGGCCTGTTCGGCCTGGATCTGGTGGATGGCGTCCAGCACCACCATGCCCTCTTGCACTTCGATGGTGTAGTCCTTCAGCTCACCACCGTTGCGATCCCCACGGAAAACTCTAAAGGTGACGGTCGACATCTCAGGCACCTACCTTGTCGCTGAGTTCTTTGAGGTCTTTGGCCTCGGCTATCTTGCGCAGCTCCTCCGGCATCTCCGGCAGCGGCTCGGCCACCACCGTAAGGGTTCCATCGCTGCTGCGCCGGATGATGTGGTTGATTTTGGCAAAGGTGGGGTCGGGGTCGGGGTAGTCGAGGCGGGCGTGGCCCCCCCGGCTTTCCTTACGGGCCAGGGCGGCCAGCACCACGGCCTCGGAAATCTCCACCATTAGGCGTATATCCAAAGCCGTGTGCCAGCCGGGGTTGTAGGCCCGGCTGCCCGAGACCGAGGTATTCCAGGCCCGCTTTTTAAGGTTGGCCAGAATCTCGAGCTGCGCCTTTAGCTCGCCTTCTTCGCGCATAATGCCAGCGTTTTTCTGCATGGTGGCGCGAAGCTCTTTCATGAGCGCAAAGGGGTTTTCACCCTGGGGGTTGTTGAAGGGCTGCAGGGCTTCGGCGATGTAGGCCCGTACCTGGGCTTCGTCTACCTGGTAGGAGCCACTCTGTTTGGCGGCATACTCGGCTGCGGCCATGCCAGCCCGCCGCCCAAACACCACCAGGTCGGACAGGGAGTTGCCGCCCAGGCGGTTGGCCCCGTGGAGCCCCCCGGCCACCTCGCCTGCGGCGTACAGACCCGGTACGTTGGTGGCCTGGGTGTCCGGGTCGACCCGCACCCCGCCCATCACATAGTGGCAGGTGGGGCCCACCTCCATGGGTTCTTTGGTGATGTCCAGGTTGCCCAGCTTCATGAACTGGTGGTACATGCTGGGGAGCTTCTTTTTGATGTAGTCGGCGGGGCGGCGGCTGGCGATATCCAGGTAGACGCCGCCGTGTGGACTACCCCGGCCTTCGTTAACTTCTTTACGAATGGCCCTGGCCACCACGTCACGGGTCAATAGCTCGGGCGGGCGGCGGGCGTTGCGGTCGCCCTGGAGCCAGCGTTCGGCCTCCTCCTCGGTTTCGGCAAACTCGCCTTTGTAGCGCTCGGGCACGTTGTCGAACATGAAGCGTTTGCCCTCGCTGTTCTTGAGAACACCCCCTTCACCCCGCACACCTTCAGTGACCAGAATGCCCATCACACTGGGGGGCCAGACCATCCCGGTGGGGTGGAACTGAATAAACTCCATATCGATCAGATCGGCACCCACCATGCTAGCCAGCGAGAAGCCGTCGCCGGTGCACTCCCAGGAGTTGGAGGTGATCTGGTAGATGCGGCCCAGCCCGCCGGTGGCCAGCACCACCGCCTTGGCCCGGAAGACCAGGAACTCCCCGGTCTGGCGATTAAAGCCCAGGGCTCCCACCACCCGACCGGCGTCGGTCAGGAGGCGGTAGATGGTGGTCTCCATGTGGGCATGGATGCCCATCTTCACCGCGTGGTCTTGCAGGGTGCGGATGAGCTCGAGGCCGGTGCGGTCGCCCACGTGGGCCAGCCGGGGGTAGGAGTGTCCCCCGAAGTTGCGCTGGTTGATCCGGCCATCGGGGGTGCGGTCGAAGACCGCGCCCCAGCGTTCTAGCTCCCGCACCCGGTCGGGGGCTTCCTTGGTGTAGTTCATCACCATCTTCCAGTTGTTGAGCATGCCCCCGCCTTTGAGGGTGTCGCGGAAATGCACCTTCCAGTTGTCTTCCGGGCGCACGTTGCCCATGGCGGCCGCCATGCCTCCCTCAGCCATCACGGTGTGGGCCTTGCCCAGCAGGCTCTTGGTAACCACCCCCACCCTGGCCCCTTGCTCGATGGCCGCGATGGCGGCCCGTAAACCGGCCCCACCGGCGCCGATTACCAGTACGTCATAGTCGTGGATGGTATAGGATTCCATACTTGGCTCCCTTTAGAACAGGCGAATATCGGTGATGGTGCCCATAGAGCACAGGCGGATATAGACATCGGTGAACCACACCGAGAGCATGCTGACCACGCCCCAGAAGCCGTGGCTCTCGTTAATGCGGCTGATGCGCTGCCACAGGGTATAGCGGGTCTTGTGCTTGGACATGCAGTTGAGGCAGCCGCCCGCCAGGTGCCGCCAGGCATGGCAGGAGAAAGTGTAGTATGAGAGCAGGATCACGTTGCCCAGCATGATCAGGCTCCCGACGCCAATACCAAAGCCATCCTCAAAGAAAAAGGCCTTGATGGCGTCGTACCACAGGAAGGCCACCACCGGCACCGAGAGATACCAGAAGTAGCGGTGCAGGTTGTTGAGCACAAAGGGGAAAGCCCGTTCACCTTTGTAGGCCTTGCGCAGCTCGGGTACGGCACAGGCCGGGGGATCCCAGAAGAAAGCCCTGTAGTAGGCTTTGCGGTAGTAGTAGCAGGTTGCGCGGAAGCCCAGCGGAATCCACAGCACTAAGAAGGCCGGTGAGATGGCCAGCCAGTCGAGGTCTTTAGCGTGAACGCCGGGTAGGGGTATGGAGTAGAAGGGCGATAGGTAGGGCCCATACTCATAGTGTTGTCGATTCAGAGCGACCCAAAAGGCGTAGAGCCCGAACAAGCCCAGGCTCAACACAGTGAAGAGGGGCTCGATCCACCAGGCGTCCTGCCGATCCGTTTTCCGAGATTCTATACCTGTAACAGGTTTCGTACTCATTTCTACTAAACTATAACGGTTTATGAGCAGGTATGGAAACCTCGGTAGGCCACATTGGTCGTGGAGCAGCACTGGTGTAATTAATAACACTCATTCCAAGTTATGGAGGCTGGGCTGCGCCAGGGTGGGGTTTTTGGCTGCTGATTGACATTCTGGATCCTCGAGCCCATAATTGTGGGCTGTTAAGACGCCCCTTGGGTGGCCGTCTGACAAAGCGCTGCGGACAAGGCAATTGTGCTTGAAAGCCGCAAGCTTATGGAGGATACGAGGTTGGAACTGTTTGGTTTTGGCCCGCACCTGATGATTGACGGCTACCACGCAAACCCTGAAAAACTGGCCGATTTTGAACTCGTTCGGCAGGTTCTCGATCAGCTTCCCGAAGAGATGGAGATGACCAAGGTGCTGCCCCCGGTGGTGCAGCGCTACCCGGCGCTGCCAGGCCAGGCGGAGGGGATTACGGGGGTGGTGATCATCGCCGAGAGCCACATTGCCATACACACCTTTCCCAGTGAGCGTTTTATTAGCGTGGACATTTTTTCCTGCAAAGAATTCGACCTGGGCAAAGCCCTCAAGCGGGTGGTGGAGCACTTTGAGATTGGGCGCTACGAGACCTATCTAATTAATCGGGGCAAGGAGTATCCCAAGGATCTCGAGCTGGCCCGGCAGATTGTGGCTGGGGAGCGGGAGTACATAGAGGCCCGCATCGGTTAGCTGGCAGAATTAACCCGACCAGCCCAGCCGGGCTGAGACGGCATCGGCGGCCTGGCGTACCCGCGCGCCGAGTTCGGGCAGGCGCTCGTTGGGAACGCGGGTGGTGGGCGCCGATAGCGACATGGAGGCGACCACCTTGCCCCGGTTGTCGTGGATGGGGGCTGCAATGCAGCGCACCCCGTCTTCGCGCTCTTCGTCATCTAACACATAGCGTTGTTGGCGGGCTTCCTGCAAGGTTTGCAAGAAGCCTTCCAGGGTGGTGATGGTCTTGGCCGTGTAGGGTTTGAAGGGCCCCGCGCCTACAATCCGGCGGATCTCCGGCTCGCTGTGTTCCATGAGCAGGGCTTTGCCCACCCCGGTGCAGTAGATGGGGGCCCTGGCCCCGATGCGGGTGAACATACGGATGAGCTGTCGCCCCTCGACCTGTGCAATATAAATAACCTCGTTGCCATCTAGCACAGCCAGGTTGACGGTTTCATTCAGCTCGTCCACCAGCTTTTCCATCTCGGGCATGGCGGCATCAATCAGCCCACCCCGTGTCAGGAAGGCCGAACCCACCTGATAAGCCCGTAGCCCTACCTTCCAGAGGCCCTTGGACTCATCCCAGTCGGCAAAGCCGCGACGGCGCAGGGTTTCCAGGAGCCGGTAGGCGGTGCTGGGGGAGAGCTCGGTTCTGCGGGCTAGTTCTGAAAGGGAGAGGGTCTCGGCTTCGGAGAGGACTTCCAGCAGGTGCAGGCCGCGCTCGAGCGTCCGTACCTCGCCCACCTCGGTGGAGCGGCTGCGACCTGGGCGGCGTTTGGTGTTCATGGCTTTAGCATAGGGGAGCCGGGTCATTTTTTCAACAAATGGAAAATAATCTCGCAGATTGACAAACCGCTTCGACTGCGGCTAGGCTTTGAGCAAGCCGTGCACCCGGTGGTTTGACAGGAGACTGCTATGAGCGAGATGCCCAAAGGTGTGCAAATTGTAGGCCCCAAACTCCCTGCCTCTGATACGGTGCTGACCCCCGAGGCCCTGGCTTTTCTGGCTGGGCTCCAGCGTGAGTTTAACGCGGTACGTAAGGGTTTGTTGCAGCGTCGCGCTGAGGTGGCCCAGCGCATCCAGGCGGGCGAAAAGCCCGGCTTCCTCGAGCACACCCGGTTCATCCGGGAAGGGGACTGGAAGGTGGCCCCCGCCCCCCCCGACCTCAACGACCGCCGGGTGGAGATTACCGGCCCCACCGAACGCAAGATGATGATCAATGCCCTTAACTCCGGGGCCAAGGTCTTCATGGCCGACTGCGAGGACGCGCTCTCGCCCACCTGGGAAAACGTGGTGCAGGGCCAGCAAAACCTGATGGATGCGGTGCGCCGTACCATCCACCTGAGCACCCCCGAGAAGGAGTACAAGCTGGGTGAGAAAATCGCCACCCTGGTGGTGCGCCCGCGGGGCTGGCACCTGGTGGAGCGGCACCTCCTGGTGGATGACGAGCCCATCTCAGCGAGCCTCTTCGACTTCGGGCTTTACTTCTTCCACAACGCCCATGAGCTCTTGAAGCGGGGTAGCGGCCCCTACTTCTACCTGCCCAAGCTGGAGAGCCACCTCGAGGCCCGCCTCTGGAACGACGTCTTCAAGTTTGCCCAGAGCTATATGGGCATTCCCCAGGGCACCATCCGGGCCACGGTGCTCATCGAGACCATTCTGGCCGCCTTCGAGATGGAGGAAATCCTCTACGAGCTGCGCGAGCACGCCGCCGGCCTCAACGCAGGGCGCTGGGACTACATCTTTAGCTGCATCAAGAAGTTTGCCACCCACGAGGTGCTCTTCCCCGACCGCGCCCAGGTCACCATGACCGTGCCCTTCATGCGGGCCTACACCGAGCTGCTGGTGCGCACCTGCCACAAGCGCGGAGCCCACGCCATTGGGGGGATGTCGGCCTTCATCCCCAGCCGCAAAGACCCTGAGGTAAACGCCAGGGCCATCGAGCAGGTCACCAAAGATAAGGAGCGGGAGGCAGGAGACGGTTTCGATGGCACCTGGGTGGCCCACCCCGACCTGGTGCCGGTGGCCATGGCGGTATTCGATAAGGTGCTGGGCGATAAACCCCACCAGAAAGACCGCCTGCGCGAGGATGTGGACGGCAAGATAAAGGCCGAGGACTTGATTAACTTCGAGGTGCCGGGCGGCAAGATTACCGAGGCGGGGATTCGCAACAACATCAGCGTGGGGTTGCAGTACATAGCTGCCTGGCTGGGTGGAAGCGGTGCGGTGGCCATCTTCAACCTGATGGAAGACGCCGCTACGGCCGAGATTTCCCGCTCGCAACTGTGGCAGTGGCTCCGCAAAGGGGCCCGGCTGGACGATGGACGCACCTTTACTCAGGAGCTATACGCAAAGCTCAAGCAGGAAGAGATGGCCAAGCTGGCGGGCCTGAAGAACCTGGAAGAGGCCGCCCAGCTCCTGGACGAACTGGTATTGCAGCCGGAGTTCAAAGAATTCCTGACCCTTCCGGCCTACGAGCGGCTGGGTTGAAACCTCAGGATGCCCTACCGCTGATTCCCCTTTATCAGGGGCCCTCACGGGAAGCGCAAGCAGGTCTTCAAAATTAGACAACGGGCGAAGCTTCCCGTGGGGTACTGTGCGGGCATCTTCACAGGAATTTGGGTGGACGGCCCGAATGTCCACCCAAAACCCGGCGACGGCTAGAATCCCGAAGGTTGTGGCTGCTCTAGGCGGCTTTGGTCTTGCGTTTGGACTTGGTAGGGCGCTCAGGCACTTCCTGGGCTCGCTCAGCGGGGCGGATACGGGCCAGGGGGGTTACGCGCTGGACTTCTACAACCCGCTTGTAGCGCTTGGTTTTGCTTTCTGGGTCTTCCCAGACTTCGGTTTTGAGCGCGCCTTCCAGCAGCAGCGGCGAGCCCTTCTTCAGGCTGCTAAACTGTGCTGCCTGCTCGCGCCAGGCTTCCAGCTCAACGTAATGGCTTTTGGCTTGCCTGGCTGTAGCGTCCCAGCTCGAGAAGCCCAGGCTGGCCCTGGCTACCAGGGTCTTGCGCGGGGTCTGGCGGATCTCCGGGTCGGTGGTCAGGCCACCGGACAGAATCACCCGGTTCTCGGCCCCGTAGAGCACCGGGCCCTGTTCTTCCTGGCGCACATCGGCGTTTTCCAGTTTGAAGAGATCTTCGCCCACGATGCGCAGGCGCGAACCTTTTTGTCCATCGGCCTCCCAGGACTCGTAGACCAGGCGGCCCATCGCCTGATAGGCTTCTCCATCTACTAGATAATTGGCCCAGTGCTCGGCCATCTTGCCATAAAAGGTCAGATCGGCGCGGGAGAAGATGTGCTCATTGCCAACGGCGCGTTTGCCAACGAGGGTGACCTCGAGCACCGGGGTGCCTTTGGGGGTATAGCGAAGGTGGTGTTTGCTCAAAACGCCACTGATGAAGACTAGGTTGGTGGACATGTTTGGTTCTCCTTGTACGTTACGGTCAGATGCTGTGGGTTTTTGAAGGGTGGATTGTTTGTTGGGCCATAAGAACCTACGCTATGGCCGCTGCAAACGGGCTGGGCCTGGTAGGGGGTGGGGGATTCTCGAGCGTTTTCATCGTTCACATGCGTTGCGGTCTGCACCACAGGGGCGCGCTGGGTAGGGGCTTGGGGTTTCGGTCGGCTCGTTTTGGTGCGTTGCGGTCAGTTCTTCAGTTCTTTTACGTTTGCTTCCTTCCCCCGTTTGGTTGTACCAAATCGGATGGATTTAGACTATAACATAATCAAGGTTTTGTCCAGGGCTTGTAAACCATAGAACAAAACCAAATAAAAAGGCATTTTTTGCAAAACCGAACTCTATTCCGACATCGGCTTGCTGCTGTAACGATGCCTGAATTACGTCGAAAACGTATAGGGGGATCCTAATGTAGATGCCGAATAGATAGGCTTTTCGAGTGGCCGGGGATTATGGTAGACTTTGAAGGCTTGTGTTTTGAACCCTGCTTGGCTGGGGTGGTGTGAGCAGATAAAAATCCAGAGCTGGCCAGTGCTGGCAACGGAAAAGTTTTGGAGGAAGGGAATGGAATACCGCATCAAAGCCCAAATCCGTGGGAATGAAAAACCCATGGCCCTGCGCGACGCCGGCAAGCTGCCGGGGGTGGTTTACAACCGCAGCGAAAACTACAAAGTTACGGTAGATCTCAAGGAGTTTAACAAGGTCTTTATGGCTGCTGGGATCCACCACGTGATTACCCTCGAGCTCGAGAACGGAAAAACTGTGGATACCCTGGTGCGCCAGGTTAACCTGGATAAGCGCCGCCGTCGCCCCGAGCACGTCGACTTCTACGCCCTTTCCGATGAGCCCGTGCTGATGTGGATTCCAGTCAAGATCGAGGGCACCGCGCAGGGCGTGCGTGAAGGGGGTGTGCTGCAGCTTGTCAACAATGACGTTCAGGTCAAGGTTTCGCCCAAAGCTATTCCCCCCTACATTGAGGTCAACGTAAGCCATCTGCGGATTGGTGATAGCATCCATGCCGATGAGCTCAGCCTTCCGCAAGGTGTAACCCTGGCCATGAACCCCCGCGATACCATCGTGGCCATCGTGCCGCCTGAGGACGTTGAGAAGCTGGAAGCCCAGGCCGCCGAAGCTCCTGCCGAGGTTGAAGTCATCAAGAAGGGCAAGACCGAGGAAGAGAAGTAACCATCCCTCGAGCAGCCCAGGGGTCGAGAGCCAGAGCGGTCTCTCGGCCCTTTCTTTTAGCGCCTTGGGCTTTAGTAATACCAGATTCGGTTAGTTCGGCGCCGGAAGGCGGCGAACTAACCCGACCAACGGGAGTGCTCTAGGATTCAAAAAGATAGCCTCTGGAGGTCTTTGCTTTGGATGACTATCTTTTTGAATCCGGTATAAAGTGGTTCTCGGAGAACCCAGTGCAACAAACTCCAAACAACAAAGTTATGTTCTTGATCGTAGGACAGGGAAACCCCGGCCTGCAATACGCCCACACCAAGCACAATGTGGGGTTTTGGGTACTGGATCGCCTTGGTTCAAACTTCCAGCACAAGGACAACGCCCTTATCGCTGAGGTCAAGTTTCGCGCAGCCTCTGGTGAGTGGATTTCGGGTTTGCTTATCAAGCCCACAACCTATTACAACGCCACTGGGGAAGCTGTGGCTCCTCTAGCCCGTTTCTACAAAATTCAACCCAGCCACATTCTGGTTGTTCACGATGAAATGGATCTACCACCCGGACGCTTGCGATTCAAGGTGGGTGGGAGCAGCGCGGGGAATTATGGCCTGGAATCTATTGCAGCCCATTTGGGAACCAGAGAATTCCATCGTTTGCGTATCGGGATAGGTAAACCACCTAGACCCCAGGATGGTGCAGCCTGGGTACTGACGGGTTTTCACCCCGATTTTGTACCGGTGATAGACAAAGTGATCCAGACGGCTGCCGAAGCAGTACAGACCTGGGCTACCGAGGGCATAGATGTCTGCCAAAAAAAATACAACGGCCTTAACTTTGCCGAACCACCCAAACGAACAGAGCCTGAGCAGACCGGTTGACCCCATAGTGCATCTGTGTTCATGCAAGAGGCGTAGGGGGGTGGCCGGGCATGTGATTCACAAGCTCAAGGTCTGAGGAAACCTAACGGTGGCAGGCATTTTACCCAGTACAGCAAAATACGCTGTGCTGGGTATTCGTGGGAAACATTCTAGAGCACTACCTTCGGTCAGGTTGGTTCGCCGCCTTCCCCTGTGGATCTCGGCGCGGCTTAGCCGAAGCGTCCAGTGATATAGGCTTCGGTGCGCTTGTCCTTAGGTGTGGTGAACAAGAGGCTGGTGGGGCCAAACTCCACCATCTCACCATTCAGGAAGTAGCCGGTGAAGTCCGATACCCGGCCTGCTTGCTGCATATTGTGGGTTACGATAACGATGGTAACGTGGTTCTTAAGTTCGGTTAGCAGATCCTCGATGGACTGGGTGGAGATGGGGTCTAGTGCGCTGGTAGGCTCGTCCATCAACAAGACCTCGGGCTCAACGGCAAGGGCCCGGGCGATGCACAGGCGTTGCTGCTGTCCTCCTGAGAGGCTCATGCTGGGGGCATGGAGCCGGTCTTTGACCTCATCCCACAGGGCTGCCTGCCTCAGGGCGCGTTCGGCTGCCTCGTCTAAAAGGGATTTTTTGCGAATGCCTACCAGCCGCAAGCCTGCTACTACGTTGCCGTAAATGGAGAGGGTCGGAAAGGGATTGGGTTTTTGGAAAACCATCCCGATTTTGCGCCGCACCTCCACCGGGTCTACCCCAGCAGCATAGACGTTAATGCCATCCAACAAGACCTCTCCGGTCACGCGGGCGCTGGGGGTTAGGTCGTGCATGCGGTTTAGGGATCGTAGAAAAGTGGTCTTGCCACAACCCGAAGGCCCGATCAAAGCGGTCACCTTGTTGGCGTAGATCGGCATGGTTACGTCTTTTACGCCCGCCTTCTGTCCGTATATTACGGTCACATGGCGGGTCTCGATGCGGGTTTTGAGACTGGGATCAAGGGTCATCTCGGAACTGGCCATGGGTTTGAATTCACGCATCATTTCCAACTCTCCTAGCGCCCGCGGGTCACCCAGCGGGCCAACAGGCTGGTTAGCACAATTAGACCCAACAGCACCACCGCCGCTGCCCAGGCCTGGCGATGCCAGTCTTCATAAGGGCTAATGGCATAGGCATACAGGCGCAAGGGCAGGGTGTCCATGGGCTGCAATAGGTTGTAAGTGAGCAAGGAGTTCCCGAAAGCGGTAAAGATCAGCGGGGCGGCTTCTCCTGCAGCCCTGGCCGTTGCCAGCAACAACCCGGTCACCACCCCTGCTCGGGCCGCTGGCAGAACCAGCGACAAGATAACCCGCCAACGCGGCAGTCCCAAGGCCAGCCCCGCCTCGCGAATGTTCCAGGGTACCAGCTTAAGCACGCTCTCGGTGGTTTTAGCAATGATGGGAACCATGATAAAGGCCATGGCCACTGCCCCCGAGAGGCCGGAAAAGGAGCCCTGGGCCTTGACCACCAGCACATAGGCCAGCAGTCCCTTTAGAACCGCGGGCATTCCGTTGAGGGTGTCGGATAGCAGGCGCAGGGTAGGATTGAGTTTATTCTCGGGATACTCGGCCAGCAAAATACCGGCGGCGATGCCAAAAGGGGTGGCGATTAACAGGCCGGTTCCAGTGATGATGAGGGTGCCGACGATGGCGGGAGCCATCCCCCCCCCTAGTTCGCCGGGGGGTTTGGGGCCTTTGGTGAAAAAGTCCCAGTTGAGTGAAGAAAAGCCGTTGACCAGAGCATAGCCAAGTACCAGGGTAAGCGGCAGGGCGGCCAGGATGGTTCCGGCAATCACCACAATGAGGATTAGACGGTCGCGGGTGTAGCGTGCTTGAAGACTGCGCATGGTCACTCCTCTAAGCCCTTTGGCTCCCTACTTTGAGTTTGTTGAGCAGATAGCTGGCAGCGACATTGACGATAAATGCGATCAAGAAGAGATAAAAGCCCACCCCGATAATGGCTGAATAGTGCAGGTCTTCCACGGCTTCTTTCAGCTCGAGCGCGATCACGGCGGGCATGGTCGAGGCCGGGCCAAAGAGGGTGTAGGGCAGGACATTGCTGTTGCCAATGACCATCGCCACCGCCATCGTCTCGCCCAGCGCACGGCCCAGAGCCAGCATGGCCCCGGCGAAAATACCCCCCCTGGCATAGGGCAGGATAACCGTCTGCATCACCTCCCAGCGGGTGGCCCCCAGTGCATAGGCCCCCTCGCGTTGGGCGGCCGGAACCAGGGCAATCGCATCCCGCGAAAGCGCTGCCGTGAAGGGTATGATCATGCTGGAGAGGATCACGACGCCGGTAAACATCCCGTAGCCTGCGGGATTGCCTAAAAAAGGTACCAGCCCAGGCGCCTTCTCGGCAGCCCACAGGAAGGTGGGCATGTAGATGACCTCGCGCAGGAAGGGTGCCAGTACGAAAATGCCCCAGATGCCATACACCACACTAGGTACCGCTGCCATCAGGTCTACCAGGTAGTTGATGAAGCCGGCCAGCCAGCGGGGGGCATACTCTGCGGTAAAAATCGCCGCTGCGAGGGCTATGGGAAAGGATACCAGCAGGGCGGCGAAGCTGGTGATAAGGGTTCCTAAAACATAGGGCCAGATGCCAAACTCGAGCTTCAAGGCCGGATCCCAGGTGGTGCCGGTCAAGAAACCCCAAAAACCTTCTTTGTTGATAGCTTGTGACCCGCCTAGGTACAGGTAGTACCCCAGCCCCAGGGTCAAAGCGACGATGCTGAGCGCTAAAAGCAAGACTACGCTTAGAAAAATACGATCGCCCCACAGGCGGTAAATCGCCGAAGGAGTCTGTTTGATAAGGGAAGATTGCACGGGAGCCTGTTGCATGCGCACGCCTTTAGTTTACAAAAGAGGTGGGAGCCTGCGAGACCCCCACCTCCCTCCAACACCTAACGGCCTACGATCTCCCGACCGATGGGTTTGCCCTGGTAGGTGATGCGCGAGATCAAGGCCAGCGCACGGGCCTGGGCTACCTCAGTAAGGCGGGCATAGGTGAGGGGCTCATTGAACTTTTGTGCGTCGGTCACCATCCACTTAAGGAGCTGCACAAAAGCCCGGGCCTCGGCCTCGCTCTTGAAGGCTTTGTTTTTGTCCAGTTGCTCGTAGACCAGCATGTAGGCGAAGCTGGAGATGGGATACCCATCAGGGGCCTGGGTATCGGTCAGGGAAACCCGGGCATCACCCGGCAGCACTACGTTGGCGGCGGCGGTGATGGCGGGTAGTTCGGCCACTATAAAGCGGCCCGCGCGGTTCTGTACCGCCCCAAACTGGATGCGGTTCTGTATAGCGTAGGTCACCTCGTTGTAACCAATCGCACCGGGGGTGTTGCGCACCACACCAGCCACCCCTTCGTTGCCGCGCGCACCTACTTTGTTAGCCGGCAGCCAGTTTACGCTGTTGCCCCGCCCCACCTTCTGGGCCCACTCGGGCGAGACCTTGGAGAGGTAGTCTGTCCAGACAAAGGTGGTGCCCGAGCCGTCGGAACGGTGTACTACTGTGATGGGGAGCGGTGGCAGGCGGACGCCCTCGTTCAGCCTGGCGATGGCGGGATCGTTCCAGGTCTTGATGTTGCCTAAGAAGATATCGGCTAGAACCTCACCGGTGAAGTTCAGGCGCTGGGTTACCCCAGGCAGGTTATAGGTAGGCACTACCGCCCCCAGCACAAAGGGAATATTCAGCGCAGGTGAACCGGTATTCCGCCGGATATCGGCCATCTGCTGGTCGTTGAAGGGGTTGTCGGAGACGCCAAAGTGTACGGTCTGTTCGATAAACTGGCGCTGGCCCCCACCTGAACCAATGGACTGGTAGTTGACGCGCACCTGGTTGTTGGTGACTTTGAGGTATTCATCGAAATATTTCGATAAAACCGGGAAAGGAAAGGTGGCCCCAGCCCCGGTCAGGTTGACCTGTGCCAAGCCAGAGCTAGCCAGCCCTAGCAGCGCAGCGGTTGTAACTAGAAGTTTTCTCATCAAAAGCCTCCTTGGCAGTGGTTGGCACAGCACAAATACAGTGCTGCTCTCCGAGGAATAGCTTGTCGGTCTCATGTCAGGAGATTGTCAGGAGAATAGCAAAAAACTGATGATGAATGGAAGATTTGGTTTGTGTGCCGCTGGAGGCCTGATTCCAAACTATATTGGTGGCGATGCGGTGGAGTGGGGCAGTTCTGGCAGGGGGGGTCTCCAGCCGGTTTGGGCAAGACAAGGCGCTGTACATATACAAAGGCAGGCCGCTTATCGCCTGGGTGCTGGACTCGATGGCCGGGGCCTCCGAGCGTCTGGTGATCGCCAACCGGCCCTATCCAGGGCTCGAGGTCTACCCCGACCTCTGGCCGGGGGGGAATACCCTGTCGGGGTTGCATGCAGCCCTCGCGCACGCACGGGAAGACTGGGTGGCGGTGGCCGCCTGCGATCAGCCTTTTCTGAGCCGGGACTTCTGGTTATTTATGCTCGAGCACGCCCGGGCCGGTATCCAGGCGGTGGTGGCGGTTTCGGGCGATTTATACGAACCGTTGGGGGCGCTGTACCACAGATCGCTCGAGGGCGAGGTTTTGCGCCGCCTTGAGGCGGGCAACCTCAAGATACAAGCGCTGCTGCATGACATTCCCCTGATAACCCTGGACAAGCGCGCGCTCGAGGCCCGCTTTGGTTCTTATTTATTTCTAAACGCCAACCGCCCACAGGATCTTCCCTGAATAGGCATTGGCGTCAGCTCAGCATCTTTTTGAGTTCTTCTAACTGGGCTCGCAGGTCGCGAACCTCGGCTTCCAGGGCCTCTAGACGTTGCTCGAGCTCGCTTTTGGCCTCTGTGCGAACAAAGGGGGTTGGCTTTCCAGCCAGCAGATGGGCATAACGCACCTCACGTTCCCCGGGCTGGCGCTCGAGTGGGGTCACCAGGGGGTGGGGGGCCCGGTTGATGAGTCCCCGTAGCACCGCCTCCACTTCCTGCAGCGAGGCGAACCTGTGGTTCATGCTCTCGGCTCGAGCCCGCAGCTCGCCTAGGGTCTGAGGGCCGCGCAGCATCAGCAGGGCCATCAGGATGGTGGCAGGAGCATCTAACTTGAACTCCCGATCCAGAAACTGCCGGTACTTGGGGGCCCTGGCGTTGTGCTCGCGGAACATGCCGCACAGCCGCTTGCGCTGGAGGGCGTCTAGGGCCTCGCGCACCTCGGCTTCGCTCAGGTTGGTAACGGGCTGGCGGTTGTTTTTTTGATTGGCTCCCAGCCGCACGGCGTTCTCGGTCAGGGGGTAGTGGTCGGGGGTGGCGTACTGCTTCTCAATCAGGGTGCCCAGCACCCGAACTTCGGCCTCGCTCAGTAGCTCCATCGGTAGGATTTTATCCCAGTTCAGAACCAGCTCGAGAGCTGGCGGTACAACTGCTTATACCGCTGGTAGCCCTCCTCGTAGATGGGGTTTTGTGGCTCAGAGACGGGAGTTTCGCTTCTTGCAACCTCGAGGGGTATACCCACCGCCATGCCGGCTAGCAGGGCTGCCCCCCGGGCCGAGGCCGAGGGGGTGGGGGTGCTCACCAGGGGGCGGCCCAGCACATCGGAGAGCATTTGCTGCCAAAAGGGTTCCTGGCTGCCGCCGCCCGAGAGGCGCAGCGGGGCCTGGGGGGGAATCGCTGTACCTAAGGCCTCGAGGCCTTCACGGAGGCTGTAGGCTACTCCTTCCAGAGCCGCGCGCATTAAGTGGCCGCGCTGGTGGTGGAGCCTGAGTCCGGCCCAGACTCCCCGGGCCAGGGGGTTCAGGTGGGGGGTGCGCTCGCCGGTCAGATAGGGGAGGAAACAAAGCCCATCGCAGCCTGCGGGTGCTTGCTGGGCCTCCTGGTAGGCTTGCTCCCAGCTCAGGTGTAGCAGGTTGCGCACCCATTCCAGCGCCAGTCCGGCATTCTGCATGGCCGCCAGGGCGTACCACTGCTGGGGTCGGGCTGCCCGGTAGCGGTGGGTGCGCAGCGTAGGGTCTATCTGAAGGGTGTCCAGCAGAACCGCAATTTGCGCACCGGAGCCCACCGTAAGCTGCACCTGGCCGACTGCGAGGCCGCTGCCGAGGAGCGCTGCGGCGGTGTCGGCGGCTCCGGTTGCCACCGGCAGGCCCTCCGGGAGGCCCAGCCAGTGGGCGGCAGCACGGGTAAGGTGCCCGGCAACGGCGCCGGAAGGCAGGATTGGGGGGAGGAGTTCTGCGCGCAGGCCCAGCCGCTCGAGCGCCTCCCAGGCCCAGGTATCGGCCAATAGGTCGTACAGCAGGGTACCGGAAGCATCGGAGGGGTCGCTGGCAGCCTGACCGGTGAGGCGCAGGCGCAGCCAGTCCTTAGGCTGCAAGGCCCAGCGCGCCTCGGTGTAGGGCCGGGGTTCGTGGCGCTCGAGCCAGAGCAGGCTGGGAGCCGCCATGCCCACTACCAGGGGGTTGGCCAGCCTGTGCCGCAGCGACGCGGGGAGGGCTTTGAGCGCACCGAGTTCCTGCACCGAACGGCTGTCGGCCCAGAGGATGGCCGGGCGCAGGGGCTGGCCCGCTGAGTCCGACAGCACCACCCCGTGCATCTGACCGGACAAGCCAACCGCCACCACCTGCGAGGCCAGCGGCCCGACAGCGGCGCGGGTGGCCTCGGCGGCAGCCCGCCACCAGTCCTCGGGGTCGGACTCGGCCCAGCCAGGGTGGGGGGCTGTTACCGGGTAGGGGCGGCTGGCCTCCCCGCGCACCTGCCCGTCGAAATCCAACAGGAGGGCTTTGAGCGATCCGGTGCCCAGGTCAAGGCCCAGCAGCATACCGATCCACCCCACAAGACACCAGGCCCTACAGGGCCAGCGCCTCGGGGCTTAGCTCGGCTGCGCTTTTGGCCCCGGTCATTACCGCTACCGCGTCGGACATGCTGATGGTTTTGGGGTTGACCACCGCGGCCCGCTTACCCAGCCGCTGGATGTGGATGCGGTCGGCAATCTCGAAGACGTGGGGCATGTTGTGGCTGATGATGATCACCGGCAGACCATTATCGCGCACCCTGCGGATGAGCTCGAGCACCATGTTGCTCTCCTTTACTCCTAGCGCGGCGGTGGGTTCGTCCATGATTACCACGTGCCGGGCAAAGGCCGCGCTGCGGGCTACCGCGACCCCCTGGCGCTGCCCACCGGAAAGGGTCTCTACGGCCTGGGTCATGGAGCGGATGCCGATCTTGAGATCTTTCATGTCGGCGATGGCCTCCTCGAGCATCTTTTTCTTGTCAATCCAGCGGATCAGCCGGGCAAACCAGCCGGGGCGCAGAATCTCCCGCCCTAGAAAAAGGTTCTCGGCGATGGTCATGGCTGGGGCCACGGCCAGATCCTGGTAAACGGTCTCGATGCCGTTTCTGCGGGCGTCGATGGGACTGCGGAAATGCACCCGCTGGCCGTCCAGGTATATCTCGCCCGAGTCGGGGATAATTGCACCTGAGAGGGCTTTAATCAAGGTGGATTTACCTGCACCGTTGTCGCCGATAACGGCCAGAATCTCGCCCGCGCGCAGCTCGAAGTCGGTACCGTCCAGGGCAGTCACATGGCCGTAGCGCTTGACCAGGTTGCGGGCCTCCAGCACGATGCGGGGCTTGGTGGTGTTTGAGTCGGGATGAAAGCCCGGCGCTGGCTGCACCGGGGTGGAATTTACCTTGGTGTCCATAGAGCTAACTCCTACGCTTGGAAAGTTGATCGGCGGTCACGGCCAGAATTACCAAAATGCCGGTGATCAACACCTGGTAAACCGAGGAAACCCCCGTAAGGGTCAAGCCGTTGCGGAAGACTCCTACGATGATGGCCCCCAGGAGGGTGCCCAGGATCATTCCCCGCCCGCCGAACAGGCTGGTGCCGCCCAGCACCACTGCGGTGATGGTCTCGAGGTTCTCGGTTTGCCCGGCGTTGGGGTCGGCCACGCTGGTTCGGGAGATCAACAGCCATCCGGCGATGCCATAGAAGAAGCCGGCTACGGTGTAGGTAAGCAGCAGCACCCGCTGGGTGGGAATTCCCATCAGACGAGCGGCTTCAGGGTTGTTACCGACCGCGTATAGATGGCGGCCAGGGGCGGTCTCGCTCAGGAAAAACCAGACCAGCAGGTACAGCACGATCACCAATACAACACCATAGGTGAAGACCGTCTCGCCGATTTTGAAGGTATTGCCCCAGAAGAGGTGGGCTTCCGGCAGACCGCTCACGGTCTGGGCCCTGGAGTAGATCTGGGTCAGGGCGAAGGCGATGTTCATGGTGCCCAGGGTGACGATGAAAGGAGGCAGCTTAAAACGGGTAATCAAAAAGCCGTTTAAAAAGCCGAAAGCAGTGGTCACGGCCATGCCGCACAGAATGGCCAGCAGGGGGGGCATGCCCAGCTCAACAGCAAACTTGGCCATAACCATGGTGCCCAGGGCCATCACAAACCCAACCGATAGGTCAATGCCCGCAGTGAGGATGATCAGGGTCTGGCCGATGGCCAGCACTGCGACCACCGAGATTTGCTGCAGAATCAGGGAAAAGTTCTGGCCAGTTAAAAACCGCTCGGACTGAAAGCTAAAAAACACCACCGCCAGCAAAAGCGCTACCAGCGGCCCCATGATGGTCAGGCTGGGCAGCCTGTCCAGAAGGCTGCGAGGCTTTTGGGTGGTACCTGACTGCTCCGACATGCTCTCCTCGCTTTGATTTTTTGTTCCAAATTGTATCAGGCGTCTGGTCTGAAAATCCGGCTTTATTTGATGTTATTTTGTGAGGTTTTTGCGAAGACGGCCCAGCGTGTAGAACCGCTCGAGTTTTAGGAGATGGGGGAGGAGGCCAGCACCCCCTCCCCGGCTCAGCCTACTGGCCCCAGCAATTGGCCAGACCGAACTTCACATCCTTGCTGCCGACACCCGGCACGGGGTTCTTGGCGATCAGGGTGACGCCGGTGTCCACATAGCCTCGGGCCTTCTGGCCGGTTTTGGCGTATTTGACCCCAGCCGCCACACCCAGCGCGGCCATCTTCAGGGGGTACTGCTGCGAGGTGGCTGCAATAATGCCCCGCTCGACGTTGCGCACCCCCTCGCACCCGCCGTCCACTGAGACGATGATGACATTCTTCTCTTTACCGGCTGCCCTGAGCGCCTGATAGGCCCCAGCGGCGGCCGGTTCGTTGATGGTATAGACCAGGTTGATGTTGGGGTTTTTCTGCAGGCAGTTTTCCATGGCGGTTTGGGCCTTGGCCCGGTCGCCATAGGTGTCGGCCATGCAGACCACCTCGGCGGGCTTGGCGAGCTCGTTGCTTTCCTGCGGCAAGCTCGGCAAACCAAAGCCGGCCAGGAAACCGTTGTGACGCTGCGCGCCCACGGGGTGCCCGGGGAAGAGGTCGAGGGTGGCGATGACCGGTTTTTTGCCCTTCATGACTGCTGCGGCATACTCGCCGATCAGCACCCCGGCCTGGTAGTTGTTGGTAGCAAAAAGGGCATCCACTGCATCTTCGGGATCGGTGGGGCTATCCAGCGCAATTACCTGTACCCCGGCGGCTCGAGCCTTTTGAATGGCGGGCACGATGGCTTTGGCATCGCTGGGGGTAATCAGGATGGTGTTAACCCCGGCTGCCACCATGTTTTCGATAGCGGCCACCTGTCCTGCATTGTCACCGTCGGTTTTCCCTGCGGCGCTGATAAACTTGGCACCCAGCCGCTGGGCTTCCTTCTGGGCTCCTTCCTTCATCTTGACGAAGAAGGGGTTGGACTCGGTTTTGGTGATGAGCCCTATGTAAGGGGTTTTGTCCTGGGCGGTAACCAGCCCAAGCGCGGCGACGCCTGCTGCCAACAAACCTGTAATAGTGAGTACTCTACGCATGGTTTCTCCTCCTTGGCTAAAAAAGCAACCTTAACCCAAAACCTGTTTTTTCTAGTTTCGCCTCCTTTTTTTGAGCCCATTTTTACGACCGCCCGGGGGGGCGGTGGACTCCCGAAGAATGAAGCTGGTATCCAGCCGGATGCTGGTAGGCAGGGTGTCCTGGCCGCGGCTGAGCGAACTTAGCAGAGTTTCGCAGGCCAAGAAACCCAGCTCGTAGGTGGGCTGGGCTACTACGGTGAGGGCTGGTTCGATGGTTGCGGCCCAGCGAGAATCGTCAAATCCGACCACCGACAGCTCCTGGGGGATGCGGATGCCCATCTCGCGTAGGGCCAGTACCGCACCCACGGTCATCTCGTTGTTTCCCACGAATAAAGCTGTGGGCCGTTTATCGCTGGGCAAGGACAGCAGGGCTTTGGCCGCCTCACGACCATCGGCTTCGCGGTGATTGCCAAGTAGCACCAGGGTCTCGTCATAGGGGATGCCTGCGGCCTGCAAGGCCTCGCGGTAACCCTGCAGGCGCTCGACCGCGGTGGAGATGTCCAGGCGCCCTACGATCATGCCGATGCGTCGATGGCCCAGATCGATCAGATGCTGCACAGCTTTACGGGCCCCACCCACGTTATCGACCATGACCGTGCGGATGCCGGGGGTTCCACTGGTGCGATCGAGCTCTACGATGGGTAGCTTGGTTACGAGCTTGAGGTTTTCTTTGGCCTGGGGGCTGGGCACGATCAGGAGGCCTCGAGGTTGGTGCCCGCGCAGCACATTGAGGGCGCGCCGCTCTTTTTCTGGGTCTTCGTCGGTATTGAATAAGAAAACCGTGTAGTTGTGTTTTTCGGCGGCGTCCTGTACGCCTTTGGCTAGCGTGGCATGGAAGGGGTTTAGAATATCGGTAATGATCAGCCCGAGGGTCTGGCTGCTGCGCTGGCGCAGGCTGCGGGCGAGCTGATTGGGCTGGTAGCCCAGCTCCTGGGCCGCTTGCAGGATGCGTTTGCGGGTGGCTTCGGCCACCATCTCCGGGCGGGATAGCGCCCGCGAAACCGTAGCGGGGGAGACCTGCGCGAGCTTAGCGACATCATCAAGGCTGACCATATGCAATCGTTTGCAGTGCAGGATTTACAAAAAAGCCGCTCCATATGAGAAACACTCGATTGAAAGAAGGTCTGCGGGCGTACTTTTTTGCAATCGTTTGCAATTGTTGTGACCATATTTCTAACACATTTGACTCTGAAATGCAATAGCTTCTTTACAAGCCACCTATGGAACACGTTTGTTGGGAGTAGGTGGGAACAACTGGTTTGGTATGCCAGACTGTCTCGTTGCCACGGGGTAGTGGAGCTGTTTGGTGCGGTTTTTTCGGTTGGTTTTTGAGGCGTGTTGAAGCAGGATAAGGCTGGGTGCTGGGGGAAGGGTTCGCGGGTGGTGAGTAAGGTGTCAAATAACCAACCCCCAGGGGTTTTTCCTGCTAGGCTGGAGGCATCCTTCGGGGGTGTTTGGATCGGGTAGCCTCGAGGGGAGGTGTTTCCGAACCTACACCGCTCAAAGCACACCTTCCGAAGTAAGCTCGGCGGCTCGAGGGGAGCCGCCTTTTTATCCGTAATAGGCAATTAACCGCCCCAAGGCAATGACGGCCGTCCAGACCCCCAGCGAGAATAGCGCGTTCAGCTTGGCCGCCAACGGCGGGTGGACATGCTGATTCCAAGCCTGAAGACCCCGGGCGGTGCGGGTGTGAAAGATGAGGGCATTGACCCCGGCCAGGCCAATCAGGGCCAGCTTGCTCAGGAAGATGGGGCTAACCCCAATGCTTTTTGCATCGCTCAACAAAAGCAGAAAACCGCTTAGCGCGGCCAGGGCAAAGCCCGCCCAGGCCACGGGTAGCAGATGGGCGGCCATCTGTTGCACGGGGATTTGCCTGGATACCCCCAGCAAACGCAGATCGAACAGAGCAGCCGCCCCCACCAGCGCACAGAATCCCAGGATGTGCAGGATTTCTACCGTAGGGTACAGCCACTCCGACTGGCGCATGGCCAGCGCGAGCGGGGTGGCGTGCAGCCAGCCCAGCCAGGCCGTCCAGGCTTCACGCATCAGCGTAGTTCGACGGTTTTGCCATCCACAATGATGCGTTCAGCCCGCATTTCCTCGCGTTCGGTGCGGTGTGGATAGCCCACCACCGTGACCCGTGTCCCCACCTTGAGGCTGCCGTTGGGCAGCCCCCGGGCCTCCATCCTCGAGGGCGGGGCCAGCACCACGTACCACCTGCGCTGCATCATCAGACCGGTGGGGGGAACCTCTATCCAGATGGTGACATGAGGAAACTCGAAGGTAACCTCGGTGATGGTGCCGGTGGCGGTAATGACCCGGCTGGCATCGTAGCTGCTCCAGCCGTGGTGGGCCAGGGCCAAGCCCAACAGCAACCCTCCTGCAAGCCAGACTTTTCGCATAAGGCCTCCTTGTTCGCCGAGGGATGTAGGTGAAGACGTTTTTTCATGATCGTTGAGAAAGGAGCGCGGGTGTGTGGGGTGACTTACCCTGTGAAGAAGCTGACATAGCCGTGGTAAGCTATCGGCGCAAAAGAGGCATCTTTGAAAGGGGGTTGGATTATGCAGCTAAGGCGCTTTGTGACGGGAGTACTGGTTTTGTTGCTGGCGGCCTGCAGCCAGCCTGCTGCCGAACAGACATCGGCATCCATTGTGGAGGACATGCGCCAGTTAGGGGTCGAGCCCGCGGCCATTGCGGCCTATACCGAGGCGTTGCAGAACCTTGAGCAGGCCCGGCTGGCCCTGCAAAGCCTGAGCGCGGGTGATTTGCTGCTGGTGCAAAACATCGCCTTGGGGAGTGTGGCCAACTACGAGGCCTACTACAATGCACGTACCAGCTATCCGCAGTTTGACTGGAGCCGCAATGGGTGTTCGGCGCCGGAAGGGCTGGGGCTGGGCTACCGCGAGACCTTCCGGCCGGCCTGCAATGTGCACGACTTTGGCTATGCCAACTTTCCACGTTTCCCCAGCCTCTACAACGAGACCGGGCGCAAACTTGCTGACGACAACTTTCTGGTGAACATGAACCAGATCTGCCGCCCCAAAAGCCTCTTGAGCCGGACGGCTTGCTACTCGGCGGCCTATGCCTACTACCTGGCGGTGCGTTCGGCTGGCTGGGCTTACTTTTACGATTAGCCGTGAAGTAGGGCTCATCCCACTCGCTCGGCGGCAAAGCGACGGCTGGGGCGGACGTATTCGTCCTGGGCAGCGATGAGCTGAATTTCCCGGGTGTTCATCTGGTGGGTGAGCAGCAGCAGGTTGTACATAGCCGAGAC
Source organism: Meiothermus taiwanensis DSM 14542 (assembly GCA_000482765.1). GTDB lineage: Bacteria > Deinococcota > Deinococci > Deinococcales > Thermaceae > Meiothermus > Meiothermus taiwanensis. The sequence goes on from AXWR01000009.1 coordinate 48,079, forward strand.
GGCGTGCTCGAGGCTCTGGGCTACCTGCTGGGTCTGGAGGTAGTGCCCCAAGAACAGGGCTGCAATGGCGTCGCCGGTTCCGTTGCGGGGGGGCTCGAGGGGAATGCGGGGGGTGCGCACCAACCAGGCCCCCTCATCGGCTACGGCAAGGGTTTCGATGGTGTTTTCAGGGGCTTCTTGGCGCAGCAGGCTGGTCACCACCACGATGCGGGGGCCGCCCGGGTGCATCTGGGCTCGAACCATGCGGGCCGCCTCGAGCGCCTCCGGCAGGGTTTTTGTGGAAAGCCCGGTGAGGAGCTCGAGCTCGAACTGGTTGGGGGTGAGGATGTCGGCCTGGGGCAGCACCTGGGTTTTGATGATCTCGGGTATTTCCGGGCGTACGAACAGGCCCCGCCCCTCGTCGCCCATCACCGGGTCGCAGCAGAACAATGCGCTGGGGTTGAGCTGTCGTACCTTGCCCAGGGCCGATAGAATGGCCTCGGCCGTACCGCCGCTACCCATATAACCCGACAGCACCGCGTCGCACTGGCCCAGCACCTCGCGCTCAGCGATGCCCTCGACCACGGCCACCAGGTGCTCGGGCGGCAGGATCATGCCCTTCCACTGCCCGTAGCCGGTATGGTTGGAGAACTGCACAGTGTGAATGGCCCAGACCTCGAAGCCCATGCGTTGCAGCGGAAACACCGCGGCGGCGTTGCCAACGTGGCCGTAGCTAACCCAGCTTTGGATGGAAAGGATGTTGCGGGGCGGTTGCATGGGGGCAGTTTATCGCACACCGCCCATTACAAAGCAGCGTATGTGTCGCAGGATGCATTGGCTGTGGTGGCGGCGAGGGGTGCGCTGTATGGGGATGGCATCCAGCGAACCAGCCCAACGCCTTCTTCGCCGAGCGTATGGAGGGCTTGGCTTTGTGGGAATCAGCGGTTCTCGAGCGTCTCGAGGGCCAGGCGGTAGGTCTGGGCATGGCCGGCCACGGTCACCTGTGGGTCGCGGTTGTAGCCCCCGCCCATCACCACCACCAGGGGTTGGCTGGCTTGCCTGACCTTCTCAAATACCATCCGATCCCGTTCGGCCAGTCCTTGCAGGCTCAGACCCAGGCGCCCGAAGCGGTCGTTTTGCAGCACGTCCACCCCGGCGTTGTAGAAAACCAGATCCGGGCGGTGGGCGAAGGCCCGTTCCAGCGCAGGCTTCAGCGCTTCCAGATACGCTGCATCGCCGGTGGCATCCGCCAATCCTACGTCCAGGTCGCTTTCCTCTTTTTTAAGGGGATAGTTGCGCTCGGCGTGCACCGAAAGGGTAAAGACGGTGGGGTCGTTCCGAAAAAAAACCGCCGTGCCGTTGCCCTGGTGGGCATCGAGATCCACGATCAGCACCCGGCCATCCCAGCCCTGGGCCCGCAGGTAAGCAATTGCTACAGCCACATCGTTGAACAGGCAGTACCCCTCGGCCCGCCCTGGATAGGCGTGGTGGGTGCCCCCGGCCAGGTTGAGGCCTAGGCCGGTCTGAAGCGCGTCCTGGGTGGCGGCCAGGGTTCCGCCTGCTGCGTGCAGCGCCCGGGTGAGCAGGCTCTGGCTCCAGGGCAGCCCCACCTTGTGGGCCTCCTGGCGGTTCAGCCCATCGAACCGGAGCTTTTGTAAATACCCCTCATCGTGGGCCAGGGCCAGGGTCTCCCAGGCGATGGCCGGGGCGGGTTGTACGTCCAGCTCGTCTTGCAGCGCCTCGGCGACCCCGGCGTACTTGTACTTGGGGAAAGGGTGGTAATCGGGCAGCTCGAGGGTGCAATGGGCGGTGGAGTAGGCGCGGCGCATCGGGATCAGAATGCCACAAACCCTCAAGGGGCTGTGTGGCCGGCTCAAAAATCGATCTCGAGCTTGTAGCGCCCACTCTGGCCCTGCCGGTCGAGCTCGAGCTTGAAGCGCTCGGCCCCCCGCCGGTACTCGGCCTCGAGTTTGCTTGCGGGGCCTTTGTACTCGAGGCGGGTGCGCACCCAGCCCCGGTTGGTGAGCCAGTTGTGGAAGAAGGCGTAGACCTGCTCGAGGGGGTCGCGGGTCTCGAACTCGGCCTCGCTCGAGCCGCCCCGCTCCTCGCGCTTGAGGGCCACGCTGTCGGGATAGGGCGGCAGGCCCAGCCGGGCGTTCAGCACGAAACCGGAGCTTGAGCGCACCGGCGGGGGAGGGGCGGGTTCGGGCCGCACGCCCACCACACAGGCCGAAAGCAGCAAGGGTAAGAGCCAGAGCAAAGCACGCATACCTTAGCTAGCTTAAACCGCCCGGATAAGTAAATTGAGACATGGAAATGAAGGTCGGCTATAAAAAGCTGCTCGAGCAGGCCCTGGCCGAGATCGAGACCATCTCGGTGGAGGAGGCCAAAGGCTACCTGGGCCACCCCGACTACGTGTTTGTGGACTTGCGGGATATCCGCGAGCTCCAGCGCGAGGGTAAAATCCCCGGCGCTTTTCACGCCCCCAGGGGCATGCTGGAGTTCTGGATAGACCCCGAAAGCCCCTACCACAAGCCCATCTTTGCCTCGGGGAAAAAGTTCGTCTTTTACTGCGCGGGGGGCTGGCGCTCGGCTTTGGCCGCCCAGACTGCCCAGCGGATGGGCCTGGAGCCGGTCTGTCACATCGAGGGCGGCTTCAAGGCCTGGGCCTGTGCCGGGGGGGCGGTCGAGCGGCTCGAGGGGCCCAAAAATCAAACCTAAGGGAGCGGCCGGGATGCCAACCCTACGAGAGCTTTTTGGACTATTCGGTGTGGCCGCCCCAGCCCTGGAGGTGCGGGGGGTGACCCACGACTCGCGCCTCGTGCAGCCCGGTTTTGTGTTTGTGGCGATGCCCGGTGTGCCCCTGCCGAGCCGCAGGCCTCTCGATGGGCACGAGTACATCCCCCAGGCCCTGGCGAACGGGGCGGTGGCGGTGGTGGGGATGCGCGAGCTGCACCTGAACGTGCCCTACCTGCGGGTTGCGGATGCGCGCGCGGCCCTGGCCGATCTCGCGGCGGCCTTCTGGGGGTATCCGGCTAAGCGGCTGGAGCTTTTTGGGGTGACCGGCTCCAAGGGCAAGACCACCGTTGCGGTGCTGCTCCACCACCTGCTGCAAAGGGCCCGTCCGCCGGTGGGGCGGCTCTCCACGGTGGGCATCAAAATCGGCGAGGAAGAGCTTTTCTTGCCCGGCCACTTCACCACCCCCGAGGCCCCGCAGGTGCAGGAGATGCTGCACCGCTTCGTACAGGCGGGCTGCCGGCAGGCGGTGCTCGAGGTCAGCAGCCACGCCCTGGCCCTGGATCGGGTGCGGGGGCTGGAGTACCGGGTGGGCATCTTCACCAACCTCTACCAAGACCACCTCGACCTGCACGGGAGCATGGAGAACTACTTTGCCGAGAAAAAGAAGCTCCTGGAGCGCTCGAGCTTCGCCATCGTGAACAGCGACAACCCCTGGACCCAGACCCTGCTGGGCCGCCCCAACACCTGGAGCTACGGCCAGAGGGGGGAGTGGCAGGCCCAGAACCTGGTGGAAAGCCCCACGGGCCTCGAGTTTGAGGTGGCCTCGCCCCTCGGCCGCTTTGAGGTGCGGCTTCCCATGGTGGGCCGCTTCAACGCCGAGAACGCCCTGGCCGCCATGGCCGCTGCGGCACGGGCGGGCCTCTCGGTGGAGCAGCTCCAGGAGGGCCTGGCCAGCTTCCCGGGCGTGCCGGGCCGGATGCAGCTTGTACAGAGCGAGCCCTTCCGGGTGGTGGTGGACTTTGCCCACACCGGGGCCAGCCTCGAGGCCGCCCTGCAGACCCTGCGCCCCACCACCCAGGGCCGCCTGGTGGTGGTGATCGGGGCGGCCGGGAATCAGGATCCCAGCCGGCGGGTGGGCATCGGCCAGGTGGCGGCGCGGCTGGCCGATCTGGCCATCTTTACCGAGGAGGACCACCGCACCGAGCCGCTGGAGGCCATTTTGGAGACCATGGCCCAGGCCCACGGCGACCCCCGCCGCTACGTCCTGGTGCCGGACCGGCGCGAGGCCATCCGCTTTGCCATCCAACAAGCCCGGCCGGGCGATACCCTGCTCTTTAGCGGCAAGGGCCACGAGCGGACGCTCGAGCGGGGTACGGAGGCCATTCCCTGGAACGAAGTAGAAGAGGTGCGCAAGGCCCTGGCCCGTTAGACTAGGGCCATGCGGCGCGATGATCTGGTTCGCTGGCTGGATGAGTACCTAAAGATACGGGAGTTCAAAGACCCCTCGCTCAATGGGTTGCAGGTGGAAGGCCGGGAGGAGGTGCGCCGGGTGGGGGCCGCGGTGGACGCCGCCCAGGCCATCTTCGATAAAGCCGCCGAGGCCGGGGTGGATTTTCTTATCACCCACCACGGGCTTTTCTGGGGGCAGCCCTTTGCCATCGTGGGGTATCAGAAGAAGCGCCTCGAGCGGCTTTTCTCGGCGGGTATCAGCCTCTACACGGCCCATCTTCCCCTCGACGCCCACCCCGAGGTGGGCAACAACGCCGTCCTGGCCCGCGAGCTGGGGCTGCAAAGCCTGGAGCCTTTCCCACACCCCAAGTACGGCCACATCGGCTACATCGGCTACTTTGCCGAACCCACGCCGCTGGCCCTGGTGGAAGACCGCATCGGCGAGCTGACCGGTATGCAGCCCCTGGTGGTGCGGGCTGGGCTGGACGAGGTGCGCCGGGTGGGCATTGTCTCGGGGGGCGGGGCCGGGGATGTGGGGCTGGCCAAAGCCCTGGGCTGCGACCTTTTCATCACCGGCGAGCCCTCGCACGCCCACTATCACGAGCCCTTCGAGCTGGGCCTGAACGTGATCTACGCCGGCCACTACGACAGCGAGACCTTCGGGGTCAAGGCCCTGGCCGCCCGGCTGGAGCGCGAGTTTGGCCTGCCCTGGGTGTTTATTGAGCATCCGACCGGGCTGTAGCATGAAAGGTCTTTTTATAACCTTTGAAGGCCCCGAGGGGGCCGGCAAGTCGACCCAGGCCCGGCTTTTGGCGGACTGGTACCGCCAGAAAGGGCGCGAAGTTGTGCTAACCCGAGAGCCAGGAGGTACCGAGCTGGGTGTAGAGCTTCGTCGATTAATTCTGACCCGTCCCATGCAGGCGGAGACGGAGTTTTTGCTTTACAGCGCCGATCGCGCTGAACACGCGGCTACCGTTATACGGCCTGCTCTTGCCAGGGGTGCGGTGGTTATCTGTGATCGTTGGTTGGACTCTTCGCTGGCCTATCAAGGGTATGGTCGGGGATTGCCCTTAAGGTGGCTCGAGGAAGTCTCACGGGGTTTTCTTGGGGAACTGCGGCCCGACCTGACCTTCCTCCTGAGTCTCCCCCCTCGACTGGGGTTATGGCGGGCCAAACATCGGCGGGCCTCGAGTGAACCTGACCGTTTTGAGGCCGAAGAACTGGCCTTTCATCAGAGGGTACTCGATGGATTTCTGGAGCTAGCAGCCAGAGAGCCGCAGCGCTTTGTGGTGATGGATGTTGAGAAGCCTTTTGAAGAGGTGGTTCAGCGGCAAATACGCCGTGAGCTGGAAAGCAGAGGGCTGGTCTGATACCGGATTCAAAAAGATAATCATCCAAAGCAAATATCTCCAGAGGCTATCTTTTTGAATCCTAGAGCACTCCCTTCGGTCGGGTTAGTTCGTCACCATTCGGTGACGAACTAACCGAATCTGGTATGAGCGGGTCTCATTCATCTTTGGGGCCATGCGGTAAGGTAAAGGCGTGGCTCGAGCGTTCCTTGCCCTTTTGGCCCTGCTGGGCCTGGCCCTGGCCCAGCCTTCGGTTCCGGTCTGGGGTTTTCGCATTCTAAACACCTACCCCCACGACCCCCAGGCCTTTACCCAGGGGCTCATCTACCACAACGGTTTTCTCTACGAAGGCACCGGCCTCTACGGCCAGTCCAGCCTGCGCAAGGTGGAGCTCCAGACCGGGCGGGTGCTGCAAAGCCGGTCTTTGCCGCAGAAATACTTTGGCGAGGGTATTACCCTCTTCCAGAACCGCTTGTACCAGCTCACCTGGCAGAACCAGGAGGGCTTTATCTACGACCTGGGCTTCAACCTGGTGGGGCGCTTCACCTACCAGACCGAGGGCTGGGGCCTCACCCACGACGGCCAGCGCCTGATCATGTCGGACGGCTCGGCCCAGCTATTTTTCCTCAACCCCCGCACCCTGCGGCCCGAGCGCACCCTGGTGGTGCGGGCGGCTGGACAACCGGTGCAGCGGCTCAACGAGCTCGAGTACATCCAGGGCCGCATCTGGGCCAATGTCTGGCAGACCAGCCGCATCGCCATCATCAACCCCCAGAGCGGCAACGTGGAGGCCTGGCTCGACCTGAGCGGTCTTTCGCTTTTGGCCCAGGCCCGCAACCCCAACCCCGATGCCGTGCTCAACGGCATCGCCTACGACAGCCAGAACCGGCGTATCTTTGTTACCGGCAAGCTCTGGCCCTTCTTGTTCGAAATTGCAGTGGTAAGCAATCCATGAACCCTTCTGGACATCTGCGTGGCTACGGTCTGGGGCTCATTGCCCTGGCGGTGGCGCTCTCCACCACGGGCTATTTTTGGGCGGGACAGATTCTGAACCGCTCATCGCAACGCACCCCGTCCACACCCAGCGCGGTGGTGAGCATCTCGAGCCCCAAAGGAACGGTGGAGCTGCCAGTGCACAGGCTGTCCAACCCCCGGGCGCTCGACCTACTTACCCGAAAAGCCCACCAGGGCATTCTTTATAGCTTTTTGCAACCCCGCGATCATGCTTGGACAGGAATGGGGCTCGAGAAGCCCGTCTCGGTAGCTTTTCTGGATAGCCGCGGCACCATTCTAGCCATTATGGACATTGAACCCTGCCCCGCTCCCTCCCAGGGTAAAGGCTGCCGCAGCTATGCGCCGGGGGTGGTCTACCGGCAGGTGCTCGAGGTGGGGCAGGGCTGGTTTGCGAAGCGCCAGATCAGGCCCGGTGCTGTGGTGCGGGTGCGGCCGCTCGGGGCCCCCCTCAACTAGCTACCGCGCGGGCTGTGCCGGCTGGGCCTGCTGCAGGCTGCGCAGGTCGAGCAAGAAGTTGCCGGTGGTGGGCACCATGATGGTCTGGATGTTGGGGGCCAGCTTCTCGGCCACCGTGAGCTGGATGACCTGGGGGCTTTGCCGCAGGGCCTCGCCGCGCAGGCGGATGGCCTGGGCCTCGCCCTCGGCCCGCAGGATGGCGGCGTCGCGCTCGCCCTTGGCCTGCACCACCGCCCGCTGGGCGGCGATCTCGGCCTGCTGCCGGCGGTTGATCTCCACCTGCACCTGCTGCTCGGCGGTCTGCTTCTCCTCGATCACCTTGGCCACCGAGGGCGGAATGTCAATCCGGCGCAACAGCACCGAGATGAGCTCGATATGCTGCGCGCCGAGGTCTTCGCGCAGCTCCTTGGTGACGGCGGCCTCGAGCTGGGTTCTTTGGGTACTGATGAGTTCGGCGGCGTTGAACAAACCCACCGCGTCGCGCACCTTGCTACGAATCTGGGGCACGATCAGGGTCTCGAGGTAGCCCGGCCCCAGGTTGCGGTGAAGCTGGGGGGCCTCCTCGCGCTTGATGCGGTACTGCACGGTGACATCCACCCCAATGTCCAGCCCCTCCTTGCTGCGGGCGGTAATGGCATCCTCGCCGGGGGTGCTGGTGCCTGCGGGGGCCGGTCCCTTGGCCAGGGTTACTTCCTTCAGCCGGGCATCGTACAGAACAACGCTTTGAATACCCGGTATCACGATACGAAAGCCCTCGCCCAGCGGGGTGGGCTGCACACCGCCAAACACGTTGAACACCACCCCCACGTGGCCCGCCGGAACCACCACAAAGCTCTGGGAGATGGCCACTATGGCCAGCCCAACGAGCAGGAGCGGCGCGCCCAGCGCCCGCCGCCCACCGGGCTGCGCAAGCAGGACGATGCCCAGGATAGCCACCACGATACCTAAGAGCAGGAACATACACACCTCGTTTCTATGGTCATAGAACCCCAGTATGTAGGATAGAGGCAAAACTAAAAACAAAGAAGCCCGGCCATTGATAAGCCAAGGCCGCGTGCTCTATAGGTTTATTTTTGAGGCTGTCCCCGAAGTTAATCGGCTGCTGCGCTCCCGCTGTCCTTGCTGCCGGACTCGGACTTGTTGTTGGATCCAGCCTTGGAGTCTTTGATGTACCAGCCCGAGCCCTTGAACACCACCGCCGGAGCAAAAATCAGACGCTTGATGGGGGCGCCGGTCTCGGGGTGATGGGTGTAGGCGGGATCGTGAAAACCCTGCTCGAACTCGTATTGTTCACCGGTCTCGAGGTTCTGGTAAACGTATCTGGGCATAGCTGACTCCTATGGGACAAAGGTGTCTCGAGGGGTCACCTCCCTCACCTAAAGGATTTTGACAAACGACACCCTAGACTGTCAACCGGCCCTCCAGTTATACCCCTGATAACTTGCAGTCCCGCCCTGGAATGGAATACTGACGGGTATGGACAAGGCCGAACTCCGGCGCTGGGCCAAGGAGGTGCGCAAAAACCTTCCCACCGGAACGCTATCGCAGGCGGTAAGCCAGCACCTGGCCCGCTTTTTGCAAGAGCATGGGGCCCGGCATATCCTGCTCTACAGTGCTTTTGGCTCCGAGCTCGACCCTGCCCCAGTGCAAGGTCTATACCCTGCTGCCTACTACCTGCCCCGGGCCCGCACCTACCAGCTCGAGGTGCACCCCCTGCCCTGCCGGTTGGTCAAGCACAGGTACGGCTTCTGGGAGCCGGCCCCCGAGACACCCAGGGTGGCGCTCGAGGTGCTGGACGCCGTGCTGGTGCCGGGCCTGGCCTTCGACCCCTGGGGCCACCGGCTGGGCTATGGGCAGGGCTTCTACGACCGCTTTCTGGCCCAGCTACCCCCGCGCACCCTCACGCTGGGCCTGGTGGCCGAGGCGCTGGTGGTGCCCGAGCTGCCCCACGACCCCTGGGACGTGCCGGTGCGGTTTCTGGCCACCGAGCGGGGGGTTCGGCCCGCGCTTTCTTAGGGGGCGTAGAGGAACCAGGGGGCGGGGTTGGTGGGGATGCCCCGCACCCGGATCTCGAAGTGCAGGTGGGGCCCGTTGGACAGGCCGGTGTTGCCCGAGTAGCCGAGCAGGTCGCCGGCCTGCACGGTCTGGCCCGGCTTTACTGCAATGCGCGAGAGGTGCCAGTAGCCGCTGCACACCCCCAGCCCGTGGTCGAGGGTGACGGCGTTCCCTCGCACATCAAGCCGCTCGGCCAGGCCCACCACGCCGGGGGCTGGGGCGTATACCGGGGTGCCTTCGGGTACCCCGTAGTCGAGCCCCTCGTGGTAGGAGTAAGTGCGCCCACCGTCGTAGCTGCGGCGGGTGCCGAAGGGGTCGGTGATGCGGTTGGTCTGGACGGGCTTTCGGAAGGGGCCCCGCCACTGCTGGGGCCGGTTGAAGTCGCAGGAGCCCACCACCTTGAGCCGCTCGGCCCGTAGCCGCTCCGGCACCAGCAGGGCCCGGCGGTCGGGGGGCAGTTGCAGCACAAAGCGCCCAAAGCTTCCGGCCACCACCCGCACCTCGAGGCCCACCTCCGCACCCCCCACCCGCAGCCGGGCGGGGTAGACCCCAGGGGCCTGCAGGGCCGGTACGGGCAGCAGCACGCGGTTTTGCTGGATGGGGTAGGTGCCACCCAGGAAGCGCACCTCGCCCTGTACCGGCACTGGGGCCGTGATGCGAATCACCGCCAGGTGGCCCTGGATGGTCTCCTGGGGCCACTCGAGGGCCTCGATGGGGGCCGGGGCCTGGGTCAGCCGGCGCAGGGCTGGACTGGGCTGCCCCGTTACCCGCAGCACCTGCCCCACCCGAAGCTTGGTGGGGTCTGCGATGTTATTCAGCACCTGCAGGGCTTCCACGGTGGTGTTGTACTGCCGGGCGATGCGGTAGAGGGTCTCGCCGGGCCCGACGGTGTGGGTGGTCTGGGCCAGGGCGAGGGAACACAGGACAAGCAACATAGAAAGCACGCGGCGCATAGGGCCAGTTTATCGCTGTCAGGGGTGTGAGCTGGCCACTGATAGCCAAAGACTCCTTCCGGCAGCGAATGAAGGGATACGCTTTCTTCGCCGAGCGTGGCGAGGGGTCTGCTCTAGGATGCAAAAAGCTAGCTCTGGAGGTTTTTGCTGTGGATGACTGTCTTTTTGAATCCGCTATCGGGAGGTGCCTTTCTGAGGAATTTCCCAGAGGTGTGGTAAAATTTACCAGTGGTAAACACCTACTTTAAACTGGAACCCCTCTTACGCCAGCACAAGAAAACCCCCCTGGCGCTGGCCGAGGCCAGCGGACTGTCCAAAACCACCGTCTATAACCTGGTCAACAACAAGGCCAAGGCGGTGGAACTCGAGACCCTCGACAAGCTGATGGCGGGCCTCGAGCAGCTCCTGGGCAGGCCCGTGCGCTTCGACGAAATTATCGAGAAGCGTCCGGCCCCCAAAGAGGCGCGGCTGGCCCGACTGCTAAAGGGTGCCAGGCCCTTCCGCTGGGAGGAGGTACAAAAAGCCCTGCCGCCCCTGACCCCGGAAGAAAAGGCCGAGGGTGAGGCATTCTTGCGGGTGCTCGAGGAGGCCCGCCAGACCGACCTCGAGCAAAGCCCGGCGCGCGACCGGCGGCTGCTCGAGCTGTTTGAGGAGCCCCGGCCCCAAAAACCCCGCAAGAAGGGCCCGGTGACCCGATGAACCTGCTGGTGGACACCAACATCATCGGCTACGCCTACAACGAGCACAGCCTGTGGGGGGTCTACCAGCCGCTTCTGGAGGGCCACCAACTGCTGGTTGCCGCTCAGACCGTAGCCGAGCTGCGCTTTGGGGCTTTGGTCAAGAACTGGGGTGAGCGCAGGCTGCGCCGTCTCGAGGTCTTGCTCTCGCGCTGCACGGTGGTGCATACCGACGACGAGATCTGCACCGCCTGGGCCAGGGTTCGCAGCGAAGCCCTGATCAAGGGCCGGCCCATTAGCGCGGGCGATGCCTGGATTGCCGCTACCGCCCGGGCCCTGGAGATTCCCTTGGTAACCCACAACCGCCGCGATTTCGAGTTTTTGGAGGGCCTCATCCTCATTTCGCGGGGCGGGTGAATGAGGGAGACCCTGGGGCTCGGATAACGATTCCTGGTCTGGGGTGTCTTGCTGAACCCAATTGCTTCCAGCAATTGTGCGGTTAAATGGAGGCATGAAAATCTACACCAAAACCGGCGACGCAGGGGAGACCGGCCTGTACGGCGCCGACCGGGTGGGCAAGGACCACCCCAGGGTGGAGGCCTACGGCACGGTGGACGAGGCTAACAGCGCCATTGGGCTGGCCCGCGCAGCCCTGGGCGCGGCCCATGTCGACATTGAAGCCGACCTCGAGTACCTCCAGAACGCCCTCTTCGACCTGGGGGCCGATCTCGCCACCCGCGCCGGCGGCCCTTACGAGCGCAACCTGGCCCGCATGGACGCCTCGGACGTGGAGCGGCTCGAGGCCCTGATCGACCGCTACCAGGAGGAAGCCCCCCGCTTCACCGGCTTTATCCACCCCGGCGGCCACCCAGCGGCGGCGGCTTTGCACCTGGCCCGCACCATCGTCCGCCGGGCCGAGCGCCGGGTGGTGGAGCTGATGCGCCACGAGGCGGTGAATCCGGAGGCCCTGCGCTACCTCAACCGGCTCTCGGATCTGCTTTTTACCCTGGCCCGGGTGGTCAATAAGCGCGAAGGCTTCGCCGAGGAGAAGTGGCTGGTCAAAAAACGCCGCTGAAGGAGGGCTGGTATGCGCCTGGTGAGCCTTACCTGCTCCAACACCGAGATCGTCTGGGCCCTGGGCTGCTTAGACCGGCTGGTGGGGGTGGACAGCAACTCCGACTTCCCCCCCGAAGTGGCCCGCCTGCCCCGGGTGGGGCCCGACCTGCAGATTGACCTGGACAGGGTAGAGGCCCTGAAGCCCGACCTGGTGCTGGCCAGCCTGAGCGTGCCGGGCATGGAGCGGGTGGTGGAGGGTCTGGAGCGGCGGCAGATCCCCCATGTGGTGCTCGACCCGCAAAGCCTGCAGGACGTCTACAACGATATTATCCGGGTGGCAGATCTGCTGGGGGTGGCCCCGCAGGGCCGGCATGTGGTGCGGGCCATGCAATGGATGATCGCCCAGGCCCGGGGCTCGCTGCCCAACTGGGTGCGCCCGCCCAGGGTGATGGTGGAGTGGTGGCCCCGGCCCATGATTGCCGCCGGAAAGCACAGCTGGGTAACGCAGATGTTGGAGGCGCTGGGGGCGCAAAACGCCTTTGCCCACCTGCCGGTGCGCTCCCAGCCCCTCACCCCCGCCCTGGTGGAGGAGGCCCAGCCCGACCTGATTACGGTCTCGTGGTGCGGGGCGAAAAAACTGCGCCCAGAGGTGGTTTTGCGCCGTAAGCTGGATATCCCCGCCCTGAGGCATAAGCAGGTCTTCGCCCTCGAGGAGGCCTACCTGGGCCGTCCGGGGCCGCGCCTGGCCGAGGGGGTCAAAAAACTCGCCGATCTACTGCGGCAGGTGCCGGTCTGGCAGCATGGAGGCCGGCCATGACCCCCCTCAAGGTGGTGACCTTCTGGGTGCGCCCGCTGGAGGGGCAGCCCCTGCCCGAGGCCAGGGCCTTGCTGGAGGGCCTGCTGGCTATTTTTTACGAGGCTTTTCCGGAATACACCGGGGTGCTCACCTTCAGCCAGTCGCCCCGCCCGCCCGGTTATGTGTTTGTTTACGTGAACCAGGGCTGCACCGGCCTGCTTCCCAGCGCGGGACGGTTCTTGCAGGAACTCTTGCAGCAGGCCTTCCCCCAGGGTGAGGTGCGCCCCTATGGGCGGGTCTGGCTTGAGCTAGGGTCTGAATAAAGCCACGGTTCCAGCCTGCCGCAGGGTGCCGCTGCCCACGGCCAGCCGGCCATCGGGCGCCCAGGCCACCGCGTAGAGGGGCCGCACAAACCCCGAGGTGGTCTGTAAAAGCGGCCCCTGTACGCTCCACAGGCGCAGGGTTTTGTCCCAGCCCACGCTGGCCAGCCGTCGACCGTCGGGCGAGAAGGCCAGGGCCTGGGCGGCCTCGGTGTGCCCTTGCAGGGTTCGGAGCAGCTTACCGGACTGGGCATCCCAGAGCTTGAGGGTCTGGTCGTGGCTGGCGGTGGCCAGGAGGCGTCCGTTGGGGCTCAGGGCCAGGCCATAGATGCCCCTGGCGTGGGCCATGATGCGGCGCTCGAGGCCTACCCCTTCGGGCCGCAGGGCCCACCAGGCCAGGCTCTCGTCGCTGCTGCTGCTGTATAGGGTGCGCCCCTCGGGGCTAAAGGCCAGGCCGGTTACGTGCGACTCGTGGGCGCGGAACTCGAGCACCTTCCGCCCACCCTGCCAGTCCCAGACCCGGATCAAGCGGTCGCGCCCGCCGGTGGCCAGCGCCCGCCCGTTGGGGGTGAAGGCCAGGGCTCCTACCCCGTTGCCGTGGGCCTCGAGGCTCTGCACCAGCCGTCCACTGGTTGTCTGATAGACGCGGGTCAGGCCGTCGCGGCTACCGGCGGCCAGGTGCTGCCCATCCGGGCTGAAGGCCAGGGCGGTAATTTCCAGGGTGGCCTCGCTCAGTCTTCGCACGGGCTGGCCCCGGCGGTTCCACAGCCAGACCTCCCCGTCCCAGCCCCCGCTGGCCAGAAGGCTTCCGTCGGGGCTGTAGGCCAGGGCGCTCACCGAGGCCGCGGGGGGCTCGAGGGTGCGCAACAGCGCCCCTTGCAGGCTCCACAGCCGGGCCCGCCCATCGTCGTGCCCGCTCAGGAGCCGGTTTTCGCTTACGGCCAGGGCCAGCACCGAGGCGGTCTGGAGGGTTTTCTGGGGCCGGCCTGCGTCCCAGAAGATAATCTGGCCGTCCTGCCCCCCGCTGATGAGCTGTTCCTGGCGAGGCCAGACCAGGGCGCTTACTGCGAGGCGGTGGGCGTTCCATTGCTGCACATAACGCCCCTCTGGGCTCCATAGCTGTATCTGTCCTTCGCGGTCACCGGTGGCCAGGAGGCCGTCCGGCCCCCAGGCCAGCGCCCGCACCGAGAAGGGCCCCAAAAGAGGCAGCCGGTGGTCGCGCTGGGGGTTCCATAACAGCACCCCATCCTGGCCCCCCGCTGCCCAGATACGGCCCGCTGGGGAGAGCCCAATGCTGTACACCCAGCCGCGCCCCGCATAAATCGATCGAGATGATCCCAGATCCGACAGATCCCAAAGGTGCAACTCGCCGTCGGCGCTGCCGCTGAGCACCTGACGCGCATCCGGGCGGATCCGGGCCGACCAGACCTGATCGCGGTGGCCCTGCAGCACGCCCTTTAGCAGGCCGTTTCGGGGATTCCAGAGCCGGAGGGTGGTATCGGAGGATGCGCTGAGCAGGGTGCCATCCGACGCGAAATCCAGCGCCCGCACCGTGTCAGCGTGCCCGCTCAGGGTACGTAAAAAACGCCCATCGGCCTGGTAGAGCTGAATATAGGCATCCGCGCCCAGGGCCAGGGTGCCCCCAGGGCCGATCGCCACAGCCCCGACCGGGGCCCGGTGACCTGCAAGAAGCTGTGCCGGTTGCTGGGCTGCCGCCAGCGACAAACATACAATCCAGCCGATCCACCTGTGCACCCCATTAGACTACCGGAGGAACTTGGGCCCAAGGATGAATAGTCCGGCCACCGCCCCCGGGCGTTTTTCTGTTTAGCGGAAATCTTTTCAGCAGTAAAGTGAGGCCATGCCAAACGCATACCAGGTTTATCAACGGGTACTGCAGGCGGGACGGGCGTTCTTGAATTGGCCAGAAGCCGACGACTCACAGATCGCCTCGAGCCTGCTGGAGCTGGACGAGGCCAGGTTTAAGATCTTTACCCACCAGGTGGGGATGAACAGCACCAAGCACCTGCGCTACACGGTGCTGGCGCTGGCCCGTGTGGAGCCGCCGGTGGGCCCGCTTTTGCGGGAACTTCTGGCGGTGGGGGCTAGTTTTGTTGAGGTTCACAAGCTTTTGAGCCTGTATCGAAAAAAGCGACTGGAGCTTGCTCAACTGCAAAAAGCCACCCAGGAGTGCTCCTGGCGAGCGCTATTGACAACGCGCCGGGCCCCGGTGGACTGGGTCAATCGGCCGGTTTGGATATTTCCTGCCGATAAGCGGAACCGTCGGCTCGAGGGCCTTAATCCAGCCATTGCAGAGGTGCTGATCCAGCGCTACAGCGAGCCAGGGGGCCTGGTGGTGGATCCTATGGCGGGCCAGGGAACGGTGGTGCAGAAGGCCCTGGAGCTGGGGCGTAAGGCCTGGGGTAGCGATATTGCCGGGGATGGCCGGCTGGTGCAAAAGATGGAGATCGCCGGTTTGGTGGATGCCCTGGGGGAGGAGGTGGCCGACCTACTGGTGCTGCATCCCCCTACCTTTTCCTGGTTTGCCCGCAACGTCTTCGACCCCAGGATCCACGAGCACCCCGAGACGGATTACACCAACTGGCTCTCGAGGCACCTGGAGTGTGCCCTGCCGGTGCTCAAACCGCGCGGTCGCTTGGTGCTGATTGTGCGGCCCGAGCACAAACCCCGGCGCTTCATCCGGCACCAAGGGCTGGTGCGCTGGGCCTTTGTGGCGCCGCTGGAGCTTTTGCTGAGTGAACAGGATCTCGAGCCCCTGCACTATCACCTGGCTGTGTCGGAGGACGGCGAAGAGGATTGGAGCATTTTTGTGGGCCTGAAGCCCTGAGCCGCCGGAAGCTGGCAAAACCTCCAAGGGCTACCGTTTGGATGGGTGGTTGCGCAGCCGGATCTGGGCCTGGGTCACAGCCGTGGCCTCTGGCTGGCTGTGCAAGGCCAGCTCGAGCCCCTCCACTTCGGGCAGCTCCTCAACCAGGCGCGAAACCCGCAGCAGCAGATCCTGAAGGCTCTCGAGGTGGGCTTTACCAGCCAGGGGCTGTAGCATCTCGAGGGCCTCCCGATCGGTGAGGGGGGTGATGCGCAGGCCCAGCAGCTGCTCTCCGAGGGGCAGCCCGGTAAGGGACAGGCTCAGCACCGGCCCAAACAGGGCATCGTGCCGGATTCGCATGACCATGTGGATGCCCGGGCCGGAGGCTGCTTGCAGTGTAATGCCGAAGTACCCCAGCAGTTCCTGGGTTTGTTTCGGGCTAAGCTGGCCCCGAACTTTCCCGATCAGGGCCCGGGCGGCATCCTCCTGCACCCCGTGGTCGGGGATCTCCCCGGGTGGGGTGGTGCGCCACTGGGCGTACGCATAGGCCGCGGCCAGGGCGCGCCCAGCCGACTCGGGGAAGCGGTACGAAGGCACCAGCTCGCTTCCCAGCCGCACCCGTGGCCGCCCGGCGGTCATAAAGCAGGTGAGCACCGGAATCTGGATGCCCTGGGCTCGAGCTTCACGAAAAGCAGTTTGCAGGGCCTCGGCGACCTCTTCCAGGGTGGCATAGCCCAGCGGTACAAAGAGCGCGATAAAGGCGTGGTAGCCGCCCGAAAGGAGCTCCCGTGCGGCTGCTAGGTACTCTTCGGCGGAAGCCCTCGAGCCTAGGTCGCGGATCTCGGCCTGTAACCCCTCAGCCTCGAGGGCGTCCTTGGCCAGGTCTGCAGGCCCCGAGGCGTTGGTCAGCAGGGCCACGCGGGGGCCTTCGGGCAGGGGTTGGTGGGCCAGAATGGCCGCGATATCGAACATTTCCTCCAGGTTTTCGGCCCGCACCACCCCGGTCTGTTTGAAGAGGGCCTCCACCACCGGATCGCGACCCGGTCGGACGGCCAGGATGGGTTTTTTACGGCCCACCCGCCGGGCCAGCCGGGCGAAGCGCCGGGGGTTGCCGAACGACTCTACGTAAAGCAGGATCAGCCCGGTCTCGGGGTCTTCCTCCCAGTACTGAATCAGATCGTTGGAGGAGATGTCGACTTTGGCCCCCAGTGAAACAAAGTTGGAAAACCCCATGCCCATCTCCCGGGCGTACTCCAGCACCGCCAGGCCCACGGCCCCGCTCTGGCTGGACATGGCGATCCGTCCCCGCAGGGGGAGCCGTGGGGCCAGGCCGGCGCAGAGCTGCACCTCGGGGCTGGTGCTCATCAAGGCCAGTGAACCCGGCCCCAGCAACCGCATACCGTAGTGGCGGCAGGTTTTCACCAGGGCCTTGATTTGCAGTTCTTCCATGTCGGTGGTAACCACCATCAGGGCCCTAACCCCCCGCTGCCCACAGGCTTCGGCGGCTTCCAGCACCTTGTCGCGGGGGGTGGTGATGATTGCCAGGTCGATCGGGCCTGGCACGGCCTTAACCGAGGTGTAGGCCAGCATCGAGCCCACCACCGGTACCTCCCCTGCAGCGGGGGTGGCGGCCGGGTTGACCGGATAGACCGGGCCCTGGAAGCGGTTGAGCACCAGGTGTTCCAGAATTTGGTAGCCAACGCTGCTAGGGTCTCGAGAAGCGCCCACCACGGCCACCCCCCGGGGACGCAAAACCGGCAGCAGCGAGGCCACCGTAGCCACCCGCTCGCGCAACTCAAACCGGGCCACCATCTCCGGGTTGGGCTCGATATCGAAGCTGACCTCTACTTCGCCGGATTCCGCGTGCGACTCCACCCGAAAGCCGCTGGCCTTGAACACGTCCAGCATCTGCTTGTTTTCGGCCAGGGTGAAGGCATGGAACCGCCGGATGCCCCGCTGAACCCCAATCAGGGCCAGCCGCTCGAGCAGCAGCGAGCCCAGGCCCCGCCCCTGATACCAGTCATCCACCAAAAAAGCCACCTCCGCCGAGGTCGATCCGGGCCCCTCCTGCACGTACTCACCGGTGGCGATGATGCGCTCGGGGTCGCCGGTGAGCACCACCAAGGTTACTTTGTCTTCGTCGGGGGGTTTGCGTAAGAGCAGATCGGCAGCGGTTTCGGGGTCAACCTCAGAGAAAAAGCGGAAGGTGCGGGCCTGAGGGGATAGGCGTTGGAGAAACTCCACAAACAAGGCCCGATCCTCGGGCTGGGCCGGGCGCAAGGTGGCGGTTCGGCCATCCTTGAGGAGGATGGGGCCGGACTCGAGGGCGTACTGCGGGGTAGGGGGTGGGATATAGCGCTGCGGCATAACAACCGTCCTAACCAATAGCATATTCGCCATTGGTCAGGAATACCGATCCCTTAAGGTGTACCCACGGCCAGGAACCCCTCCAGCAGTAATTCGGTTGGTTCGGCGCCGGAAGGCGGCCAACCAACCCGTCCGAGGGGATACGCTTTCTTCGCCAAGCGTAGCGAGGGGTGTGCACCAGGATTCAAAAAGATGGCCTCAGGAGGTCTTTGCTTTGGATGATTATCTTTTTGAATCCGCTGTAACCCGGGCCTAGGCCTGGATGCGCACGGGGGGTGCGGTTGGTATCGGTTCGCTACGAGCGCCCTGCTGTACGCCGATTAAGAAGCCCATTTTTATGATGGCGATGATCTGCTCCGTCTGGCCTGTGCGCACCAGCTCCTCTACGTACTCGGCCATCCCAGGTGGGAAGGGCATCTGCCGAAGGGCCTCGCGGTTGGCTTCGACCATTTGTTGAATCCACTCAACCGGTGTCATACCTACTTGCTAATATAGCACTCAACTTTTCTAACATTCGGTCTTTTGACACTATCTGCGGGTGGCGGCACCCGGCCCGGGCCTAGCGGTTTTCTTGGCGCTCATTGGCGGATAGCTCGCTCTGCAGCCAGGCCAGCACGGCTTCAGCAGCGGTGAGGTTGGTGGCCAGGGGGACGTTATGCACATCGCATACCCGCATCAGGGCTTGCACGTCGGGTTCGTGTGGCTGGGCCTGTAAGGGGTCACGCAGGAAAATGACCGCCAGCACCTTGTCCTCTGCTACCATAGCCCCGATCTGCTGATCGCCGCCCAGAGGCCCTGAAAGCAGGCGGGTGACGGCCAGGCCGGCTTTTTCCTGTAGCATGCGTCCGGTTGTGCCGGTGGCTACCAGCGGAAAGCGCGCCAGGAGGTCTTTGTGATCCTTGGCAAACGAGACCATATCGGCTTTCTTGCCGTCGTGTGCAATAAGGGCCAGTGCTTTCATCGGCTTTATATTAGCCCGCCCCGATCAGCCGCTGTCATACCGGATTTGAAGATAGCCACCCGAAGCAAAGCCTCCTTCGATCGGGCTGGTTCGCTGCCGGAAGGCGGCGAACCAAGAGAATCGGGTATCAGGTGGCACGGACGAGTGCTTAGGGGTTGGTGCTAGTTGAGCGTCCGGCTACCGTCCATCAGGTTTCGGGCGCGCTCGAGGTAGCTGCTCAGGGTGTGGTGCCATTCATCGGCAGGGTGCAGGTAGGGCAGCACAGCCTCGCTGCGGCGGATGATCTCGCTGGGACGGCGAAAGCCTAGCTGGGCTAGGGTATCCACCACCATTTGCTGGGCTGTGACCCAGTCGCGGCTGCCTTCGGCGGCCGTCTCGCAGGCCCGGGTGTAGTGTTCGAGGGCCTCTTCCAGGTGCAGCAGGTCGTAGGCCAGGTTGCCCAGGATCAGGTATCCGGCGCTTGGGCTTCCTTGCTGGATGGCCTCGCGGGCGGCCAGATCGGCTTCATCGTAGCGGCCCAGGCGGTAGAGCACCTCGGCCAGGTCGCCGTAGGCATCGCCCAGGTGGCCGTACTCGGGGTCGCGCAGCACCTCCCGCAAGGTGGCCTCGGCCTCGGCCAGCTCACCGGCCTCGAGGTATGCAACGGCCAGCTCATGCAAAGCGTAGCTTTTGTCCTGTTCCTCAGCCCGCCGCACCGCCTCCCGGAAGGCCTCGATGGCCTCGTGGGGCTGGCCAAGCTGCATGAGCGCTTGCCCCTGCACCAGGGGTGTGCCGTGGGCCGGCTCTGCGCCCTCACGTTCGATCTTCAAGGCCCGCTGGATGGCCTCGAGGGCCAGGTTGGGGTTGCCGAGCAGGAGGTGGCTGCGTGCGATCAGATAGTAGCGGGTGGCGGCCTCCTCGGGGTCTTCCAGCTCCGGGGCCTCGAGCTCGGCTTCTTGCAGGGCTTGCAGGGCCTCCAGGCCCATGCCCGCTTCTACAAACATCGCCGCAGCGTCGATCAGGTTCCAGTAATGCTCCATACCCACCGCCAGCCGCGAAGCTTCTTTGTAAGCCGCGGCGGCCTCGGCGGGTTGTCCGAGGCGTTCCAGGGCCTTGCCGCGCAAGGTATGCGCTCGCCAGGCCAGAAAAGCGGGGAGCTCGAGGGGGCGGTTTAAGATTTCCAGGGCCTCTTCCGGCAGGCCCAGGTACATCAGCGCCTGGGCCTGGTGGTAGAGGGCGCGAGGGTCGGTGGTGCGGGGCAGTATCTGGCGCACCTCGTCTTCTGAAGCGCCTTCCAGTGCACGCATCTCGCCTAGGATGGAGCGATAGCGTGGGTGGGCCTCGAGGGAAGGCACGCTGCTCAGCCCCTCTTCCAGGGCCCGGTTGGCACCCTCGATGCCCCCCTCGCCGTACAGTGAGTAGGCCTCGGCCAATAGCAGGGCGGCCTCTGCCGCTTCCTGCCCTTGCGCCAGTGCCAAGGTGCGTATCAGCGTTTCGAACGCCGTGTCGTAGTCGCCTTGGTGGAGGGCCTCGAGTACCACTTGCATTACCCCCTATCATAAGGCCCAAAGCTTAGAGCGATAAGAACCAGGCTGGTTTGGTTGGTGGGGCGGGTGATGGCAGCGGCCGGGCTTGCGTTTCGACCCTAGGACTCATTCATTGCGCCAGGATTGAGTACCATAATCTAGTGCACCGCGCTGCCGTTATATAATCGGCAGAATGTGGGCTGCCTGCACCACAGGCACTCAATGGAGGTTCTGGTTTGCCTACGCGTATCAATCCTTGGAGCTTGCTTGTTGTCTTCATCCTGGCCTACTGGCTCTTCACTCTATTTGGTGGTGGTAACAACGCCCGCACCAGCATTCCGTACAGCGACTTCATCACCTACATTGAACAGGGCAAGGTGGCCCGGGTTATTTTGCAGGAAGGCCGGATCAACGGTTTTTTCAAGGCACCTGAGCGCATCCGGGTGGGCAACAACACCGAGACCACCGATCGCTTCACTGTGATTGCCCTTCCGGCGGGCTACAGCGATCCCCAGTTCACCAACCTCCTCCGCCAGAATGGCGTGGTCATCGAAAACCGGCTGCCCAGTATCTGGCCCCAGCTGCTCTACACCCTGCTGCCCATCGCGGCCCTGATTGGTTTCTGGTGGTTTTTTTTCATGCGTTCGCAGGGGGGGGCGGGGCAGGTTATGCAGTTCGGCCAGAGCCGGGCGCGCCAGTATGGCAAGGAGCGCCGGGTCAATACCACTTTCAAGGATGTGGCCGGCCACCACGAGGCCAAACGCGAGCTGATGGAAGTGGTGGACTTCCTTAAGAACCCCCAAAAATACATCGCCATCGGGGCCGAGATTCCCAAAGGGGTGCTTCTGGTGGGGCCGCCCGGTACCGGTAAGACCCTGCTGACCCGTGCGGTGGCCGGGGAAGCTGGGGTGCCGTTTTTCTCGGTATCGGCCTCAGAGTTTATGGAGATGTTTGTGGGTGTGGGGGCCAGCCGGGTACGCACCCTGTTTGACGAGGCCCGCCGCAATGCGCCGGCCATTATCTTTATTGACGAGCTCGACTCGATTGGCCGCAAGCGTGGGGCTGGTATTGGGGGCGGCCACGACGAGCGGGAGCAGACCCTCAACCAGATCCTCTCCGAGATGGACGGTTTTGAGAAGGATACCAGCGTCATCGTACTGGCTGCGACCAACCGCCCGGATATCCTCGACCCCGCCCTTCTGCGCCCCGGACGCTTTGACCGGCAGGTGGTAATTGGGCTGCCCACCCTGGAGGAGCGCAAGGAAATCCTGCAGGTGCACATGCGGGGTAAGAAATTCGCCCCGGACGTTGACGTAAACAACCTGGCCCGCCTGACCCCGCAGTTCAGCGGAGCCGACCTGAAAAACCTGGTCAACGAGGCCGCCTTGCAGGCAGCCCGGGAGAACGCCAGCGAAATTACCAATGCCCACTTCCAGGCAGCGCTCGACAAAATCATGCTGGGCCTGGAGCGCGGAACCCTCAAGCTCAACGAACAGGAGAAGCGCGCTGTAGCCTACCACGAGGCCGGCCATGCCATTGTGGGTGAAGAGCTACCTTATGCCGATAAAACCGAAAAGGTTTCGATTGTGCCGCGCGGCATGGCCCTGGGGGTGCGTTGGAGCAGACCAGAGGAGCGCATCCTGATGAGTAAGGAGCACCTCGAGGACACCCTGGCCATGACCCTGGCCGGTCGGGCTGCTGAAGAGCTGTTTGTGGGCACCATCACCACCGGGGCTGCCAACGATTTCAAGCAGGCCACCAGCCTGGCTAAGCAGATGGTGCTGGACTGGGGGATGGGCGACCACTTTAAAAACGTGGCCTGGGGTTCCAACACGGGCCCCATCTTCCTAGGCGAGGAAATCGCCAAAAAGCAAGACCACTCCGAGGAGACCAGCCGCCTGATCGATGCGGACATCCGGGCCATCCTGGATCGGGCCTACGAGCGGGCTAAACAGGTTCTGTCCGAAAACGCCAAGGCCGTGCATCAACTGGCCGCTGAACTTCTGGATACCGAAATTGTACAGGGCGAGCGCGTGCTGGAAATTATCGCTCAGAGCAAGCAGCCCGAAGCTGTTGCCCCCACCGCTTTCAAGCCCGAGGTCTGAACCACGGGCGCTGGGTGCTGGGTTTGAAATCTTCCCGAAGCGTTGTTCCCAACCCCGAAGGGGGATCTGGTGGGTAGAGCGTTTGTGGTAAACGCGATAAAAACCAACACCCATGACGCAACCGGAGTGCCCGCCGGTACAACCTCGGGCGGGGAGGGGCGCGGTGTGGGCCATCCGATGAGAATTTGAAACACCCCATTCTAGATGAATGGGGTGTTGTCATGCCATGTTCGGTTAGTTATACCGGATTCAAAAAGATAACCTTCAAACAAAAAACATTCAGAGGCTATCTTTTTGAATCCAAGAGCACTCCCTTCGGTCGGGTTGGTTCGGCGCCGGAAGGCGGCTAGATGCCTAGGCTTGACTAATACCGCCGCTTACGCTGGGGCAGTAGTAGCAGAAATGCACCCACCACCACGCATGCGTCGGCCAGGTTCCAGATGGGGAAGTTGTCCAAAATAGACAGCCCCGTGCGGTTGATGTCCACGTAGTCAACCACCCAGCCGTGCCCCAGCCGATCGATTGCGTTGCCCAGGGCACCCGCAGCGATCAGAGATAAGGCCAGCTGTTGCGACAGCGGGGTTCGGCGGTGATGTAGGCTCAGATATGCGAGGATGCCGAGGCCTATTAGCAGGCTTATCCAGACCAAGATGCGAGCCCCACCCTGGAATATGCCAAAGGCTGCACCGGTATTTTTCACGAAGGTGGCATCCACAACCCAAAACAAGTTGCTCAAAAAAACCGCGCCCACCTCACCTTCGAAAACACGCGGCCCGACCGCCCATAGCACCGTAAGTTTGATGGCCTGATCGGCAACCAGCAGGGCAGGAACCAGCCAGGTGGCGATATTCATAACCGCTGGAAGTCTAGCATGCTCCCATGAAGGTATGCTATACTCCTTGCTGTTGCCCTGAAGCAAGGGGGGCAGCCCCTTGCATTGGCAGTTAGGAGTCCTGCAATGTCGAAGATTTGCGAAATTAGCGGCAAGCGCCCCACGGTGGCCTACAGCATCATTACCCGTGGTAAGGCCAAACGTGAAGGTGGGGTGGGTAAGAAGATCACCGGCTATACCAAGCGCTGGCAGGAACCCAACCTACGCAAGGTGACCGTTACCGTTGCCGGACAGGCCATTACCTTTCGCGTAGCCACCAGCCATGTCCACAAGGTGTACGAACTGGTGGAGCGCTCCAAAGGTATGAAGCTCGAGGGCCTCACCGCCAAGCAGATCAAAGCCCGTCTGCTGAGCTTGCTCTAGGTAACTACCACAGGCCGAGGCACAGCCCGCTGTGCCTCTTTACTTTTGGCATAAAATAGGCCCATGCCGATCAAGCCCGGCTGGATTGTGCTCGCCCTGGTAACCCTGCTGGCCTTGTGGCAGAGTGCGCAACTGACCGGCGCGCGTCGGCAGATTGCGCTTCTGCAATCGGAAATTTCCCAACTCAAAGAGCGCCTCGAGCAAGGCCCTGGGGGCTTTATGCTGCCCCTGCCCGGTGCTTGCCTGCCCAAAACCGATGGCAACCTGCCCGGTGCCCCCCGTGCGTACCGCAAGGGCACCAACCCCGGTTTTGTCTTTATCAACGGGGATGCTTGCGTACCGGTGCAGTATGGCATGGGGGTGGTGGCCGCCGCCGGGGGCGAGGTGATCAAAGCCGAGACCAGCTACAAAGAGTTGACCCGCGCCGAGTTCGAGGCCCTGGTGCGGGCGGTGGCCGATGGGGCCGGGCCCGAGCAGATGGACAAACTGCGGGGGCGCGAGGTCTGGATTCGCCACCCAGGTGGTTTTACCACTGTGTACGCCCACCTTTCCGAGATTGCGCCGGGTTTGAAGGTGGGTAGCAGGGTGCACAAGGGCCAGTGGATTGGCCGGGTGGGCAACAGCGGAACCGAGGCCGCCTTGCGAGGCACCCGTGAAGGTGCGCGACTGCTGTTCGAATTGTGGGATGGTGAGCCCGATCGGGACAGGTACTTTGGTCAGGGGCTCGTACCCGAGGCGCTGCGGGCTAGGGCCAGGCTCGAGTTCGCCCTTCCCTGAAGGGTGCGGTATTGTAATCCCCATGCGCCGTGACCTTGCCGAGATCTGGAAGCTATTGTGGGTTCGAATCGCTGTCTATGCGGTTGCCATATACCTGCTACTCCAGCTTTTGGGAATGGTGCTGGGGGGGGCCCGGGGGGCGCTGGGTACGCTGGCCCTGGCCTTTATTTTTGCCTATCTAACCTCCCCCATCGTGCGGGCTTTGGAAAAGCGCCGGGTGCCGCGCTTTGTGGGGGTGCTTCTGGTATACCTGGGGCTGGGGCTGTTTTTGGGGCTGGCCTCGTTTCTGATTGCCGAGATGGTGAATGTGCTGGCCCGCTATGCGACCGAACTCCCCCGCATCCTGACACCACTATTAACCTGGATTGAGAACCTACCTTCGCAGGTGGGGCAGATTGAAATTCCCCCGGCCTTCGAAGGGGCCTTTGCCCAGGCGGCCCAGGCTTTGCAGACCTTGCTCGAGGGCTTTACCCAGACCCTTTTGCAGGGTTTGCGTGCGCTGCTGGCCCAGGGGGGGAGCCTGGTGGGCTTCTTTGCCTCGCTGGTGGGGGGGGTGCTGCAGCTTTTTGCCGCGCTGATCATCTCGATCTACCTGCTCTACGACCTGCCCCAGATATCCAAAACCCTTTTCCAGGCGGTTCCCTTGCCTTACCAACCCTTTGTTGCCGATATGGCCGCCAAGCTGGATCGGGCGGTGGGAGGGTACATCCGGGGGCAGCTTCTGGTGGCTATCGGTGTAGGTCTGATTGTGACCGTGGGCTTTTGGATATCTGGAGTGCCGCTGGCGGGTTCGTTGGGGTTCCTGGCAGCGGTGTTCAACTTAATTCCATATGTAGGGGTGATTGTTTCGACGGTGCCGGCCCTGCTCCTGGCCCTCACCGTGGGCTGGCCGCAGGTGCTGGCGGTCTTGGGGGTGGTGGTGCTAGCCAACCAGGTGGAGGCACATCTCCTGAGCCCGCGCATCCTGGGACAGACCACCAGCCTGCACCCGGTGAGCGTGATTGCAGCCATTCTGGTGGGCTCGAGCCTCTACGGGCTGGTGGGGGCTTTGCTGGCGGTGCCGCTCTTGGCCTTTTTCAAAGTGCTCTATGTCGAGTTTTATTTGAACAGCCGGTTCTACCGTGAGGGATGAAAGTATGAGCGCAACCCTGAGCTGGGCCTGGCAGAATCCCTGGGTGCGGATTGCAGTATACGCACTGCTGGCGGGGCTGGTGTTTGGGCTGTTGAGCAGGGTGCTGAACGGTGCGCGCACGGCCATCGGGATTGTTTTGGCGGCGTTTGTGTTTTCGTATTTGGCAGGCCCGGTGGTGCGCTGGTTTGAGCAACGGCGCCTGACAAGGGCCTTGGGTGTGGTGGTGGTGTTCGTGGGTATGCTCTTTTTCCTGGGGCTGGCCACGGTGCTGCTGGCCGGCATGACCGCGCAGCTCGCCCGTTTTCTCAACAACCTGCCCAGTCTGTTGGAGCCCCTGGTGGGCTGGGCGCGGGGCCTGCCTGAGCAGATTGGGCGGATTGAGCTACCGCCGGTTCTGCTCGAGGCCCTCAACCAGGCCACCCTTAACCTGCAAACCCTGCTACAGGCCTTCACCCAGACCCTGTTGCGTGGCCTGCAAAGCTTGCTGGCGCAGGGAGGCAACCTGCTGGGTTTTTTCACAGGGCTTTTGGGCGGTGTCTTTCAGCTTTTGACGGTCATAACCATCTCGATCTACCTGCTCTACGACCTGCCCCGCGTGGGGGCGGCGCTGTTCCGTGCGGTTCCACTGCCCTACCAGCCCAGGGTGCGGGAGCTGGCCCAAAAAGCCGATGCCGCTTTTGGGGGATATGTGCGCGGTACCATCCTGGGCGCCTTGTTCAACGGGGTGCTGGTCGGCCTGGCCATGTACCTGTCGTTCGGAGCTTTCCAGGGCTTTGGGGTGGGGGTACTCACCCAGGCCATGTCGCTGGGCTTTCTGGCCTTCATTTTTAGCTTTGTGCCGGTGCTGGGGGTGATCATCTCGGCCATACCGGCCCTGCTGCTGGCTTTGCCACTGGGCTGGCTGGCTTTTGCGGTGGTGGCGTTGGTGCTTTGGGTCTGCAATCAGATCCAGGGGGTGGTCTGGCCGATCATTATGGGCCACACTACCAGCCTGCACCCGGTTACGGGCATTGCCGCGGTGCTGATCGGAGCCTCGCTGTTTGGGGTGGCCGGGGCCTTGCTGGCCGTGCCCCTGATGGCCTTCGTCAAAATCCTGTACACCGACTATTACCTGAATAGCCGCTTCTACCGGGAAGGCTAAAGCTGTAGTAATACCAAACCACTCAAGATAGTTTCACTTCGGCAGCCACTGGAAACCCGCCCGACCCCGCACCACCTCCGGATGCTCCATCAGGTACGCACACCGCCGCACCAGCACCTCCTCCAGCTCATCCAGCCCCTCAAAGCTCCGGTTGGCCACCGCCTCCCGGATCAGCGGTATTACCGGCTCTGCAGGTGAAAGCTCCGGCGTATAGGCCGGCAGGTGCATGAGCACCAGCCCCGGTGGTACTTGAAGGTTCTTCGCACGGTGCCACCCCGCGTTGTCCAAAAGCAGCACCACCACCTTCCTTCCCTCCGGTCTACCTCCCGCTGGAACTCCTGCAGGGCCAGGCTCATCAGCTCAGTATTCACCGTGGGCAGGATCAGAAAGGTGCTCCGCCCGCTTTTCGGATGCACGAAGAGGTAGACGTAGAGCCACTCGTAGCGGGTGTGATGAAAGGCCAGAGGCCGCTTTCCCTTGAGCGACCAGACCCGACGCACGATCGGCTTCAACCCCAGGCGGGCCTCTCGGTGCACGGGCTTCTGCCCGTCCCGATAGGGGATCGTCCGTGTCCTGGGCCCAGACCTCCACCTGTTTATCTGGGTGCTGCCGCTGTAGCTCGGCTACCGTCTCCTGAACTTTTTTTTGAAGGCGGCCTGTTCTTCTGGATCGGCTGCCTTCTGGTGCCGGGGCCTTGGTCTTTGCAGGGTGAAGCCCAGGCGGTAGAGGTAGCGCAGAGCGGAGTAGTCGCACAGGGTCTTGCCGGTATTTGCCTGAATCCAGGCCGCCACCTTGGGGGCGGTCCATACGCCACCGTCTGAGGGTGGGTTTTGCAAGGCTTGCCAGAGGGCCTGTTGTTCTTCTTGGGTCAGGAGGGGTTTCTGGCCGCCGGGGTTGGTTTTGTGTCCATCCTCCAGTCCGGCTAGGCCCTGTTGGTTGTAGCGGTGAATCAGCTCACGCACCCAGGCCCCGCTGAAGCTTGTGGCCTCGGCGGCCTCCTGGGCCTTGCGGCCCTGGGCTATGAGCCAGATGGCCTGGATGCGGGTCTTCTGCTTGGCGTCTTAGCAGGTGCGGTAGGCCTGTTCCAGTTCCTGCAGGGTGTGGTGGGGTTCGAGGGCGAGTCTTGGCCTTGGCATGGGTGCATTGTAAAAGAAACCAACTAGGGTGGTTTGGTATTACTTGTTTAGTACTACCAGACAAGAGCCCCGGAGGGCACCTCCGGGGCTGTCCAGGTTTAGAAGCTAGGGCGAGACTCTTTGAAGCTCGAGGCGGTACTTGTTGAAGGGGCTGTTGTCCTGCCCGCCTTGGGCAATGGTGTAGCTGGTTACTACCAGATAGTACGTTCCATTGGCGGGCAGAGTGTAGACGATCTCGGAGTCCGTGATCTGCCCGCTCACCATGTCATCGTTCTCGGCTAGCACGGTGCCGCTTCCGTCCAGAAGATAGAGGTAAGAGTCCAAAGTGCCCCCCAGGCTTGAGCGGGCGTGCACCCGGGCCCGAATTTGGTCGCCTGCACTCCCCGTGAAGGTGAAGAAATCGCGATCCTGGGGCTGGCCGAAGATGTAGGCCACCTGGGTGGTCTGACCGTAGGTGATGGGTTTAGCCTGCGCCAAGACGTCGTTGGGCTCATAGGGATCCGTGGGGTTGAGGTTCACTTCCGTGGCCAGGAGTCGCACCAGCTTGTAGTCCGGCTGCCCTGCGCTGGAACCAGGGCTAGCCACCAGGGTTCCCACAAAGGTCCCCCGCTCCTCAGGCCGCCCACCGGTCAGGGCCAGGTCGGCCCCCGCCACGTATATCTCGTAGGTACCAGGGGTGATTTCGTAGAACCAGGCCTCCCCGCTGGCGTCCGTCCGGGCCCAGTACATAGGGGTGGAATCGGTGGGATCCCCAGGGCGGAGGCCCTGGCCCCGGAGGATGACGTCCGCAAAGAGCCCCGGGAAGGTGCCCCGCTCATTCTGGTACTCTACCTTCACCTGCACCACCGAGCCCTTTTGGGGCAGGGCGCTACACCCCTGGGCTAGGAGATCGGCCAGCTTCCGGGCGTTCAGGTGGCCCCAGCCCTTCTCACGGGTGAAACTTCTCTCCCAGGTGGTGGTTTCCAGAGCCCGGCGAACCTGGTAAGGGGTGGCTGCGGGACAGGCGGACTTAACCAGGGCTGCGGCGGCGGCGGTGTAGGGGCCAGAAAAGGAGGTGCCGGAGATCAGGCCGTACCCACCCCCAAGCCAGGTGGGGTTGGCTAGAAGGACGTCCAGGCCAGGGGCGGCGCTGGAGATGTGGCGGCCATAGGTGGAGAAGTCCGTCTTGTTGCGGTTGCCGTCTGCGGCCGCGGAGGCGATGATGCCAGGGTAGCCGGCGGGGGTGCGTATCTCGTCCTTGTAGGAGTTCCCGGCGCTGGCCACCACCACCACGCCGTTGGCCAGGGCATAATCAAAGGCCTCCTTAACCAGGTTGCCGTACCCCAGACCGCCCCAGGAGTTATTGAGTACCTGGGCCCCTTGATTGACCGCCCAGACCACACCCCGGGCCACATAAAAGTCGCCCACATAGTTTGGCTGGAAAATCGCCACCGGTAGGAACGCAGTCTTGGGGGCCAGGCCAGCAATCCCCCGGCCGTCCCTGGGCGCACTCACAGTGGAAGCCACGAAAGTGCCGTGGGAGATGTTGCTCGGTGCTCCCAAGCCCTGGATAAAGTTCAGCCAATCCTGGGCTGAGGTGTAGGTGGTGCCGGTTACCGGGTTGTAGGCCTTCCCTGCCCAGTTGGCTGCCAGATCGGGGTGGGTGACGTCTGCGGGATCATCGATGATGGCCACGGTCACTCCCTCCCCCATGAACCCCCGATCCCAGGCCCCCTTGGCGTCTAGGTGCCGGGGGTCAAGGGCATACTGCGGAAGCTCATCAAAAATCTGATCGGCAGGGTTGCCTAAGGACGCCAAACCCCCGCCAAGCCGTTCTACTGGGTCATCTTTAGGAGCCTGAACCATCGCGAAGTTGGGCTCAGCATAGCGGAGGCCAGGAAGCCCCTTGAGAGCCTGGCTGGCCTTCAGGGCATCCCCAGGTACCTGGAGCAGGGCTGCCTTGAGCTCAGGGATCCGGGCCATCTCCTTGGCCCCCAGCCTGCGAATGGCTTCTTGAAGGGCTTCCTCCCCCTGATAGGCCACCACCACCTGGCCCTGAACGTAGGTCACGTTCTCGCGGGAAGCAAGCTCAGGCGGCTGGGCCGGCCCCTGTGGGGCCTGAACGGCAGGCTGGGTGCAGGCCCCAAGAAGAACTGACAGGCTGAGGGTTAGGAGCCAAGTCCACCCGTTAGGGCGAAGATTCAACTTCCTCATCGTCTCACTCTCCCGTGGTGAACTCAAAGACCTGGGTTCCAGGACGGCTCAAGCGAATGAAAGAGGTGGAGCTGGGCCAGGTCTGGACGCTGTACGCAGCAATTCGATTTTCGGAAAGGTTGTACTTGTAGGCGTAGCTTACATAGAGCTGCCAGGCGTAGGTTCTAAGGGCTTGAAGTTCTGCTAGGCTAGCATAGCCATCAAAGTTGTAGGGTAGGGTCACGTTCCCCTGGGTCACGTTTACGGGCACGCGGTTGGGGCGGCTGGGATCCAGAAGCCCCGCGGTGTCGGTGTAAACAACCAGGTTGTTTCCCGGAAAACCGTACACCAGCGACTCGCCCTGGGGGATTCCATTCCCTTCATTGCCGGTGCCAAGCTCTACGAAGATCAACCCGCCGCCCAGGGTCTGCCAGGCCACATTATCCCCCGTAAGAGTGTCCCAAAGGACGATATTGTAGGCTGCTCCGTCCGCCCCGAGGCTCAACTGTGGATGTCCAATGACAAAGTCCGGCTTCTTGGAAACGTTCTTGATCTCATCCGCAGGGGCCTGGAGGGGGGCGGAGAAAGACGGCAGGGGTGTGGTGGAGCTTGAGGCGCTCTCCGCCCGGTTGGCTCCCCGGGCCACCACCCGGTAGAAGTAGGTCTGGCCGGGGGTAAGGTCTGGAGAAGCATCCCTGAAGAAGAAGGGGCGGTCAAAGGTGCTGGTCGGACAGCTAGCGCTTCGATTCCCGCCCACCGTGCCCACCCGAACCCAATTCTGGCCGTCTGTGGAGCGTTCTATGTCAAAGGCAAAGGGGACAGCGGTAGCCGTGTAGCACCAGCGCACCTCCACATAGAGGTTGCTCCCCTCAGGGGCGGCCAGGGGCATATCCCCCACCCGGCCCTTGCCCAGGGGCACGGTGAGGGTGAAGGGGGTCTTGATGTCGTAGAAGCCCACGGCCTGGGTCAGGGTGATGGCTGTAGCTGCCACCTGGGTGGGGGCGCTTACCGTGTTGTTCTGGGTAGAAGCGGTGTTCAAAAAGGTCACGGGGAGGATGTAGTGGCTACGGTTGTTATTGAAGTCGTAGGCCACGACCTCCAGGTAAACCCTCTCCCCATCGGTGTCTCCCAAGCCCGCCACTTGGGAGCCGGTAAGGGTCTGGTTACCGGTATCCTCTGTGTTGGCAAATAATCTCCGGCTGGAAGTGGTTGTTTGACTCAGGAAGGCTGAACCTGGGGTGCGGCCCAGAGCCACATATATAAAGCGCATGGGCTTCACGTAGTCCTTGGAGGTGTCCACCTGCACCCGGAAGGGAATAGTATCGGTGAAGGTCTGGCCCTC
This sequence comes from Meiothermus taiwanensis DSM 14542, assembly GCA_000482765.1. Lineage (GTDB taxonomy): Bacteria > Deinococcota > Deinococci > Deinococcales > Thermaceae > Meiothermus > Meiothermus taiwanensis. The sequence continues at coordinate 79,642 of AXWR01000009.1, forward strand.
CAGGGAAGCAGTGCCGTTTTGGGTGATTATCAGCGTAGGAGGTGTGGTAGTGGCGCTCTGGTCAAAGGCTGGCCTTTGGATCACGGTGACGCTGGGCATGTCCGGTACGCGGATGCCCTCCAACACACTCCCCGCCATACCGGGCTTTTGAACCTCGAGGCGGTAGACCCCCTCAGGAAGCCGATCCAGGGCAAAGCGACCTTCTGCATTTGAGGTAGCAGTGTGTATCAGGGTACCCTGGAAGTAAAGGCGTAGGGTGGCCCCTTGCACCGGAGCCCCGGCCCCCTCGCTCAGAATTATCCCGCTCAGGTTATGAGATCCCGTAGGAAGCACTTCTAGCGTAAAGTTCACCGACTTGATGATGGAACCTGCAGTCCCCTTGAGCGTGATGGGGTAGTTCCTCGCTTCGACCGAACTACCCACAGCGATGGTCAGGGTTTGGGTTACCGGAACCGTCCCCGTCACCCGCACGCTGGTAGGGGAAAGGCTGATACCCTCTGGGGCACCCTCCAGGGAGAGGCCAACCTCCCCTGTGAAGCCGTTTTTCGGGGTAATGGTGAGCTGGAGGGTTTTGCTACCTCCCTGCTGCGCCACCAGGGTGGGGGTGGTGGAATCCAAGCTCAGGGTAAAGTCAGAGGAAAGGTCATTCCTCGGGCCCGAGCACGCCGCAAGTAGCAAGACCAACCCCATCAGAAGGGGGAAAAACAGATCTCTCACAAGAAAACCTCCCCAAACGAACTGGGCTTACCCAAGCTGTTACACTTCTGTCCTTCTCTCTAGCCTCTGAAAGAACCTTACCCGGGTTCAGCGTTACGCCCTGGCCAGCCAATAGGTTCACTTCCACAGCTCGAGGATCCACCTCCTGGCGGACGACACAAGATCAGGCCTGGGCTTATTTGGAAGCAGGCCTCCAGGCAGCATTTGCCCTGGTGTTAGCACCCTGCCATCGTGATGCGGAGATGTGTGGAGACGGTAGGAAGCAGGCTCCACACCTGACTCTCCTAGCAGATCCACAGGGTGACCATGGAGGGACTTGCCTTGAAGATCCGCTTCTTTGCTCTGGCCCACAACCTGATGCTCTTGCCGAAGGACGCCATTTAGGCAACAACTCGGGTTCGCATAGCTCTCGGCCATTACTGAGCCTCTCTGTTTGGCGTATTCGCCGGACGCTTTGTACCATCACTTTAGTCTTCTTGTCAAGGCTCTGTAATTGATTAACTATTCGCTACATGCTGTAGCTCTACTTGAAAATTACGCTACCACCCTGCCTTCCTGAACCGGAAACAGGCTGTAACGTCGGATCATCTCCGGCAGGCTCGAGGTGTTTTAGATCGAGCTACAACGATTACTTGTGGCGCGGGATTTCAACCACACATAACCCGATGTACTTCAAGGCTTCTACAGCGAATTTTAGCGCTCGATAACCGGTGAAAACCCATCTGTTGCAGCACTTTGCTGTGCTGTGTTGCTTCGCGCGACTGTCAGCAGCTTCTCCTCGAATGATCGCAGGGTGCAGACGGTCATTGAAAACAGCGCTGAGAGTGCCTCGCAGCGATCATCGGGTACATCTGCCAGCACCATGAAGCAATGATCGGTATCAAGCCCCAGAAGGCGTGCAAACTTCGAATACTTGGCTACATGCTGCTGGTAGTCACCAGACTTGGCCTCAATCCAGTAGATGGCCGATCCCATGGCGGCCAGGATGTCGAGTTCGAAGTCGTCGCCGTTGGGTAGGATGATCTGGGGATTGATAAGATACTCGAATGCCAGTTTCCCACTGACCTCCGAGCTAACCTGGGCATAAACAGCTTTGACTTTCTGCAGAATAAAGCGCTCGAGCCATTGTCCACCGAAAAAGCGCTGGGCTTTTGGCAGGGTGGTGGTCTTTGCCTTAATCAGGTAAGTGGGCGATCGGAAGTATTGATATTGCTCTAGGAAGGCAACCTCGTAAAGCCGTGTGCAGAATTGGCAAGCGGAACTGATATCCTGCTGCGGGCGATCTTTCAGGCTTTCGGTGATTTGCGCCCCAGTCTGCATGGCCCGTTTGATCTTGCCAAGAAGACCTGCAAGGGCGTCGTAGCGTTCCCCGAGGAACAGCGACAGACTATCAATAACCTGGTCAGCTGCATCTTCGGCAGGGCGAACTTTGATCTGGATTCCTCGAGCCTTAAGGAAAGGCTCCAGGATTGGGAGCGATGGGGCATTGGAGTTACGGCTCGGTGGTTCCAGGCTACCCTTTTCTATGTCGCTGTGACTCTGGGAGTAAGCAAGGTTAGTGGTGCGCTGTTGACTAGCCTGCGCGACCATTTGTTCCAGTGCAAGGGCAATCCGTTCAAGCAGAGCCTCGATTCGATCGTTGTTCATTGTTCTATCTGCAAAACGACGACTTTGCGACTGGTGTCTGAAACGCTACTCGCAAAGCCGCCAAACCTCGTCTTTCTCGAGCCGGATGGTTTTGAAAAGCGCGGGGCTGTTGCCCAGCACCGGTGTGGCCTTGAAGTCGGCACTACTGGCAGGCAGCGAGAGGAAGGTGCGGGGTTCGCCCTGTACCTGGCCCAGGATTACGTTGTTGCGGTAGACGTATACCGTGCGGTAGGTGCCCTGGCAGCGGCTGTTATCCACCGTCAGGTTGAAGGTGGCCGGGCGCAGGGCGTTGGGGGCGCAGGCGCAGAGCAAAGCCGTGAGGGTCAGCAGGGCGTACACTCCAGTGGTTCGCATCGCTCCTAGTATGGCACAGGCCGGTTTGTCAGGGGCACGGGGGCAAGCGTACACTGAGCCCATGTTGTTTGAACGCAGCCGCCTCGAGGCCCTCGAGGCCCAGAACCTTGCACCCTATGCGGTTAAGTCGGGCCAGAGCCGGGGCCGTGAATACCCCGAGCCCGAGTCGCGCTACCGCACCCCCTTCCAGAAAGACCGCGACCGGGTCAACCACACCACCGCCTTCCGGCGCTTGCAGTACAAGACCCAGGTGTTTGTGAACTTCGAGGGGGATTACTACCGCACCCGCCTCACCCACACCCTCGAGGTAGCCCAGGTGGCCCGCTCCATTGCCCGCGCCCTGGGGCTGAACCCCGAACTCACCGAGACCATCGCCTTTGCCCACGACCTCGGCCATCCGCCCTTTGGACACTCCGGCGAGGCGGTGCTGGACGGCCTGATGCAAGGGCACGGCGGCTTCGACCACAACAAGCAGTCCATGCGCATCGTGACCTACCTCGAGCAGCGCTACCCCGGTTTTCGCGGTCTGAATCTGTGCTGGGAGACCCGCGAGGGCATCGTCAAGCACGAGACCCGCTACGACCTGCCCGATGCCGAGGGCTACGAGCCGCACCTGCGCCCCAGCCTCGAGGCCCAGATTGTGAACCTTGCCGACGAGATCGCCTACAACGCCCACGACCTCGACGACGGCCTGCGCTCGGGGCTTTTAGTGCCCGGCCAGCTCTGGGAGGTCGAGCTTCTGCGGGACTTGCTGGGGGAACTGAGTATGCACCCCGACCGCTTCGACGAGATGAGCCGCCGAATTTTTATCCGCGAGCTGCTGGGCCTGATCATCACCGACACCATCACCGCCACCCATGCCCTGCTCGAGCAGCACCGGATCGATAGCCTCGAGGCCGTTCGCCAGCACCCGGCCCCCCTGGCGGTTTATTCCCAGACCCTCACCCGGCAACTGGAGGAGCTGCGCGACTTCCTGTATGCCAACCTGTACCACCACTACTACGTGGTACGGCAGGTGGGCAAGTCGCGCTTTGTGCTGGAAAAGCTCTTTGAGGCCTACACCCAGGATCCCCGCCTCCTGCCTCCCCAGGTGCAAAAAGCCGCCGAGAGCGAGGGCATCCACCGCGCCGCCTGCGACTACATCGCCGGCATGACCGACCGCTTTGCCCTGGACGAGTACGCCCGGCTCTTCGAGCCGGAGTTTCACCGCTGAGCTTTTCTAACGCCTTTGCGGCACGAGCTATACAAAACGTCATATGTGCGGGGTAGACTGGAAGGGTGGAAAACCTAGAAGCCAGCTTTGAAGACCGCTTTGCGGCCCGCACTCAGCGCATCCAGGCCTCGACCATCCGCGAGATTCTGAAGCTCACCACCCAGCCGGGTTTCATCAGCTTTGCCGGGGGGCTGCCGGCGGCCGACCTGTTCCCCATAGATCGCATCGGCGAGGCCACCCAGCGCATCCTGCGCGAGCAGGGGGCCCAGGCTTTGCAGTACAGCACCACCGAGGGCTACCTACCCCTGCGGGAGTGGATTGCCAGCCGCGTGCCCGGGGCCACCCCCGAGAATGTGCAGATTGTCTCGGGCTCCCAGCAGGGCCTCGACCTCATCGGCAAGGTTCTGATTGACCCCGGCTCGAGGGTGCTGGTGGAGGCCCCCACCTACCTGGGGGCGCTGAGCGCTTTCAACCCCTACGAGCCCGAGTATGTCTCGGTTTCCATGGACGACGAGGGGCTGGAGCTGGGGGCGCTCGAGGCCGCCCTCAAGGCCCGCCCCGTCAAGTTTATGTACGTGCTGCCCACCTTCCAGAACCCCTCGGGCCGGCTGATGGGCCTGGAGCGGCGCAGGGCCCTCGTCGAACTGGCCCGCAAGTACCAGACCCCCATCCTGGAAGACGACGCCTACGCCGAGCTGTACTTCGACGGGAAGCCCCTGCCCACCCTGTATGCCCTCGACCACGCGCTGGGCGGCGGCAACGTGATCTATCTCAGCACCACCTCCAAGACCCTGGCCCCCGGCCTGCGGGTGGCCTGGGTGGTGGGGCCCCGGCCGCTGATTCAAAAAATCACCTTTGCCAAGCAGGGCGCCGACCTGCACTCGCCCACCCTGAACCAGATGCTGGTTTACGAACTGGTGCGGGATGGGGCCTGGTACGGGGCGCAGATTGATAGAATCCGCCAGACCTACCAGACCCGCTGCCACTGGATGCTTGAGGCCCTGCAACAGTACATGCCCGAGGACATCGGCTGGATTGTGCCCAGAGGGGGGATGTTCTTCTGGCTCACGGCCCCCGCGGGGCTGGATAGCCTCGAGCTTCTCAAAAGGGCTGTGGAGGAGAAGACGGCCTTTGTGCCGGGGCAGCCCTTCTTTGCCGATGGCAGCGGCAAGAACACCCTGCGGCTTTCGTACTCGAGCGCCTCGCGCGAACAGATCGAGGAAGGCCTCCAGCGCCTGGGCCGGGCCATCCACCGGATGCTGGGCCGGGCCCCGGTGTAGCCCAGGCTGCATTTGACCGGCGTGGGCCAGCCCGGCCCCACCCGGTATAATGCGCCCTGGAAAACCAAAGCTGCCTGCAGGCGGCGTTTTATGGTGGAGACTGTCAAAGGTCTCTGCCGTTTGTTATGTTGTGGGGGGGTTTATACCGGAGCAATCTATGGTGGTCGCTATCATCGTCGCTTTTGTGGGAGCTCTTACCGCACCCTGGCTCCACCGCTGGCTGGGCCATGCGGCGGGCTGGGTGCTGGCCCTGCTGCCGCTGGGCCTTGCGTTCTACTTTGCCAGCCTGCTGCCGGAGGTGGTGGGGGGCCAGACCCTGCGGCACAGCCTGGCCTGGGTGCCCAGCCTGGGGGTCAACTTTTCCTTCTACCTGGATGGGCTTTCGCTGCTGTTCGCCCTGCTCATCACCGGCATCGGCACCTTTATTGTGATCTACTCGGGCGGTTACCTGAAGGGCCATCCCGACCTGGGCCGGTTCTACCTGGTCATCCTGCTCTTCATGGCCTCCATGCTGGGGCTGGTGCTGGCCGACAACATCGTGACCCTGTTTGTGATGTGGGAGCTGACCAGCCTCACCTCGTACCTGCTGATCGGCTTCCACCATAGCGAGTTCAGGTCGCGCCGGGCCGCCACCCAGGCTTTGCTGGTGACGGCGGGTGGGGGGCTGGCCCTGCTGGCCGGGCTGATTCTTCTGGCCCTCATGGGCGGTTCGCTGGAGATCTCCGAGCTGCTGGGGCAGGGCCAGCTCCTGCGCGAGCATCCGCTCTATCTGCCCGCCCTCATCCTGGTACTTTTGGGGGCCTTTACCAAGTCGGCGCAGTTCCCCTTCCACTTCTGGCTGCCCAATGCCATGGAGGCCCCCACCCCGGTCTCGGCCTACCTGCACTCGGCCACCATGGTCAAGGCCGGGGTCTACCTGCTGGCCCGGCTGCAGCCGGCCCTGGGCGGCAGCGAGGTCTGGAGCAGTACCCTGATGCTCTTCGGGCTGGCCACCCTGCTCACCGGGGCCACCCTCACCTTCCGCCACACCGACCTCAAGCGCCTGCTGGCCTACTCCACGGTGGCCGCGCTGGGGGCGCTGGTCTTCCTGATCGGGCTGGTGCCGCTTACCGACTACTACGCGGCCATGGGCTTTGCCACCTTTTTGCTGGCCCACTCGCTCTACAAGGGCGGGCTCTTTATGGCCGCGGGCGCGGTGGACCACGAGGCCGGCACCCGCGACATCACCCAGCTCGGGGGCCTTTTCCGGGTGATGCCCCTTACCGGGGTGGCGGTGGTGCTGGCCGGGCTTTCGCTGGCCGGGCTGCCGCCGGTGCTGGGCTTTATCGGCAAGGAAGTGCTGTATGTGGCCGCGCTGCAGGCGGCCCCGGCCTGGGTGGTGGGGCTGGCGGTGCTGGGCTTTGCCGTGGGGGCCATGCTGGCGCTGCTGCTGGTGGTGCCTTTCTTCCGCGGCCAGCCGCCGCAAAAGGTGCACGAGGGGCCACCCAGCCTGTGGCTGGGGCCCTTGGTGCTGGCGGGCCTGGGGCTGTTGCTGGGCTTGTTTCCGGGGCTCTACAACCCCCTGGCCGATGCGGTCGCCAGCGCGGTCAAGGGAAAGACCGTGGCCTACCACCTGAAGCTCTGGCCCGGCTTCAATCTGGCCTTGCTGCTGAGCCTCCTGACGGTGCTCTTAGGGGTGGGGTTTTACTTCCTCTACCCCCGCTTGCAGGCCTGGATGGCACAGGAGCCCATCCCTGGCCCGGAAAACGCCTATGTGGCCCTCCTGCGCGGGCTGATGCGGCTGGCGGCAGGGGTCGAGCGCCTGCTGCAGAGCGGTTCGCTGCGGGCTTACCTGGCCTGGATCTTTGCGGGGCTGGTGGGCCTGGTGGGGCTGGCCCTCTTTCGCGGCGGCGCGCTCTTCTGGCCGGCGGGGGCCTCGAGCCCCAGGCTCGAGCAGGTGCTGCTATTAGCCCTGATGTTCCTGGGGGCCATCGGGGCGCTGCGGCTGCGCTCGCACCTGGCCATGGTGGTGGTGCTGGGCCTGGTAGGGGCGGGGGTGGCCCTGGTCTTTTTGCTGCAAAACGCCCCCGACCTCTCCATCACCCAGTTTTTGGTGGAGACCCTGACCGCCATCCTGATCGCTTTGGTGCTGTTGCAGATCCGAAGCATCGGGCCGGTGCCCCGTGGGCGCTGGCTGGACAAGGGGCTGGCCCTGGGCCTGGGGGGGGTGGTGACCCTGCTGATGCTGGGGATGCTGGCCCAGCCGTTTGAACCCCACCTGAGCCAGTTTTTTGCCCAGAAAAGCCTGCCCGAAGGCTTTGGGCGCAACATCGTGAACGTGATTCTGGTAGATTTCCGTGGCCTGGACACCTTCGGCGAGATTACCGTGGTGGGGCTGGCCGGCCTGGGGGTCTGGGCTCTTTTGAAACGCCGGCGGCGGGAGGAGCAGCCATGAACACCCTGATACTCAAGACCACCTCGAGGTTCCTCTTCACCCTTCTGCTTCTGCTCTCGGTCTTTTTGCTCCTGCGCGGCCACAACGAGCCGGGTGGGGGCTTTATCGGGGCCCTGGTAGCGGTGGGGGCCTATGCGCTGTTTGCCCTGGCGCATGGGGTTTCGGCCGCCCGTAAGCTTCTGCCCCTGCCCCCTTTGCGGCTGGTGGGCTGGGGTCTGCTGGTGGCCCTTCTGAGCGCCTTGCCGGCCTTGCTGCTGGGCCGCCCCCTCATGACCGGGCAGTGGTTCAGCCTGCTGGGTGTGAAGCTGGGCACCCCGATCCTCTTCGACATCGGGGTCTACCTGACCGTGTTTGGGGCGCTGCTCTCGGCCATTTTTGGGCTCGAGGAGGCTGCACACCATCCTTCGGAGGATGCCTGATGGAGATCTTGCTGGCATTTTTGGTGGGGGGCCTGGCTGCGGTAGGGGTTTATCTGATGCTCCGGCCCCACCTGATACAGTTTCTGATCGGTTTTCTGGTGCTGGGCAACGCCGCCAACCTGCTGATCTTTACCGCAGGCCGCTTGGGCAGCCAGTTCCCGCCCTTGGTGCAGCCCAGCGGTGCGGTGCTGGAGCCCTACGCCAACCCCCTGCCCCAGGCCCTGATCCTCACCGCCATCGTGATCGGCTTTGCCCTGGCGGCCTTTGGCATCGTGCTGTTCTACCGGGCCCAGCAGGCCCTGGGCACCCTGAACGCCGAGACCATCCTCGAGGCACCTGATGTGTCCCCGGCCCCCTCACCGGTGGACGAGCTGCCCACAGAGGGGGTGCGCCGATGAGCTGGCTCCTGGTGCTGCCCTTGCTGGTGCCGCTCACCACCGGCATCCTGTGCCTGGTGCTGCCGGGCCGCACCGCCCAGCGGGTGCTGGGCCTGGCGGGGGCCCTGGGCCTGCTGGCTGCGGGCCTGGCCCTGCTGGCCCAGGTTCAGCGCCAGGGCATCCAGGCCGTACAGATTGGCAACTGGCCCGCCCCCTTCGGCATCACCTTTGTGGCCGACCACCTCTCGGCTTTGATGGTGCTGATCAGCGGGGTGGTGGCGGTGGCGGTGGCCCTTTTTGCCCTGGCCGAAAACGACCAGGCGCGTGAGGGGCTGGGCTACTACGCCCTGGGCCATCTGCTATTGTTTGGGGTGAACGGGGCCTTCCTGACCGGCGACCTATTTAACCTCTACGTATGGTTCGAGGTGCTTTTGCTGGCCTCCTTTGTGCTGATGATTCTGGGGGGCAGCAAGGCCCAGCTCGCGGGCGGGGTCAAGTACTTCGCGGTCTCGCTTCTGTCCTCGATCCTCTTCCTGGTGGCGGTGGGCCTGCTGTACGGGGCGACCGGGGCCCTGAACATGGCCGACCTGGCCCTCCGGGTGGAAAGGGTTCATCCGGGGCTGCTCACGGCTTTGTCCATGCTGTTTTTGGTGGCCTTTGGGCTGAAAGCCGCGGTTTTCCCCTTTTTCTTCTGGCTACCGGCCTCCTATCCGGCCCCACCCGCCATGATCTCGGCCCTTTTTGCCGGGCTTCTGACCAAGGTGGGGGTGTACGCCCTGATCCGGGTCTTCACCCTTATCTTTACCCACGACACCGGGTTTACCCATAGCCTGATCCTCTGGGTTGCCGGTTTTACCTTGCTCCTGGGGGCGCTGATGGCGCTGGCCCAGGGGGAGCTAAGGCGGCTTTTGTCGTTCCAGCTGGTGAGCCACATCGGCTACATGCTGATGGGCCTGGGTATTCTGACCCCGCTGGCCCTGGCCGGCTCGGTGTTTTATGCGCTCAACCACATGATTGTGATTGCCGCGCTCTTTTTGTTAGCGGGCCTCTTGCAGCGCTTGCAGGGCACCACGGTGCTGGTGCGGATGGGCGGGCTGTACGGGCCTTATCCCTGGCTGGCGGTCTTGTTCTTGCTGCCGGGGCTCTCGCTGGCCGGGCTGCCGCCTTTTTCCGGCTTCTGGGCCAAATATACGCTGGTGGCCGCCGGACTGCAGGCCGGGCAGTACGGGATTGTGGCGGTGGCCCTGCTGGTGGGCCTGCTGACCCTGCTCTCGATGGGGCTGGTCTTCGCCGAGGTGTTTTGGAAGAAGGCCCCGGAGGGGGCCAGGGCGGCCCCAGGGGGCCTGGGTGGGCGGGTGCTGCCGGTGGGCCTGCTGGCGGTTCTGACCCTGGCGATTGGGCTGTGGGCCGAGCCGCTTCTGAGCCTCTCGCAGGCCGCCGCGCGAGAACTTCTGGAGCCGGCCGGGTACATCCAGGCGGTGCTGGGGGTGAGCCGATGAGGGCTTTTGTCTACAACGTGGTGCTGACCATCTTCTGGATGGCCGTGACCGAAGCCTTTACCCTCGAGAACTTTCTGGTGGGCTTTGTCATTAGCTTTCTGATCCTGCTCCTGGCCCGCCCGCTCTTCGATGCCCCCTCGAGGCGCTACTTCACCCTGGCCTGGAAGCTGCCCCGCTTCGTCCTCCTGATGCTGTGGGAGATCGTGCTCTCGAGCCTGCGGGTGGCCCAGGCGGTGCTCTCACCCCGGATGCCCATCCAGCCCGGCATTATCGCCTACCCGCTGGAAGTCAAAAGCGACCTCGAGATCACCCTGCTGGCCAACCTGATCACCCTCACCCCGGGCACCCTGAGCCTGGACGTCTCCTCCGACCGCAAGGTGCTCTATGTGCACGGGATGTTTGTGGACGATGCGCAAAAGGTGATCGAGTCTACCCGCGAGAGCCTGGAAAAAGCTGTCCTGGAGGTGACCCGATGAGTTTTCTGGAGGTCATGCTGCTGGCCCTGATGCTAACCCTGCCCTTCGCTCTGTACCGCCTGGTGAAAGGGCCGACCCTGCCCGACCGGGTGGTGGGCCTCGACCTGATCACCACACTATCGGTGGCGCTGGCTGCGCTGTATGCCCTGGTGAGCGGCCAGACCGCTTTTTTGGACGTGGCCATTGCGCTGGCCCTGTTTGCCTTTTTAGCCACATTGGGGCTGGCCCGCTACATCGAGTACCGGGGCCACAAGGGGGACTGAGATGCTTGAATGGCTGGTGTATATCCTTGTGCTGGTTGGGGTGTTCTTTCTGTTCATCGCGGCCATCGGGGTGGTGCGGATGCCCGACCTCTACAACCGTATGCACGCCACCTCCAAGGCCGGCACCCTGGGGGTGGGCCTGATTCTGGTGGCGGTGGCGGTGTTCTATCAGGAGCTTTCAGTGGCGGCCCGCGCGCTTTCGACCCTGGCCTTTATTGTCCTGACCGCGCCGGTGGCCGCCCACGCCCTGGGCCGCGCGGCCTACCTCTCGGGGGTCAAGCCCTGTGAGGACACCTACATCGACGAGCTGGCCGGGCACTACCAGGCCAACCACAAGCTCGAGTCGGTGGATACGGAGGCTACGCAGAGAAGGATCTAGTCTCCCCGCCCCGGGTGGGAACGGGATGTGACTGATTGGCAAGCCCTCATGCAATTTGGGGTGGCTCGAGGTATCACGGTCTGGATGATGCGCGTTCTATTCTGCTGCCTGGTGGCCTTGCTGGCCCTGTCGGCCTGTGCGCCCAGCCTTACCGAGGTGCGGCGCTTCGATTTGATCGTGCAGAACCAGTGCACCGGCCCCAACCAGACGGTGTTTTTTTACATCAACGGAGAGTTTATCGGAACCGTGCGAGGCTCAAAGCTCTTTCCCAGTCTGCGCGAAGGCCGCTACGAGCTACGGGCCGAGGGCACCCAGCCCGGCCAGCCCGGCCATCTGCGCTTCAGCCGCACGCTGGTGCTCAACAAAGACACCGTCTGGACGCTGTGCCCGTAGCGCCGGTTCAGTCCTATTGCGTTTCCAACAACTGCCTGCCCCATGATGGCATGGCAATTTACCCAGTACAGCAAAACACGCTGTACCGGGTATTCGCGCGAAACGCTCTACACCCGAATAAAGGCAGCCACCTGGGGGTTCGTGCGGAGCCGCTCCAGATCTTCTGGGCCGGGCAGCTCGGGTCGGTCGCGCTCGGCGTTGACCAGGCATAAAAAGCCCAGCGGCTCCTCCCCAGTGGCACGGAACTGGTGCCAGGTAAGGGGTGGCACATAAACCAGATCGTGCAGCGCAATGGAAAACACCTCGTTCCCCACCAGGCAGGCCCCCCGCCCCCGGATGACCATCACCGCGTGTACGTGCCGGTGGCGCTCGAGGGTGGTATGACCGCCCGGTGCTACCTCGAAGTAACGCCACTGGGCGGCCAGGTGGGGGTCGTCAAACAGCACCTGGCGGGTCACGTCCTTGAAGGGGGCTGTTCCTTCCGATTTGTAGGCCCGCACCTCCACACCCTCCCAGGTGTATTGCTGCGCGGCTCGTTTGGTTTTGCTCGAGGCCATACCGCCTCATTCTAACGGCTATACCTTCCCCGCACCGACCGCTACTTTTTGCACAAACTGGCGGGTGCGCTCCAGCAGATTATCCTTGGCGGCCAGCAGATCACCGCCAATCAAGAGCATGGTGTCGGGCCCATATAATTCCAGCATTTCCTCCACCCGCTCCACGGTCATACCCCCCGCCGGCACCGGCAGGGCCGGGCGGATGTGGGCCCAGGGGGCTCGAGCGGCCTGGGCCAGCGCCAGGCAGGTCTGCGGGCTGTAGGCAAAGCGCCCGCCGTGGTTGGGAAAGATCACCGCGTCGGCGCCTAAGAGCCTAAAGAGCTTGCCAAACATCAAAGGCGGACTAATACGAAGTCCAGCAAAAGCCGGGTGGGCCAGTACCGCCAGGCCCAGGTCGTCAACCAGCTCCTGAAAGGTCGCCAGGCCCAGCAGCATGGGGGCGGTGAGGATCACCCTAACCCCGGCTTGGCGGGCGATGTCCAGATGGCGATGCAGGGTTTTGGGGCTGCCGGTCAGCATGGGGGCGTACAGGGTCTGGCCGCCGGTCTCGGCGTTGGCCCGGGCAATGGCCTCTTGAATGACCCGCACCCGCTCGGCAAAAGGCGCGGTGGGCTGGTTGGTGAGGCCGTGGTCGTCCTTGACGATGTCAATGCCCCCCAGGGCAAAGGTATAGGCCAGTTCGGCGAGCTGGGCAGGGGAGAGGCCCTGGGGCTTGAGGGCGGTGCAGGTCAGGGGGCGGCCTTCTACCTGGGCCAGCCGACGCAGCCCGGCGATGCCAAAGCGCGGCCCCGCAAACACCGAGAGCAGGCCGGGCGGCAGTTTTAGGTCTAGCAGCTCGATATCTTCCTGCAAAGCACAGTTGCCAAAAAGCACGTTGAGCAGGCCGGTTGTCTCAAACGCCGTGGTTTGTTCGGCAAAATGCAGCACAACCTGGAAATACCCCGCCCCGGCCTCCTGGATGGCAGCCACCCGGGCCAGCACCTTTTGCAGCAGCTCGGGCTGGCGCACGGCGCTGGGGGGCATCTCGATGCTTTGTTCGATGGCCAGGGCCTGGGCCCTGGCTTCGATCTGTGCTTTGGTGGATTTGATGCGGTAGGTGGCCTCGAGTCCGTACATTGCACAGGATTGTAAACAAAAAACACCCCGCCAGCACGGCGGGGTGTGGTGTGCTTATGACTATAAAGCCTCGCCGTTATAGGTGACGGTTACGTTGCCACAGCCGTTATATACCACATCCAGGCGGTTGCCCTGGCTATCGGTCAGGCTAAAGCTGCCACCCACAAAGGTGGAGGTGCAGCTCCGAAGGTACCTCAGGTTGGTGGCGAGGCCCTGGAGCAGGTAGTAGCGGCTGGGGGTGCGGTACTCGAGCGCCCCGCGGTAGTTGAAGGTACCACCCACAAAAGGACGCTCTGGATCGTCGGGCACGTATTCAGCGGTGTAGTTGTAGCGCTGGCTGTAGCGCTTGCCTGGTTTGTAGGCTTCAAAGTAGAAGTTGTAGCGAATATCGTAGTTTGGGTTTCTCCAGTTGAGATCAACGTCTAGATCGAGCTTGAGGCCCGACTGGTTGGCCGTACCGGTATTGAAGCTCAGCTCGTACTGGTCGGTATCTAGGGCGTAGCCACTTTTGCGGTTGTTGTCGTCCTGGTCCCGTAGCGTTATTTTTCCCTTCAAATAAGTGCTTTCGACCCTGCAATCCACCGAAAAAGTAGCCTGTAAGGGGATGCCATCGCCATCTAGATCCTGTGGATTGGAAGGAGAGGTGCTGGCGTTGCAGCTGATGCTTTGCGCATCGAGCCCCGAGGCTAGAATCAGACTGGCCACAGGAGCAGGGAAGACCTGGCCCCCAACTGTGCTGGTGGTTACTATGTTGGTGGGATTGCCAAGGGCGGCTACCAAGTACTTATTGGCTTCTAGGATATTGCTTTTGAGCTCCTGGGCGTCTTCTCGGCTGAGGGGTTCGCGGGTGGGCTGGTCGCCGCAAGCGGTAAGCACGGCCAGTAGGCTTAACAGCAGCAAAGGTCTGAGCAATGCTTTGTGCATACGGTAGCTCCTCGAGTGGTAACCAATCACCACATCAACAAAATGATAGCTCAATCATTTATTGGCCGCCAACCGGTTCAGTATTACGTTAAACGTATATTAAGATTGAACCGTTGTATGACGGTGCCACGTAAAAAACGCCAAAAACGCCCTCATGGCGAGGCCACCCGCGAAAAGCTGATCGAGGCCACGGTGCGTATTTTGAGCCAGGAAGGTCTGGACGCGCTCTCTACGGCCCGGTTGGCCCGTGAGGTGGGTATTGTGCAGTCGGGCTTTTATGCTCACTTCGATAGCCTCGAGGCTTGCATCTCGGTGGCAGCTGAGCGAATAGGAGAGAAGATATGGGCCAGTCTGGCCGAGGGCTTAGAGGTGCTGGGTTCCCAGGGCGCTGGTGATTACCACCTGGTAAAGGCGCAGTACCATAGGCTGCTCACCGAACTGCAGCAGCAGTGGGTGTTTGTGGAACTGCTGATCCGCTACTTCCGCGATCCCTCACCCCTGGGCCGGGCGCTGTCTCGTGTGCAGCAAGGTTTACGCAACGACCTTGTTAACTATCTCACACGGTTTGTTGAGCCGCTTAATTGGCCCAAAGGCGGACGCCCCCAGGCCGGCTTCATGGCCGACCTAATGGTCAGTATGACCCTCAGCGCAGTGGAAAGCCTTCGCTGGGAGCCCGACCTGGATCAGGAGCTGGTAGCCCATCTTTTGGCCCTGCAAACCTTGAATACGGGTAAACACCTGGTGGAGTGGATGATGATAAATAAAACACCCCCCTCACATGAGTGAGGGGGTTTTACAGGTGGAGCGGGAAACGGGACTCGAACCCGCGACCCCAACCTTGGCAAGGTTGTGCTCTACCAACTGAGCTATTCCCGCAAAGAAAAAAACCTCTGCGCTGCCCTACTCTCCCAGGCCCCTTCGAGCCAAGTACCATCGGCGCAGGCACGTTTCACTTCCGTGTTCGGAATGGGAACGGGTGGTACCATGCCGCTATGAGCACAGAGGTTTCCAATGTTTTACTTTTCAAAGTTGGATTGAAAAAGGGGTAGAGGAGGGAAGGGGTATCCAGATCAGTGCATAAAGGTCAAGACCTCGGACGATTCGCACGGGTCGGCTCAACGCATCGCTGCGCGTACACCTCCCGCCGATCCACCCGGTATTCTACCGGGGTCCTTACCGGATTGACTCCGTGAGAAGGCTCATCTTGGGGCAAGTTTCCCGCTTAGATGCTTTCAGCGGTTATCTCTCCCGTACTTGGCTACCCTGCTTATGCCCTTGGAAGAACAGCAGGAAAACCAGCGGTACGTCCACTCCGGTCCTCTCGTACTAGGAGCAGCCCCCCTCAACCTTCTTGCGCTCGTGACGGATAGAGACCGAACTGTCTCACGACGTTCTGAACCCAGCTCGCGTGCCACTTTAATGGGCGAACAGCCCAACCCTTGGGACCTTCTTCAGCCCCAGGATGTGACGAGCCGACATCGAGGT